>NZ_LMTZ01000017.1 GCF_001456025.1 Mastigocoleus testarum BC008
TTTTTTACTCTTTTATTATTGATTTATTTAAGTAATTACCGATTGTGACAGTTAGAGTGCGGAAGATGGGTTTTAACAGATACACGCCAAAATCAAGGTCAAGGAAATAACAGTTCCAACTGGACATTCCAACTCAAGTTAAAAGGCAAAGAAGCTCAATTACAAGGTAATTTCGAATATTTTAAAAAAGAATTAGGAATTCCCTCACCCCAAACCCACTTACCTATTGCTGTACAAGAACTTAAAATCTTCCAAGCCCCACCCCTCCCAACTTACTATGTAGATCGTCCCGAATACGCTCAAGAACTTAAAAAACGTCTACTCACAAATTCTTCAGATCCACGGACTTTGGTCGTCACTGCGATTCATGGCTTGGGTTCTATTGGTAAATCAACTCTAGCAACGGCTTTAGCACACGATCGAGAAGTGCAAGAAAAATATTGTGATGGTATCCTTTGGGCGACTTTAGGTCAAAAACCTAATCTATTATCCCTGCTTAGTGGCTGGATACAAGCATTGGGAGACCACAGCTTTAAAGCGACTAGTGTGGAAGCTGCTTCCAATCAATTACGTACGCTACTTTATGATAAAGCTGCGCTGCTAGTAGTTGATGATGCTTGGAATACTTCCGATGCACAAGCTTTTAATGTTGGTGGAACGCGTTGTCAAGTTACGATCACAACCCGCGAAGGTGCGATCGCTGATGCATTAGGGGCTAGTAAATATTCTTTGGATGTAATGAAGTCATCCGAAGCGATGGAACTGCTGACCAAAAAATTAGGACGTAAGCTCACTGACGCAGAAACTAAAAATGCGAAAAAATTAGCGAAAAGCCTTGGTTACTTACCTTTAGCATTAGAATTAGCTGCTGCTCAAGTTGCTGGTGGTACTTCTTGGACGGTTTTATTGCGTGATATGCAGCAAGAGGTGGCTCGGTTAAAATCATTAGATTGCAAGTCAGCCAGAGATGTTAATGATGAAGCAAGTTTAAAAAAACTCAGCTTGAGAGCATCGTTAAATTTGAGCGTACAACAATTATCAGATGAAACGCGATCAAATTTCATTTGGCTAGGGGTATTACCAGAAGATGTAAGCATTACTCCCAAGATGACTGCAACCCTTTGGGATATGGATGATGAGCGGGATGCAGCAGATGAGTTGGGCTACTTGCATTCCAAGTCTCTGCTATTATCCGGTGTTCCTTTGCCGGATAAAACACCAACCTACCGTTTACATGACTTATTTCATGACCTCGCGTGTAATTTATTAACTGCTCCACAAAATCCTAAGCGTAAAGGTAATTTAGCAGGTTTGGGAATAACTCTTCCTCAAGCTCACGCCACATTTTTGGAGAATTACAGAAAATTAACCAGTAACAACCTTTGGCATACCTTACCCGATGATGGTTATATCCATCAACGCTTAGTTTGGCATTTGGAAAAAGCTGAAAAGATAGAAGAGATTCACAAGTTGTTCGCTGAAGAATCAGAAAATGGTGGAAATGGTTGGTATGAAGCTTGTGATCGCTTAGGACAAACAGCAAACTTTGTCACCGGTCTTGCTCGTGCTTGGGAACTTGCAGAAGATGATAAACAGGTCAAGACGAACCGATCTCAAGTTATTGGCTTGCAATGTCGCTATGCTTTAATTACTGCGTCCCTTAATAGTTTAGCAGCTAATCTACCAGTAGAATTGCTGATTGCGTTGCTCCACAAAAAAGTATGGACTCCCGAACAAGCACTAGGTAACGCACTACAAAGCTCAAATCCAAAACAGAAAGCTCATTTGCTTACAGGGCTAGCCAATCATTTGCCGGCGACCTTAAAAAAACTAGCACTCTCCGAAGCTCTGGCTGCCGCTAGGGAGATTCAGTCTGACTATTATCGCGCCTATGCCCTAAGTTCTTTAGCGGACAAACTGCCGTCCGAATTGTTACCAGAAGCTCTGGCTGCCGCTAGGGAGATTCAGGATGACTATTATCGCGCCTATGCCCTAAGTTCTTTAGCAGAAAAAATATCACAAATGCAAAAACCTCAACTTTTCGATCTCTGGCGAGAAAATTTTCACATTTTATCTCGTCGCACTCGCCCAAACTTACTCTCTGATATAGAAGCATTAACTCCCGTTATATTTGCCTTAGGTGGTGCAGAAGCAATTAAAGATACAGCTTGTGCGATCCAATATGTGTCGCGGTGGTGGAAATAGAGCCGCTGCGCGGAAGTCATTAGCGCAAGCGTGTCCGTAGGACATAAGTAAAAAGTCAAAAGTCAAAAGTGAAGACAGACCGTGACTACGAAGGTAGTGACTTGTTCCTTGTCTCCGGCAAGGAATACATTATCGGAGGCTCCGCCTCCAGTCTAGATAGGAGGGGGAGCCTCAAGCAATATGTTATGTCATGTCCGCCAAATTACCCATAGTATGTCGTTGCGAGCGTTCGCCGTAGGCGCGTCAAAAGCGAAGCAATGACGGTTATTTAACCGGACATAATATTACTAGCCTTCTTACTGGTAACAAGAATAAGTTAATCCCTAATTTCTACGAATCGGCATAGTCATACACCTTGCTCCACCACGACCGACTACCAGATCCGAACCGGAAAACTCCATTACACGAATCCCGTTTTCCCTTAAAGCCTGATTAGCTTTAGGATTGCGGTCATAAGCAACTGCTGTATCGGCCTTAATCATGAAAACATTTACAGCATCGTCAAACTGTTCGCAAGGATCTGTCACCTCAATAATATTTTTACCGAACTGACTGCGAAGAACTGTGATAAAATCTTTCTGCAGAGATTCCGGTTCACCTCCAGACCGGAAAGTTCTATCGCTCCAGCATAAAGTATCCCCATAGGCGCTAACAGCTTCGGGATGAACCACCATATGGTTGGGACCAACTACAGAGCAAACAGTATCCAAGTGAATGAAGGCTCGTTTTGCAGGAATCATCGGTTGAAATACCCGCTCTGCACCTCTTCCAATTAACTCTTGAGCCACTTTTCTTACCGCTTGACGGCTAGTTCGTTCGCTCAAAGCAATGGCGAAATTATTTGGGGCTATGACCATGACATCTCCCCCCTCGATAAAGAATTGTTCTCCGGAATCTAAATTCCAATCGATCGCTTGAGATTTAGCGTTCTTCATAAATGGGTGGTAATTTATTACCGTGCGAATAATCGAAGGTTCGCGACGTCGAACTTCCCAATACATTCTGGATAATACCAGCGATTCTCCCAGAGCAAAACCCGGATCGCGCATGAAATATAAATTGGGAACCGGTGGAACAATTTGAGAATCTCGTTGCTTGAACATTGGGTGTCCTGCATCTTTAGCAAGTAAGTCAGCAATATTCAAACCACACATTAACTGGGAAGTTATTTGCTTGAGGTCGCTGCTGCAAATTTCATCGACCTTTTCTTTAAGCAATGGACTTAATTCAAGGTTGTGATTCCCAAACCGGTGTTTCAGACTCTGAAATTCCCGATCAAACAGAATATTTTCTACCACTTGTCGCAGTTGATCGCCTTGGAGAGATTTAATTACGTCATATAACAAAAGCGCAATATCCAAAACGATGGGACGCAAACTATTTTCCTTGATTACTCGAATGAATTCACGGTGTTGCTGCTGTGCTAGGTGCAGTGCGGGACGAGAATCAATCAAATACCAAGGGTCGTTTGGTTCAATTCGATCTATTTCATCAGATGGGGTATGTACCAAAACTGTCTGCAACTGACCATACTCACTTTGGATGTGGGGAGTACACATCTCTACCATATATTGTTCATATTCAGCTTTGATTTTTGCCCTTACTTTGTCAGGATTGGTGAGACAATTACTTTTATTAATCAAAGCCAGCGCTCTGTAAGTTTCTGTATCTCCAAAATCGAAATTTTTAGAAGAAGCTGGATCGAACAATAGGAATATGGGAATGTTTTGATCGATTTGTCTGGCAAAAGTTAGAAATTCCCGTCCACTTTTGGAACCAATTTGATAACCAGATATTATTAGATCGAAATTGCAATCATCCCAAAATTTTTGCTTTGCTTCCTCAATAGTAGTAGCAAAGGTAATAACCCAGTCCGCGTCGGGAAGTAGCTTAGGAAATCGCGACTCCCAAAACGCTGCATTATCTTCTACTACAAGTGCATGTCTGCTGAATCTGCTTGTTTGCGAAAAATTTCTACGAGTAATAATCATTCAAAGTCTCCGTGACTTGACATATTCGTATTGAAAACTTGGGATTTAGCCCAAGCAAATTTCCCAAGCAGTAGAATTATTCGTGCAAGTGAAGACCTTGAAGTATATTCCTCCCTTGGGGGAGGTTAGGAGGGGGTTAGCCTTGGGGGAGGTTAGGAGGGGGTTAGCCTTGGGAGGTTAGGAGGGGGTTAAGACTTGTGGGAGGTGAGGAGGGGGTTACTCCTATCTCTCATGGGTAGGTATTTCGTATTTGGTCATTTTTTGGACGTTTTAGGCGATGTTTAAATCCTGAAACGACCAAACCACCTTAAGCAGTTGAGAAAATTATCAACTATTTCCGCAATACCAAAAAACCTACCCTTGAAAGGTTACTCCTATCCCGGTAGAAGATTACCTAATCGAGTTAGAGGGGGAAGTGTGGGAAGAAAAGGAGAAATTTTTATAGGTAATCTGATAAACGGGAAGGGAGTAGAATCGTTTCTACAAGTCGATAACGAAATCGATCCAATACAGAATTATTTGCTTGAGAACAAAAGCGATTAATTTCTGAAGCGATTATCACAAGGTATTTATAATCATACTTGTAACGCTTAGGACAAGCATCTCAAGCACAAAACATTACGAAGTGTAAAGTTTTGTTACGGTAGTTTTTTTAATTCTATCAGTCTGCCCCATTAATTTTAAAGCGCGTAGTGTGGCGTTAGCGATGGGATTTATTTGTGGTCAGAATCCCCGTAGAAACGTAGCAATGCTAAGTCTCTACAGCTATTGTTATATGATTAATGCCGAAAATTTATTAGGTAGATATTAGGTAAATAAATTACTATGACACCATTACAGAAATTTCATAGCTTCGGAAACCACGTCATCATCGGCGTTTCCGGAACAGTCCTAAACGACGAAGATAAACGCATCCTGAGCAAATTAAAACCAGTGGGAATTATCTTCTTTGCCAAAAATTTCCGCCAAGACACCCACTACGAAGACTGGTTAGACACTTTCAAACAACTAACAGAACAAATCCGGGAATATACCGAACGCAAATCGATGTTAATGAGCATCGATCACGAAGGAGGAAGAGTAGTTCGTACACCTTCACCAATTACTCGATTTCCCTACGCCTTTTTGCAAAGTAAAGCAGCAACAAAAATCGCCAAAGCTACAGCACTCGAACTAAAATCTTTAGGTATAAACCTATCTTGGGCTCCCGTTGCAGATATCTTCTCCAATCCCAATAATCCAATAATTGGACCCCGCGCCTTTAATACTACCCCCGAAACAGCCGCAAAATCCGCTTGTAAATATTTTATTGGACTGAAAGAATCAGAAATCATCGCTTGTGCAAAACATTTTCCCGGACATGGAGATACCAGCACCGACTCTCATTTAGAGCTACCAGTGCTCGATCTAAGTTTAGAACAACTGAGAAACCGAGAACTAATTCCTTTTCAAGCTTTAATTGAAGCAGGAATTCCCACCATTATGACCGCTCATATTCTCTTTCCCCAGATAGATAAAAACCTACCTGCAACCTTATCTCAAAATATCTTACGTCAAACACTTCGAGAAGAACTCGGCTTTGAAGGAGTTGTGGTATCTGATGACCTGGATATGAAAGCAGTCTCAGATATGTATGCAAATAAAAATATTAGTGCAAATAATGCAAATATTAGTACAGTCGCCCAAACATTTAACGCAGGTTGCGACCTATTAATAATATCTGGAAATCTTCCCGCATCATCCCCAGAAAAAATTTATGGTATCGCTGAGGATTTTGTTACCTCTCTGGAAAATGGTAGCTTAAGTGAAACTGTAATTGCAGCAGCGAAAACCAGAATTGATAAATTGCTAGCGATCGCACCCCAATATTCACCCCATATTCTCGATCGCAACACACTTTTGCAACACGCCGAACTCGCAATTTCCTGTGCTTATGGGGGATAAGCGACTAGGGATTAGGGATCGGCGATTAGGAACTTCCAAGAAATAATTTACACCACCATTTGTTTCATGTAGGGACGCACATTGGTGCGCCCTGATGAGTTTTTTGGCGTTGCTGTTAAATGATTTGTTCCTTGTCTCTGGCAAGGAATACTGTATCGGAGGCTCCGCCTCCAGTGTATCTAAGAGGCAGAGCCTCAGGCAACTGGTTACCAGCCGGAGACTGGTAACAAGAACAATCGTCTATCACCAATCCCCAGTCGCTAGTCGCCAATCGCCAATCGCCTAAAAACTCAAAGTAGTTCTCAGGGTTCCAATCACAATATCATCGTTATCGCTATCGTGATCGGGAGCAGTTAACCAAATTACACCAGGAGTAATGCTGATGTTATCGTTAAGCCGATACTGATAAAACGCCTCTAGGTGAAGTGAAGTATCATTATCTTCATCTAAACCATCGATACTAGAATCAGTAACTTTTGGCTCCATACCGACAACGATACCACCTAAGTTACCTTTTTTACCCAAATCAGGGAAACCTGCTGTAACAGCCCAGTTCCAAATATCAACATCGCCGCGATCAGGGAAAGCAGCTGAAGTAGAGAGGTTGCGAGCATTTGTATAGCCAACCCAACCACCTAAAACAATATTCTTGGTCACACCGACGGATGCTTGGAGACCGTAGGAATTACTAGATACTGGTGTATCTATATCCTGGAAACCAACCCCAGGTAATTCGGCACGGAAGTTCGCTGAATTACTACCAGTAGTCAAAAACTGATTGTAAGCATTCACATAAGTCAAACCAACCTTGAAACGATCGCTTGGTTTAAAGGTAACTTGTGCGATCGCACCATAATCCCCATTGAATAAACCACCATCTTCACCAGGATCGCTGGCTGTGGTTCCGATGTATCCCAAACTTACTTCTAACTTTTCACCAAACTCGTGCTTAACTGCTAAGCCAGCACCTTCTTCTACTTGGTAATAGATAGGGTTACGAGTACCGAATGCTGAGATGGAACCACTTCCACCATCACCATCCAAAATATTTACTGTATCAACGAATTCATCAGGCTCAGCTCCAGTTGCGAAAGCATATACATCTGTGCTCTTCCCAAGAGGAAACTCGTAAAATAATGTGCCAATTTCTACATCTGCACTAGGATCGTCCTCTGTCGCAAATGATAAACCCCCTTCAAGAGTACCAATCTCAGGATTGACAGCGTTATTTGCTTCCAATCTGGTAACTAAAGAATCTTTCCCGGTAAAACTGGTAACTAAATCTAAGCGAACTCTGGCTCCAAGGGCTGCATTAGTATCTTCAACATCTTCACCATTAACTTGATCGCTTTCTAACACGCTAGTTAATCCAGCAACAACTTCCCCTTCTAGTTTGGTGGTAGTAGAAAATTGATTTGCTTCTAATTCTGCAGTTCTAGCCTCTAAAGCATCTGTACGACCGCGTAGGGTCGCCAATTCCGCAGAAAATTCTTCCTGCAGCTTTTGTAAAGTCGCTAGATCGTCCTTAGTTACTAAGTCTGATGTTGCGGTTGCAATTAATTCGTTAACTCTATCCAAACAAGCATTTAAACCAGCTGCAAACTCATAGCGGGTCAATGCTCGATTTCCACGATAGGTGCCGTTAGGATATCCGGCAATACAGCCGTAGCGTTCCACTAAAGATTGTAATGCTTGAAATGCCCAACTAGTTGTTTGTACGTCAGATAATTGAGAAACTGAGGTTACCTGCGCCATTTTCTTCTGTGGAGTTGGGGAAGCCATTGCATCCGTTTGCGCAAGAGCAGCTTTTCCACCAACTGATAACGCCCCAAAAGCCAGGGGACTAGCCAAAAGCAATTTCAAAAATATTTTTCTTTTATTCATTTTTCCTCACACTTGTTGTAATACGCACGGCTATACTTTCTTTTACATCAGCCACATCTCAAAATAAGAGCAGCTAATGAGAAGATGTTACTCCACTGGCGTTATTATCAGATATCTTGGTTATTTGTTCCACCAATTAAAAAAAGATTAATTGGGCTTTACAGGCATATTTCTGAATAATCGTGTAAATTACAACTTCTCAAGTTGCTTCGTGGAAAGGCGTGCTTGGATAATAAGAATACACCTGTTACAAGCGATTAAACGGAACAAATATCAAAAATATTGGCCCAAAAAAATAATTAACCATGACAATTGACTGCACAACCGATTTCCGATTTGCGATAATAACTGTTAATTTTTAAGTTGTTGGGGTTGATCGCAAAACTGCTAACAGCTCACTTGAAATGCTTTATATTTTTAAGACAATCCGAGAAGCGATCGCCAATTGGTGGTCGGAATTCACCCTCCAGACAAAATTATTAGCTGCCGCAACTTTAATTGTGTCATTAGTCATGAGCGGTCTAACCTTTTGGGCTGTTAATACAATCCAACAGGATGCACGGCTCAATGATACTCGTTTCGGTCGCGATTTGGCATTATTACTAGCAGCCAATGTCGAACCTTTTATTGCCGATACTAATCTTACAGAGGTAGCAAAATTTTCTCAGCGTTTCTACAGTAGTACTTCTAGTATTCGCTACATGCTCTATGCTGATGAAGCCGGAAAAATTTATTTTGGTATTCCATTTTGGGAACCAGAGGTAGAAAATTCCCTTACCATCCAGCGCAGCATCCAGCTACCTGAAGATTATGCATCCAATACGCGCAAGCCTTTAGTACGCCAACATCAGTCACCGGATGGAGAAGTTACTGATGTATTTATTCCTCTGCGCGCCGATGGTAAATATTTGGGTGTTTTAGCAGTTGGGATCAATCCCAATCCTACAGCAGTTATTTCTACTAATTTTACTCGGGATGTCACCATTGCCGTATTTATTACTATTTGGGTAATGGTAATTTTAGCGGGGGTAATGAATGCTCTAACTATTACTAAGCCGATTAAGGAATTACTTGTAGGTGTAAGGCAAATTGCAGCAGGATATTTTAAACAACGTATCGATCTACCCCATGGGGGCGAACTGGGGGAATTAATTTCCAGTTTTAATGAAATGGCTGAGCGTTTGGAAAGTTATGAAGAGCAAAACATTGAAGAACTTACCGCCGAAAAAGCTAAATTAGAAACTTTAGTTTCAACTATTGCAGATGGTGCAGTATTAATTGATAATGATATGCAGGTGGTTTTGGTCAATCCCACAGCAAAACATATTTTTAACTGGGATGACATTGAAGTTATTGGCAATAATGTTTTGCATCACCTTCCGACAGCGCTACAAACCCAAATTACCCGCCATCTTTACCAAATGGCTGCAGGAGAATGTGAGAGTGCTGAATTTCGCATCCTCCTCAACGAACCGAGCAAACGTACTATTCGCATTCTTCTCACCACGGTTCTCAACCAACCACGGGAAAGTATTAAAGGTATAGCCATTACCGTGCAAGATATTACCCGTGAGGTGGAACTCAACGAAGCGAAAAGTCAATTTATTAGTAACGTATCCCACGAATTGCGGACTCCTTTATTTAACATTAAATCTTTCATCGAAACCTTGCATGAATATGGTGAAGAATTAGGAGCCCAACAACGTCAAGAATTTCTGGAAACTGTCAACCACGAAACCGATCGACTCACCCGCTTAGTTAATGATGTATTGGATTTATCGAAACTAGAATCCGGTCGTACCTATAGTTTAGATGCTGTTGAATTGGGACAAGCGATCGAGCAAACCTTGCGGACTTATCAACTTAACGCCAAAGATAAAGGAATAGAAATTATTCAGGATGTCGCTGCACATCTACCACTAGTTAAAGGTCACTATGATTTATTACTGCAAGTGCTAGCCAATTTGGTAGGTAATTCCTTGAAGTTCACTCAAACAGGTGGTAAGGTTGTTCTCCGTGCTTATCCAGTAACATCAAGTTCTAATCCTCAAACCGCCCCATTGCAAGTTCGGATTGAAATTTCTGATACTGGTATTGGTATTGCACTAGAAGACCAACAAGCCATTTTTGACCGATTCTTCCGGGTAGAAAATCGCGTTCACACCCTTGAAGGTACTGGTTTGGGTCTATCAATTGTGAGAAATATCATTGAAAAGCACCACAGTAAAATGAATTTAGTTAGTGAAGTCGGTGTAGGGACGACGTTTTGGTTCGATCTAGAAGTTTATGGGTGAATTTTAAAGGTAACTGTTAATTAGCCTCTATTTACCAACTAAAATCAAGAGCAAAATTATCATACAATCCCGCAAAACGACGCTAAATAAAAGTAAGGAACGAGAATTTAATAACCTGTAATTCTGAAATTTGGAATGGTGCGTTACGTGATGCTAACAACACCCTAACTTTTGTACTTTATTTCATTCACATTCCTTAAGTAAAGTAGACCTAAAAAATCAAAAACTAAGTGTGAGATTATTACACTCCTGACTCCTACTCCTTACTTCTGACTCCTGACTCCTGACTCCTGACTCCTACTCCTGACTCCTGACTCCTGACTCCTACTCCTTACTCCTGACTCCTGACTCCTACTCCTTACTCCTGACTTCTGACTTCTGACTTCTGACTCCTGACTTCTGACTCCTGACTCCTGACTCCTGACTCCTGACTCCTGACTCCTATCTCTCATATTCTGCGATAAAATNTCCTATCTCTCATATTCTGCGATAAAATCTTTAAATAAATATTTGAACATTAATTCCAAATATCAGTGTACTTAGCGACTGAATTACAAAATACTGAAAATTTATGATGTGAAGTATTGCTCAGAGCTAAAAACAAAGGAGAAGCCAGCCAAAATAAAAATATTCGTGCATTAGTCCACACTTAAGCTCTAATTTACAAGGTTTGCACGTCATTTATAAGATCATCCAAACAAATAAGTCTTGTTGGATGTGACAATGGTAACTCTTTGTGTGCTGAAGTGACTCAATTATTTTTTTGAGTTTTTTTGGAATTATCGTTCAATAATTTTACAGATCGGTTATCTAGTGAATACACAGGAAATATTTTATGAATTTAACAGAAGAGCTACAAAACTATCGCAACCAATTTTTAACCAAAGTTTCTGAAGAAGTCCAAGCCACGATGAGTCAAGCAACTCAAAACTTAGCAAGTTCGGGAATCTCAGATGGTAGTTTAAAAGTTGGAGACAAAGTTCCTGATTTTTCCCTACCTAACGCAACGGGTAAGAGAGTTAATTTACAAAAACAACTTCAATTAGGTCCAGTCGTAATCTCTTTCTACCGAGGTCAATGGTGTCCCTATTGCAACTTAGAACTACGGGCTTTCCAGAAACGTTTACCAGAGATTCAGGCTTTAGGGGCTTCTCTCATCGCAATTTCACCCCAAACTCCCGATAATTCTCTATCTACTGTTGAAAAAAATGAGTTAACCTTTGAAGTTTTAAGCGATGTAGGAAATCACATCGCTAGACAATTTGGTTTAATATTTACTCTTCCAGAAGATTTACGCCCAATTTACGAAACATTTGGAATCGATCTTCCCGCACACAATGGCGATAAAACCTTTGAATTACCTATCCCAGCTACTTACGTTATTGCGTCTGATGGTACAATAGTACTCTCTTTTGTTAATGCTGATTATACTCAGCGCTTGGAACCACAAGAGGTCATCAACACTCTGCAAAAAGTGAATAAATAATGAATTAAAAATAAATAGATTATCCTAAATCTCTCAGCTAACTTTCACTTACTCATCACCATTTCCTTAGAGTCATAAGCAATACTATTAATTAAGAAAATATAAAGAAATAGTTTTCTGCTTATGACTATAATTTTTATTGCTCAATAATTTATAACTGTTATGTCCAGCCAAAATTAAACTTGGATCTTTTCCAGTCTGTAATTTCCAGGAATCAGATTTTTCCAGGAATCAGGTTGTTTTTCCAGGAATTAATTTTTTCAGATATTTGAACTAAACGTAATTTTAATTCATTAAAAGTAATACTATTTTCGTAATACTTAATTTAATTTGCGATTAATACTCTAGAATATTTAAAGAAATATTTAGGAATTTTTTTGTGTATTAACCACATTTCTCAGTTAGACTTTAATAAGTACTTAGACAAAGCTAAATATATATTTGTTGCGATTGAACTAGCGTTAGTGCTTATAAAGAGTGCATGGGGCTTAGGATAAAGCGGTTATTCCTACCATGTGGAGTAAAATATAACCCATCTATACTCTCTGCTTGTAACATCACAGAGACTGCGTAAAAGCCTGACAGTATGACACTTTATAGTAGTAATAAGTTCATATTAATAGTTAGTAATCACGCTAGCATTTGTAACGAAATAAATATTTTTGTCCCCCTACTTAAATACCCAAACTCAATACTATAATGAGTGGAAAGCACAATTCTTTGAACTGTAAAGTGGTGAGATTATTTCAAAGCTGGATAATCACTAGTTTTGTTTGATTGTATCTGATTTACTCAGTAATTAAAGACACACGTAGTTGTTTACTCATTCAGAGAAACCTGTGGCGAACATTTGTCCTAGACAACTACTAAAAAAACAACACAATAAAACTTAGAATAACCATTGCAACCATCAGAAAGGCTTGTTATACTGTTGTTCTATTACGAACTATTATTTCGGCATCTAATTCAATGTGTTGCCTATAGTTAGATGTCTGCAAAATATTAACAGTGTTATATACTTGTATTGTATTGACATCTGCCGCCTAGTTCAATTAGCAAATAAAATTCAGGAGTAATAAAATGAACCGCATTTTAAGTAAAATTTCGTATAAAAAAGATATTGATTTAGAAACAAAGTTTCAATTAGTAAAAGAGATTCTCAAGCGACCAACTGAAGGTAGGAAATTAAGCGGTGTTGACTTGAGCGGAGCCGAACTTAGTGGTGCAGATCTTAGTAGTGCGGACCTTGGTGGTGCTGACTTGAGCGGTGCGAACCTAAGGGGTGCAAACTTAATCCACGCGAACCTTTGGGGCGTGAACTTCAACGGCGTCAGAATTGATTTTGCAACAAAAATCGATAGTAAATGGCGTCTAGTATGGCAAATCGTCAATACTAAAGCTTATGGAAGAGGTCTAGATGGTGAAAACCTGATAGAAGCTAATCTTGCTGGCGCTTATCTTTACTGCGCCGATCTGAGAGGAGCGTTCCTCAATGGTGCAAATCTTGCAAAAACCAATCTCCAAGAAGCAAAGCTTAGAGGCGCAACTCTTACAGATGTCAACCTCAACAATGCGGATCTTAGGTATGCCGATTTGAGGAATACAAACCTAAGTCGGGTAGATTTTAAGGGAGCAGATCTCAGAGGTGCGGACTTAACCGGAGCTAATATGACAGGGGTAAGCCTTGATTGTGCGTCTGTTGAAAATGCAAGATTTGGTAACAATCAAGGAATGTCTCAAGAAATGAGATATGACTTAATTGCTCACAAAGCAATATTTGTGATGCAAGGTAACGACGGAGAAGATATTTTCCATCGTTCTACTCCCTTGGAGGTAAAGTCTGAAGTTCCTGTTGCTGTTGGCTAAAAGGTCTTCTGTACCGAGATAAAAAATGTGTACTGTTTAAGGCGGTATGATTAATCTTTAAACCCAAAATTGCGAGACAAAAAACTCCAAAGTCTCTCGATTTTGGGTTATTTAGAGGCAATATGGAAGAAGTAAGGAGTAATAAGTAATAAGTAATAAGTAATAAGTAATAAGTAATTAATAAGTTAATAGTTATAAGCAATAGATAACAGTTAATGATTATTAATACTCACAGATAATAAATTTATTTTAAAGTTGCTAAACTTCTTAATGTCGCACTGCGTAATTAGATTCGGATATTACATGAGCCTAAATTTCTTGTTATGGACGAAAGAGGCTAATGCTAACGCCGCAGGCTCAGTCAGGTTCCAGAACATGCTTATTTGTTTCAAAAATTCTTAACCGAACTGTATTGACTCATAACCGTTAATTCACCCCTCACTCATTACTGTGCGCTATCGCGCCCCGCTATAGCTGCGCTACCTACGGATCCGCTAACATTACTCATTACTCATTACTCCCCGATCACATCGATAATTTGCTGTGAAAGATTAAGGGGTCGAAGGGGTTTAGTAAAAATTGCTGCGACATCCAATCCTGCAAAACTTTCTTCTACAGAATATTTAGACTTAGCAGTCATCATAATTACGGGAATATTTTCGGTCTTGGGGTTAGATTTTAACTTTTGTAGCGTTGCTTTACCATCCATATCTGGCATCATTAGATCTAATAAAATGACCTCAGGTTGTTGACTTTCAGCTACATCAATAGCTTCTATTCCAGAGGTTGCATTAATAACATTCCAACCTCCATTCATTTCCAAGCCTAACTGAATTAGCGCCCGGACATCTTCTTCATCATCAACTACTAAAATAGATTTTGTCATGGTGATTAGGGATTTACGATTGGGGATTAGGGATTGGGGACTAGGGATTGGGGACTAGGGATTAGGGACTGATAACTGTTAACTGATAACTGATAACTGTTAACTGATAACTGTTAACTGATAACTGTTAACTGATAACTTCATCACCCAGTCGCTAGTCCCCAGTCCCCAATCCCTCATCAACCGGTAACCGAACATAAAAAGTACTTCCTTCACCTAGAGAACTTTCAACCCAGATACGTCCGTTGTGTTGCTCGACTATGGTACGACAAATGGGAAGTCCCAAACCCGTACCTCCTTTAGCGCGAGAGTCGGAAGCGTCTACCTGTTGGAAACGCTCAAAGATTAGTTGTAATTTGTCTTGGGGAATTCCCCGTCCTCGATCCTGAACTTCAATTTGTAGATACTCACAATTCAAACTACTACGCAACGAAACAGTTTCTCCTGGTTCGGAAAACTTAATTGCATTGCTTAACAGGTTTGTTAGGGTTTGCAATATCCGATCTGGATCTGCATGAATTTGAACTGGGGTAGGCTCCACCGAAAGGTTTACTTGGGCAGAATCTGCCATTGCTTGCATTGCTTGTGTTGCCTCAATCAACAACTTATCTGCTTGACATTCAACATAGCGCATGGCTATTTTACCCGATTTAATTCGCTCTAGATCGAGAATGTCATTGACTAAACGAATCAAACGTTCCATATTATTGGTCGCAATATTGATGGTTTGCTGACCTAGCTCAGTTAAAGTTCCCAATTTTTGGGTTCCTAACAGGTCTAATGCACCAATAATAGAATTCATCGGCGTGCGTAGTTCATGACTAACGAGGGAGATAAATTCATCTTCCATCCGTTTGCGCTCGGTAATATCATTAATGATGCTTAAAGTACATTGAACGCCAGCAAGTTCAATTAATTCGGTAGAAACCAAAACCACTCTGGGTTGACCTTCCTTGGTATAGATTTCATATTCTTTGTTATGTAAAGAACCATTTTCGAGTAAATATTGAACTGCGCTATCGTATATCTCTGGAGTAAGAGAAGGATTTAACTCGGTGATCGTTCTACCAATAACTTCGGTTTGGGAATAACCGGTTAACTTCGAAAAACAGGGGTTTATATCTAAAAAGCGACCCTCTGTGAGAGTTGCGATCGCAATTGGATTGGGACTAGAACGAAAAATAATTCCAAATTTTTCCTCTGCGGCGGTACGTTCTACAATTTCTTGCTGTAATTGCTTATTTTGAGCCTGGAGTTGTTTTTGGAGATTACAAATAGTTAGGTGTGTTTCTAAACGAGCTAAAACCTCTTCTACTTGAAATGGTTTAGTAATATAATCTACGCCGCCAACCTCAAAGGCTGTAACTTTGTCTAGAAGTTCTCCTAATGCGCTAATAAAAATAATCGGGATATCGTGGGTACGTTGGTCGGCTTTGAGACGTTTACAGACTTCATAACCGTCCATTTCCGGCATTTTAACGTCTAGCAAAATTAAATCCGGGGGTGCGGCTTGAGCACCTCGTAAACCCGTGGAAGGCTTGGTTACACTACGAACTTTATACCCTTTATCTTTAAGGATTTGTGACAGCAGCGCCAAATTTTCTGGAGTATCATCAATTACTAAAATATCCGCTTTGGGGGTAGCAATTGGAGAGTTAGACATTTTCATGACCCCCGCTCAGTTCAAGAATTGCATCAAAGTCATAGTTTTGGAGCAAATTTGTTAACTCTTTAGCCAAGGCTACATATTCTTGGGGAATTTGTCTAATCAGGCGAGAAATTAAGTCAGCATCAGCTTCAATCCCTGCTTGATATAGAGCTGCAATCCATTCTGGGGGCATAATTTTCAGGCTATTATTGGTCAAAGATTGGGATTTATAAACCTTTGATAGTTGACTGTTCGTCCGATCGGTAGACTGATTGTTTGGAGTATTATCGAGGGAATCAAATTCAATAAAAAAGCAAAAAATACTACCAGAATTTAGAGTACTACTTACCTCTAAGTCTCCCCCCATTAATTGAACGAATTGTTTGCTAATTGCTAGTCCCATACCCGCACCTCCTCCTGCTTTAAGACCACAACTAGTTTGAACGAAGGGTTGGAATAGTTTATTCATTTCTTCCCTTGCAATTCCTAAACCGGTATCGGAAATTTCAAAATGTAGATAATGGGGAAAATGGGGAAATGAAGAATATAAAGTAGATTTGAGAGTAGAATTCCCTGAGGAGATCGGAAATATTTCTGATGTTAGTCGAGCACCATTAATCGGTAACTGACAACTATTAGCTGTTAATTGTTTACTAGCTGGTGACTGTGAAGGTGAAGTGCTTGTCATGAATTGACAACTAACCTTTAATTTAACAATCCCGGAATGGGTAAATTTGATCGCATTATCTAATAGATGAATTAAAACTTGGCGAAGTTTAGTTTCATCGGCGATGATGTGTTGGGGTAAGTTAGAGGCTAAGTCAAATTGAAGAGACAAATGTTTGACTTTTGCTTTTGCTTGGAAGGATTCCCATAAATCTTTCAGTAATTGATGAAAATCAAAAGGAATTGGCTGCAATACAGTTTCTTGGGTTTCGATTTTAGAGATTTCCAACACTTCTTCAACTGATTTTAATAGGCGTTTGCCACTACGGTTAACGATCGCCAAAGCTTCTTTTTGCTGAGTATTGAGAGTTGGATCCTGTCCCATCAACTCGGAAAAACCAAGAATTGCATTGAGAGGTGTGCGCAATTCATGGCTCATATTGGCTAAGAATCTGCTTTTAGCAAGATTTGCAGCTTCTGCTTTATTTTTTGCTGCTTGTAATAGAGATAATTGTTGTTTTTCCTGCTCTAAAAGTTCAGCTTGACCTAAAGCTATACCGACTTGAGCTGCAACTGCTTCTAAAAATTTGATTTCTTCTCCTGTCCAATGACGAATGTGATCGCACTGATGTAAAACAATAACTCCGTTAGCTTTCCCCTGATAAGATGTACGAACAACCAGAAGAGATTTTAGTTGTAACTGGCGACAAATATCTTCAACTGGTTGTAAAAGCGGTTCTTGGTAAACATCATCAGTATAAACCGCTGTATCTTGCACCAAAACTTTTTGGACGTGGGGGTTACCATCAATGGGAATTTCTATTCCTAACATGGATGAGTAATCATCCAAACGATATTCAGCAACTAAAGGTACCTTTGGTTCTGGAGAATTAATATAAGTATGAATATGACAGCGACTAACGTTAAAAATTTTCCCAACTTGATTGACTGTTGTTTGAAAAATTTGCAGACTGTCTAAATTATTACGAATTTTTTGAGTAATTTCATTTAATAAAGCATAACGTTCAACTTGTTTTGCTAAAGCAGTTTCTACATTTTTGCGTTCTAGCTCTGCTCCTGCTCTAGCAGCAAAAATTTTTAATATTAATTCTTCTGTATTATTATTTTCTGATAATGGTTTTATATCTACTACCCCAATGTGACCGATAATTTTTCCCTGCTGGTCAAATACAGGTGTAGCAATATAGCTTTCAGCATTTAAGGCTTGTAAAACAGGAACATCTGGACAGTAAGTTTGTACTGAGTGGGGGTACCTGAGGGTTTCACCATTCAGAACTCTTTCGCAGGGGGTTCCAGGGATATCGTATTCAAAGTTTTCCGCAAAATCTTCTCCACCCCAAACAGCTAAGGTACGTACTTTATCTTTACTATCTGGAGAAAACTCAGCAATTAAAGCATAACGAGCTTGGAGTACTTCGGCTAAACAACGAACGCAGGAGCGGAAAAATTCGCTACCGATTTGAGTACTCGTTCCTTCAACAATGAACTGTAATGCTTCTTCCCGTTGTTTGCGTCCTGTGACATCTCGAAAATTCCAAATTCTTCCGTAGTATTCTCCTGTCTCTGACTTCACTGGACTGGAATAACGGTCGAAAATTCTGCCATCTTTTAAATAAATTTCATCCTGACTGATTTCATTGGGGTGTTCATACAGGTAATTTACTTTACTCAAAAACCTTTCTGGCTCGGAAACTTGAGATACTGCGTAGGTAAGTACATGGGGAGAATTACCTTCATCAACAATTTCTTCTGGTATTTGCCATAGTTCGCAAAAACGTCGATTATGGGAAACTATTTGGCGGTTTTCATCTACAACCAAAATTCCATCAATTGAAGCCTCTTGTTGTGCTTTTAGTAAAGCAATATTACGCTTCAGAAGTGCAGCACATTTATTATTCTGATTTTTTTGTTCATCATTCATACTTAATAAAATGTATAAAATTAATCTTAAAGTTTTAAGGTGTTAATTTAAGTATCTTGAACCTAAATATTTTGAACCTAAATATCTTGAATTTAAATTGATCGCTTGAGAGTTTGATACAGTGAGTGTATCGTGTGACCATCTCTGGGATATTCCGCAACCGACCAATTACACGGAACTTGAAATCTATTTCCATCTGGTGATGTAAATATCTGTTGTCGCAGCACAGCAAGGATTTCGCCAAGTCTTTCTGTAGCTTGTATTTTATTTAACCCTGGCATCCCAACTATAAATTCTCCATTACCCCAGTATCCTAAAACTTCTCGGCTGCGAAAAACTGATTTAATTAGGCGTCCCCATTTTTGTAATACTTGACTGCTAATAGGGTGACCGTATTGAAAATTTAGTCGATTTAGCTCGGCGATACTCAACATTGCCAGACACATGCTATTTCCATTGTGGGTAAATCTTGCAAATAAGTGATTTAATTCTTGAGTTGATTCAGTATAATTACTAATGCCTGTTTGGGGATCTTTAGTGGAAAGAGTTTGTAATAACCGACTTCTTTCTAAACGATTATTAATTCTAGTTAAGAGTTCTGGTCCTATAACTGGCTTATTAATAAAATCATCAGCCCCTGCAGCAAATACTTGACGAACTGTTTCCGGCTCTGAATGAGAAGTAAGAAATAAAACAGGTAATCCTTGCCAATGCGGATCTGTGCGTACTGCTTGACAAAGCTCTATACCTCCAACTTCTGGCATTTCTACATCTAAAATCAGTAAATCGGGAGATATATACTCAAGGGTGTTCCAAAAGTTTTGGGGATTTTCCAATCCTGCAATTTCCATTCCCCAAGGTTCCAAGAGGGATTTTACGGTTGATAAAAATATAGGATCGTCATCTACAACTAAAATTTTAATTGTGGAAGAATGATTACTAGATAATAATTGATACGCAACTTCCCAAATTTGATTTGCTTCTGTTGGTTTAACTAAAAAACCACATCCGCCAGCTTGAGCAACGCTCACTCGGTTTTCTAAGCTATCAATTGCACTGATGACTATTGTCGATACGGAGGGAGTGCGCTTTGCTAAAGCTCCGATTAATGCTAAGCTTTCACGCCACTGATTTACCGTATCTATGGTTAATACAACCAATTCTGGGGAATAAGTTTTTAACCATTCATTTGCAACTTGAATATCTTTAAAATGGTAACAACTTGTACCAGTGGAATGAGCTAATTGTATGAGTTGAGAGCCGAGTTGCACATCTGGATCGATGAGAAGCAAACGTGCTTGCTCGCTTGCGGAAGAAGTAAAAGATAAATTAGTTTCAGAAAGCTTTGAATCTGTAGTCTTGGAACTCTTATTGGTTGAGCTATTATTTGTTGAGCTAATATTTGTTGAGTTATTATCTCTGAAACTATGATTTTTCGAGCTTTTAAGTTCTGAACTGGTAGCTGTTGATTCAGATAAAGCCAAAATTTCCCCTAATTCTCGTATCAAGGATGGTAGCGTATGTTGAGTTGGGGAATTTTGTTCGAGCAAAAGTAGCTCAATTTCTTTAGCTAACTTACTTCCATCAAATCGCTCAAACATACCCAAAACTCCTGCGAGTTTATGAGCTTCTCGTTTTGCTGATTGTCGTAAATCCTCTGAAAGGTTTTCTTCTTCAATTGCTGTTGCTGCTGTTTGCAATACTGAGAGTCTCTTAACCATTAAACCTTGGTATTGCTCCCACATATTTTCTACAGCCCCTTGATATTTTGCTTCTAAGGTTTTGTCTTCTAAAGATCGAGAATCCTGTTGGGGAAAAGCAACGGTTTGAGAGTTTTCAAAGTTTGTTGTTTTGGAAGTATCGATTTGGAAGTTATTGACCTGAGAATTTATTGCTTCGGAAGTATTGACTTGAGAGTTAGTTATTGTGGGGCTAGTTTTTTGAGAGCTAGTTTCTTGAGAGTTAATTTCTTGAGAGCTAATTTCTGGGGAAGTAGGTGACGAAACAATGTCTGGGTTAAGTCTATATCCCAGACCATAAATATTTTCAATCCAATTTTTAGCACCTGATTTTTTTAACTTTTGGCGCAAACCTTTAATATGTGCTTTTACGCTATCTTCCAAAGGGGGGTCGTCAAAAGTCCAAAGGTGCTCTACTATCTGGGAGCGGCTATAAACCCGAGATGGATTGCGTAAAAATAATTCTAATAAGTTGTATTCCTTGGGTGTTAATCTTACAAGCTTACCAGCATATGTGACTTGGCAACTATTAGGATCTAAACATAGTTCTCCGATTTCTAAAACCGAACTGGGTGTGACCTCTCCTCGTCTTAACAAAGCCCTGATTCTAGCGTGAAGCTCGCTTAATTCGAAAGGTTTGGTTAAGTAATCATCAGCACCTGCATCCAAACCACGAATTCTATCTGCGATCGCATGTTTTGCGGTCATCAAAAGAATGGGTACGGAACAACTTTCAGATCGCAACTGCTGACATAGGGTAATACCATCAAGTGAGGGTAATCCCACATCCATCAATATCAGTTCGTAGTTTCCAGCTTGGGCATACTCTAAACCACTTTGCCCATCATAAACTGCGTCTACAACATATTTATGGTGAGTTAAAGACTTTAACAACACATCCGCTAAAACTTCGTCATCTTCAAGTAATAGAATTCGCATTGTTACATCGCCCGTTTCTGAACTAAATATTACTTTTCAAATCAAGGAAGATTACCGCTATGCGGAAGTTAAAAGTTAAAAGTCAAAAAGTCATTAGCATAGCGTGTCCGTAGGACATAACAGACCGCGTCCTTACGGACGTTAACGCAGTGGGGCGTTAGCACAACAAAAAGTTTGCAGATTAAGCTTTTTAACTATTTAGAATGGTCGGTCTTTTTATTTAAGCTTTAGTTTACTAGAGATTTGGTTCCAATCTTACTGCGATTTGCTCATAGTTTGACTTTGATAGGAGTTAACTTTGAAAACAACAGTAAAGTAAAAGAAGAAAGTAAAAGGGTTAAGTTAATCCCTTTTATCTTTCTTAGATACCCTAAATAACTGGAAAAAATCTAATCTATCTTTAAATTATTGGATAATCGAGAAGAAATAGAGAAGAATTAATCGTTATAGAAAAGAAAAATAGCACACTTTGTTCCATGTACTTCAATTTTACAGATGTAGAAGAAATATTAGAAAAAACTTATCTAAATCAGAAAATAGTGTGACTAAGTCTGACAAGCAACAAAAGTGACTTTGAAAATATATATGTGAAACTATTTGAGTCATTGTATCTGTCTGGGATAATCAACTGGAAAAAACTATAAAAATCGATTTGAATGACCAATCCTCAAACTGAATTTGACTCGCCTTGGAAAGAAATTTTACAACTATATTTTGAAGAATTCATGTTATTCTTCTTCCCTGAGGCACATAGGGAAATTGATTGGTCGCGAGAACCAGAATTTTTAGACCAAGAACTACAGCAAGTTATTCGAGATGCGGAGTTAGGAAAACGACTGGTTGATAAGTTGGTAAAAATTTATCGCGTTGGTGGAGAAGAATCTTGGATATTGATACATCTGGAAGTCCAAGCACAGGAAGAATCTGATTTTGCCAAACGGATGTACAGTTATAACTACCGCATATTTGATAGGTATAATCGCCCGGTAGCATCGATCGCTGTTTTGGGAGATGAAGGTATTAACTGGCGACCAAAGCAATTTGGCTATGATTTGTTTGGTTGTCGAGTTGATTTTCAGTTTCCAATTGTTAAATTGTTAGAATATAAACACAGACAAGCTGATTTGGAAGTAAGTCGTAACCCTTTCGCAACAGTAGTCATGGCTCATCTAGTTGCTTTAGAAACTCGTAGCGACCGCTTGAAACGCAAAGAGCAAAAGTTAGCTTTGGTCAGAAAGTTGTACGAACAGGGTTTTCGACGGGAAGAGGTAATTAATTTACTGGCTTTTATCGATTGGATGTTGACGTTACCATCTGAGTTAGAACGAGAATTTCAGTACGAAGTGGAACAGTTAGAGGTGGAAAGAAAAATGCGTTACGTTACCAGCTTTGAGCGACTTGGAATTGAGAAAGGAATTGAAAAAGGAATTGAGAAAGGGATTGAGAAAGGGATTGAAAAAGGATTAATCAAAGGAATTGCTTTAGGATTAAAACTTAAATTTGGAGAATCGGGTCAAAGTTTGTTACCGGAAATCGAGTCAATTCAGGACGTTGAAAAGTTATCTGCTGTTTTAGAAGCGATAGAAACTGTAGATTCGCTAGAGGAACTGAGGAAGGTTTATCAGTCAGCAAGCGAGTAGTTCCAGTTACAAATTTTTATGGACTTCCAAAATTAGGATTTCCAAAATTAGAATTTCTAAAATTAAATATTCAATTTGCTAGAGTAGGGTGTGTTAGGCGTTAGCCGTAACGCACCGAAAAAAATATAATCTTGTTATCTGAAATTTACGATTTTTGCGCCAACCTGTGGGTGTTGAAAATGAGTTGCTAAATTTAGTGGCTGAAACGCTTGCTCTGTATGGCTTTGAGCTATTTTTGCTTGGTTTGAGGTTGGCGCAACGCTCGAAAGCTTTTATTTGTAAAGGTTGTAGCGATTTTTCTGGAGGTCGTACTTGACAAGCAATCGGCTGAAACAGTATTTTATATTTGATTGGCGCAAATGTACCTTGAAAACTGCATATAGCAAGGCTTCTATTTTGAGCGAATTGCAATTAACATTAATCCCTATTAGGGATTGAAACAGAATATTTCTTATTTAATTGCATGCGATCGCGAAATTGCAATTAACATTAATCCCTATTAGGGATTGAAACGCTTCCCACTTGGTCTATGTTGCCACTACCAACCCAAAATTGCAATTAACATTAATCCCTATTAGGGATTGAAACCCTTCGTTGACCCATATTGCAAAATCGTTAGCCAATTGCAATTAACATTAATCCCTATTAGGGATTGAAACCTTTCATTTCACAATCAAATATTTTGGCTAATCTCTTAAATTGCAATTAACATTAATCCCTATTAGGGATTGAAACAGGAATAATTATCGAGAAGAGAAAGACAGCGTAGTTATTGCAATTAACATTAATCCCTATTAGGGATTGAAAAGTCCCCCAAAATTGGGGGATTGAGGGGGCTAATAACTAATCTGCTCCCTCAATAGGCGCAAAACCTTGACGCTGAATATTCTCCGTAATCGTACGCGGTTCGAGGAATTGTAACAAATAATCTGGACCGCCAGCTTTAAAACCGACACCAGAAAGTTTAAAACCACCGAAGGGTTGTCGCGATACTATCGCCCCAGTAGTATTACGGTTAATATACAAATTACCTACTTCAAAATCTTCCTCCGCTTGCTCAATATGGGAAGGAGTACGAGAATAAAGCCCGCCAGTTAAAGCATAATTAGTATTATTTGCAACTTCTAATCCTTGCTGAAAATCTTTAACTTTAATTACTGCTACCACCGGACCAAAAATTTCTTCCTGAGCTATGACCGCGTCGGGTGTAACATCTGCAAAGATTACCGGACCAACAAAATAACCACCTTCCGGTGCTGACATTTCCAAAGCAACTCGTGCTTCGGCTTTACCCTTAGCAATATATTCGCGGATTCGAGATTGGGCTGTAGCATCAATTACTGGTACAACTTGAGTTGAAGGTAAATCCGATTTACCAATATTTAAGGATTTTGTTGCTTCAACAAACCTTTGCAAAAAACTGTCGTAAACACTTTCTAAAACTACCACTCGGGAACATGCAGAACATTTTTGTCCGCTATAACCAAAGGCTGACATAACAATTCCGGCGACAGCTTGATCTAAATCGGCACTTTCATCGACTATGACTGCATTTTTACCACCCATCTCCGCAATTACCCGCTTTAAGTGCTTTTGTTCTGATCGCAAAATAGCCGCATTTGCATAAATTCGACAACCAACTTCCTGGGAACCTGTAAAAGCAATAATATGGGTTTCGGGATGATTCACTAAATAGGAACCAACTACCGAACCTTTTCCGGGTACATATTGAAATACACCTTGAGGAATTCCTGCTTCTACCAAAACTTCTGCAATTTTGGCTGCAATAACTGAAGATGTTTCCGCAGGTTTAAGTAAGGTACAGTTACCAGTAACTAAAGCTGCAACCGTCATTCCTGTCGCGATCGCAATTGGATAATTCCAAGGTGAAATTACAACTGCAATTCCCCGTGGTTGGTAAACACAACGATTTGTCTCACCGGAAATATCATAGTTATAACCCCGATCTAAACGCTCCATTTCGTCAGCATAGTAACGACAAAAGTCGATCGCTTCGCTAACTTCTGCATCTGCTTCCTTGAGGGCTTTTCCTACTTCAAAAACTACCCAAGCAGCCAATTCGGCGCGACGTTGTTCCATTAAATCTGCAGCTTTGCGTAAAATTCCCGCACGTTCTTTGACAGGGGTTTTCCGCCAAGCAGGAAAGGCTGTTTTTGCAGCTTGAATGGCGGTTTCGGCTTGTTCGACACTAATAAGTCCGATTTTACCTACCACCTCAGTATAATTTGAAGGGTTCAGGGAATTTACAAAATTCTCAGTATTAACATATTCACCATTAATCAAAGGTAAATATGTTTTACCAAGTTGTTGATGAATACTTGCAATTGTATTTTCAGCAAGATTTCTTGCGTGTTCTCCAGCATAATCTGTATCAGCAGCACCGGGGAAACCTCCTGTAATGGGAGCAGCAACACTAGAATTACCATTCTCATTTGCTTTTCCGTTACTTTCCCTGATTTCTCCCTCCTGTTTGGGAACCGGTGGAGCTAATAACTCCTCAGGGGGACGATCCTCCATATTTTGCCGCAAGAAGGAACTATTAGCAGTATTTTCTAATAGACGACGAATTAAATACGCCATTCCCGGTAACAATTTACCGTAAGGACAGTAAACCCTTGTCCGATAACCCTTATCAGCTAGAGTCGCAGCAATTTTATCCCCCATACCATAGAGAACTTGCATTTCAAACGAGCGAGGGGGAACATTTAAACTTTCAGCAATTGCGATCGCTCGGGAAAGGGATCTAATATTATGACTACCAATTGCAGCATAAACATATTGATGATTTTCTAACAATAATTGAGTTATAAATTCAAAATTAAGATCTGTTGCAGCCTTATCGTTATAAACAGGTATATCCCAATGTTTTTGTGTTGCTTTGATAGTTTCTTGATCCCAATACGCACCTTTAACCAAACGAATAGTAATTGGATAACCCCGTTCTTTAGCCCAATTAATTAAGTCTCGAGCATCCTCTTTACTGTCATGCAAATAGGCTTGCACGGTCATCCCAATATCGGTACGTTGTCTAAACTCATCCTCCATTAATAGTTTTTTCAAAATCTTGAAAGTAATATCTTTGTAGATATACTGTTCCATATCAAAATGGACTGCAACTCCTAATTCTTGAGCACGATTTAGTAAAGTGCGAATGCGTGAGGTAACCTTTTCTTCGCTTCCTTTTTCATCGAGGGGATCGAACTGGGAATAAAAAGCTGTTAATTTAACTGAAACTTGAACTTTTGGTAATTGTTCTCCATTAGCTTCATCAATTAATGGTACAGTTTTCCAACTCTTAGCAGCTTCTGCTAACTGTTCCATTAACTTCAAATAGCTATCTAAATAAGCTTGAGCTTCGATTTCAGTAATGACCGCTTCACCGAGTAAATCCACGGTAAAAGCCATTTTATCCTTGCGTAATCTTTCAATTGTTTTGAGAGCTTGTTTAATATTTTCTCCAGAAATATATTTTTGAGCCAAAGTTTCTACCGCTTTAGAAACAGTTGTAGCTGTAATTTGTCCTGGAGGTGATTCGGGGCTAGCAAAATTGAGCATTCCTTTAAGTGCTGAGGGTAACTCCACAGACTCATCACTCAGATACTCTTGTATATGTCTTGCAATTTCCGGTTTACTTTGTAGAGCTGGAAGGGTATCAATAAAACGAAATAACTGTACCCGCAATCCGGGATTACTCATAGCCCATGCAAGGATTTTATCGTCCCAACGCATGCGATCGCGCAAAGAAGAAAATATTGAACCGCCTTCTCTTTGTGCAATTAAAAGTTGTCTAGCTATTTCCTGGGTTTTAGCTTCGTAGATCTCTTGATTTGCTCGTACAACCACTGGTGGTAGACTCCTTATAAAATATCAAGTTTTCCTGAGAAAACCTATGTATCTATTGTGGCGCTTGGATTCTATTACCACCATATTCGTCAGGAAATTTTATGATGTTTTGGGGATTTGCGACTGAGGATTGGAGATTGGGGACTTGCGACTGGGGATTAGGGATTTGCGACTGGGGGATTAGTAACTGACAACTGTTAACTGATAACTGATAACTGATAACTGAAAAACAATAGATTAGCACCCATCAAAACTTATATAAAAAATTTATTCATTAACTTGCTTGAGCAAAGCCATCCACATATCCGCAGGTTCAGAATAATAATCGATTTCTTCAACTTCATACTTCTGAGTCCCCGAAGCATTAGCTAAAATTATACAGTCGCCACATTTAATATTTTTCCATCTAGCACTCATACAACCTCGAGTGCAGTCATTATCAAGGACTTCAAATACATAATCGCGCCCAGCAACTAAACCAGTGTAATCGTAGGTCTGATTTCGCTGAAACTTAAAAGTTGTTAATACTTCGTGGGATAACCAACCCAAAAAAGTATTTAGACTAACACCTGAGGAAATTAAAAACATAAGTGGGATTAAAGAAGATAAATTTCAAGTAATCTCGCACAGGTTATAAATATCACGAAAATCCTGCACTTAATACTTAGGTATTCTAACCCGTATCTCCTAAAATAATTTCATAAAACGATAGAAATAATCAATTTTTTACATATTTATAAAGATATCGATAAAGCTAATAAAACTGTAATGTTTGATTCTTATTACTTATTTCACAACTGGCAGAAATTCAAACAAAGTTGATCCAAATTAGGCATTTATCGTACTTAAATTTAACTCTTATTTAATTTTTATTAAACAAGTACATACATATAAAATATTTTATACAGATTTTAGTGATCTAAGTCATAGACATTTAACATTTAATTCGATCTCAAAAATATGTATTTTACAAAGCGTAGAATGGGAATATTTATTTTGTTAAACTACCAATAGCCAAAATATTAAATTGTATAATTTACATTATATTAAAATTTTTATCCGAAAATATTTACTTAGCAGTTCCAATAATACTTATTATTTTATTTATCCAATTAAATACATTTTAATTAATTAAATACTGTAGCCTTTTAGACCATAAAAAAAGATGTAATTTTAATTAAAAATTATTTTCATTGATTTCTGTTGGACCTTCTAATAAGGAAAGAAAAATTTCCCATTCCCCTTCAGAAAGTAAAGTAGATTGTGGTTGTATAGTTTCTTCCTTCGCTGCAATTAAAGCAATTTCCCGCAGATATTCACTTAAACTTAAAGACCTGTTAGCAGCAGCTGTTTGCAATGTTTGCTTTTCTTCTTCGCTAAGTTGAATTTCAACAATAGTACTTCTGGTTTCGGGAGATGTGGACATGGAAACATCGATTGGGAGTATATTTGATTATGTAAAATCTTAACACCCCATCCTATGATAAGTCTCTATATACCGACAAAACTATGTAATATATAATTTCTTGTATAAAAATAAATCAAATTTCTGTTTTCTGTATTTATAGTTACATTCGAGCAAAATATTCTAAAAGTAATCTGTGAATAAAAATATAACCACCACCAACTTTTTGTAAGAAAATTCGTTCTGTAGCGTAGTCCAAAAAAGCAGCATAATTCCAAGGAATAGAACCTCTCTGGAATAGAAGTATGCGTATAATAAGATGTTTTACGCAGGTATCAACACCACCAGCAACTATACCGAAACTGAACCCAAAAATTGTCCATCCATTGACGCTCCAACCTAACATAGTTGCTGTAAAACGAAGTATTGAGGCTCCAATGATTCCGAATAATAATGAATTTTTGGCTGATTTTCTAATTCCTTGACCTGGATTAGTAATCTTTTGAATTTTCGGTCCCGTAAAACCACGAATTATGACAAAAAATAATCCCATACTCAAGCCAAAAATAATTCCCCTCAACGCCCGCATCCATACAGAAAAATCAAAGCTGATAATACCTAGAAATACTTTGTCTAATTCTAGTTCGGTAACATTTAGTTTAAGTAGTATACCTAAAGCTAATCCATAAATCATTCCTTTAACTAGATTTTTTCTTGCATTTTTCCACGACCATTGCAGCGTTTCTACAGGATTAATTCGATTTAAGCCAAAATATAGCCAGAAAAATACAATGGTGAGTGAAAGGGATATTATTGCTTTCTCTGGAGGTATTGTTTTAATTACATGTATCGCAACTAACCATCCAATACCAGTAAATGTAAGCAAAGAACACAGTATGTAAAGTCGGTATAAATTTTTAGGTAAAAGATCTGGCTGCATTCTTTCAATTAAAAATACTGTTTGCGATCGCTCTTTTAGTTTTCGTGCTAACCAACTCAACCAGTAAATAGATTGATTTTTAGAGTAGCTGTGTTTAGCAACCCGTCTCTCAAACATTCTTTGGACGTACTTATTAAATAAATGTTGACGATGTTCCTCCAAAGTCATTCCTGGTAATTCTGTAATCGATATACCCTGATAGGCTAAGGTCATAATATTTAGCATTAAGGGCGATTTTGCTAATTCCTGTAATGTTTTATTGGTTTGAAGCGCTTGTTTGAGAGCATAAAGTTCTGTACCCAGATTTTGAAGATATTGATATACCTGTTCTAAAGTTAAGGGTTGAATATAGATTGCAGTTTGAAAATGGAGCCGATGAGATAAATTTTGGTAATCTTTGATTCGACTACAAACTATAATTTCTGTTTCCCCATAATTTTGGCAAAATTGATTAATTGCTGCGACACAAGCATCTCTCAAACTAGAATTTACTTCATCTAACCCGTCTAAAAGTAATAATAATTGTTGATTATCTATCCATTTTTGAGCAATTTCTTTCGAGACTTGATAACTAGTATTAAGTTCTTTAACTAGCCATTGTTCGATACTTATTTTGGAATTAGTCCAAGTGGAAAGATTTAATACTACTGGAATTGGTTGGTTGATATTTTGCTGAGCAATTCTGATTAAATCGCGAGTTATTTCTAGTAATGTTGTAGTTTTACCTGAACCCGGTTCGCCTAATATCAACAAGGAACGACCAGTTCCCATTTGTAAAAATAGATCGATAGCTTTGCTATTTTGACTTATTTCCTGTCGCGTTTGTTCGCTAGTTTCCCATAGCATTCCCCAAGGATGAGCTAAAACATCTAGGCGATTTTCTAAACCTAATTCAATTAAAGCTACTCCATGTAAAGAAGTTTCTAAAACACCTTTTACCCAATAGTTTTTTACCTTGTTGATTAATATTTGGCGGTTGCGGTAACTTTGCTGACTATATTGGGTACCAAATGGTGTATTTAAATTGACTTCAGACAAACCGGGTGGTTGAGTTGGAACCTGGTTAATATTATCTTGACTAATATTATTTTGCTTAATATTCTCAGGTTCGAGTCGCTTCCAATTTTCTCTCTCTTCGGGTAAAGCTTTATCTTGAGAATATCTATTTTGAGAATCTCGATTATTTAGACTTTGAAATTTCGAAATTTGAGTTTCTGGGGACTGAACGGATAAATCTTGTTGTGATAAAGCCCGATCTGAGAAAAATTGATCTTGTGGTTGCAAAGCTGCTAACATCGCTTTTGCATTTGGAAAGCGATCGCCGGAATTGATTTTTGTCGCCCGATTTAAAATATTTTTTAGAAAACTACTAATATCGCTTCTCGATTCCCAAATTGTCTCGCCAGTTTGAGGATGATTCTGTAAATATTCCGGAGATACTCCAGTTAATAAAGAAATTGCTGTCATTCCCAAACTGTAAATATCGCTAGCAAAGATTGGTTTACCTACGGCTTGTTCTGGTGGCATAAAACCAGGAGTACCAGTTACTATTGTGTTAGTAATTTCACCCCCTAGTTCTATAGTAGGGTCAACAATTTCTTTCGCAATTCCAAAATCAATTAAAACTGGCTTAGAATCTTTTTCCCGATAAATAATATTTCCCGGTTTAATATCTCTATGGATAATTCCTTTGGAATGAATATAATCTAAAACAGGTAAAATATCTATTAAAATATTTTGAACTAAATCCTCGCTAAAAAATCCTTCTTGTCGTAACTTTTGACTTAATGTTAAACCGTCAATGAGTTCTTGAACTAAATAAAACTGTTCGTTTTCGACAAAATAGGCATATAGTTTTGGTATTTGATTATTCTCTTTACCCAATTCTTCTAAAATTGCAGCTTCCCGTGCAAACCTTTCCTGCATAAGCTGATAGACATGCGGCTTCTCTACTACAGGTTTTAATTGTTTGATGACACAAATAGGTTGGGAAGGAAGATGGGTATCTTCCGCTAGAAAAGTTTTGCCAAAACCACCTTTCCCCAACGTTCTAATGATGCGATAACGATTATTTAACACCGCTGGTATCATTTGATTTTGTTTGGCAGGAGCTTGTCTTAATATTAATTATGTCGATTTATCTCAAGATATGCATTTATTATCATTAGATAATCTTTAACATTTTAAAATATAATGTCACTTTATTTACTCTTATTTATAAATGATTACCCTAAGGAATAAATTCTCTATTTATAGCGTTAGGCGTAAGTAAAAACAGACCGCGTCCTTACGGGCGACCAAAAGCTTACAATTCATAGCCTTCAGCACTTACTAATATCCCAATCTTGTTACGTAGTGCTGTATAACAGTTGGCTAAATATGACATTAGCCATAAGTTTATTAAAATATTCTGGGAAATATTGCTTTTTAAAGATAATTGTTATACGCCATTTATCAAAAAAAGCTATTACAACTAACTACAAATCAGTAAGTAAAGTCAACCTAAAAAGCTAAAAACCTGCTTTAAAGAGTATTTTACTTCTCCTTTGTTTCTCCTGACCCCTTCATTCTCACAGTATTATCCTTCAAGAGATTCCCAGACATTAGTAGTGAGCGATTTGAGTGAATTCAGTAAAATTTGCATAAAAATCTGGAAAACAAATCCTCTATCCTGAAGTACATGTTATGATGTATTATCATCCTTGATAAGTACTCCAATTCAGCGCGAAAAATAAGGGATAGAGCAATGTAGTACTCAATTTCAATCGGGTTTGTAAACACGTGAATTTAAGTAACTGTAATTCACTTAGTTACTTGATAGTAGAAAGTTCGCGAATAAATCTGATGATTTGAATTTGTAAATTAAATCTATGGTTTAAATCAATAACGGTATTTCAAAGTTTAAGTAGGCTGATTCTTTAGCAGCTATTGTGTAGAGATGTAACATAGTAATTCTCTACAAAACTGTTAATGTTTTACTTCAGCGTAGTGAAACATAGCTTTGAAAAATCCTTAATTTTCCATGGATTTAAATTTGTGGGTTCAATCTGTCGATTGAAATTGCTAAGGATTAAAAGTAATGAGACAAATATATAAGTATCCCCGTACCCGTCATATTCAGGGTTCGAGAATTCAACCTGGGGATGGGAACTTAAATAATATTCCGTTTGGGGAAATTCAACACAAATATGTAGTTGTTGAAGAAAAGGTTGATGGAGCAAATGCAGCTATTAGCTTTAGTGCTGATGGGAAGTTGCTTCTGCAAAGTAGGGGTCACTATCTAACCGGAGGAGCAAGGGAAAGACACTTTAATTTATTCAAACAATGGGCTAATACCCACGTTACTGCTCTTTGGGAAGTTTTGGGTAGTCGTTATATTTTGTTTGGAGAATGGATGTATGCAAAACATACGGTCTTTTATGATGCTCTACCCCATTATTTCCTGGAATATGATGTCTGGGATTTAGAAAAACTAGTATTTCTCAGTACGAGGGAAAGAAAAAATTTATTAAATGGTTTGAATTTAGTTTCCGTACCAGTGTTATTTACTGGTGAGTTGAAATCATATCAGCAACTATTAAATTTTTTGGGTAAGTCCAATTATCAGACCTCAAAGCATTTAGAGCGTTTTCAAGAGATTTGTCTAGCACAAGGACTTGATGTTGAGCGATCGCTAAAACAAACTGACCAAAGTTCCTTGATGGAAGGTTTGTATATCAAGGTTGAGTCGGACGATGTAGTAGAAGCTCGATATAAATATGTGCGTTCTAGTTTCTTGACTACAATTCAAAATTCCGACGGTCATTGGTTGAATCGTCCGATTATTCCCAATGTTCTGCGCTCTGATGTGGATTTGTTTTCCAGCAAAACCCTGTAGAGACGTACCAGAGGCTACGCCGACGCCGAAGGCTCTGGTACGTCTCTACCACCAGTCAACATTAATTAAAACTACATAAATAAGGAATAAGAAAATGACTTGGATATTTCCCCATTGTCCGACTGGGGATAGTTTATCGATTGATTGGTCTGTTTTGGAAAGGGAATTTGACTGCTTAGCACAACTTGCTGATTGTCCTCAAGACAAGCGTTTTCACGCAGAAGGTGACGTTTTAACCCATACAAGGTTAGTCTGCGAAGCTTTGGTAAATTTATCTGAATGGCAGATGTTACCAGAGCAAAAAAGAAGTATTTTATTTGCTGCTGCTTTATTGCACGATATTGGAAAACCTTCCACCACCGAGATAGAAGAGGATGGAACTATTTCATCGAAAGGACATGTTTTACAGGGTGTAAGAATGACACAACAGATCCTCTGGGATTTGGGAGTTCCTTTTCACTGTCGGGAAGAAGTTGTCAATTTGGTGAGGTACGGTAGTCTACCTTTGTGGTTTTGGGATAAACCGAATCCAGAGAAAGCTGTAATTCAAGTTAGTCAGTTTGTCGGTTGCGATATGCTCGCAATGTTAGCTGAAGCTGATGTTAAAGGAAGATGTTGTAGCGATCGCGATGTTCTATTGGAACGAATTGATTTTTTTCGCGAATTTTGTCGAGAAAATGATTGTTTCGACCAACCGAGAAGTTTTTTATCTCCCCACAGTAGATTTGTTTACTTTCATAAAGAAAATGCTGACCCCAATTATCACGCTTATGACGATACTCATTTTCAAGTAACGATGATGTCGGGTTTACCAGGTTCGGGAAAAGATACTTGGATTAAAGAAAATTGTTCCGACCTCAAAGTGATTTCCCTCGACGAACTACGACGTTCTATGGGTGTAGAACCAACTGAAAATCAAGGAATAGTTGCAAATCGAGCCAAAGCGATCGCAAAAGAATATATGCGCAATGGGGAGTCTTTTGTCTGGAATGCAACTAATATCAATCGACAGTTAAGGGATATATTAATTCGTTTATTTACTTCTTATCAAGCAAGGATACGTATTGTTTATCTAGAAACTGCTTGGGAAGAGTTATTACAACGAAATAAAACTCGCGTTCATAAGGTACCAGAAAAAGTACTTTACAAAATGAGAAATCGCTTAGATGTACCGAGAATAACAGAAGCTCACGAGGTTGAGTGGGTTATTAGCGCTACGCGCAAGTAAGGAGTCAGGAGTCAGGAGTCAGGAGTCAGGAGTCAGGAGTAAGGAGTCAGGAGTCAGGAGTCAGGAGTCAGGAGTCAGGAGTCAGGAGTCAGGATTCAGAAGTCAGCAGGAGTAAGTGGTTTAGGAGTATTTACTATAGTATTCTTGTTTATAACTCTGGCTGCTTCTTTGACAAAACCTTTGTATAAAGCCGAAGGTAAGTTACTCTTAAAAAAAAACAAACGCGATATCTTCTCTCACAGGAGTGGGAACGCAAATTGGTAAATTAGAAACATTACAAGGTAAAGATACAAGTCCTTTAAATACGGAAGCAGAAGTTATCCGTTCAGTCTCTATAGTTTTCTGAACAATAGAGACTGAACGGATAACTTCTGCTTCCGTATTTAAAGGACTTGTATCTTTACCTTGTAATGTTTCTAATTTACCAATTTGCGTTCCCACTCCTGTGAGAGAAGATATCGCGTTTGTTTTTTTTTAAGAGTAACTTACCTTCGGCTTTATACAAAGGTTTTGTCAAAGAAGCAGCCAGAGTTATAAACAAGAATACTATAGTAA
>NZ_LMTZ01000018.1 GCF_001456025.1 Mastigocoleus testarum BC008
ACAACATGGAGAACCACTATTAAGTACTACTACTTATCACGAAATTGCACCCCACATCGTATTAATGGCTTTCTTACATCGTGTTGTCAATGGTGGTGGTTCTTTGGAACGGGAATATGCCATTGGTAGCGATCGCATGGACCTATGTTTAAAATATAAAACCGTTACCCTGGGAATCGAACTCAAGGTATGGCGCGAAAAGAAACGTGACCCCCAAGCAGAAGGAATCGAACAATTAGAATCATATTTGGCCCGTTTGGACGTAAATGAAGGTTGGTTGTTTGTATTCGATAGACGCAAAAGTGCTCCACCAATTGAAGAACGTTTATCTACACAAGTTCTTACCACACCTAATAACCGTGATATTACCGTTATTCGTGCTTGACCAAACCAAGCTCTTGAGCAGAGAGCTTGGGAGCACCGAGAATGGAAAAANAAAAAGAAGCAATTGAGTTTGGCGGCATTAAACGTAAGCATAATGAATAACCCGTCCCCCTGCACCCTGCACCCTGCACCCTGCTCCCTGCTCCCCGCTCCCTGCTCCCTGCTCGGTGCCTTATTCACATTATGGACACAGTTAGAGGGCCTAATGCTAGAGAAGCTGACACAGAGTGCCAACGCATCTGAAAGCATTGCTATGAGAGACTTTCAGCCTTTGAATTCAATTTTGCATTAAAACTTAACACAGTTCCTAGAACCGCTTGTATCGGAACTTTTTCATCAAATTGGGGTAGGATTTAAAGAATTTGACACGCAGTTATGGGGTTAATTGAGGTAAAGTTCCGACTCCAAAACTTACATGGAACTTAAAGATAAAACAATGGCACTTCCTGCCAGCTTCTCTAGCAATACGCCTAGAGCTAAATCGATGAAAAGCTTATGTACTGGGGGTTTAGATACTGTATTCCACGAAACCTGATTTCTGCGTCACCTGCGATGCCTCTGAGGCACAAATCGGCATTATGTGAACACCCACTTCACCCATTATCACCCCTTTGGGACGCGTAGTGCAGATCGCACAATAAGCCAAAATTTTAACTTTGTCCGCTGTCCCGCCTTAGGTTGGTAGCCTTTTTTTGCTGCTCATTGCTTGGGAATAAGTCATACACCAAACTCAAATCTATCATTTATCAGCCTTTTAGCTGTTTATTGTCTTTTGTAAATTACACCTTGACCTTTGGTATTCTTCTTTAAGTTCTCACCAATGCCTTCCATCCTAAGTTCCATAAAATAATACCCCATAATCGCTTAACATTACTTACTTTAGTACCTTGTTAAATTTTAGACATAATTAGGCTTGTGGCATTCTACAGTAACTGGTATCTTATTTTTTTGCAAGTCCCTTATTACCTGATTTTTCCTTACTTTCTTCTTACAATTATTTTCTCAATACCTGATTTTATCCTATAGATTTTTAAGATACTTCAATCAAAATAAGAATAGAGCTAAACAAATTGAAGCTCTATGTATGATATTTCTAATTAATTGAGGATAGATTGATGACCGAGAAAAAATCAAAAAATACAAAATATCAACGCACCCGCATTGACGACCTCTCAACCATCGGAGTTGAACTGTCTGAAGCAGATTTACGAAATGTATCAGGAGGACTACCAATAGGAAGGAGAAGAAGTGCTGGAAGCTGTACTGAGCCAGGGATGTGTGATGATGAATAAGTTGAGTGCTTAGTCTAACTAGACTAGTACTCCACCACATTAATTTTGCGGGGTAGACATCCAACTGCCAGGGACTTAGAGTCCCTGCCTAATAGCAAAAGTCCTATAAATAGGACTGATGCAATACCCCTCATAACTAATGTGGTGGAACACTAGTAGTCTGTTCCATAAGTTCTGATGCCTAGGGAACAGATCCCCGACTTCTGAATCAATATCCGCACATTGTAGCAATTCCTAGGATAGAAGTCGGGGATCGCTCGCACCCGCGACTCGTCAAAATTAATGGGACAAAGTACTAGGTTAGGCAGTCGCTCACTGGAAACAACCAACCGAGCGGCTGTACTTTTTTTTAACTAAAGCTAAAAGTGAGGTGCGCTATGCTTTTGATTTTGACAGAGCCATTAGACATTCATGCTGACCATGTTGTAAAAAAGCTTAAAATGCACGGGGTGCCGTTTGTTAGATTCCATCCTGCGGATTTCCCCACAAAAGCTCAGATATCTTTTTCTTGCTCTCCCAATGGACAAACCAGTTATATACTTCATACAGAAGCAAAGACAATTGAACTAAATCAAGTGAAGGCTGTTTGGTATCGTCGTCCTCGGATACCTGTGGTTCACTCCGAACTACTAAATAGCACAGAAAGGGATTCTATCGCGGGAGAATGTCAAGATGTATTAGATGATGTATGGAATTCCCTTAATTGCCTGTTTCTCCCTGCACCTCGTGCAGTAATCAAACGAGCGCAAATGAAAGCTTCACAGCTTAAAATTGCTGGTGCATTAGGGTTCGAGCTACCGCCTACCTTGATTACTAACTCTCCGGAAGACTTGTTAGAATTTTATCGACAACATAACGGTCAAATTATCAGTAAGTTAGCCGGATTCTCCTTTTTTCGGAAGGTCGGTACGCCATTTTGCCGTTACACAGAAGTGGTTTCTAAGCAGGACATCGGCTACTTTCATGACATCCGTTATAGTCCTATGATTTTTCAAGCTTACGTGCCCAAACAAGTTGAGTTACGTGTTATTGTCGTAGGTCAACAGGTTTTTGCAGCTGAAATCCATTCTCAAATTAGCTATCGTACTCGTCATGACTGGCGGCGCTATGACCGCAACGAAACTCCTTATCTTCCCCATGCTCTGCCACTAGAGATTGCAAAGCACTGCATAGCACTCGTAAATCAACTCGAACTTTGTTACGGTGCCATTGATATGGTGTTAACTCCTGAAGGGCGCTACATTTTTTTAGAAATTAATCCTAATGGTCAATATCTTTGGATTGAATACGAAACGGGGCTGCCCATCAGCGATGCGATTTGCGACTTGCTTCTCGCTCCAATAAAAGATAGTCAACCCATTAGCATATCACCAAAATTAAGTTTAGGAGCCTAAAAATGAAAAATCAGTTTCAAAACGAACTTGAAGATGTGTTCGCTTACTTGATGCAGTTGCACCAAGACAATATCCACCCTAAGGTAGCGCGAAAAAGATTACGGAGGCTGCAACAGCAGTATCCAAATACAGAGATTAATCTACTGTGGGAGGAAGAATCTTATGACTATTCAGTTCATTATGATGTTTTGCTCCGCCATCCGGGTGAAGGAACTGTTTCGGTGAGTTTCTGTCCAGACCGTGCTTTGCCGTGGCCAATGCGCGGTGTTCATCGCTGGCATGATGCCGATTTAGTCAAAGTCAATAACACTGTTTTAACGATAGAGCAGGCAATTGGCTGTCTAGACTCAGTTTGGGATGAACCCAAGCTAGTCAATCGCCTACTTAATGCTTGCCTGATTCAAGAAGAACTAGAGAAAAATCCTATTGAGCTAACAGATTCAGAACTGCAACTTGCGATAGACGGATGGCGACGAGCACATCGACTTTACACATCCGAAGATACTTACCGATGGATGTCTCAACGGAGCATGACTCACACACAGCTTGAACAGTATGTTACGACTGAAGCAGTCGTCGCCAAGCTGCGAGACAAGGTGACCGCTAGTAGGATAAAAGACTACTTTACTCAGCATAAAGCCAATTTTGATACAGCTCATGTTGCTCAGTTCAGTATTCATGGTAAGCAAAAAGCAGAACAGCTATACCAACAGGTTTTGAGTGGTGACATTGATTTTTGGCAAGCAGCCCAGCAACAATTTTTAGCAGCAAGCCAAAAAAGCGTCGAACAAACTAGCAGAATGCTATTTGCAGAATTACAGCGCCGACAAATGACCGATCAAAAAGCAAATGCTATATTCTCAGAGAAGCCTGGCAAACTGTTAAAACCCTTAAAAACTGATGATGACTGCTATGAGTTAATCCTCGTTTTAGCAATTCCACCTACCTGTTTTGATGTTAAAATGCAGCAGACTATTAAGAGGATTTTATTTGAAGCTTGGCTAGCAGAACGCCGACAGGTCGCTAAAGTGGAATGGTACTGGGGAAACGCCGATCGGCTTTCTCAACTTTTTGTACCAGAACAAGTCGCCGCAGGCTAAGATTATGGTTGACTACAAATCCTCTATTTTTCGGAAAAATGCGGTTCAAAATTATATTAGAGGACAAGAAAAAGCAGTTTTGCCTCAACTAGTTGCTCCTCGCGTTTTTCTTTATTTGTGGACCTTATTAGGGCTTTTAGCCGCGAGCGGGACAGTCGCAAGCTGTATCCAAATTCCTACTTTTATCACTGGCTCTGCCATAATTGTGCGCCGTCCGGCGGCCTCTCAAGATAGCCAAGCAGAAGTGGTTGTAATTGCTTTGTTCCCTGCTCAATCATCACCCCCTTTAAAATCTTCCCAGTTTATTCTTCTGCGGTTTGATGGTCTAGGTAGCGATCGCATTAAACGACCAATTATCGCCGCAAACAAGCAAGTTCTCAGCCCAAAGGATATTCAACAGCAATGGGGATTGGAAAATAACGTTACTGCAAATATTACTCAACCTGTGAGGCTCGTTGTGACTCCCCTGGAGCCAATTCCAACTACTTTACCTAGCACCGCCTATATTGGAAGCGTTGGGCACGCAGAAATCGAAGGTGAGGGGAGCAGAATAATATCTTTCTTGCCAGGAGTTCATCAGTTTTTGAAACGTAAACTCAAAACTGACCAAATGAGATAAGCTATGAACAGATTTATAACCAAGCAGCGCCGACTGGCATACTTGAAAAAAACAATATTTCAGTTCAAAAATGCTGCCTGCCAACTGCTTTGCAACTTACTAAAAGGTCAAAGTTACCGCGTTCCAATTCGGTTACAATTAAATGAGGTTGAGTGCGGTGCCGCTTGCCTAGCCACGATCTTGAGTTACTATGGTCGCCATACTCGCGTTTCCGAGTGTCGGGATTGCTTTGATGTAGGTCGAGATGGGGTGAGCGCTCAACACCTTGCTGAAGTAGCTCGTAACTATGGGCTTCGAGTCAAAGCTTATGCCATTGATATGGCTGATTTTAGATATGTCCCCTTACCGGCGATCGCCCATTGGAATTTTAATCACTTTGTCGTAGTTGAATCTTGGTCGCCAAATCGAATTGGCATTGTCGATCCCGCTGGAGGCCGGTATCAACTGACTACGGCTCAGTTCGATGGGAGCTTCACGGGTGTTGTCTTAACTTTGGAACCAGGAGCTGGGTTTGAGCCACGTGGGAAAACTTCCCAGCCTCTGTGGCTTCAATTCCTCATTCGATATACTGTCTTACAGCCTCAGCTGTTCATTCAAATCATAGGTGCATCTTTGTTGCTACAATGTCTCGGCTTAGGACTACCTATGCTGACAAAAGTTTTTATCGACCGAATTTTGCCGTTCCATTTGAACAGCCTGATGCCGATTTTGGCCATTGGTATTGCTATCTTAATGTTGGCACAATTGATTGTTAGCTACTTACGTTCTGCGCTGCTCATTTATTTACGAGCGCGAATCGATATCCAAACAATCTTGGGTTTCTTCGATCATCTACTAACCTTACCCTTTCGCTTTTTTGAGCAGCGTTCGACTGGCGATCTCTCAATGCGTATGGGCAGTAACGCCATTATTCGCGAAATGCTAACCACTCAAAGTCTATCCGTTCTGCTAGACGGCTGTTTTATATTGGGTTACTTACTTATTTTACTCAGCCAACAACTGTTTTTTGGCTTAATAGTTTTGGCATTTGGGTTGTTGCAAGTTGCGTTACTTTTAGCTACAACTCGTCGCGTTCATTATCTGATGCAAAAGGAGCTTGCAGCTCAAGCAGAAGCTCAAAGTTATATGGTTGAAGCTTTAACAGGAATTTTGACTTTGAAGGCAACGGGGTGCGAAGACCAAGCGTTCGATCGCTGGTCCAACCTCTTTATGAAACATCTCAATGTGTCGCTACAGCGAAATCAATTGACAGCTATTATTGAAGCCTTTTTACAAGCAATGAGAACCCTATCGCCATTGGTATTGCTTTGGCTAGGCACATTTTACGTCCTGCAAAAAAACATGAGTTTGGGAACCATGTTAGCCATGAATGCGATCGCCGCTTTGTTTTTAGCTCCAATTGCTTCTTTGGTGACGAGTGGGCAGTATTTACAAGTTGCAGGTGCCCACCTCGAAAGACTCACGGATGTCTTGCAAGCAGAATCAGAACAAGGAATAAAAACAACGAAAGCTGCACCAAAACTGAAAGGACACATCGAATTCAAAAACGTAAGTTTTCAGTATGACAAAAATGCGCCTTTAGTCCTCAAAAATGTATCTTTCGTAATTCAACCTGGTCAGAAAGTGGCTATAGTGGGACAATCAGGGTCAGGTAAAAGCACCCTTGCAAAGCTCTTACTAGGACTCTATAGACCGAATACAGGGCAAATTCTATATGACGGTATCTCTTTAGAAAATTTCAAATGTCGAACATGGCGTAACCAATTTGGCGTAGTTTTGCAAGAACCTTTTTTATTTAGTGGTTCAATAAGACAAAATATCGCTTTCAACAAACCAGCACTTTCTTTACAAGAAGTGATTGCAGCTGCCCACATAGCAGTCATTGACGATGAAATTATGCAAATGCCAATGGGATATGAAACTAGAATTGCAGAGGGAGGAAGTGGACTATCTGGAGGACAACGACAGCGACTATCCCTCGCTCGTGCCCTTGCGGGTCAGCCTGCTATTTTGCTGCTTGATGAAGCAACCAGTCACTTAGATACGCCGACAGAGCGTTTGGTTGAACAAAATCTGGGGCAAATCTCCTGCACTCAAATTATAATTGCACATCGCCTTAGCACTATTCGTAATGCAGACTTAATTTTAGTACTACATCGAGGAAGTATTGTAGATCAAGGCTCTCACACATATTTATTAGAGCAACGAGGATATTACGCTACCTTAGTAAACAACCAACTGTGACCGAAAATCAACTTTTAGGGACTTCCAGAAAATAACATATACAATATCAATAAGAGGATGTTTAAAAGTAGGGGGCTACCGTAAAAAAACTCACAAGTTTAAGCTCAATACCCGTGAATGAAATTCTCAAGCTGCCTTTGGGCGAATAATTTCTAAATTTTTTCTCAAATCTCTAATTTCCGATTTGTGGGTGGAATTTTTATGCAGACAATTGAACGCAAACATCTAACGTTACGAACAAGAATTAAACGCTTAGCAAGGAAAAGTATTTGTTTTTCAAAATCTGTTCAAATGCATGATTTGGTAATTGCCTTATTTATTAATAGATATGAATTTCAAGTAGATATATAGTTATTTCAACTCATCTACAACATTACCACCTAAAGGCATACGTAGAGTTCTGAAGGAGAGGCGCAGTGGATAATACCACCCGTCGACTCTAACCAGCTGTCGAATCCACGATTAAACAAATAGATCGGCGATTAAAAATTTCTGGAGCGCAATGGAATGAATCTAATGTTCCTCAAGTCCTCATGCACCGCTGTGCTTATCTTAATGACAAGCTTTAGATACATACTATTCGTTCTTTTGTTCTTACAAAGTTGAGATGCTCCCTATAGAGTTTCTTATTACTTCTTACTTATTATTGATTGACGGCAAATTTGCTGTAATTCCTTTTCTTCAGAATGAATTGCTAAATAATCTTGCAACCAAGTGCAACCCATTTTCATAAAATCATCCAAATCTAAATCTAATTTCCATAGCTTGACTGTACCGTCTCTACTTGCAGAAGCTATGGTTTTTCCATTAGGGCTAAAGCTAATACTTGTTACCCAAGCGCGATGACCTTTTAGGGTTTGCTCTAATGTACCATTATTGGTGTTCCATAAATTTATTTTGCGGTCAAAACTAGCGGAAGCGAGAATTTTACTATCTGGACTAAATTTAACCTTAGTAACCCAGTTACTATGACCTTTAAGAGGTTTGATTAACTTTCCATCTCTAACCCGCCATAATTTGACTGTGTTATCTGCACTCGCTGAAGCAATAAGTTTACCGTCTGGACTAAAACTGACACTTGTAATTCTATGGCTGTGAGCTTTAGGAAAAGTTTTTACTAAACTACCATCTCCAACACGCCATAACTTTACTGCTGGTTCATCGCTCACAGAGGCTAGTATTTTAGCATCCGGATTAAAACTGATATCAGTCCATCTGCCACCTGTAAACATATTATTATAAGCTTTAAAAGTTTGTAATACTGTTGCATCAACAGAATCCCACAACTTTACAACTTCATTATCACCAGTAGAAGCGAGGATTTTCCCATCAGGACTAAAACTTACTCTTGATAGGCGATCACCATGATACTCAAAATTTTGTACTAAATTACCATTATTAAAACGCAATAATTTGATAAAACCGTCATCGCTGCTAAAAGCAAGAGTTTTACCATTCGGACTAAAACTGATACTTTTTACTTGGTCGTTATTACGAATAGTTTTTAAGAGAGATTTTTCCAAATTCCACAACTTAATAGTTTTATCCGCACTTGCGGAGGCTAAAATTTTACCATTAGGACTGAAACTAATATCCCAAACTTTAGCGCTATGCTTTCCTAGTGTTTGAGGTTCAATACCATCAATATTCCACAACCTTACAGTTGAATCGCTGCCTGAAGTTGCTAAAGTTTTACCATCAGGACTAAAAGCAATACCCCAAATATGACCATTATGACCTTTGAAAGTTTGCGGTTTAATTTCTTTTTGCTCCAAATTCCATAATTTTATTGTCCCATCTTCGCTAGCTGAAGCAATTTCTTTACCATTAGGACTAAAGCTAAGGCTTTTAACAGGAGCAATATGACCTTCAAAGGTATGAATTAAACTACCATTCTTAACATTCCATAGTTTAAGAGTATGGTCAAAACTTGCGGTAGCCACAATTTTCCCATTAGGGTTAAAAATGACGCTAGCAAGTTTATTTTCATGACCTCTGAAGGTTTTTACTAAACTACCATCCGATACGCTCCACAATTTGAGGTTATGGTCAAAACTTGCAGTAGCGAGTATTCTATTATCTGGGCTGAAATTTATACTTGAAACTGGTTCACTATGAGCGTCAATAATCTTAATTAAACTGTGATTCTCAAGATTGAGAAGTGCAATTTTACCATTTGCTGCGGCAGCAGCTAAGATTTTACTATCAAAGCTAAAACGAACGTCTAATAAGATTGGATTGTGAGCTTTTATAGTTTTGATTAAAGCCCCAGATTTGACATTCCACAGCTTGATTGTGCCATCGCTAGCGCTAGAAGCAATAATTTTACCGTTAGGGCTAAAACTGACACTCCAGACGATTTTAGTATGACCAATTAGTGATCGCAACAAAATACCATTTTTAGGATTCCACAGTTTAATAGTATTGTCTGCACTGGCTGAGGCGATAATTTTAGCATCCGGACTGAAACTGATACCTTTTACTTTGTCATGATGTCCTTGCAAGCGATTTTTTTCCCTAATGTTATAAATCGCTTGTTGTAATGCAGATAGTACCTGTTTGCGAGTATCTGTTGTAACCGGAGATAATTTTTCCAATTCTTGCAATTTGCGTCCTGATTTTAACGCTAAAAGCAATGCTTGAAAAGGACTTTTATCGAATGCTCTTTGTGAATAAACACTTGTTAAAACTATATCGGCTTCTTTTTGTTCCCACCTTGCTTGGACAAGTTGTATACCTGTAAATAGTGCTGTTAAAAAAGATATGGCTAAAAATATACTACCTAAAGATATAATTCTTTTTGCTTTTTTCTGAGCTTGAGTTAAAGTATCGTTCGCTTTTGCTAATATTTGACTTTCTTCTTCTTTGATAGTTAAACTATTTTGAATTTCACGCTGTTCTAATTCTTGAGAGGCAGATAAAAATCGATAATCTAAAGGACTTAAGCTTTGATTATTTGCCCAGGATAGAGCATCTTGTAATGCTTTTCCCCGCAACAGTCGAGATTCATCTTGATAATTAGAAGCAACCCAAATATTAAAGCTTTGAGAATAAGGACGTAATTTTGCTAATTGTTTTTCAACCCACGCTTTATTAAAAACTTGTTTGTAAATGTGGTTATATACTCTTAATTTACCTTGTCCTTGAACTACCAAGCCAGATAAACGTAAATCTGTGTGTTCTAGACTCCCATCTGCAATAACTTCTCCTCGCTGTAAAATTTCTTGATAAATAACCAATAATCTCCCTGCTTTTTGTTCGTTGCGAAGGATTCTATCTCGAATCGTTTTTAAATGTTCTGGTTCGTCTTGTCCTTCCCAATTTTCAATAATTGATTTTTGTACAATCTCTTTAACTAATTGGTTTGCACTAATATAATTTTTCTGTTGACTTTTAATCATCAACTGACATAATTTTTGCGCTAAAAAAGGTTGTCCTCCAGTCCAATTTAATATTTCTTTGATTATAGCTTGGGGATTGTCAAATTTTGCTTCTAAACCTTTCGCTAATGGCTGCACTTCATCAGCTTGAAATCCATGTAATTCTATAGCCTTACCAATATTAAAAGGAGTTTGAGTTTTATCTGTAATTAAATCGCTTGGTGTCGCAACTCCCAACAGTGCAAAAGTCAAGCGTTTATATTCTGGATTATCAACACGTTTATTGTAAAAAAATCTGATTAAAGCAAAAAAATCATCTAGAGAAAAATTTTGGCTCAAAACTCTATCAATTTCATCTACAAAAATAATTATTTTTTGGGAAATTTCTACTAATAATATTTCATCAATAAATAAATTAAGCCGCTGTATTGGTGAAAGTAAATATCGCCTTTCTTTCCACCACATTCGCCACTTGTTTTTTTTACTTAGCTGACAACTACTTACTAAAGATTGCACAATTCCAGCGTACCATTTCTCAGCGGTAACATCTTCCTTACCAATTCCGGTTAAATCGATAAAAGCACAAACAAAATCGTCTGCTTGTAACTTTTGCATAGTTTGTACTCGCAAACTTGATTTACCCATCTGTCGCGAGTTCAAAACATAGCAAAATTCACCTGCTTTTAAAGCTTGATAAAAATCTCGATCGGCTTTACGAGTGACATAACTATCGGCGTTAGCAGGAAGACTTCCACCAACCTGATATTCATATTGTGATGGTGATTGAGTCATGATTTTATCGCTAAAACTATTTTTATCACTATACTATTTCTATTTTTAAATATTTTGGCTGAAAATCAAAACCTGACTTTTTCCTATTTGTAATATTGAAACACCTGATTTTTAAACTTTGAAGATACCTGATTTATTCCTATTGGTATTCTTATTTATTGACTTGATAATTGGAACATACAGCAATAGAAGTTACTTCTAAATGCTACTAAAAATTCATAATAATTATAAAAAGGTGTGAACAATGTTAAAACAAATTACTGGATTATCTTTATTTCTCTCAGCAACAATAGCAGGTATTAATATTGCCTCAATTCAACCAGTTAAAGCGGAATTGAACGACAGTATCCTATATATCTGTATAGCGAATAAAACAAATGAAAAAGTTTATGTTGCTACTAGGGATAATATTAACGGGTCTTTCTTTGTTGAAGCTAAACCTAATGGTAGATATTGGTGGTGGCGGCGAAGAAAACGTAGTTCAAATAGAAAGATTAACGTATCGTTGAATGGCAAAAAGCATAGAGCCGAATATAAATGGACTCGGTTAGCACCAAAACAAATTGGACTAGATCAAGCATGTTTCTTTAACGGATGGAACATAAAGAAAAACCAACAGGGAAAACTATATCTAAGTAGATAGGCTTTTCCAGTTGAGTCTTGCATTCTATTACCTTAGTTTACTTCCGCTTACCTACTTAGTTCATAGAGGTTAATCATCATGAAATGCATTCCGAAAGCAACTGCAATTATAGCGACCACTGCTTTCACATTACTTTTTCCATCTATTGCTGCTTTAGCACAAGCCATCGCCATCGATCCAGTCTTTGATTCACCTACTCCCAGAACTGGACCTTACTTGGCTCAACTTGGCAGTACCCAAGCCTATGTGCCCATGAAGCATGAAACCGTAGAGGTCATCAATGGAAATTCAATTGTCAATCATGTTTTGGCAACAAAGTCTGGCAATCTGAACATGAAGGGTAAAATTGCCATGAAATGTGCTGCTGGACGCACCGTCACTTACCTTGCTTACCGTCCCAATGGTCAAAATTTGACGACTGTGGTTAACGGTAAGACAAACACCCAATCCTACACAAAAACCATTACCATGCAGCCTTTCTCACTTATAGATTTAGAGAAAGCTGGTCAACAAGCATTTGGGGGTGCCTGGGTTTCTGGCAATAAGCACCAAAATACCGAAAAGACGGTGAAGAAGACCATCAAAAAGTCCATTGAAGTTCGGGGTAAATGTTCAGGTTTAGCTGAGCAAGTAAAATCTTTTCCCGTAACAATAACAGTCACATTCGACGATAAAGACTTCCCTCCTCCTCCGGTAGGATAAATTTTTAGGTAGATGGAATAATCACTTTGTTGTAAGTCGTAAATTAAAAACGAGAAAAATAATTATAGTTTTTCAAACCAAAACTCGTTGAAAATACTCCCGATATAAATTACAGCTAGGTATAACACAGTTATCTAATGTTTGTACTAAACCCATGCTGTGCAATTTGTAAATCTGAATTGAATTTAATTCAACTGGTTTGGGTGAATTAAGCGCAATTTTAAAAGCCTGAGCCAGTTTTGGACATGAACCTATCCCACTATTCTAAAAATGCTCATTTACAGCACTTTTGAGGTAAGTGAGGTACACCAAATTACAGGACGGTTTTTAAAGCTTGGAATTTGAATTCAGTACTGTACCTCATAAACATCGAATCTGCTGTATGTGAATAAAATTTGTATGAAAAGATTTATTTTTCGTTGTTAGCTCTTAAAATATTTAAGCTTCTTAGCAAAAATCTTATTAGTGGGATAAGTTCATTAATAAATAATCCAATCACAATATCGTGCATCAAAGTAGATTTAGAAAAGCAAATAGTTTTTCGAGCTAATCTTTTAATTTGGACTTTGAACAAAGATATGTCTGAACTGCTTCCACTTCAAAGATTACTCCAAGTCGAATTTGAGGGTAAATGGCGAGCCGATCTGGCAACAATTACCGGAACGCTATCTAACCGGCAGATTTCCATGCTCGTTGACCAATTGACATGGGAAGAGCTTGGCCAGGGAATTCGTGGGGCTTTTTTTGCAGAAAAGAGCGTTGGAGTTGTATTTGGGCTTGAATTATTATCAGGCGAGCGGGTCATCCTTAAGCTTTTCCATCCATCTCAATCGCAAGAGCAACTCGCAGCCGCGCATAGGTGCTTGAACATAGTAGTGCGTTCTGGTTTCCCTGCACCGCCAACCCGGTCTCAAATATTTAAAACAGAAGACGGTATAACAGGTGTTTTCTACACATTCATGGATGGAGCAATGCGAAACCCGCACGAACCAATTGTGCGTCAAGAACTGGCACAAGTACTGGCAGAACTCACTGGCATTCTGCCGCACGAAAATCCCACAGAACTACCATTAGCACCGACACGAGAAAGTAAGCTTTGGTCTAATTCTCATCGCTCCTTCTTGAAGCTGGATAAAGATCCGGAGGCAAGGTGGATCGACCAAATTGCCCGTCGCGCCCAATCGATAATACAAGCTAAAAATCTGCCGCTCATACCTGCACATTTAGATTGGGGGGTTAAGAACTGCCGTTTTCATGAAAATAATGTGTGTGTAGTATATGACTGGGATTCGCTGTTTGCAGCCTCCGAGGCTGAGATGGTAGGACGTGCGGCAGTTCAATTTACTGCCCAATGGGAGATTCCAACACCTTTAACCCCAAGCCTAGCAGAGACACGCGCTTTCATCGATGAATATGAAACTGCTCGTGGGCACTGCTTTTGTCGTAAAGAATGGGTCGTGATTTCAGCATCTGCGGACTACTCGTTGGCACAAAATGCACGTTTAGAGTTTGCCTCCGGTAAACCTCCCCGTGATGGATTCTTGGCACTTTTACAGAACTGGGAAAGCGATATGCTTTTAAAGACAAATACTGAATAAACTACCCCACCGATAGGGTAGTTCATAATTGAAATTCAGCTTGCCTACTGCCCGTCCTAATTACAATTTTCAACGCCAACCTACTTACTCGTTCACTGAAAAAAGGTTATTTCAACTATGGAAATTCATGCTTATACCAGACAAGGAGATATCACAGGCGTACAACATCAACTAGCTAGGGGAGTTGATATCGATCATATAGATAAATGGTCAAAAACACCATTAATGTATGCAGTAAATGACGCAAATGCCAACCTTGATATGGTGCGATTTTTGGTAGAAAACGGTGCTGATGTAAATGCGGTTGAAGGCAGGTATAATCAGAATGTGCTTGGGCTAGGTGTACAATCGAGAAATGTCGAAAAAATCCAATACCTTATAGATGCAGGTGCTGATATAGATTATCAAAGACCAGGTGGCTATGATGTACTAATCGATGCGATGCATGGTCGAGATATTAATAAATGTGAAAACTTGATTCCAGTTGTCAATTTATTGATTGCCAGGGGTGCAAAAATTAATGGGACTAGTGAATATGGTGAATCAGCTCTAAATACTGCTGCATGGATTGGTAGATTTGATGTTGTTAAATTCTTATTAGCAGCAGGTGCTGACGGAAAACAACTAGAATGGACAGAATTAATATACGCGGTTGCATTTGGCAGTGTCGAAGAGATAAAGAAATTACTTGATAAAGGTGGCGAACTTGATACACGAGATTTTTGCGATAGAACACCTTGGCTTTTAAGCATTCAAGTAGGCTCCGTAGAAAAAGCGAGATTACTCCTAGATTCGGGAGCAAATCAATTCGATTGTGGAAATTGTAATAAGCCACCTGTGATGTATGCCATAGAAAATAATCATGTCGAAGTTCTAGAATGGTTAATTCAAGAAGGCTTTGATACTGAAGCTACTGATGATTTTGGCACTACTCCTTTGAGCTTAGCAGCAGAGCATGGTGCAACTGATTGCGTCAGGCTATTGTTAGAAGCTGGGGCAAATGCTTCTAGAACCTCCTACTACGCCAGGGAAGCGATCCAGAAAGCAAGTAACCTGGAAATTGTCAAAATGCTTGTTGATGCAGGTGCAGATTTAAGTGACATTAACGATTATATGCGGCGATTACTAACAGGAGTTGGTAATCCTGATGACATTTATACTATTTCCCCAGAGCAATATTTTAACGGGAAATACCGGCGATTTGGAAAAGCCAATCCAGAAGTTATGAAAGTAGCATTCTGGCAAGCTATGGTGCAAAGTGGTTTAGGTGCTTGGAGCGCCAGAGATAGGTTTGGCGATACAAATAATGCACTGTCCTATAAGGATGAGCCAGTATGGTGTTTTAGCAGATCTGGTAGAACAATTACCCAATTACCAAATGAAAGAATCATCGAAATAGGGGGCGAACACGAAGATTTCTACGACCCAGAATTTTGTATATATAACGACGTGGTAGTTTATCAAGGTGATGGTAAATTTACAATTTTAGGTTATCCGAAAGATATTTTTCCTCCTACCGACTTTCATTCGGCAACAGTGGTAGGAGAATATATTTATATAATTGGTTGTTTGGGTTATATAGATGAAAGAATCTACAATGAAACGCCGGTTTATCGACTGCATTCCGAGACATTTCAAATAGAAAAAATTGAAACCACCGGAGAAAAACCTGGATGGATTAGCCAACACAAAGCATACTATCAACAGCAATCCCAAATATATATTAATGGTGGTAAAGTTTTTGTCAGAGTTGAAGATAGAACCGACTATGTAGAAAATGACAGTGATTATATTTTAGATTTAAAAAATATGCAATGGAGCAAGAATAAGAAGTCATCAATTGGTTTATAGTTAACCATATTTGTTTCTTTTATATAAAAAATGAAATTCTCAAAAGATGTTATCAAAGCAAGATAATCTATTTTCGTGCTTTCTCTCCCACACTTGAGAGGAGGGAAATTTCAATATCTTTTTCGTCTTCTTCTATATTTTTTTGCTTGCGATTAATTAATAAATGTATTTGCAACCCACTAATTAAAAATCCTAAAAATATTTTTTTATGATAAATTATATTAATAAACCATATTTCACCAAACAATTCATTAATATTTTGGCAATTTTAATCAAAATACAAGTTTCTCTACATCAGTAACGGGTGGGAATCGCCGCCAGTTGGGCACTTCTAACTAGCACATTTTAAAACCCCTATATAGTAAAGCTTTCAGCTAAAGCCTAAAAATGTGCTAGTTTCATTCGTTGGGAGGGAGATTTGGTACTTTTGAATTTTAACTTTCCCTCCTGGGACGCTCACATGATACCCCTTTTTTTTTGATTCAATCTGTCAACAAAATAGAAACATTGTTTACTTGTAGAACAGATACACTAAAAATTTGTCTTGCCACTACATAAGAATCACTACCCATAGGGGTTCACTACCATAGCCACACCCTATTTAAATGTCACAAGTGCTTTACGAATTTCATCTCGAAGAAGTTCAGCGCGAGCGGACCAAATTCCAAATCCGTCATTTATTGTATCAGCTTTATCAATAAACAAGCCAAAAACATAATCTCTTGTTGTAACTGAATTACCGTTTTGAAAAGGAAGCTTCACCCAACCACCAATAGAAGTATATTTTTTCCCATTACCAGTTGTAAAACTACCACCTTTCCCAGCAGTTTTAACTTTACTTTTAAATGATTTAACTGTATTTGTACTTAGACCCAATTTACTTGCTTCTTCATCAATAACAGTAAGTATTCTACCTCGTCTATTGAGCATCAGTTCATAAAAGGTATCACGGTTTGAGTTAGAAGTAAAAACGCCCGTACTTACTTTTTCATAAAGTTTTCCCAAATCCTTCAAAGTCAAACTATTTGCAGGATCATTACTAGGTCCACCACAAGCAAATTTATGGTTGAGAGCAGTCTTTTTACTCATACCGAGTGAATTATAAGCGGTTTGATTGATAGTATTTCTACCCACGTTGGCTTTTCCATTTCCGAATAACTCCTGTATTGCATTGGTACTCTGGTTATTGGAGTTTTTCATCATCTTCTTTAAGGTTTCCCTCAAATTTTCTTGCTCGAATTTCTGGCCAGCATGATTATCACTGCAACTATCAGCGCGATCTAAATAAACTTTAACTTTTGTACTATTCAAGTTGACTTTTCCAGCTTCAACTTGTTTCATCGCGTGCAAATGCTCTAATACCTTAATTGTACTAGCTGGATAAAAAGATATGTCAGCTTTTAGGGATGCCAAAACAGAACCATTGACTTTCTTTAAGTACAGTCCTGAAACACCATCAGTATTATTTCGTAGCATTTCACCAATTCTAGTAGTCAATAAATTGGCATTATTCAACATCAGCACAGCGAAACGCTTTTTACCATTGACGGTGTAAGGTTCAATGTCAAAAATTCTGGCTTGATTTTGTTGCCAAAGCTGATTTACTTGCGTTGCCGTTTTACCGTAGTACCACCACCAGGTTTGTCCTTGGGATTTTTCCATGACAACCATAAACTTGTTGTCACCATGTCGTTCAATATCAACCAAACGAGCTTTATTTTCCTTGAGCTTAGAGTTAATAAAGCTTGGTAAAACATTATAGTAATACCACCATGCTTTGCGGTCACTGCCTGTATTTTTAATCATCACGGCGCTATACAGACGTTTACCGCCAACCACATAGGTATCAAGATCCACAATTCGTGCTTTGTTAACTTTTGTTTTTTCTATGATATTTTTAATAGAAGAATCGCTGTAATACCACCAACTTTTTGCATCAGCACCTGTATTAGACACTAGAGCCACAGCATATTTCTTTTGACCGTTAAGACGGTAAATTTCTAAATCAATTATCCGTGCTTTATTGGTATTTAATTTTTCTTTAACTTGTTGGGAACTTAGACCATAATACCACCACCATTTTTTAGCATATTCACCCTTATTTCTGACCATTGCCACACTAAATCTTAAGGGTGATGTTTTTTCCACTTCCCAGTCAATAATACGATAACCCTGATTTATTTTACTTTTAATTTGAGAAACAGAAGCACCATGGAGCCACCAAAATTTAGTCGGTTTTGTACTCGACTTCTCTGTGAGAGCAATTAAGTTTTTATCATTGTTCTCTAATTTATCCACATTAATTACAGATGAATTAGATGCAGTTTCTCGTGAAACTTGAGAAGCTACCAATACAGAACTATTGTTGACTAGACCTACGATTGGTAACGTAAATCCTAACACTACAGAACTCAAATAAACATACCAAGGCCTATTGCGATTAGGTTTCATTTTTAATTTCTCCTTATCGAGATACTTGCATTCTGAAATTCCTAAATTTTCCATCACAAAACTCAAAAACAAACATTTAGGACTTACCGGGACTTAGACATTTTTTCGTATCAAAAAAACCTCAAAGCTATATAAGTCAATAGTTCGACCTCAACTTGGTTATTTTCTTGATATATTTGGGTTTGAGGAATTTTTGGTGAGTTCGTCTTTGGCAAAACCAGATTATACTGGTTGGGGAGGAATGATTTTCGTCTGTACCTTATAGTACCAGTATATCAAAAAAATATACACCTATTAATGAACCAATAACAGTTAATTTACTGAGATTTTGTTGAACATAATAGGGATGTATAGGACTCTTATTTGATTATTGAAAAAACAGTTATGTTGCAAAAAAATATTCAGTTGCAATAGTCTAAGCTTATTGACAGCGTGCACTGCTTTTGTAATGCTGTCAGCATTACAAAAGCAGTCTACTTATAGTCTACTGAATAACTTTAAAACTCTTATCTTGTAAGCTTTTCAAGCTATTTTTGTGAAAAAAAGTACGAGAGAATAAGTATATAAAAGTTAAAAGCCTTGCATTTGGAACTTTTTGGACTGCAAAAAATTTGAAAAAATAGGGGGTAAAACTGTTCTCTGTTCTCCTTTCCCTGTTCCCTAACCCTACCAAAAGACTTTTTTAGCTAACGCTACGCTATGGGAACAGCAAATCCTATTGAAGGTTAGATTATCAACAACTAAGACTTGTTGAGGACACAAAATCTTTTTGCAACACAACTAGATAAGCACCTAATGGATTATGCTACAATTTGTAACTGCGGGATGCACCAGTAGTTGCACTTCAGTACGTAACGTAGCCGCCCGAACTCGTCAAGTTCAAGACACCACGTGTAGCTCGAACACCAGCAGAAATAGGGGTTAGCCAGGATCACGTTCGGAAAAACGAGATCGCCAATTGCAGGAGGTAACGGGATGCTCTGGCGCAAAGCAGACTCCTCAGGCACCTGATCGGCCATGTAGATCTCATCGGGCCCGCGCTCTTCGAGTTCGTCTGCTGTCAAGGGTTTGCCACGCTTTACGATTTTCGTCACTTCTTCTACATCAAGCTTGAACACGCGCTGATGCGCGTCCGGAATGGACTTCATATTGGTCATGATTTTTTCCATGTAATGAATTTTCATTTTGGTCTCCTTACTTAATAGAATGATTAGTATTCTTAGTTTTAAGAGTTGATTTCATCTTCTACATTAAAATTTTCAACTCTTATTTGAATAAGGCTTTGGGGTACTTGTCACCCCATGAAGTTTTTAGTATTGATATCAATGATTATTCGAGATAATCACCAAACCTGCCATAGGTAAAAGTCAGGTATTTGAACCAGCAGTTAGATATTTTTGATAATGTTTTATAGGAAAAAGTCAGGTTGAGCATCAAAACCAGGACATTTATTGCTGCTAATTATAAACAGTGGTTTCCACGATTGTTACATCACAGTCAGTTCAACCGACGTTTGCAGAAACTGGAATGTTGGAAATACTCAGAAGACAATGGGTTGAGCAACTAATACCTTGTACTTCATCCTATAGTGTGTTTTGATTACACGATTTCATTACTAACTTTATTGCAGACATCTAAGGCTTTTCAATATTTATACTGTATTTATTTTAATTTTTAGTATATTAAAAATAGGACATTTCCTATGTAAATTCAAGAAGAAAATTGCTGTATCTTTTGAGTTTTTGTGACAATTGATTTTGATTATTTTTACTTAGACGAGGAGTAATGACATGCATTTTTCCGGATTTCTCACAAACAATGTTTTAGAAGCTATAACCCTTATCTGCTCAAATCCAAGCAGATAAGGGTTTCAAAAGTGTGTGTTTTTTGAATTTATTTTGAGCAGAATCAAACCCAGATGGCATAAAGCTTTCAGCATTTACGACTACAAAACTTGTGAGAAATGCAGGATAACAGGTACTGAAGAACCATTTTTCCCTGGAGTACGTACGGCACGCGCCACAAAGTCGGAATACTGTGCGCAAACTTTCACTCATCACCTTTTCTAAAAGTTGCCCATCTACTGAACTTTGCTGTTCTAGTTTTTTCAAAAATCAAATATTATTTCTATACTTACCAAAAGTTAGGAATATTACCGCTTTATTTTGTATACAAGTATATTGCAGACGAATAAAGATACCATAGATAGTAGTTCAAATGCTTAACAATTTCTATGACTCAGATTTCACTTGGAGCAATGCCAAAGAAACTGCAGATGTTGCTTTATATCGTAGTACAGGCAAATATCTCAGCGACATTGAAATTAAATTACTTCAAGGTTCATGGGAAGATAAAACCTATGATGATATGGCAATAATCTATGGCTATAGTGCTGAATATTTAAATAAAGATGTAGGGAATAAACTATGGCACAAGCTTTCTGAAGCTTTAGAGGAAAAAGTTACAAAAAGAAATTTTAAAGCAGCACTGAGGAGAGAATGGGAAAAACAAAGAGATTCATCTGCTATGGAGGAAAATCTAGAATTACAAGTATCTCCATCAGTGGCGCAGCTACCTTTCCCAGAAAGTTCTGTACCACCAGATTCTCATTTTTACGTTGAACGAAATAATGTTGAAAATCTCTGCTGTGAAACAATCATTAAACCCGGTTCTCTAATTCGGATTAAAGCACCCAAACTCATGGGTAAAACTTCTTTAATGAATAGAATTATTCCTTATGCAGTTGCTAAGAATTATCGAACTGTTTACTTAGATTTAAGTAGTGTTCAGCGAAAAATTTTAACTAATTTAGATCAATTCCTTCGCTGGTTTTGTTGTATGGCTGGTAGGCAGTTAAAGTTAGAAAATCAATTAAATGATTATTGGGATGGGGAGATTTTGGGCAGTAACGACAACTGCACAGTTTACTTTGAAGAATATTTACTAACTCAAATAGATTCTCCAGTTGTCTTAGAATTAGATAACGTAGATAAGATTTTTTCTTATACAGAAGTTACTGAAGACTTTTTTGGGATGCTAAGAAGTTGGCATGAAAAAGGAAAAATTTCTGCTATTTGGAAAAAACTGCGACTGCTATTAGCACACTCTACTGAAGTATATGTTCCCCTAGATATAAACCAATCACCATTTAATGCAGGCGTTCCAGTAGAATTAGTGGAGTTTGATAAACAGCAAGTCAAAAAATTAGTTTTTATACATAGGTTGAATTGGGATGAAATACAGGTAGAGCAGTTGATGGAACTGGTAGGAGGACATCCCTTTTTGATAAGGTTGGCAATGTATGAAGTAAGCTTGAGAAATTTAACTCTGAAACAATTATTACAAGAAGCTTCCACAGAAGCAGGTATTTATAGCAATCATTTGCGGGGATACTTGGAAGCACTACAAAAATGTCCAAAACTAGCTCAGGCTTTCAAAGTTGTAGTTAATTCACCTGAACAAGTGGAATTAGATTCAATTCAGATTTATAAATTACACAGTATGGGTTTAGTACAACGCCGGGATAATCATGTTGTACCTCGGTGTAATTTGTATCGAGAGTATTTTCAACGAGTTTTAGTTTGAACAGCTACAATTATTTTCCTTATTTTGATTAATGACCCACAACACATTCAATGCATACTTTTAGAAAAACTTATCCTACTGGAGAAGGAGGGAAGTCCTTTTAAATGATTAAAAAAAATCAGGTTCTTCAGGGGTGCATCCCAATTTTTATTTCGCAACTACAGAATAAAGGTTTAAGTCTCGCAGGATAGATTGTTTGACAATTAGTACTTTTACCCCAGTCAAAAAAGTTGGATGCTCCCGTTTTTCAGTATCTGTTATGTCACACTATTAGTTAAAAATCATACATTAGCTTGAGGGACAAAACCCAACATTTATCAGGTTTTTTTGGGTTGCGCTATAGCTTAACCCATCCTAACAAAAATGCTTAAATAAACCGTATTGAATTACATTGCTCTATGTCTCAATAATAAAGCAAATGCATGAAGATACCAATAGGGAAAAATCAGGTATTATCAATAAAAAATTAGGATAACGATATTGAATATTGGTAAAAATCAGGTTTTGTCTTCAAACTCAAATAATTTTGAGCAACAATACTATACTCATAACAAGGGTTAATCTTCTAAAATCATGACTAACTCACCATCACACTATGAATACCAAGTTGGTGGAAGTCTCTCTACTAATGCCTTAAGTTATGTCACTCGCAAAGCGGATTTAGAATTTTATGAAAATCTAAAAGCAGGTGAATTTTGCTATGTGCTTAACTCGCGACAGATGGGTAAATCTAGTTTGCGAGTACAAACGATGCAAAAATTGCAAGCAGAAGGTTTTATCTGTGCTTTTATTGATTTAACCGGAATTGGGAAGGAAGATGTAACGGCAGAAAAGTGGTATGCTGGCATTGTCCAATCTTTAGTTAGTAGTTGTCAGCTAGGAAAAAAAATCAATTGGCGAATCTGGTGGAAGGAAAGGCGAGATTTACTTTCACCAGTGCAGCGACTGAATTTATTTATTGATGAAGTACTGTTAGTAGAAATTCAGCAAAGAATTATTATTTTCGTGGATGAAATTGACCGAGTTTTGAGTCAAAGTTTTTCCCTTGATGATTTTTTTGCTTTAATTCGGTTTTTTTATAATAAACGAGTTGATAACCCGGCATATAAACGTCTGACTTTTGCACTTCTGGGAGTAGCAACTCCTAGCGATTTAATTGCAGATAAGACTCAAACACCATTTAATATTGGTAAGGCGATAGAATTATATGGATTTGAGCTTGATGAAGCGCAACCCTTAATAAAGGGATTAGAAGGGAAGGTAGATTATCCCCAAAATATTATTCAGGAAATATTAAATTGGACTAGAGGACAACCATTTTTAACACAAAAACTATGTCAAATCGTTACTAATTATTCTCACCAAGATTATAGTATTAATTCCAAATCTATATCGAAGGTAGTACAAAGCTCGATTATTGATAATTGGGAAGCACAAGATGAGCCAGAGCATTTAAAGACAATTCGAGATCGAATTCTCCGCAACGAACAAAAAGCCGGAAGATTATTAGTAATTTATCAAGAAATTTTGCATAAAGGAGAAATATTGGCAGATGGAAGTCTTGAACAAACAGATTTACGTTTGTCTGGTTTAGTAATAAAAAATCAAGGTAAATTAAAAGTTTTTAATTCGATTTACAGAAGTGTTTTTCATGAGAATTGGGTTGAAAAAGAATTAGGCAAGCTACGCCCCTATTCTCAAAATTTTAATGTTTGGGTAGCTTCTAATTATGAAGATGAATCTCGACTGCTGCAAGGAAAAGCTTTAGAAGATGCTTTATCCTGGGCAAACAATCAAAACTTAAGCCCTTTAGATTACCGATTTTTATCTGCTAGTCAAGAATTAGAGCAGCGTCAAACTCAACAGAGTTTAACTGTCAAAGAAGAAGAGAGTCAAATATTAGCAAAAGCCAATGATACTTTAACTCAGGCACAGAAGAAAGCGAAGAAAATTTTAGCGGTAGGCAGCATATTTTTTGTTATATCTTTAGTCGCAGCCTTATTTATAGGTATACAACTTGTCAAAGCAAGAAGAGAAAGAAGAGAAGCTAAGATTTCTTTTCGAAGTTCAGCTATAGAAAATAAACTTTATGAACAACCATTTGATGGGCTGATAGAAGGATTAAAAGTAGCAAAACAAATACAAGATTTGGCAAAGCTTATGCCAGTACAAGAAGAAGCAGAAAAACAGGTAAAAAAAACTTTAAGTCAAGCAATATCCCTTGTTAGAGAATGGAATCGTTTAGAAGTTAATAACGTTCAATTTAGAGATGTTAGTGTTAGTCCTCATGGTCAATTAATTGCTACTGGTGCTAGTGACAATATAGTGAGAATTTGGGATGGAAAAGGAAATTTAATTACAACACTTAAAGGTCATAGTGATAAGATTTGGAATGTTAGGTTTAGTCCAGATGGAAAAACTTTGGCTTCCAGTAGCTATGACGGTACAATTAAGCTGTGGAATGTTAAAGATGGTAAATTTAAGAAAACTATCCTTGCTCATAACAATACCTGGGTAAGAAGTATTAGTTATAGCCCTGATGGAAAACTGCTTGCTTCCTCTGATTCCAAGGGGTGGGTGAAATTGTGGAATGTTAAAGATGGTAAGTTATTACAAAAAATTCCAGCCAATCGCAAACCAGTTAATTGGGTTACTTATGTAAAATTTAGTCCAGATGGGAAAACTCTTGCTTCAACTAGTACAAATCATACAATAAAACTTTGGCTAGTTGAGGATGGCAAATTACTTAAAACCCTCAAAGGTCATTATGGTGGTGTTAGAAGTGTTGATTTTAGCCCAGATGGAAAAACTCTTGCCTCTGCTAGTCAAGATAGCACAGTGAAGCTGTGGGATCTGGAAACTGGAAAGCAGGTACAAAACTTTCTAGGACATCGTGGTACAGTTTGGAGCGTAAACTTTAGCCCTAATGGGAAAAAACTTGCTTCTTCTGGAAATGATGGAACTTTGAAACTGTGGAATTTGGATAATTTAGATACTCTACCACAAACTTTAAAAGGTCATACTGGTACTATTCGCAGTATTACTTTTAGTCCAGATGGGAAAAAACTTTTTTCTGTTGGCGATCACACTTTGAGAATATGGTCCCTTAAGGATATGGAACCACAAACTTTAGTTGGTAATGGTGGGGAAATTGCAGCAGTCAGTTTCAGTCCTGATGGTAAAATTCTCGCTTTTGCTGATACTGATAACAGCATTAAATTATGGGATACTAAAAGCCATAAATTACAAACAAATCTCAAAGGTCACAAAAAAAGGGTTTGGGATGTTAGTTTTAGTCCAGATGGTAAATTACTAGCTTCTGCAAGTTCTGACAAAACAGTGAAGTTATGGAACTTAGAAAATAGAACAGAAATATATAGCCGTCTGGGTCATACAAAAAAAGTTAATAGTGTTAGCTTTAGTCCAGATAGTAAACTATTAGCTTCTAGCAGTAATGACCATACGACAAAAATATGGCGTGTTGAAGATGGAGAATTGTTACAAACCCTTAAAGGTCATATTAATCTTGTTAAAGCTGTCAGTTTTAGTCCAAATGGTAAATTACTAGCTTCTGCTAGTACAGACAGTCGGATAATATTATGGAATATAGATAGTGGTAAAATATCCCAGATTTTTGATACTGGTATGGGTTACTTATTAAATGTAGCTTTTAGTCCAGATGGTAAATTAATTGCTGCTGGCGATCAACAAAGAATAATTAAAATGTGGCGTGTAAAAGATAGAAAAGAGTTGTACAGCCTTACAAATCACCGCAATGGGGTCAGAAGCATCAGTTTTAGTCCAAATAGTGAATTGCTGGCTTCTGGTAGCTTTGACAATACTATAAAACTGTGGAAAGTGAAAGATGGCCAACTGCTAACAACATTGGAAGGTCATCTAAATGGGGTTAATAAAATTAGTTTTAGCCCTAATGGAAAAACCATAGCTTCTGCAAGTAGAGATGGTACCGTCAAGCTATGGAAGTTAAATTTAGATTTAGATGATTTAATGAAATTAGGTTGTGGATGGTTGGAAGATTATTTGGCGATTCATCCTAAAGAAAAGGAATTGCAAAAAATATGTAATCAGCACAATACAATTAATTGATAAAGGATATAAGTTAAGTAGCTGGAAGTTCGTGTGAATATATTTTTAATATGATTAAGTGCTGTGTTTATTGCCCTGTATAACTTTTAGGGTTTATGGCAAGATATAACTTGTATTTCTAAAAGAGCCCTACCCAAAATATTTATATATATTACTCATTGCTCATTTAAAGACCTTTTCACTATACCGCGCAGGTGCGGTAAATGTGCTTTATCCACTATTGAGCGAAAATGTGAAATAGGGGCTTGAAATGATTTGAGGGTATGACTTGATTTGCTATCTCATGGTTATTTGAGGCACTACCAAGTTATTCATCCTACCCATGTAGGCTCAGTAAATCCAAGGTCATTGAGTACATAAATATATCCCCTAGAATCACCTTGTGTTTCTATTTGCTTCCATTGAAAATGATTTGGGTCAAAAGTAACCAAATAAGTGCCCATTTCTTGACGTTCCCAATCTTTAACCCAATCTGGTAGAGGGGTAGGCAAAGATCGACAAGTAAACTGATGTCTATGAAAAAACTCATAGATATGTCAAAAGAATCTACCTCAAAAATTATAGCAATTATTACTGACTGTATATTCTCAAGACATAAATAAGTTTATAAATCTGGCGTTGGTGAGTGCGTAATGCTTTTCATACAACTATCTACAAAAAATCAATATTTCAATAATTCGGATTAAAGCACCCAAACTCATGGCTAAAACTTCTTTGATGAATAGAATTATTTCTTATGTAGTTGATAATAATTATCGAACTGTTTACTTGGATTTAAGTAGTGTTCAGCGAAAAATTTTAACTAATTTAGATCAATTCCTTCATTGGTTTTGTTATATGTCTGCCAGGCAGGGTAAGCGCATCTCAAATCCTATGGTCTTCAATTTCGCTAAAAACTAATTCCATTTTTCTGTCAGGGAAATTGCATTAGTTATACTCAATTTTTTGAGCTTTTAATTCTTTGTTTTGCAGACTTAAAACCTGATGTCATAGCGAAGGAAGAGGGAAGAAGGAAGAAGGTTTTATGTTTGGAAAGAGCTTGTACTCCTCCCAAACCTTCTCCGTCCGCTCATGGACGGGGCTTGTATCCTTTCCTGTCGGTTCGTGGCGCTGCCGCGCGTCTTCCAAGGAAGATTTTTTTTTTGGAAAACGCGTTTCTTGACATCTTCCTTCTTCCTTCCGACGAAGTCGGTCATGAAGTTAACCCTGTCAGACAAGATAGATAATTTACTTATCAGCGTACTAATTAATGTCTCTAATACTTAAATGACTTGAATTATCTCTTGCTAACTAAAAATTTGAATAAATATCTGTAATTTTAGTTACAAATTTAGATGTGCTTACCCTGCTTCCTTACCAATTCCAGTTAAATCAATAAAAACACAGATAAAACCTTCTGCTTGCAACTTTTGCATAGTTTGTATTCGCAAGCTAGATTTACCCATTTGTTGTGAGTTAAGTATATAACAAAATTCACCAGCTTTTAAATTTTCATAGAATTCTAAATCTGCTTTACGGGCAACATCACTTGAAGCTTAAGCAGAGAGAATTCCGCCAATTTGATATTCATAATGTGATGGTGATTTAATCATAGCTAGAGGAAATAAATCATTATTTTTGAGTATAATATTTTGAATTTTAAATTATTTAAATAAAAAATAAATAACTGATTTTATCCTATTTTTTGATGTTTAGGAATACCTGATTTTTTCCTATGGTTTTTTTATTTCTCAAATCACACAATAATAAGCATAGTTTGAATTTATTTAGTGAAATACAACATATGATTTACTTTTTTATATTATCTAGCGGATACAAAATATTTCTCTTCAAACGTAATCAAAGAAAGAACACCAAATAATCTTAAGGATAAACATGAATTTCCAAAAAATAATTGCAGCACCTATTGCTCTCGGATTAATTATAGGTAATTTTCCTTTACTCGCTGCTGATACTAAAAATGTGAATATTTCCGCTTCTAACACATTTTCTCAAGTGGTAGAAGCACCTGAGAGTAAAGAAAATCCAGCTTCTAAACAACCCCAAGACGAAGAAAGCTCTACAGAAAATCAAACTTCTGAACAAACCCAAACCGAAGAAAGCTCTACAAAAAATCAAACTTCTGAACAAACCCAAACCGAAGAAACTTCTGATAATGAGACTACTGTAGAAGAACCTGCTGAAGAAATTGAAAAATCACAACCATCTGAGAAGTGTCTCAATGGTGGTGAACATATCAATATTGGAGGTATTATCTCAATCTCTAATTGTCATAAATTAAAAAATTCTGATTCCTTCACTCAACCTAATAGAAAACCTATCAGGAGACGTAGAAAAAAACCAGATTTAGTAATTAGAAAAGTTCGTTTCTCTAAAGCAAGAGCAAAAGTTATACGAGTGCTTGTATCCAATATTGGTAATGCTCCTGCAAAATCTAATATTCTAAAACTAACTATTAGAAGTATTAAAGGTAAAAATGTCAGACGTACAATTAAGGTAATTGCTCCTCGTTTAAAGAAAAAACAATCTAAATGGATTGTCATTCGAGCTAAAAAACTACTTCCGAAAAAGGTAAAAATTCAAAATACAAAGTTCCGATTATTTATTGATGCAGGTAAAGTTATTCGAGAGAAAAACGAAAAGAATAATATTTATTGGCATAAACATTAGTTGGATTACCACATTAACTCGGACATATAAGTAGGTCGGCGTTAAAAAACCAAATTATGTCATTGCGAGGGAACGTAATGAAACGTTCGCGGAGCGCGTCCTCAGCAACCGCAGGGGTTTTAGAATCGTTTAACTTTTGTTACGTAGTTACTTTTATTTGTGCCTACTTACTTATATGTAGTCGTAATTGGCATTTCTTGTGGAAGTACCTAGTTTTTTTTAATCACTAGAATATTTTAGACAGCCACTATTGATATTAATAATATTAGTTTTCATAACTGCACCCATTTGCGTATAGAATGTCAAAAAACTATGAGGCACAGAAATATTCATGAGTATCTTTGGAAGTCCCTTGCGCTCTAAAACACAGACATCTTGCCTTTCACAACGCTACGCTAACTGCCTTCTGCCTACGTCCTCTCTAGGGCGCTACACGCACACATAATGCGTACAAACTTTCACTTTCCAGTAAAATAATATACTAAGATCAATCAGACTAGGTAGATATAAATCTGTAATTAGCATTACAGTTTTTCAATATCTTATTGTTAACTAAACCTTGCCTTCTGAGAAAATGACTAATATCAAAAATTATAAATTCAAAATTTGTCACTGTATCGCTGGAACTGTACTATTCTCTTTAGCTCAATTTGTATTACTTGTTGCTGCACAAATCAACAGTTCAAATGGGATGGAAAAAACCCAATTAGAAAACTCTACTCCCAGATGTCAATTTACGCAACATTTTGACTCTATTGAATCTATAGATATTAGCCCAGATGGGAAAAGATTTATTAGTGCTAGTCGCGATAATACTATCAAGTTGTGGGATATTTCCACAGGTAAATTACTCCGTACATTTAAAGGTACGGGATATAGAGGTTCATTAAGTTTTAATGGTCAAACTCTAATTAGTGCTGGTTATGATAACACTATTAAATTATGGGATGTCTCAAAAGGAAAATTACTTCGTACATTAGCAGGACATTCCCAGTCAATTACTTCTCTGGCGGTCAGTCAGGATAGTAAAACACTTGTTAGCAGTAGTTCGGATAAAAATATTAAAGTATGGGATATTTATTCGGGGAAGTTACTACGCATACTTAGGGGACATTCTGAATCGGTTAATTCCGTTGCTATTAGTCAAGATGGCGAACATCTAATTAGTGGTAGTAGCGATAAAACTATCAAACTATGGCATATTCCTACAGGCAAATTACTCAATACATTGACACAACGTTCTAATATAGTTTCTGCCCTAGCCCTTAGTCCGGATGGTAAAACCATTTTTAGTGGTAGTGGTAGCACCATCAAAGTGTGGAATATAGCTACCGGAAAGTTACTTCGCACACTTAAGGGACATTCCCAGATGATAAAATCATTATCTGTCAGTTCGGATGGAGTAACCTTAGTTAGCGGTGCTTGGGACAGTACAGTTAAATTATGGAATATTAAAACAGGACAGTTAATACGCACATTTAGTAAACCTATTAAAAAATCAGTTTTATCAGATTCATTACCCAAAAACTCTCCGAGTGGTCTACTCATAAGTTATGGGGGTTCAGCTACTACAGCAGCTATTAGTCCAGATGGTAATACCATTATTAGTGGTAATAGCAATAATATTCAATTATGGAATGTAAAAACAGGGAAAATAATTCATACAATTAAAGGACATTATGATTGGTTCTCTTCTGTTGCTATCAGCCCAAACAATAAATTTTTGGTTAGTTTAAATTCTAACGATACTGTTAATATATGGGATAAATACACTGGAAATAAAATTCGCACATTCAAGGATAAGTGGATTCGTTCTATTGTTATTAGTCCAGATGGGAAGAAAATAGTTACTGGTGGTTGGGATGAAAAACCAATTAAGTTATGGGACATGCAAAGTGCACAGTTAATTCGTGCATTTAAAGATGGTGGTGTTAACTCTGTCGCTATTAGTCCAGATAGTACTGTTCTCATTAGTGCTAGCAATGAGACAATTAAATTACGAGACATTAATACTGGCAAATTGCTTCATAAATTAGAACATTCATTTCCTGTTTCAGCAATTGCAGTTAGCAAAAATGGCAATCGTTTGTTAAGTCTTAGTAGTGGAGATGAAATTATCTTGTGGGATATGCAGACTGGAAAGTTGATCCGTACCTTGAAAAAGGAAACGGTATACGAGTATGCAAATAATTCTAAAGATGTAACTCCGGTTACTTCCATTGCTATTAGTCCAGATGGCAGTACTGTTGTTAGTGGTTATTTAGATGGTACGATAATACTTCAGGATGCTAGCACTGGAGAGAATATTCGCACACTTAAAAATCAAACTCCTGGAGTTTATAGTATTACTATTAGCCCAGATGGAAAGACACTTGTAAGTGGTAGCTATTATGACAATAATATTAAATTCTGGAATATTAGCACTGGAAAATTAATTCGTACTTTGGAAGGTCATCTCTACAATATTTCCTCCCTAGCGATCAGTTCTAATGGCAAAACATTAGTCAGTGGTAGCTATGATAACACAATGAAAATGTGGGATATGACTAGGGGAAAGTTGCTTCATACCTTTTGTAAATCGAAGTAAGAGACTTCAAATTAAGGTAGTCCTAAACACGTAATGATACAATGTCTGAAACACACTCGGGCAAACAAATAGCATCCCTAATTCCACGTTTGTGCTCTTACGTGCACACATAACACCCAACACAAAAAATCTTAATCAAACCAAATTTCCATTTTTTATCATTACTCAAAATCTGCGTATTGAGGAGGACTAACCCCAAGTCTTTTAGTGATTCTGGGGTACTTACCCGATTTAGCCTTATCTGCAATATTCGTTACATCAATTTGGTGCCACCAATCATCACCAAAATCGAACCAGTAACCAAAAGCTTCATCCATAGATAAGCCTAAGGAAGCAATTGAGGTACTAGACACGTCCCCTGCAGGCGCTTCTCTAAAACCACAACTTGAGAATGCTTGTTTTAAGCAGTACCGTCTAGCATTTGGATCTTGCGGCCCACGACCTCCCACTTGAAATTCATACATGTGTTCATCGGTACGATCAAATGCTTTGAAAATAATTTTATGCAAATCCTCCAAAGTATTACTGCCTTTTATCTCAATGGTTCGAGACACCACTGGATTTTCAGCAATAAATTCTTCTGTTACTGGACCGTCAATTAAAAACACATCTAGTACATACAGCGCATTGGGAGAAGAGTTAACTGCTTTATTGAGTTGTTCGGGTGATGTTTCCGATTCGTCAATGTCCTTCGATTCGCCATTGCCCGGAATGTAAGGAATAAAACCCTGTGCATATGCCACTTCCTGAATTTCTCGGGGAGCAGACCTTGCATCTATAATAAATCCATCAATAGAAATCATCCAAGCCATGGGGTTCTTGTCTAACTTACTGGGCAAACACCAGTTAGGATCCATTTGACGGATGTTCAGGATATCTCGTACCTGTTTTGATTTCGACTGCCCAGTACTAGAACTCACGCCAAACCATTTGTAGATTTCCTTGGCGCTAATATGGGGGTCTTGTGAAGAGTCAAAAAGAAAATTGACCATGCCAATTGCATGGGTAATTCCACAAGCCCAAGTTTTCTCCCTACCTTTTACCAGTGGAGATGGTCTTTTCCGACACAGGGCTGCTGCTGCAAAGCGAATTATCTGGGCATATTCATCATTCAAGTGTTGTTTGGCAAAATCATCCGTTATCGCCACAATGCCATTGAACTTTTCTTGCATTGCCTTAGGAACATTTTCTGATTTCTTAGTTTTAGCCATACTTAAATACTTTGCCGATTCTCACCCATATCTGATCAGCTACAGTTTTTTTCAAAGTAAGAATAAATTAAAAGTTTACCACCAAAAGCCCATACCCAATCATATATTAATAAGTATTAATGCTTTGGATATATAGAAATAGTCTCAGGGGATAATAATGTTCTTGTTTAATCAATAGAAAATTGAGCAAGTAAAAATTATGACTTCACAACCTGAATCAGAAATTCTGCTTCTACGAGAAAAAGGTTTAACTCCCAAAGAAATAGCTCGTAAGTTAAGTCTAAAACCATTCCAAGTAAATGCAATACTAAAATCTAGTGCCACACAAACAGCTACAACCAAAGCAGAAAGTGGAGAATTAGCCGCAATTACCCATTATAAAAATGATATGGGAGAAGCTAAACAATCCAACAAGCTAGATTCTAATTTTAGTAAATTCCAATTCGTCACAAGCCCTGAAGAATTTAAAAAGTTAAGTCCCAAAAAAAGAGAAATACAGAAAAAAGAAGTTATTGCTTCTTTAGGATCTGACTGGGAAATGACTAGTTATAAAACTCTTTTACAGGAAGCAATAGATTTGACAATCTTATATGAAAGAGCTCAATATTCAAAAGATCTATATTTACAACTACTAGAAGAAGAAACTACATACCCAGATTTCAAACCAACCATAATAGTTGACCTTGGAACTGTCTATCATTCTCTGAGAAAAACATTTGGCACTCAAATAATGTTGCCAATCATCGAGAATATCCTTATCTCACCTAAACAATTATTAGCTTATTCTGTTTGTGGCGATTTTCAAGTTTTAATTTCTTTGTCTCCAAACACGATCGATAAACTTATTGAATTCACTCAAGACTACCAAGGTAATGAAATTATTAATCTCAAGGTCGAGTTTCAAGAAACTAAACCTTTAACTGTCAATTTCTACTATTTTATCCCGCAAAAGATGATTCCACTTCGACTTATTTCTATGGAAAAAGGAGACCCTCGTTATTTTTATCAACGAGACTTTGGCAACAATACTTTCTAAATCACACTCTTTTTAGCTTGATATTAAATACTTGCGTCTACACCTTTTATAAATACTTATTTAGAAAAATATTGGTTTTAAAACAAATTAGTTCCCCAATATCTATCTAAATAGTTCGGGAGTAGCCTGGGAAATTTAAGCAGAGCAATTAAATATGACTGTTCTATCCTTTAATATACCTTTTTCAAAATAAGACTATTGGGAATTAATACAGCTTCCGTCGCTTCTATAGACATTTATTGAAGGGTAAACCACACAACTTAAATCATAAGTTTTCATCAAATGGAGTAGACGCAACATAATTGGGTTATTTTAAATAATACTATTTACCAGGGGTAGACGCACTTTTTATAGACGCAACAAAACAGACGTATTCAGATCCATTAAAACAGCGTCTTACGTCGTTATCAAATGATGTTTGGTTTATTCTCTCTTTAGAGAGATGTTTGCAGAAAATTATTTAAGCAGCTACTGCCATGCATTCATAGATGTAATTAGTTTGCTCAGCAGTAAATTGTCCAACCATATGGTCAAACAATTCTCTGTCTGTGAGATCTAAATCTCTCGCTGCTATTCCTACTGTTTCTGGGTCAGTCCAGTATTCGGCGATCGTTTCAATCCAAGGAGTGAGTTTATTGTCGAGTACAGATTGTGGGATAATTTTGGTTTCTTGCTCTTGTACCAACCTTTGTTCTTCCAAGACTTTGGCTGCTTCCATCTCTTCAGAAAGTTTCTTGTTCCTCAATTCCAAATCTCTAGCTTCCCACTGCTGGAAGATTTCTTCTCTGCCGTCGTCAAGGGGAATTGCAAAACCATTACAATCCATCACGGGCTTACCATCAATCTTCACACAGTCAGCTACTGGCGCACCGTAGATGTACACGCGCTTATTCTTTCTACCATCACCTTTTCTTTTTAGGCGAGGCATTTTTAAACCAAGTCGTTGTAAAATTCCTTGTACCAATTGGATCGGCGCTTCACATCTCTTAAAGTCTAACCCTATAGTTGCCAATGTCCATTGGTTCTGTTTGGCAAAGTTGAATATTTCTAAAATCGTGGGATGATTCTCATGGAATATTTGACCTGGTTCCCAAAGCTTCTTAATTCCTAGGGCATCCAAAGCTACAATCATGGAGACAATTGCTTTCTTATTAAAATCTGGTAAAAAATAATTACCATCTCCGTGTTTAATAGCTGTTTCCAATATTCTCAAATCTCTTTCTTGCAAGAATTGGCGACCTTCATCAAAATAGAAATGCAGCATTAGACCTGTCCGGAATATTAACTTGGTGCCAAAAAAATGGTAGAACGGAGTTTTCACCGTCTACCAAAATGA
>NZ_LMTZ01000019.1 GCF_001456025.1 Mastigocoleus testarum BC008
TCTCTTCTTTGACAAGCTATGATTTTATCCTTGAAGCTCTATTTTATGAAGCATTATTATATGCATCTTCATAGAGAATTGGTATTATGTACATATAATCAATAAAAAACCCGATCTATTTGGAATAAAAATCGGGTTTATTTAATTTAATATTAATTTGGTTTAAGATTATTTAAATCAGCAAACACCTATAAATTCAATTAAGCAAGTACCAAATCAGTCAATTCGATAGTAATAAAGCTAAATTCAAATTAATTTGAAAATTATTAAATAAAAATTCATTTTTAACTATACCAAAATACAATAGTAAGAAAAGAAATATAAGTCCCATAAATAACGTCCATTTCTCTTCCCAATATTCTTGACTTGCCAAGTACCATTCGTTGTTTTAAGTTCTATGACAGGATTACCTTTCCTTATTTCCCTACGTAGATTTTTACCTTCCAGAATATGAATTTCTGATTCATTTAAAAATGGAGTAAGTCGACTCCTAATTCCTGCTGTTGAACACTCAGAATCTATAAGCACGCGACATTTATGAATTATAAAAGGTGGTTTTCTAACTTTACTTTTTTTAAACATAAATTTCGTAAATAATATTTATATTATTTTTTGCATATGAGTAATGTAATTCAAAATATAATTAATACAGATTTTTAGGAAAACTGTAATTCTTAATATTAATCTTACAAACATAATTTTAAATTGTTATAAACACTTTACAAAACGCGTAAAAAATAGTATTTTACTCGTACTAATAAAAATTAGTTTTACATTAACAATAGTTATATTATGCAAGTTAATAAATACTTGTTCATCTAATTTTATTACTAAAAAATTAATAATCAAGTTTAGTCTTATACTTACAATATTTTTTGCAAACATAATATCGTAGGTATGATCTGATTTGTAACAAAAATATTCAATTATTTGTACTATTAAAATCCTTGTATTGTTGTATGAATAGCTCTTGCACTCTCTGTATTGATTTATAACATCAAACAAACTGCTACATTTTTACATCAGTACTGTATTCTAGCTTTACACACCACAGAGGAACACAAAAATCATACCAATGTATCCACATGCATATCTGCAGCTGTTTTACTGATTACGTAAGCCGAACTAGGGATGGTATCTTTTATACTTTTTGTTTCACAATCATTATAAACTAAAAAAAATAAACTTGCAGCCTTGAATTAATATTTTCTGCCAACCATATATTATCAACATCGTCAAGAGTAAGAAAAAGCCAAATTCTATGGGTTCAGAAATCTGTAAGTCTGTAAACCTATAGGTTTATAAACCTATAAATTTAAAGCCCATAAATTTATGAGTTGTTTCTTTGGAAATTAGATTAATTTACGTGTATGTATTTAATAGCTAAATTTTTGAGTTAAATCTAATAAAGAGAAAATGAATTTGATGAATATCAAAAAATCTATTCTTCCCCTATGCTTACTATCAACTTTTGCTGTTGCACTCAAGGTAGATGTTGCTAGTGCAGAAACTTTACAGACCAAAAATTTTAGGGTCAAGATTACAAGAAACTGTCCTGAAGGGTATATAGCTTGCGACAATGTCAAATATGTTGGTAAAAACCTCAATACAGGCGATTCTATTCGTTTAACAGGTAAAACGCTTCACAGAAGTTGTGCAGATGGCGTTACACCATGTCAGTTTATCGGTTATGAGTTTCGTAATGGAAATCATCTATATAGAGTTACAGAAGATGGTGAACTGCAAGTTTACAAAGGTAAAAAGCTGATTCTCCAAGAGAAAGGAACCTTAACTTTTTAAAGTTCAAAATATTTCAGACTTCAAAATATTTTAGATCTCAAGACTTTAAGAATATTTGACAGCTATCTCTTCTCCATTTGCAGATCCTACCGACAGAGGATTGCTTATAAAATTAATCTTAAATTAATCTGGTAAAAAACTAATCTTAAAATCTATATAATAGAAAAACCTGGAACAAATCATCGCTCCAGGTTTTTGTTATTTAATCTATGATTGAGAATTCATATTGAGTTAATATTCGATCTACACTCAAAAGTCTAATTAGACGCTAAAGCTATCAATTGTAATCGTAATATCGTTAAAGTCTTGATCGCCACCGTTGGGTAAATCTTCAAAACCGAAGGTGCGATTGCTCAGTTTTGTAATGTGGTCAAAACCATCACCACCTACTGCTCCAGGGAAAGTGAAGTAAACATTTGCGTTACCGTTTTCTGCTGCTGCTAAAGTATTATTCGCAATAATTAAAGGTGCAATTAAGGAACCAGCTTCAAGTTCAACACTTCCAATTTCTACACCATCGTCACTGGTAGAAAATACTGGAGAAATAATGTTGTCTAAAGCATTTTGCAGATATCCTGCATTATCAACACCAACACCACCAACATTACCTGTAATATCATCAATTTTGTAGAAGTAAACTTCGTTATCGAAGTCAGCTTCCCTACTGATGATGTAATCAACTTTCACCTTACCGGTTAAACCATTGAGGTTAATTAGTTCAACTTCGGTATCACCATTATTTTGAGTTGCAATTGGTGTTTGGTTTAAATTGTTGATGATTTCGTTGGTCGTAGGTATCACACTGTCTTCACGGAAATCAAGATTTTGAATCCGTGTGTCTTCTACTGGTGATACATCAGCAACATTGAAGGGTTCAGTCGAGAAGTTCTCAAGTAAGTACTCAGCTAAAGCATCTTGTTCAGAACCATCATCAGCAGCAGTTGCAAGACCAGTACGTTCTGCACCATCTACGACTAAGTCTACACGGTTTGCACTTTCTCCATCAGGGAAAGGATAATCATCACCACCATTAGCTAAGAAGTTCAAAGTAACAATACGGAAAGTGCGACTAGCATCACCTACTAATTCACCATTTTCAGCAATGACGTCGAGTAAATTACCATTTTCATCCTTAACAGCCAAGGATTGTACACGATCGCCAGCAGGTGAGTCATCATCAAAACTGAATGCTAAACCACTGACCTGGGGAAAACGTCCAGGGGTTTGTCTGTCTCCACTATCTGCTACACCATGCTCAATAATATCAAGGAGTTGTTGAGCAGTTACAGTTAATAGAGTTAAACCGTTGTTGAAGCGGAGAGAATTTTCTAGGTCTAATTGAGAAATATCTCCTGCGTTCTTACCAGCTTCTAGGTTCGCTAGAGTTGTTCCTAAGTCACCGGTGGTACCATCTACACTACCAATTTCAGATCTGATACCGCCACCATTTTTAATGGATATTACTACTGAATTATCAGCTTTCTTCGCCGCAGCTAAATTTGCATCAGCAGTTAAGTTACCCAAGTTAGTTTCTTGGGTACGAACTTCTGAGCGTCTTCCTTCTAAGAAAACATCACTTTTACCGAAGATAATCCCATCATTTGCTGTAACTACAGCTTCAACTGCGTCGGTCAAGGCTTTAACTTGTGTACCTTTAGAGCCTTCAGCGAATGCATTTGCAGCGTCTGCACCATAGACATCAGTAACACCTTGGTCGTCGGTAGCATAAGCACCGCTGACATTTTCGTCAATGCTGTCAAGAATAACTTTTCCTTGAACATCAAAATCAACAACTAAGCGACCGACGTAGGAATATTCTCCATTGGTACTGACAATAACTGCAGGGTCACCATCTTTATTCTTAGTTTGGAAAGGATAATCTTCCGCTGCGGTATCTCCTTCCCGTAAGCGGTCGTTACTATCCGCTTGGAGTGTATCGGAACCTCCAGCAATAATTACGTCTACTCCAGAAAGTAAACCAATTAATTCTTTTTCCAGAGTAATTTGTTGTAAGTGACTGACTACAATAACTTTGTTAATACCATCAGCAGTCAGTTTATCAATAGTGGGCTGAAGAATTTTTGCTAATTCAGCCATGTTATTGGATTCTGGGTCAATGACATCAACACTACCAGTAGAAGAAATAGTTTCTACTAATTGAGTTGTCGCACCAACAACACCAATTTTTTCGCCATTTTCTTCAATGATTGTTGCAGGAGCAATTTTAGGTGCTTTTGCTGCAGCATCTAAATCGGTGGGGAGAGATTGGAAATCTGTGTTGGGTAAGATTTCTTCAGTATATAAATCAGCAAGATTGCTATCACTAGAGAAATCTAAGTTCGCGCTGAGATAAGGGAACTGAGCGCCCAACCAGCGAGCATCTCCTAAAGTATTCCCACGAATATCAGTACCGATGATATCGCCAAAAGCATTAGTACCAGCATCGAATTCATGGTTTCCAACCGCTGAAGCGTCGAAGCCAATTACGTTCATAATTGACATATCAACGCGACCGACATCTTCACGAATGTTGGTTAAACCAGCTTCGTTGAAAAACTCTTGGTAAAACTCTTTTAGAGGAGTACGCAAAGAGCGATCGCCAGCAGCACCGAAGAATGGTCCGGGAATGTAGTTGTCACCAGCAGAAAGGGTAATGCTGTTTTCAACTTCGTCTTCGAATTTATCAACAATTGCAGCGAAGTTTGCTGCGCTGTCAATTGCATCTACACCACCCTCCAAGTCAGAAGCGTGGAGAATTTGCAAAGTGTAGTCAGGAACTTCAATATCATAGAGGGTGGTGGTTTTGCTTACCTCATTCGCAACAGCTAGTACAGGATTTCCAGTAGGACTGTCAAAAGGGGCGATAAATTTCAATCCTTCGGGAGCAACATCACCTTCAGTACGAATATACTGAACAAATTCAGGTGCAGTGGGTTTGCTTAAGTCATAAACTAGTACTCCACCACCAGCACGCTCTAAACCAACGAAACCGTAGGGTTTACCGTTAATTTTACCGACGGTTACAGACTCGGGTTCAGCACCTTTATCATCGGAACGACCATCTTTTTTAAAACTTGGACTCGTGTCACTGAAGTCGAAATTTCCATCTGCGTCTTTGAATTTGTCGTCGTCATCAAAATCTGCATTAAATAAATCTGGAGTCTGTTTTTCAAGAATCTTCGCGATTTGATCGCCGCTGTCAAAGACCTGGTTACCAAATTCATCCCAGATAGAGAAGGAACGACCACCGTAGCTGAAGATTTTATCAAAATCACCATCTCCATCCAAATCACCCAAAGTATTAGTAGTTTTAAGACGACCAAGATTTTCATTTTCTTGTAAGGTCGCAGCGTCTGGGAAAACGGTGGGGTCAAGTGTTAAATCTTTAACTCTTTTTTCTTCGCTGAAACCCTTATAATCCCTTGCATCCCCTTCATTAGCAGTAATGTAGTAAGTCTTACCACCAACTTCAAAGCTATCAATTGCATCCGGCTGATATAATCCAAATACAGGATGATTCTTGATGTCAATTTTATCGTCTTTGTTGCTAGCATCAAATTCATTACCAGCTTGATTGTGGTCTTTTTCACCCAAAGGTAATACATCCTTTACAGTCCCATTTGCAATGTCTACCACCGCAACAGCATTATTTTCTTGTAGAGTAACAAATGCTGTTGAACCATCTGGAGAAACCGCGATGTATTCTGGCTCTAGATCTTGAGCAACAGTAGCATTAGGTCCAAAAATACGTACACCTTTATCAATCAATGCTTGCTTTTGGTCGTTAAAACCAGCAAAACCAGCAGTAGTTACATTTGCATCAGTTAAAATACCAACTCCACCAGAAATATCGATAATGCTGATGGAACCTTCTGGGTCATTATCATATGCATCATTTGGTTCGCCCTCATTAGCTACGATTACCTTCATCCCATCTGGAGTAAAGGTAAGCATATCGGGAAGAGGACCAACTGTAACTAAACTTTGAAGTTCACCATTTGTATTGTAGAAAGCAACTTTACCGTTATCTTGTTTGGTCTTCCCTTCAACAGCAACAGCGACGATACCGTTTTTAACCGCAACGCTATTAGCACCACCACCGATATAAGTGACATCAATATCGTCAATATCGCTTACTTTTTTTGGGTTCTTAGGATCTGTGATATCAATTAATTCAATCGTATCGCCAGTAGTAACAAATAAACGCTGTGTTGTCGGATCGTGGGCGACAATTTCTGCACCCTCTTCACTAGTAAATGTACCAAGTTTGCTTAGTTTGATTTGGTTAGAATCCATATTTTCTGGTGGAATTGATAAAGTTACAACTAAAGGATTGCGATCGCTTGCTCTTTGATTCGCGTTTACAAACTCAGAGTTGACATGTAAAATCTCAACTTATTTCTCCATTGCTAGACGATCACTAGACAACACATGAAGCAAGGGCTGTGAACTATCTTAGGAGATAGAAATATAATGTTCGTCTCCTGGTATACTTTCTTTCAATCTCAGATTAATAGAAACCCAAAACATTAGTTATGTTTTGAGGGTAACCATCCCATTCCAAATATGCGTAAGCAACGATATCCGCCGTAATATTCACACTATTTGGGAGACCAAAAACCTGCGAATAAAAGGTCGCAATAACTACTTCAAGGATTTATAGGTAGAATTGTGCAATTAATTTGCTGATATTTTTGGGCAAACTTTTGGATTTTAATTATGCCTATTAATCCCAAAAAATTATGATTAATCTTCTGAGAATAATAATCATTAGACATATATCACTAAAAATCTACAAAAACTTGTAAACTTTTTTACTTGTCTCAAATAGTAGAAAATGATGATTAATAAATGTTTGATTTTCAATTAAACTTAGTTTAATTTTGATAGTTAGTACAAGTAGAAAATATTTGCAAAATTCTGATTTATTTCATCGAAAATCTATCGTAACCCGATTTCAATAGATAATTTCGCTATACTTTTGGACGACTTTGTGTTTCATAAGCAACATTTGGTAAATTTTAAGAAATGTATATGAAACCTAAATCATTTATAAAAATAATACAATGAATCAGGTTGATTGTTATAAACTGTGTACCATTTCACATATAATTGTAACTAACTCTTACTTAGGAAATAGGTAATTCCCGTGTTGGAAGCATGTGTATTTGCAATTACAAATATTGTGCGAATTTTTCGGCGTTATCCTGGAAAAGAGCCTGTTCATGAAGATTATTTCTATGGATGTCGCAAGTCAAAAGCTGCTTAGCCCATCGACATTGATTGCATTACCATAGGGTTTGTTTGCACCGCTCATTTTAGGCGTTCGAAATTCAGGCGAGCGAAAGCCCAGTAATGCTGATTTAATTCTTCAGGTAGTAATTTTTTATCTTTATGATGGTAGTGGGCGCTACTGGCTTGGCTTTTATCGCTAAGTTCTGAGTTTAGTTGATGTCATGAAGTCATCAAACTATGAAGTGAGCCCACTATATAATTGTCATCTGATGAAATCAACAGGTCACGAATCGTTCCCACAATAAAATTGTCATGCAATGAAATTGGCACGGGATAATCCGACATTTGGAAAGCAAGGAACTCGAAAATAACAATACCCCATGAATAATATTACGATTACGTGGATTGCCCTGCCTCTTTTTGTGGGGTTTGTCATTTATCTAATCCCGAAAATCGACCGATTTTTAGCGCTGGGAATGACTTTAGTCTCCAGCGTATATGCTTTGCAGATACTCATCAACCAAGAATCACTGAGATTACAACTGCTAGATAATTTTGGCGTCACCTTAGCTGTCGATCAATTAAGTGGTTACTTTATATTGACGAATGCTCTGGTAACTGCAGCGGTTATTCTTTACTGTTGGAACACAGGTAGATCGGCTTTCTTTTATATGCAGGCTATATTTCTGCATGGTAGCCTTAATTCCGCGTTTATCTGTGCAGATTTTCTCAGTTTATATGTAGCTTTAGAAGTTATAGGTATTGCTGCATTTCTCTTGATAACCTACCCTCGTTCCGATAGATCTATTTGGGTTGGCTTGCGCTATTTATTTATTAGCAATACAGCTATGCTGTTTTATTTGGTAGGTGCTCTACTAGTATATCAAGCAAATAATTCCTTTATTTTTGAAGGTTTAGGTAATGCGCCAATCGAAGCCCAGGCTTTAATCTTAATGGGACTGTTAACAAAAGGAGGAATCTTTGTTTCAGGATTATGGCTACCACTGACCCACTCTGAATCAGAATCGCCAGTTTCGGCTTTGCTATCAGGAGTTGTAGTCAAAGCAGGTGTTTATCCATTACTACGTTGCGCGCTACTGGTAGAAGAGATAGACCCCATCATCAGAATTTTTGGAGTTGGAACAGCATTATTAGGAGCATTTTACGCAATCTTTGAAAAAGATACTAAACGCACCCTAGCCCTGAGCACTATTTCTCAGTTGGGTTTTATCCTATCTGCACCTGCAGTAGGTGGTTTATATGCATTAGCCCACGGGTTAGTAAAAGCAACTATTTTCTTGATTGCCGGTATTTTGCCCAGTCGAAATTTCACAGAACTTCAGGAGAAACCAACAAATAGATGGCTCTGGATTACTTTAGTTATTGCTAGCCTTTCTGTATCTGGTTTTCCCTTATTAGTTGGCTTCGGAGCCAAAATGTTAACCGCAAAAAATCTAGAATCCTGGCAAGAAATTGTGATGAATGTTGCAGCAGTGGGAACTGCAGTTGTGTATGCCAAATTTATCTTTTTGCCCAACAACGGGAAAGACACAGTCAGAGCTGGTTTTTGGCCTGCTGCAGCTCTATTAATCGGTGGAATGTTGCTTGCTAATATAGGAACTTTTCAGGCATATACAGTCACTAATATCGCAAAAGCCCTTGCTACCATTGGTGGAGGTTGGTTGACATACTTTTTCATTTTTCGGCGGCTTGATTTCGAAGTACCCTCTGTGGTCGAAAAATTTGAGCATCTTGTAGGTGGCATGAGTTTGATGTTAGTTGCACTCTTCTGGATGATATTGGCATGATTGAAAAACTAAATTTAGGATTTCAACCAATAAGATACTGTAGTACTCTATCGTATTAACTCGACTTGGTTTATAGTTAAATATTAACCATTAAACCCAAAGGAAAGAGATAATAGTTTTCTCAAAACCAGCACATCCTTTAAGAGGTCGCTATACCATAAACTTTGCCTTATGTCACTCCGTATCTTTGAATTGATAGATTAGTAGTACTAATAAGTTTGATTTAAGCTGGTATCTAGAGACGTTACATGTAACGTCTCTACAAATTTTTTGAGAGAAAATAAATTCAAATCACCAGATTTGATGCATCAGCTCCATCCCCATAGAGAAAAAGCCTTTATCCTCAAACATAATTAATACCCAAGCATAATCTTAAGTGCTTGGAGGCTTCATCAATAGTTTTCACTGTTTATTTGCCAGCAATTATTGAGTGGAATTGTTGAAATCGAACATCCATAAAATTTCAGAAAAACTATAACTAATTCTCTGGCAATGTAACATTTCATTAGAGTTCGACTCGATGTTTTGGAGTATTTGTAAAATTTTTGACAGACCTTAAGTTAGTTAAAAATAATTGCGAACAAATAAACGTTATTTTCACTGAGATTCATTTAATAGTAACATCAATAAAAGTATATTCTGTCAGGCAAAAAAGTTTTCCTATTTACGGGTTTCCACTAGTATCTAAGTTTATGGATGATTTCGATAGACATTTTCATAAACTTTTGTTTTATAAGCAACATTTGAAAAAAAGTCATAAATATATATAAATACCAAATGACTTGTAAAAACTCACACAATAAATCAAGTAACTAGTCGGAAATTGTGTACTCTTTCACGTATAATTGTAACTAACTCTTACTTACCCAATAGGTAATTCCCGTGTTGGAAGCATGTGTATTTGCAACTATATTGTGCGGTTTTTTTGGGATCATCCTGAAAAAAAATCTGGTGATGAAAATCATCTCTATGGATGTCATGAGTACAGGAGTGATTAGCTATTACGTGATGGTCGCATCACGAGAAGGTTTATTTACGCCCGTACTGTCATCAAGTAAAGATGTCCCTTATGCGGATCCAGTCCCTCAGGCAGTTATATTGACAGCAATTGTGATTGGCTTCTCTATTCAAGCTTTAATTCTAGTTGGTGTCATGAAACTAGCACGGGATAATCCAACGTTGGAAAGCAAGGAGATCGAAAAGAACAATACCCCATGACTACTATTACAATTACATGGATCGCCCTACCATTTTGTCTGGGGTTTGTTATTTATTTACTCCCCAAACTAGACCGATATCTTGCATTCTTCATGGCTCTTGCCTCCGGAGCATATGCGTTGCAGTTATTTGTCAATGGTTCTCTAGGATTTGGTTATAACCAATCGTTAATGACGCTAAATTTGCTAGATAATTTTGGTGTCACATTAGCGATTGACCAGTTGAGTGGTTACTTCATTTTGACCAATGCTCTGGTGAGCGCGGCAGTCATTATCTATTGCTGGAACACAGGTAGAACTCCCTTTTTTTATATGCAGGCCACAATTCTGCATGGCAGTGTAAATGCTGCTTTTATCTGTGCAGATTTTATGAGTTTGTATGTAGCATTAGAGGTAATCGGTGTTGCTGCATTTCTCCTGATTGCCTATCCCAGAACTGAACGGTCAATTTGGGTCGGTTTGCGCTATCTATTTGTCAGTAACACAGCTATGCTGTTTTATCTGGTTGGTGCAGTGCTGGTATATCAAGCAAATAATTCGTTTGCTTTTGATGGTCTTAGCAGAGCGCCAATTGAAGCCCAGGCTCTAATATTTATGGGGCTACTAACAAAGGGAGGAATCTTTGTCTCCGGGTTGTGGTTACCTTTGACCCACTCAGAATCAGAGTCACCAGTGTCAGCCTTACTGTCAGGAGTTGTAGTCAAAGCAGGTGTATATCCCCTAGTACGCTGTGCTTTGATGGTTGAACAGGTAGACCCTATTGTCCGGATATTCGGTGTTGGTACAGCAGTTCTCGGAGTTTGCTATGCTGTTTTTGAAAAAGACACCAAGCGGATGTTGGCGTTTCACACCGTTTCCCAGTTGGGCTTTGTTCTTGCAGCACCAAAGGTAGGTGGTTTTTATGCCCTAACCCATGGTCTAGTGAAATCAGCGCTTTTCCTCACCGCAGGTTCTTTACCTAGCCGAAACCTGAAAGAACTTAGAAGTCTGCCAATTCTTACCCCAGTCTGGATTGCTTTAGTTATAGCCAGTTTTTCCATATCGGGTTTCCCTTTGTTATCCGGTTTTGGAGCAAAGGTATTAACAATGAAAAATTTGGTACCTTGGCAAATTATCGGTATGAATATTGCAGCTCTTGGAACAGCAATATCATTTGCCAAATTTATATTTTTGCCCCATGCTTCAGGAGAGAATGGTAGGGGAGAAATGCCAAAATTTGGTTACTGGGTAGCAATGGCAATCTTGCTTGGCGGTCTCTTTGTGGCTAATGTGGCATATTATGACGCATACACCGTGAAGAACATCATCAAGCCCTTGGTAACAATTGCCCTTGGTTGGTTAGCATATTTCTTAATTTTCCGACGTTCAGCTATCAAACTTCCACGCATACAGGAAGAATTCGATCACCTCATTGGTGGCATGAGTTTGATGTTAATCCTAGTCTTTTGGATGGTATTTGCATGATTGGATATCTAAATCTGATATTGCGACTAGTTATTTGGTTTCTGCTCACCGCCAATCTGAGTGTAGCAAATATTATTATTGGTGTTAGCGTCGCTCTTTTATTACCGGGACGCCTCAAAAGTCCGGGAACATTAAAAGATTGGCTCCGAGCTATAGGTGAAGCTCTAGTAGCGATTCCCCAAGCATATTTTGAAGCACTACAAATCATGTTATTCCCTCATCAACACGAGGATGTAACTCTAGAGCGAGTTCGACCAGGACGGACACCAGGTTTGATTTTTTTGGATGTGTTTATAATCACCTTTACACCTAAGACCATTGTTTTGAAATATCACGAAAAAGGTTGGTATGAGGTACATTGGGTAAAACGGAGGAAAGCTTCATGAACCTGCATATAGTACTGATGGTGATGATTTTGGCTCTCCTCATCCCCATGTACGAAGCTTGGAAAGATGATGATATTTGGCAAACAACTTTAGCGTTTTCCAGTATCGCCAGTAAAACATCAATTATGATTTTGGTTGTATCTATCTTGCGAGATGATTGGATGATCGGTCTTGGTGGGGTAATCATCTTGAGTGTGGGAAATGCCTCCTTAATGTTGCTAGCACATGTCATAAGAAGATTAAATTAATGATGTTGGACATTCTTAGTTATACCTTCATCGGTATTGGAATAGTTTTCTGGTTCTGGGGGACATTTCCGCTGCTTGGTAAGCGTTCTGTACTATTCAAGTTGCATAGTCTTTCAGTCGCAGATACCCTTGGCTCTATGAGTATCACAGTCGGATTGCTAATAAAAATACCCAATGAATGGCCGTTGCTAGTTCTTGCCATAATTTCTTTGGCAATTTGGAACACAGTGCTGGGGTATGTGTTGGCGTATTGTTCTACTACTGGGAGAAGTAATGAATAACAGTATCGACCTTTACATTTATGTCATTGTTGCCCTGTTACCATTGTCTGCATGCATGCTTATATTTCAGGTTAATCCCTACCATGCTTTGCTCTTGAGGGGTGTATTGGGAGCGATCGCAGCTTTAGTATATGCAGTTTTGGGAGCGCCAGATGTAGCTTTAACCGAAGCATTAGTAGGTACTCTATTGGCAGTTACTCTCTATGCAGTGGCAGTGCGTTCATCCTTAGTAATGCGTCTGGGGGTACTCACAAGTGATTCAATTGATGCAGGGGGTGATTCAGAACATTTAGGGGAGCTAGTTGCTGACTTGAGAAACATTTTTAGTAAACACCATATGCGAGTCGAGCTAGTTCATTACACAAATCCAAAGGCTTTGCAGCGAGCGCTGATGGATAAAGATGTCCATACGACCTTTGCTCCCCAGTCTTTACCAGAATATAATGGTCAAGATCATGGAGGACTGATTACCGCAACGCAATATTGCACCGCAACCAGGGTTCAACGTCTCTATGAAATTATGAAAGCAGAGCTTTCATCATCAGAAATAAATCTTACCTATGTCAGCGCAACTGAGGAGAAGCACTAATGAAATGGGTTTATGTGTTAGCAGGGATAGCGCTGTTCGTCAAAATGTTAGTAATGCCCGATCCGGTAAGTGAGCCATTAGAAACATCAATTGCTCAATTAGTTGCACAGGATAGTGGAGTTCCTAACGCTGTATCGGGGATTATTTTCCGCAACCGATTATACGATACGATTTTTGAAGTAGTAGTTTTTACGATCGCAATTTTGGGAGCAAAGTATTTGCTAGCCAATGAAAAGCCATCCTGTACTATCTATCAATTCACCGATGAGCCTTCCATAGTTCTGGCTCGTTTGGGAGCTATTATTGCTGCATTGGTGGGTATTGAATTGGCAATTAGAGGACATTTGAGTCCTGGTGGTGGTTTTTCTGCTGGGGTAGCAGGTGGAACAGCAATTGGACTAGTTGCAATCACTTCCAGTTCCGAGTGGATGCAGAATATCTATCAGCGCTGGCGTGCTGCAACATGGGAAAAGCTTTCGGTATTGCTTTTCATTGTTTTATCAGTTATTACTTTGTGTGGAGTCGAATTACCACATGGAGAATTAGGTGCACTTATTAGTGGTGGTCTTCTTCCCCTTTTCAACATCTTGGTTGCAATTAAGGTGGCTCTGGGAAGCTGGGCAGTGATTTTGGTGTTTATTCGCTATCGTGGCTTACTCTGAAACAGATACGATGGTTTTCTAGTTCGGACAACTCGTAGATATATAGCAAATTGCAAGTAAATGAAATACGCCTAAAACGCTATAAAGCGCTTGCAAACAGTGTTCCACTTATGCCTTCTGCCTTCTAAATCCTGTTAGTGCAACGGGACTTAACAGAGCAAAACTATGCTGTAAAGTGTGATTTCTTAAGTAATGACTTAGGAGTGTTTTAGCCGCTATCGCTCTTCCATCATCGGGCGCGAAATAAGAAATTATAGGTATTCAGTTCCGTATTCATGTGGAATCATGTTGACCTTGACCATTCTATGTCAGGGATTTTACAGGTTGTAAGTTTCACCTCATGTGAATAATGGAAGAGCGATATTTGATTTACTTTTTCTTGGTGGATTTTATTTAGTGAGTTTTATGTTTACAAAGGTCTTCTGACAATAAGGCACCCAGGAAGGATAGAAAATCTTGAAAACCTTATAATCATTCATATTTTACTAAATTCACCCAGGTCTTTGGTTCACCCTTTCGGTTGATAATTGAACAATATAATCAAATAATATATATGCAAAATCAATGGTTACTATATGATATGTTTATATTACTTTAAATTGGGTATTGTTTAAATCTTGTATTATTTAAAATTCCATATTTATTTAACCCAAATAATTCCAGTGAAGAATTATTAGAGGAGCTACACCCTGAAATAAAATCATGTAATTAACACTTTGCTCCTATTTAACCGAAGCGTCCTTCAACATAGTCGCGGGTACGTTGATCGAGAGGATTGGTGAAAATTTGTTCTGTGGAACCGAATTCGATCATCTGACCAATACGACTTTCATCGGTGCTAAAGAAAGCTGTAAAGTCAGAGACACGTCTTGCTTGCTGCATATTGTGGGTAACAATAACAATTGTGAAATCGTCACGCAAGCTGTCAATCAGTTCTTCTACTTTCATTGTTGAAAGAGGATCGAGAGCGGAACAAGGTTCATCCATTAATAGAACTCTGGGTTTAACCGCTAAAGCTCTGGCGATACAGAGACGCTGTTGTTGTCCTCCAGAAAGACCTAGGGCTGATTTGTGTAATTTATCCTTGACTTCATTCCATAAAGCTGCGCCTCTAATGGCAGACTCGACAATCTCATCTAATTCAGATTTGGGACGCCATGATTCTATTCTTAAACCATAAGCAACATTGTCATAAATGCTCATGGGGAAAAGATTTGGCTTTTGGAATACCATCCCAATCTGGCGACGAAGGCGATTTAAGTTAACGCGCCGACTGTAGATATTTTGACCAAAAAATTCTACACTTCCTTCGATTGTGACATCAGCTTCTAATTCGCTAATTCGATTCAGAGATTTGATAAAAGTGGATTTACCGCAACCGCTAGAACCGATTAATGCTGTAACTTTATTTCGGTAAATATCCATTGAAACACCTTCAAGAGCTTTGAAAGTGCCGTAGAAAAAGCTGAGATTTTTGACTCTGATAGCTGGAACTAAGTTATTCATGCTTGGGGAATCTGTAGGAAAATCAACTATCTGGCTTAATATTCGGGTTTTATTTGCGGCGCGTAACGATGCGAGAAAGGAGGTTGAAGAATAATACTAATCCAACAAGAACAATAGAAGCTGTCCAGACTAGTTCAACAATTTTTGGATCGTCATCGGTAAAGAAGTTAAAAATCAATACCGGTAATGATGCTGTTTCTTTGAATATTCCTTCTGACCAATAAAAGCTAAACAAAGCTGTAAAAATCAGTGGTGCTGTTTCACCTGCTGCACGGGCGACCGCAAGTAAAATACCGGTAGTAATTCCAGGTATTCCTGCAGGAAGTAAAACCCGAGATGTGGTTTGAAAAGTAGTTCCACCTAAAGCTGCAGATGCTAGGCGTAAAGGTTTAGGAATTAGTTTCAATACTTCTTCTGTTGTCAGGGTAATAACCGGTAGCATAATTACCCCTAGAGCGAAACCACCAGCAAAGGCGCTGAAACTATATTGTCCGTTTGTCCATTGAGTTGTGGTTAAAACAACTGCACCGTAAGCAAAAACACCGACAACGATTGAAGGAACCCCAGTCAAAATAGTTGCAATAAAGCGAACTAAGCGAGCAGCAGAACTTTGTTGACCGAATTCAGCTAAGAATATTCCTGTCATGACTCCACAAGGAATACTCAATACTGATGCGATCGCAACCATTGTGATGGTACCAATAATAGCGTTAGCGAATCCACCATCAATAAATGATGAGTAGAATAACTCTGGCTTGAGATTGGGTAAACCCCTCAGTAAAATTTCCCACACTAGCGAGATGAGAGGAAGTAATGCTAGGAGAGAAAAAATCAAAGCTATAGAGTTCATCCCATTACTGAACAACTGACGCCGATAGGGTAGTGGGGTGCATAACTCTGCAGCTACGGACTGATTTTCATTTGATTGTTGATAAGAACTCATTTGTTCTTCATCCTTTTTTATTTGTCATTTATCATTTGTTTGATGACCAGTAACTAATGGTTAGCAATTCATGACCAATTATTTTTTGTTTCGGTCAAGTACCTGCACTAATATCACAGCACCAATATTTACAACTAGGGTCAAAGCAAACAAAATCAAAGCTAAATATGTTAAAGCGCCAACATGTAAACTATTTTCTGCTTCCGCAAATTCGTTAGCAAGGACGGCAGGTATGGTATAAGCTGCTTCAAGTAATGAAGGTTTAATCTGATTAAAGTTACCTATTACCATGGTTACAGCCATAGTTTCCCCTAAAGCCCTTCCCAAAGCAAGCATCGTTGCGCCAACGATACCGGAAAAACCAGCAGGTAACAGTACTCTAAAAATAGTTTCCCAACGGGTAGAGCCTAAAGCCATTGCACCAGTACGTAACTGTTTGGGAATTACTAAAAGTACATCCCGACTAATAGCTGCCATTGTTGGCAAAATCATAATTGCCAGAACAATTGCTGCTGTCATCATGTTATTTCCGGAGGTATCCTCTGTATCAAACAGTGGGATCCAGCTCAGATTGTTATATAACCACTCCTGTAAAGGTATTAAAAAAGGAATTAAGACATAAATTGCCCACAAACCAATAATTACACTGGGGATTGCAGCAATTAATTCCACAATAAAAGCAATTGGTGACTTTACCCAGTCCGGTAAAAAGTCTTCACTGGTAACCAGTGCTACTGCCAAGCCTACAGGGATAGCGATTAAAATAGCAAGCCCACTACTTACCAAGGTTCCATAAACATATGGTAATGCTCCATACAAACCTTCAAGGGTATCCCAGTCTTGACTCCAAATAAAATCCAGACCAAATTTATCGATTGCAGGTTTTGCTTCTCTGTAGACAACTGCAATCATCCAAAGCAGTATGTTAACTGTAATTAGAGCAAAACTATGAACTAGTATATTAAAACTTCGATCTATCCAAAAACTGCGTCCTGTGCTGCTTGTTATATTCAACGAATCGTCAATCTGTTGCACTGATGAATTTTCCATTGCTCATCAATAAATAATTTTTCGCTACAAGAATAGGGCGGGTATTACCCGCCCTATAATAATCAAGTTATTAAGCGGTCACACTATTCATTAGGTAAGTAACGAAGTAAATAAATTTATTTGATTACTTAACTTTGGTGTTTACGTCCTTAAGTACGCGCTTGACTACGCTCTTAGGAATACGTGTATATTGCAATCCAGCATTGTACTTTTGACCTTCGGTCATAACCCAGTTGACCCACTTCTTAACAGCAGCAGCCTTAGCTTTAGAAGGATACTTCTTGTAGACCATCATCCAGGTTAATCCAACGATGGGATAACCTTTGTTGGAGTCACCTACAAATATGCGGTAGTTTTTGGGGAATTTAACACTTCCTAAAGCTTGGTTTGCAGCCTTTAAAGAAGGAGCAACAAACTGCTTGCTCTTATTTTGTACTCTTGCAGACTTAAGTCTGTTCTTAACAGCGAAAGAGTAGTTTACGTAACCGATTCCACCACGGGTACGTCTAACTAGGTTAGCAACACCTGCATTACCCTTACCCTTAAGAACTCTTCTTAAAGTCCATCTGGGCTTCTTACCGCGACCAACTCTACCTCTGAAATAGCCACTGATTGTAGCTAAGTGGTTGGTGAAGATGAAGGTTGTACCACTACCATCTGCACGTACAACTGGGGTAATTCTTCTGTTAGGTAGTCTTACACCAGGGTTATCTTTTTTTATTCTGGCGTCATTCCAACGCTTGATTCTACCAGCGAAGATCAGGGGTAGGGTAGTGCGGGAAAGCTTAAGGTTCTTTACACCAGGAAGGTTGTAAACAACGGAAACAGCACCACCTGCGGTGGGAACTAGAATAACACCACGACGAACTTTTCTGATTTCGCTATTCTTCATAGCTGCATCACTACCGCCAAAGTCAACGGTTCCTTTGATGGTTTGACGGATACCGCAGCTACTACCACAAGCTTGATAGTTAACTTTTAAGCTAGGATGCTTCTTTCTAACTTCGCGAGCATAACGCTGATACAAAGGATTAGGGAAACTAGCACCTGCACCTTTGAGACTTTCTGCTTGAGCAACTGCAGTGAAAATAGGTCCCAATACTACAGCAGCAGCTACAACAGAACTGGTAACTACACGATTCAAAACGGTAGTTGAAAACTTCATATATCCTCACTATCAGGGAAGTACTTTCTGTTGATCCACAGACTGATATAACCCTACTACTTCAAGGTTTAATGTTAGGTTAACGGAACTAAAAGTAATGCAAAAAATCTATTTAAAATTATGTTGTTTTAGGCCAAAATAATACTTTTATCTGAATTAAAAAATAGTATAATTATGACTGCATATTCAACCAATATTAACAAGTTTGGATATTACAACTACTGAGTCTTTTTTAATAAGTTAATTACAAGATTAATTATAGATATTATTTTTCGTAAAATACAACATTTTATAGAAATATAAATAATACAAATAAAGTTATTTGTTGTATGTCTACTGCAAAAAATGTTTTTATAACAAATACTAGTAGTAATATCAAAATAAATTGTTTATATTGTAATAAAGCATGAGATAATTTGATTCTGAACAGAAATAAATCCGTATCTGATTCCTTATCAATTATTTCGCGAACGGTTTAAGAATGAGCATCAGAAAGTATTGTTGTTAATATTACAAAATTCTAGTCTAAATACTATTATTTCAAGAATAATCTTTTCAAAGCTTTTATCTAAGAACGATAATAAAATTATAGTGTTTGTTTCGGTTTGAAAACATCCTCTCAATTTTTGCTCTACTGTGTAATTATTATATGTGCATTTACCTGAAAATAATTGCTAGTATTTTCTAATTACTTCTCAAATTACTGAATATAAAATTTATAAGACTAGTAACCTAACAATTAGTAGAAATTAGGTTGTAAATTCTAAATTAAGTATTATAAATGACGTAATTCACAGTTGTAACTTCTCGTTTAATTCTTTAACAAACTATATTGTAAGTGTTAGATGCTCAAATTTATACTGTTATTAATCATCTTTGTTAGTTAAATTTGTTAACCTGATAAAATTGTCCTTCAATCTGCATTCTTCTCTTTCATTTCTGTAAGTTATGACTGATGAAATATTTCATTGAACTGAGCAGTTAATATTAACAGAGGCATATTTATGTTCAAGTCATTATCTGTAAAAGAATTGTTTTTGAAGTTGCGGTCTTTATTGAATGATTTTCTCTCGAAGTTGCGTAATTTTAAGGATACATCTGTTAGACATCCATTTGTTATTGCACTGCTATTATCAGTTTTAGCCCATGCGATCGCACTTGCAATTCCAATTTTGTCGGGGAAGGATGCAGATAGAGAAACTACTGAGCAAGTAAGTTCAGATGAAGAGTTTGAAAATGATTCCGAAGAAGATTTTGAAGATAGTTCAGAAGAAGATGATTTAGAAGAGGATTTAGAAGGTGAAGGTTTGGAAGAAGGTGAAGAGCCTTTGGATGTAGAAAAACTTCCTCCCGTACCTGATGATGAAGATTTGAGTGATGAGGTTTCAGACTCTGGAGATGATTTAACTGATGATTCAGATGCTGCAGATGACTCTAGTGATGACACTTTGGATGCTGGAGATGAATCAGGTGATGATACTTTAGACTCCGTAAATGATTCTAGCGACGACCCCATAGATTCAGAAGATGACTCCTCTGGTGATGATGTTGTCAGTTTACCAACACCTTCCGAACCAGAATTTGAATCTGAGGTAGAGACTAGTAATAATATTCCAGAAATTTCAGGTTCAGATTCTGGCGATATATCTGATTCTACAGCAGCTGAAACAGAAGATAATACTGATACAGAAAGTAATACTGAAGAACTCACAAGTTCTGATGTCAAGACCGATGAAAACAATCCTGAAGAACCAATAGCAACATCAGAACCTAATATATTTACTGGAGTAACTGATTATAAAAATGCTCGACCGCTGTTGTGTGGATTAAAAGTTGCTCAAGAGGATAAGGACAGTAGATTTACACCCGATCCTCTTGCTAAAGTCAGTGGTTATTTTGTCCAAAGCTTAGGAGAACAGGGCTATCAACCAAAACAAGTTGCAGATTCTTCAGATACAAAAGTCTATCAAATTTCCAAGGATGGTCAAGATAGATTCCTACATCTCTTTGACCAGACTGATAAAGGTACTGTAATTTTACTTTCCCAAGAGCGAATAGATTGCTACCGTCTAAATATTCAATCCTTAAAACCTGAAGATTCTCAAGAAACTAATGAATTAGAGGAAATAAAAAGCTCACAAGAGTCTGTGAATATTCAGGAATCTGAAAAATCTGAAGGAGAGGAAAAAACAGAAGAACCCCAGGAATCTGAGGAGATAAAAAAATCCGAAGACTCAGAACAATTAGAAGAGCTTAAAAAATCTGAAGAGACTCAAGAATCAGAAGAAACAGAGAAAAAACCAGAACTAACTCCTGAAGAAAAAGCATTTGAAAATACTTTCGCGAAGCTTTATGAAGAACTTGGCTGGACAAAATATCTAGACACAGCTGAAGCGAATAAAAATCAAACCCCAACTCCAGGAACAGAAACAGCTTTTAATGCAGATGTTAGTAAAAAAAGTCCAGATGAATTAGGCTCGATTGTCAAGAGTAAACTTGAAGAACAAGGCTTTGAAACATCTCAAGTTGAAGATTATACCAATGGTGTTTTATATGAAGTCAAAAAAGGTGAGTTTACTAAATATATCACCTTGACACTTAATACTGACGAGACAAAAGTAATGATAGTCACTTGGAAAGAGAATCCAATAGATTCCCAGAAAGGATAAATACGATTTTAGCTTGACCCTAATCTAGTTATTTTGGGACGTAGCATCGCTACGTCTTTTTTATACTTTAAGTTCAATCTCAATTTTGTAAATAAATTTCAGAGGACTAATTAGCAATATGTTGACTTTAGTTTCTAAATGAAAATCAAATATAAATTTTTCCATTTAATACATGATTCTGCATTAAAATAGTTGCTGGATTATCGAATTCCTCTACTATTTTCAAAAATCTTTCAACCGAAAGTGAAGTATCATTTTTCCGCCATGCGATCGCATGCTCTAAGATTGGTGCATCTCTGGCGATGGGAAGACAAATCACTCCAGGATTTTTTGTATGCTGCATACTAGGTGTAACAAAACAAATACCTAATTTCGCGGTTACATGTCCTAAAAAAGACCTACCTGTATCTCGGTGAATCACTTTTGGTAAAAATCCTGCTTCCTTACATAACTGGAAAATGCGATCGTATATCACCGGTCCATGTTTGCGGTGGTGCATAATAAATGTTTCATTTTTCAAAGCAGCAAAATTAATTTCTGTTTTTAACGCTAGGGGATGATCGAAAGGTAAGGCAATAGTAAAACATTCTTGATAAATTGAGATCGAGTTGAGAAAATCTGCACGCAGTGGTGGATGAAGAAAAGCAATATCGACTTTTGCTGTGCGTAGAGCTTCTACTAATTCTTCAGTACATTCTTCTAAAATTTCCAGTTCTATTTCCGGGTATTTATCCCTAAATACTGAGATAATTTTTGGTACTACACTATGTCGCGCCATTTCTGTGAAGCCTACCGCTAATGAGCCATAGTCTTTAGATGCAAAGCTTTGCATCGTTTTTACAGCTGCTTCAACTCTAGCAATCACACTAATAGATTCAGTTAAAAATTTTTCACCTGCATTAGTCAAGCGAACTTGGCGAGTAGTACGTTGCAATAGTAAAACACCCAATTCTTTTTCGATTTGGTTAATTATACGAGTTAGATGTGGTTGGGATAAATGCAGACGTTCGGCTGCACGGGTAAAGTGCAACTCTTCGGCTAAGACAATAAAACAGCGAAAGTGCTGTAATTCCATGGAAAGGATACCCATTGGGGTTATTTATACTTCTGATGTATTAATATACTGGCAATATGTATAAATGTGTTTCACAAACCGGATTAGGATAGAAAAAATTAAGTAAATCTAAAGGGGTAATCCAAATAAAAATGCCACTATTCAGAATGTACTGTGCTGAGTTCCTGCAATTAACAAATAGTGGAGTTGTCGGTTATTTTTTTGGATACCTTCAAGTGCGATCTTGATTGGTGTTATTTATCTCACAATATTTATTTGCTTGTTGAAGGAATAGATTACTTGGATGTTTGGATATGGGTATGAATCTAAAATTCAATCGTCGGAATATTTTATTTAGTGCGATCGGGATTATTAGTGGAATATTGGCGATTGCTTCTAGAAGGGGAAATAAACTTACTGCTTCTATGGTGTTTTCCAGTAATTCAGATCGAGATAGCAATCTCGGAGGCTCTGCAAGCAATAAAGACTTGAAAGTATTATCTACTAAGTTTGATACTTCCCAAGCATTGCAGAATTGGCAAGAATTTCAAGTGGAGGGTTGGGTACCAAAGTGGGAACCTCCACGAATAGAGAAAGGACTATTGGTTTTACAACCTAGGTCTTCGGGGTGGTTTGAGGACAATTATGCAGGACATCTTTATCGAGAAATCGATGGAGATTTTATTGTCACAACCCGAATTAATGTTCGGGGAACTAAATCCTCTATTCCTCAACGTTCCTTTTCTCTAGCCGGTATTTTTATTCGGACACCACGTGAGTTTACTAAGGATACTTGGAAACTAAAGGGCGAGAACTGGATGTTTTTTAGTACTGGTACGGCTTTTCCGGCTGGTAAACCACATTTTGAAATCAAGTCTACTTACAACAGCATTTCTACTTTGAAAATTTCTGAGGCTCCCACTGGTTGGGTACGCTTGCGAGTAGCTCGTTCGGGAGAACTTTTTACCTTACTTTATCAAGAAGATGGTTCCCAAGAATGGAAGGTAATCGACCAATTCATTCGTCCAGATTTACCACAAAGGCTGAATGTTGGTTTAACAGCTTATACCGATTGGGATTCATTAGCTGCAGATTACCCAAACTATCGCCAATATAACGAACAAGGGGCAGCTACTCAAAATGCAGATTTAATTGCTTACGTTGAATCAATTGATTTTCGTCGTCCGATGACACCGCGCTTTCCAATTGCAACCCTCGACCCCCAATTTTCCTTTGATGCAAAATTATCTCAAGCTCGTTTGCAGGATTTGATGAGTTAAAGAAAAAGTTTACAACGGACACAAATAACAGATATGAGGAGTTTTCTGATGATTCTTTTTACGATGAATCTAAGAAATTGTGTATTGAGTATATTATTGCTTGCATCTTTTTTACTTCAAGGCTGTCAATCTAATTCAGCGACTCAAACTCAAGCATCTACGAATCAAGCTACAACCCAGGGAACTAGCAAAACAAATATACCCCTTAACTTCGCCGGACGTTATCTTTTAGCATTGTCTGATGCAGATATGGTTCCCTCTACTTACGTCGATGGACAATTGGGAGTTAAACAGTTAGGAATAGAAGATACTCTAACGATTTTGCCACTTCCTCTAGATTTGAAAAATCGCAGTCCCCAACCAATGCAAGTAGGACAAATTAATGTTTCCAATGCTGTGACTGCGTGGCCTCTTTCTTTGGAGGTTTCTCCAGATGGACGTTCGGGATTTGTTGTCGAAACCAGCGAACCTGCACCTAAAGGCGCAACGAAATTTGACCAGTTACCTGTGGGAACAAAATTGCGATCGCTAGATTTAGCTAATCCAATGAACCCCAGAATAGTCGATACTATAGAACTTGGTCGGCGTCCAGAAGCTGTGGATATTAATCCAGAAGGTGATTTACTTGCTGTTACCACTTCACGAGAACCAGGAAAACAAGTGCATCTCATTCCCGTAAAAGGGACAAAACTTGGACAACCTCAGTCTTTTCCTATCGAAGGACTAAAAGCTGAAGGAGAAATTGGTGGTATTCGATGGCACCCATCAGGACGTTTTTTTGCAATTAATCTGCAAACCCGCGATGAAGTTAGATTTTATCAAGTCATCCGTGAAGATAACAGTAAATTTCAAATCCGCCAGTGGGGAGAACCTGTTAAAGTTGGTAAATTTCCAGTTGCTGGATACTTTACCCCAAATGGTCAGTTCTTTGTTACCAACAGCGTCCATTGGGGTGAGAATGTAGATGGTTTTTTTGTCGGTGCGCCTCCTGGAAGTCTCACCTCTATCAGATTTGTTAATGAGGGTAATAATCCTAAGCATCAAGTTATTTCTACTATTAAAGCAGGAATTAGCCCTGAAGGTTTGGCTATGAGCCGAGATGGACGTTTGATTGCAACACCAAATATGATTCGTAGTTATTTACCTTGGGATGATTCGCGAATGACATCCTACAGTTCAATTTCTCTAGTTAGAATGAACCCAGACACGGGACAATTAAGCTCTCCAGAAGAATATCGCTTGGATGGTAATGTATTACCCCAAGGTATTGTATTCGATGCTGAGGGGAAAAATTTAGCTGTGACTAGTTTTATAAACTTCGATCTAACAGAACGTCGTGGTGGTATTCATTTTTTCCGCGTGGTAGATGGGGACGGGGATAAACCACGATTGGAAACAACAGGATTTAAGGCTAGTGTTGTACGAGGACCTCATCAGTTATTTTTAATTCCATAGGAAATTTAATCTTGTTTAGTATCACTTTATGATGGTTAGTGAAAGTTCGCCAAAGGAAAAACAATCATTGAGTCCAGCAGCATTAAAAGAACAATTACAAACCATCCTGGAAAAGATTCAATCTAATAAAGATGATTCTCCTTTAACCAATTTAAAACTAAACGAGAACTTAGTTGACGAAATTGAGCAATTAGTGAGGGATTTGGAAAAAGTTAATCCGAATCCTCAACCATTACTCCACGCAACTTCTCTCCTGAATGGAAAATGGTTATTGCAATATTCGACAGCCAGGGAGATTCGTCGTTTATCTTCTCTACCATTGAATTTGAAAGTAGGTAAAGTTTATCAAGAAATTGATGTTGAAAATAAATCATTTTTTAATTTGGCTTTTGTTCGGCATCCTTTAGGGCTAATATCAGGAAGCGTCAAGGTCACAGCAAGTTTTGAACCTGCGCCAGAAGATACTGAAAAACGCATTAACGTTAATTTTGATAAGCGTTACCTATCAATTGAGAAAATTTTCAGCATTAATACTCCTAAACTAAATCCATTTAAGGTTGTTTCAGCTAATAATCCCCAAGGTCGAATTCCCAGCCTTGAAATTACATATTTAGATGAAACCTTGAGAATTGGACGAGGAGGTGATGGGAGTTTATTTGTTCTGAAGCGCGTTTAATTAGGGTTTGCGGTGAAAAAGTTCTTTGGTTAAATTGAGGAGTCAGAAGTCAAGAGCCAGTGGTAGAAACAGTTTTTGACTTATACCTCCCTTAATTACAGTCACCTATATTTTTAATTTTTGAGATTTTGTTACCTGTGAAGCAAGATGAAGTAAATTTAATCTAATTAATCTACTGTTACCAATTACTACTAAAGCTAAAGTTTAGTTTCAAAGACTAGCTAACCCCATCAAGTGATGATAACTTAATAATTGAAGCTAATAAAAAGCTTCCTTGGCAGAGAAAACAGCCTTGTTGTTGACAGTTAAAGTCAGAGTTAAGAGGTAAAAGCTGTTTGATTATCTGTCTTGCGGACCTAACAATAACACCCGACTTCGATACTTATATTTCCTCAAGTGGTTGGTAAAGGGGCAGCGTTAACGAGTGTAAAACCTCAAACAGTGCAAGCCTGTATGTCATGAGATAAGAGAGGGAATAACTAAGTCAGTAGATGCTCGGGTGTTGTTGTTTTAAAATTAAAAAAATTATTTAAGAAATTATTTTCAGAATCATAAATTTTACTGTGGCTTGGTAATCAATAGACCTAACTATCAGCCATATTACGAATAGCTTGAATTGGTAACTCAATCGTAAATTCTGTTCCCTTTCCCGGACAAGAAATATAAGTTAATTTCCCTTGGTGTTTTTCTTGGACTATTTGTAGAGAAATAGATAAACCTAAACCAGTTCCTTTATTTATTCCTTTAGTTGTAAATAGATATTCAAATACTTTTTTTTCTAGTTCTTTTGACATCCCAATCCCATTATCTTTAATGCGAACTGCAATATCATTAAATGTGGGTAAAACTTCTGTACTAATAGTAATCTGACAGGGATTATTATTTAGTTCTTCCTCAGAACGAACTTGTATGGATTCATCTAAAGCATCAATTGCATTAGCAATAATATTCATAAATACCTGGTTAAGTTGACCTGGGTAACACTCAACTTCAGGTAGATTGCCATATTCTTTGATAATTTCAATAGCAGGTCGATATTCATTTGCTTTGAGACGATGTTTGAGAATTAGTAAAGTGCTATCTATCCCTTCATGTAGATTAGCTTTGACCAAATTGGTTGTATCTGAGCGGGAAAAGGTGCGTAGAGAAGTACTAATATCTTCTATGCGATCGGTTCCCACTTTCATCGATTTAATGGTATTTGGTAAATCTTCTAATAAATATTCCAAATCAATCTCCGTAGCATTATTTTCTATTTCTAGTATGTTTTGGGGATATTTTTGTTGATATAGTTTCAAATGATCGATCAAATCTCGAATATATTGTGAAGCGTGCTTCAAATTACCAGAAATAAAACCAACAGGATTATTAATTTCATGAGCAACACCAGCTACTAACTGACCCAGGGTTGCCATTTTTTCACTTTGTACTAATTGTAATTGTGCTTGTTGTAGTTGATTGTATTTTAATTTAAGCTCTTGATTAACTTTTTGTAAGGTATTATTCATTAACTGAAGTTGAATATTTTGCGCTTCAAGTTGTTTTGCTTGCAGATAGTTTTCTTGTTGCAGCATTTTTTGCAAGCTGCTGAGTTGTAGGTGGGTATTGACACGAGCTAAAACTTCTTCTGCTTGAAAAGGTTTGGTAATATAATCTATCCCACCAACAGTAAAAGCTTTCACTTTGTCGAGTGCTTCATTCAAAGCACTAATAAAAATAACAGGAATATCGCGACTGATTTCATTAGCTTTTAATTGTTCGCATACTTGATAACCATCCATATTCGGCATTTGGATGTCAAGCAAAATTAAATCGGGTTGGGAATGCTTAATACCGGCTAATGCTAACTTACCACTAGGGAAAGGTCGAACTTTATAGCTATATTCTTTGAGAAGATTAGCTAGTAAATGTAAGTTCGCAGGAGTATCATCAATAATAATAATTTCGCCTTGATAAGGAGTTGAAGAATCTTTAATCATTAATTTATTTTTTTTATTTTTTTAATTAAAATTTACCAATTATTTTTTATTTTGATTATTTCTTAAGTTTGATATGTGGGAATTAAATCCAAAATTTTCTCATATTCAAAATTATGCAAACAATTTTTAATAACCTCTCCTAACGGTGTATTTTCTCGTTTAATTTGCTCTGTAACTGTGTCAATTAAATCCAGGTCGGAAGCAAAAATCGCCTCTTGGAGTTGGGTAACTAAATCTGCTGGTAGTGCTTCAATTGCTGTTGTTGTCAGCACATCAGCATTATTTACATTTTCTGTTGTTGTAGATTGCAAATCTTCATAGACATACCGTACTCCCAAATGTTTTTGCATTGCATCAAAAATTTCCGCTTCTCGGAAAGGTTTACGTAAGAAATCATCACAACCAGTTGAGAGAACTACTGCTCTTTCCTCTTCAAAGATACTAGCTGTTAAAGCCAAAATCGCTGTGGCTTGTCCTTTTGTCGTCGATTTAATCTTCTGTGTTGCTGTATACCCATCCATCACGGGCATACGCATATCCATCCAAATCAAATGCGGTTCCCACTTTGACCAAATGTTTATTGCTTCTTGACCATTACTGGCTTCTTGGAGTTCAAAACCAAGAGGGTTGAGGAGTTTAACCAATAATTGGCGGTTAAGGGGTTTATCATCCACAATCAAGATGCGGTAACAAGGTTGATTGGGTTCAAGGGCTATAACGCGGCATTTAGGCTGGCTTGTAGTAACCTCATCAGCATCAACTTCAGTCACTTGGATCTCAAATTTAAAGGTAGTCCCCACTTCTACTTGCGAACTAACTTTCATCTCACCCCCCATCAACCGCACAAATTTACGGCTAATGGGTAAACCTAAACCTGTACCTTCTTGGGCTTGTTTTCCAGTTTCTGTTTGAGTGAAAGCTTCAAATAATGTATCTAATTCCTCTGCTGCAATTCCTGCACCTGTATCTTCGACTTCAAAGATAATGGTCCGATTTTTGCGATCGACATCTAAGAGACTTTTTGTATTAGAAGCATCCTGACGGATGTTCACCTTGCTGCGTCCAAACGCGTTGATGCGAACGCAGTTTTCTTGTTTTTTTATTTCCTGTTTTCTTATTTCTCCAGCTGCAATTCTCACAGAAACACCCCCTTCTTGGGTAAATTTGAGGGAATTATTAATCAGATTAATTAGTATTTGGCGCAATTTAACTTCATCGGTACGAACATAGCGAGGTACTTCAGGAGTATATTCCAACACTAGTTGTAGACTTTGTTCTGTGGCTTTAAGTTGGAACATATCATGAATATCATCCAGTAACCGGTAGAGATCGAAGTTTTTGAGGTTTAGGGTAGTTTTCCCGGCTTCAATTTTAGATAGATCCAGAACATTATTAATTAAAGTTAGTAGGTGTTCACCACTGCGGGAAATTATCCCTACACTTTCTTGGTGTTCCACCGGAAGGGTTTGGGAACGAGTCATAATTTGGGAAAAACCGAGAATCGCATTGAGGGGAGAGCGCAACTCGTGGCTCATATTAGCGATAAAAGTACTTTTGGCTTTATTTGCAACTTCTGCTTTTTCCGTTGCTTGACGGAGTTCATCTACTTTCTGTTCTAAAGAAGAGTAAGATTGAGCCAATGTTGCAGCCATATGATTAAAATCATTTGCTAGTTGTTCGATCTCATCACTACTGTGGATTTGCAAACGATAATCTAACTTCCCCGCACCAATAGTTGCTGTTCCTCTTTGTAACTTCTGAAGCGAGCGAATTACAGGTAAGAGGATTAAATGAAATTGAGCGACCGCAACCAAAAAGATTCCAGCCATAACCACGTACTGAATTACGTAAACTTTTTGTTTGAATTGATTACTTGCTTGTAATGCTAAAGCATCTTCCTTTTGAGTATTCTCAACTAGTAGATTCAAGTAGAACTCAATATCTTTGCTGTAGGAATTAATCGCTCGGATACTCTGTTGGAGGTGGGGTAAAGTCGAAGGTGTATTCCTCAAACCTGCTGCAAGACGGACGAGTTTTTGATGACGGCGATTGATGGAAGTAATATTTTTGTTTTCCGGTATCAAGTTTTCTAGTTCTTTGAGGCGAGTGAGAAATTGAGTTTTGGCTTTTTCATATCTTGCCATATCAGAGCGATCGCGATTTAACATCAGAAAGTCTTTAAGAGTAACAATTTGGTCTCGTAAAGATACCTGTAACTGCATTGCAATCTCAAGAGCTTGCTTAGTTTGTTTACGACTTTCTTCTACTGAATTTTCTGCCTGCTTAAACAAAAAGTTACTCCCACCAATGAGGGAGATACTTAAACCAACGGCGAGAATAGAAGAAGTAATAAATTTAGTCGCGATTTTCATTGTCCTTAGTCAGTTGCTAGTCCCAGAAATTTTTGTAACTTCCTAATGGGTTCGTAATCTTCGTCTTGGACTAAGGTATAGCCATCTGACTTTGCACCACTCACAGCAATTAAGTTTTTTGGCGCATCGATGAAGGCTTTCTGTAAACTAGTTTTTAACTTAGAAGGTAGTTGACTGGAAATTACTATTGGAGCGTTGGGGATGGGATCGGATTCCCAAATCAATTTATATTTGTTAGCAGGCAGTTTCCCTTCTTTAACGGCGTTCAAATAGGTGGGCTGGTTAATGGTAATTGCTTTTACTTTTCCACTTTTCAAAGCATTAACATTCTTGTTATGGCTACCAGCAAACTGAATAGCTGTAAAATCTTGTTTTGGGTTGATGCCTATAGTTTTTAGGTAAGCTGAGGGTACCAAGTATCCAGAAGTAGATGAAGGATTAACAAAACTAAAATTATGCCCTTTTAAATCTTTTATGGTGTTAATTTTACTTGTAGCGTTAACGACAATCACGCTTTTGTACCAAGGTTGATCTGTTCCTTTTTCAATGGGAGCCAGTATGGGTTCTACTTGGGGGTTACGTTGTCGGGCTTTGACATAAGTAAATCCCGAGAGAAAAGCCATTTCGACTTTTCCTTTTACTAACAAGTCAACCGATTGGTCGTAGTCTTTTGTCACCTGAAAATTCACCGGTATTCCCAGTGTTGTCCCCAAATAATCAGCTAATTTTTGCCGCTTTCGGGTTTGTTCTGGGGAATCTTGGGAGGGAATCATTGCAATATTCAGTCTTTCTAATTTTTGCCCCCGATTATTTGTGGTTTTTACTTGATAACTTGAAGTTGCACTTTTAGTTTGGGAATTCTGAGGTTGGGACTGACAAGCTGCATTCAAAAGTACGATCGTAATAAATAAAGTGGAATAAGTCGCCACTTTAGTTATAAAAAGTAGCTTTGATAAACACCAAAGTTGGGTGATTTGCCCAATTTTATACCTTTTAAGATTGTCGAGTGCACAAAATAAATCGGTCGCCATAACACTACTTTTGTTCTGGGAAGCTCTAATTACAGAATTCCCTAAAAAATAACCTTACTAACGCGATCGCGAAATGGCAAAATTTTAAATTTCAATTAACCTGTTTTTGAGAATAAACTGAATTTTTTAGTTTTTTTGTAATAATGTTGGTATCCAATGTCTTTTCGCTGACTGCTTTTCTCCAATTAAAGCCTCAGTGAGATATTTCATTGCAGCATCTTTAACTTTTACTACTATATCTGTAGCAATAATTGTATCTCCGAAAGTTAGGGTCAAATGCATTTTTCCCGCAACTGTTACCACTTCCAATATTTTTTCTACTCCATCTGAGTATACAGCCGGTCCCATCAAGGCTTCCAAATGCAAGTTACCATAATCAACTGGAATATCTAATTTACCGAGATTACTAATTACAATACCTGTAAATATTTTATCTAAACCTTTCTTTTTCAGTAGCTTAGAAGCCATTTCATCGTTTAATTTTCCGTGTTTAGCAAAGATAAGCCCATCCATCAAAGATGGGGATAATAAATTTAATTTCTGGGACTGAAAAATATTTTTATCTGTCAGTTTTTGTTTGATTTTTCGATCCATCATTCGTACCATATCCCAAAAAGATTTTTTGGGGTTATATTTCAGCCTAAAATTCACGCCAGCTGAGGCATAAAAGCCAACAGCTTCGCCAATAGGTTGAGTGAGCCGACTTCTGAAATCAACTGGTATTAAAATATTTTGTAAATAATCCTGAGAACTACCTTGAATATCTGTTTGAGCGGCAAGAAATGCGGTATAAAGAGCACTATTAACGGTGACTTGTTCTTGATGACATCGAGAAACTAAGGTAGATGTTTGCGCTTCTGTTAATTCCCAGTTCAGTATTGATACTCTGTTATTCTGCCAGAATGTTTGATGAAGGTCTCTGTAATCGTTCTCATTAAAGGAGATTTTTTTGCGTGTCCATTTTTTGTTTATTCTTTTGACAATCAATTTGTAGAAGAAACCACCTGAAGCCGATAATGGAAGACAATCTTGCACTGCTGGTGGAATAATTGCTGGAGTTTCGACATCTTCATCAATGAAGATTATTTTCTAATAATCCTAAACTTACTGCCAAAGGTGGACCAACTATTTCGGTTCCATAGTCCTCTGCCAGTTTTGCTAATGATTGAGAATCTGTTTTTTCTGCTGGTAAAGATGACATTGTTTGGAAAAAACCTTCAGATCCTCCAGGGGTTAAAATGGCTATTATTCGTGCCGTCTCCTGCTGAAGGTTTATCCATGCATGGGGAGTACCTTTGGGAATGTAGACACAGTCACCACTTTTGGTTTCAAATGTTTCCTCTCCAATTTGATATCTGAGTTGTCCTTTCAGAATGTAATGAATTTCATCTTGCTGCAGATGAATATGGATTGGTAATCCTCCTAAATAACCAAATTCATTTTCTGCAAGATCTAATTGTCCGAATGTATCAGCACCAGAAAGCATGAATGTTATTTGCTCATTTGGAGCATATTCGTATCTTCGTCCTTTGTTGCTTGAAATGACCAGCCCCTTGCTCATAAATCTCCTCTAACTGTGACTTTTAGTTCTGGGATTGCCCATTTTACCGATTCTAGATTTTCTCTATTCCAGTAACAGGACATCTTGCTATCAACAGTCCGGACAATACTTACAGATGTAAATTTACAACTTTCTATGAGGTTTTGACTTTTTGGTTAGATGAGCCCAGTAATTTCTCTAGTTTATGTCCTTGCCACATCCATAATCCGGTAAGTGCCAAGATTGGGATAATCAGGACTCGCATGGATAGAAGAAATGCAGCTTCATTCCGCCAGGGAGAGTAGACAAATGTAAGGATTACTGCAGCACCAATCAAATGAATCCACCGCATCAAATCTCGAGTTCGCATTTCTTACCTCCCGATCGTTGATTACTAAAATTCTTATTTCTAAGTTTGAGAAAAAAATATGGGGAACTTGTGAGGAAAATTAAATATTTCTGAGGCAAATATTTCTTAGGCTTGTTCTTGAAGGATTTTATTCCCACTCAGATAAGACTCTTATTCTCTCCAATATTCCTCAAGTACTACATTAAATAGCAGTAACCACAGCCTTATTTGTTTTGACTTGTCCCCAAACAAATTGTCCGGTCATCAATTCCACTACATCCATTGCATTACCAATTACACCAGGAACACTAGGATAACCCGCACTAGCACCAACAAAGAATAGATTGGGCAGCTCTGTAGTATATCCCAAACGGTTTAAACCTACTTGTTGTGGTACTAATTTTGCACCATAAATATTACCCTGTGGTTGTCCCAAATAAAATTCACTGGTGGTGGGTGTACCGTAAACTTTCATCCGAGCATATTTATCTAGATCTGGGATTAATTCCCGCACGCTGGTCATAATATGTTGGTAAACTTCTCGCTTTTTAGCTTTATAGGCTTTCGGATCGGTTTTATGTAGAACTTTAAATGACTCATAAGGACAAACTGTAGCAATTTCTAGAATATGATGTCCTCGAGGTGCAATTCCCGGTTCATTTGTTTTCATTGTTGGACAAGACAAGAAAATCCACGGGTGACTCATATCACCTCGTAATTGTTTTTCGTACTCTGCATTCAAGTTACCTGTAGGATAATACCAAAGATTCCAATTACCGATGCCGTAATTTTCTGGCTCAAAGCGGCTATCCAAACCTAAATAAACATTAAAAGCACTACTGGAATATTCATAATCGGTCAAGCGTTTCAATTCCCGTTTGCTTAAGGCTTGGGAATCATGCATTAATTGCACAGTCAATTTAGGGTCGAGGTCACTAATGTAAGCATAGGTTGCTTGATATACACTACCATCAGCAATTATACTTTTGATTTTATCTTCATTAACTTGAATATGTTCTACTGGAGTTGAGAGTTTAACCACACCTCCACCTGCCGTAATTGCTTCAACAATGGTATTAACAAAATGCCTAAAGTGATGTTTGGGATAGTAAGCACCTTCTGAGTAGTCCCAAACTAGAGAGGTATGGGTTAATAAAGCAATTTCTTTTGGAGGTAAGGCATAATCGCCACTTTGTCCTGCAAGTACAGCTTGTAATTTAGCAGACAACCCTACGCGATCGTATAAATTTTGTAATGTCCAATTTCGCTTGAGAAATAGATGCCAATATTTTGGTAGTTTTAACCAGTCATACCATTTTTGATCAAACCAATGTACCTCTCGCACCAAGTCATGAATTTCTTGATGTAAGTGCTTGATTGTATTGCAGTACCGATTGATTGCAGATGTTTCCTCGGGGAACTCATAGAGTAGACGCGATCGCAAATTTTCCCATCCTAGAGGAATTTTAAAATCAACCTCCGGTGTAATCACTCGATCAATACAATTAGGGTCAAGGCTGTTAAAATCGACATCTCTTTCGATATAGTTTAAAAATTCAGTAATCGTATGACCGGAAGCACACTGGGAAATATAATGCACGTCTGCACAAAAGCTATATTCACCGTAGTCGAAAGTATGACAACAACCACCTGGTAAATAGTGTCTTTCAAGAACTAGAACCCGTTTTCCTTGTCTAGTCAAACATGCTGCTGTAGCAAGTCCTCCCAGTCCTCCTCCAAGAATTATGTAGGGCTTGCTGAATAAATACAAAAAGGTGATGGTTAATACATTATCAGACCCAAGGAATATATTCAGATGCAAGAAAACAGTCT
>NZ_LMTZ01000020.1 GCF_001456025.1 Mastigocoleus testarum BC008
ATATTTCCTAATAAGAAAATCATTTTAATAGAATTCTTTAGTTGTTAGATTTTTTGTTGCTTATCGATTTCATTCACGGGTATTGAGTTTAAACACGTAAGTATTTATTGGTAGTTTATGTCGGTTTATCCGGGAATCTAAGTAATATATTAAGTAATTATGTCGATTTTTTTGTATTTGCTTCCCTTTCAACACCCATCAAATTATTATTATTCTACTAAAGTAGTTAATCATTATACTTCGCTATGTGTGCAAAAAAGTGCATTTAAAATAACAAACAAGTTGATTTTCATATACTCTAATGTACTTTGCAAATTATCATTGCAAACAGAAGTATTAATTACAACATTGAAGTGAGTCGCTTGCAAAATGGCTGCAAGTATTGAACATAATTCAAAATCTCAGGTTATGGATTGATATCAAATCCGGCTAATTACTTACTATCTAACTGGGAACGTGCATGTGATGGAATTAATCTGACATCTAAAAGGATTTTGCAAACATCTTAATAAGCTGTTTAAATCCAAAAATAAGGATTAAAATTCTGGACACATTAACCATAAAGAAGGAAAGATTAGCTGCATACGTTATTTACTTCAATAAAGATGTTTTATTTCGGACGACTGAGAATTAACATCTGTACCTGACCCTCTTCTGTATTAACTACTAATAATGGAGGACGCTGATTTGGTTTGGTTGGGGATGGTAATGCTGGAAATAGATAAGCCCAACCATCGGTTTGAAGCAATAAACGCCAAACTATAGGTTCTTGTTGATTTGTATTGTTTATTGGTACTGTCCAGATTTCGTAAAACTGCTTAACATCGCCAACAATGTGAAAGTCCTTCAAAGAAGGAGTTTTCTTTAAGTTATCAAGCTCCTTTTCATTGCCTAGTTGGCGTCCAATTGCTAAATTTTCTTTTTTGGTAACTAAAGTAATTATAGGTCTAGTAGAGGTTTCATTGACTGCATCCCGGAAAGCATCAGCATGACCTTGGTATTGAGCGAACCAAAATAAAATATTTAAACAGGACTTACGCAACTAGCATAGTGCGATACCGCCACAATTAACACCGGGAACATCCCACTAAAACCTCCGGAATTGTTGTGTATGAATCTGTAGTTTCTAGGTGTTTGGTGCGCGAAGCACACCATTGAAGAGGAGGAGTTACATAAGTATTGTTAAAATGCAAAATATAACCTACAGTCATACTGCATTAACAAAATTAAACAGAAGACAGAAGTTAATATCCTTATTTTTTCTGGGTCAATGCACCTTTTTGACTCCAATTTTGATTTTTGTTAGTTTATTTTTTATTAGCAAATCAGTTGCTACTATGCCAGCAGTGAAGGGAGAAAAAGTAGCGCAACAGTCAAGTGTGAAGCAAGATGGGACTCGCGCTGCTGCTGAAAAAGCATTTGAAGAGGGATTGAAATTATACCGACAAGGAACAGCAGAATCACTGCGACAAGCAATTAAAAAGTGGGAAGAAGCACTATCACTGTTTCGAAGGGTGGACGATAAGAAACGAGAAGCTGTTACACTCACTGGTATTGGTCGAATCTACTCCGATTTAGGAGAAAAGCAAAAAGCACTTGAATTCTATAACCAAGCTTTACCTTTAGGTCGTGCTGTGGGAGATAAACGTGGGGAAGCTGTCACACTTAATAATATTGGTCGAATCTACTCCGATTTAGGAGAAAAGCAAAAAGCACTTGAATTCTATAACCAAGCTTTACCTTTAGATCGTGCAGTGGGAGATAAACGTGGGGAAGCTGTCACACTTAATAATATTGGTAAAATCTACTCAGATTTAGGAGAAAATCAAAAAGCACTTGAATTCTATAACCAAGCTTTACCTTTAGGTCGTGCTGTGGGGGATAAAGGTGGGGAAGGTGTCACACTTAATAATATTGGTGGAGTCTACGACGATTTAGGAGAAAAGCAAAAAGCACTTAAATTCTATAACCAAGCTTTACCTTTACTTCGTGCAGTGGGAGATAAAGGTGGGGAAGCTGTCACACTTACTAATATTGGTGGAGTCTACGACGATTTAGAAGAAAAGCAAAAAGCACTTGAATTCTATAACCAAGCTTTACCTTTACGTCGTGCTGTGGGAGATAAAGGTGGGGAAGGTGTCACACTTAATAATATTGGTAAAATCTACTCAGATTTAGGAGAAAAGCAAAAAGCACTTGAATTCTATAACCAAGCTTTACCTTTACGTCGTGCAGTGGGGGATAAAGGTGGGGAAGCTGTCACACTTAATAATATTGGTAAAATCTACTCAGATTTAGGAGAAAAGCAAAAAGCACTTGAATTGTATAACCAAGCTTTATCTTTATATCGTGCAGTGGGAGATAAACGTGGGGAAGCTGTCACACTTAATAGTATTGGTGCAGTCTACTTCGCTTTAGGAGAGAAGCAAAAAGCACTTGAATTGTATAACCAAGCTTTACCTTTAGATCGTGCTGTGGGAGATAAAGGTGGGGAAGCTGTAACACTTAATAATATTGGTGTTTTTTACCGAGATACTAAGCAGCCCATTGAAGCCATAAAATATTTGGAACAATCTGCGACCATCACCTTACAACTTCGTAACTATATTGGCAAAGAAAATCGCAAAACGTTTTTAGAAAACAAACGAGGTAGAGCAGTTGGTCTGATTGACTTACTTATCGACCAAAACCAACCAGAACGAGCTTTTGAATGGGCAAACCTTGCTACTGTAGCTGACTTGGCTGATTATTCCCGCCTTGTTGATGCAAAAGTTTCTAACCCCCAAGCACAAAAAGCAATTGATGAGTGGAATCAAAAGAATGTTCAATTAGAAAGTCTGCGAAAGGATTTGCAAGAAAAATTCTCACCAGAACTATCTCAGAAGGTTAATCAACTACAGGAACAGCTTAATCAGGAAGCAGAAGAAATCAGAAATCGCTTTCTAGAAGTCGCAGACTTGTTTGAAACCAAACCCACGGATATTTCTCAACTACGAGCCAGCATTCCCGCAGGTACAACGGTGGTTCAGCCTGTGCTGTTGACCAATATTAGAAATGTCCCTAATATGGTAGCTTTGTTTGTCTTAACCACAGACAAATTAACTGTTAAAAAAATACCTATTAACTCTAAGAAATTTAATGCTTTACTAACACGGACTAATGCTTCATTAACTAACCGTTTTGACGATCGATATCTTGACAACTTAGAACAACTATACAACATAATAATTCGCCCAGTTGAAGCTGAGATTCAAGCCACCAAACCCAAACAACTCAGCTTCATCGCCACTGGAAAACTCCGCTACATTCCTTTTGAAGCACTCTACGACAGTAAAGCTGATCAATACCTGATTGAGAAATTACCTATTAGTTATCTGACTCGCCTTTCTAGCAATTCCCTGCAAGCGAAAGCAACACAAATTCCCGCATCTGCTAAAAAAGTTATGGCGTTTGGTAATCCAATTCCAAAGCCACCCCTAGCGCTACCAGGAGCAGAAGCAGAAGTGAAAAAAATTACTCAAGTTTTCCCAGGAAGCGAAGGGTTTATTAATAGTCAAGCGACACTGAGTACTTTTAAAATCCAATCTCCGCGCTTTTCTCTTCTACACCTAGCAACACATGGCTGTTTCCAAAAGGGTGGTTGTCCTAAATTGGGATTGGAAGAAAATACTTTGCTGTTTGCTGACCAAAAATTCAACATTCGGGATGCTGCTTTATTAGGACTGCAAAATACTGACTTAATTACTTTAAGTGCTTGTCAAACAGCGCTACAAACCGAATCTGATGGTGAAGAAATTTCTGGATTAGCTTACCTGTTTGAACGGGCTGGTGCTAAAGCCACGATCGCAAGTTTGTGGAGTGCCGATGATCAAACGACTCAAACAATTATGGTGGAATTTTACCAGAATATTAAGAAGGGAATGAATAAGGATGAAGCCTTACGTCAGGCGAAATTGAGCCAGATTGATAGTCATCCCTTCTTTTGGTCGCCTTTTGTGTTGATTGGGGATGCTAGATAGATAATATTTGTTGTGTTGCAAAAATAGAATAACAATATTGAAAGTATAAAATTCCTTTTTCCAATACCTTCGCCAAAAAAAAGAGTATGAAAAATAGGGCTGATGTATTAAAGTTATTGTCTCTTACAGGATATTAGCAAGAGAAAGGGTTAATTAACGGATTTTTGTTGGTGACCCCCTTCTCTAAGGCTAATTTCTAGACAGAATTGTGAACTGCTCCCAGTTGAGTTGCGGCTAAATTAATCAAAGAATCAGGATTATTACCAGCTAAATCGCTAGAAGCATCCCAGAAGAACATTCCTCCCAAACTGTTATCTTGGACGTAATCAAGCTTATATCCTAAAGATTGAGTATCTTCATAGGTACTAAAGAAACCTTTATCAGCATTATAAACATAAGGAACTTTAGCTTGGTCATCCCAATAACGCACGTAGGATTTATCTGTTTCTAATTTGTTGTGTAAGTCCTTGTAGTCAATCATTCCATTTTCCCAAGTTCCTGGACCCGCACCAGTTGCAGATTGGAATAAACCACCATTATTATTGCTGGAAACACCTTGCCAAGTTCGTCCGTATAAAGGTGCTCCCATGACAATTTTATCAGGGCTAACTCCTGCATTCAGATAATTTTGAATTGTGGAATCGATATTGTATTTGCCTGCTAAAGCCGAAGAATCGTTAGAATTGGCGTATAAAGCAGCATTATGATTGGTAGTTTTTTCCCAAGCACCGTGGTAGTCATAGGTCATGACATTGAACCAGTCCAGATGCTGAGACATTTCAGCTAATTCGTAATTTTCAGTTTTATCGAATCCAGCAGGTGATGCAATCGTAAGTAGATAATCTTTATTATCTTGGACTTCCTGAACTTGGATTTGTTTGTCTAGTTCTTCCAGCAGCAAAGTATAGTTATGCTTATCTTCTGGACGATTGACATTTCCTGGTTTTCCTCCTCCTACTGGGTATTCCCAATCAATATCAATTCCATCAAAGCCATACTCCTTCATAAAGTCGACTGCTGATACGGCAAACTTTTTCCGCGATGCATCGGTCAGAGCAACATCAGAAAATTTACTCGACAAAGTCCAACCACCAATGGAAATTATAGTTTTGAGGTGGGGATTCTCAGCTTTAAGTTGAGCCATTTGTCCGAAGTTACCAGCTATTTTGTCCGGATTATTCCAGTCTTTACCCTTCTCTACTGCTGCATATTTATCGAATATATCGACTTCACCGTTATCATTAATTTTGGCAAATGCATAGAAGGCGTGGGTTAATTTATCAGCAGGAATATCTGATACTTGATAATTGCGTTGGTATGTACCCCACTCTGGATAATAAGCTGCAACGACTGGACCCTTTTTTCCTGGTTGGTTACCTCCAGTTCCTCCACCAGTTCCTCCACTTGAAATGCGATCGTCATTGAGAATAGTTACAGTTGCTTTGGAATTGGTAAATGTAGCATTATTCAGATCGCTCAATTGTAAGGAGAATTCTTCATTTGGCTCTACTTTAGTATCTCCTTTTACTGCTACTGAAATTGTCTGGCTAGTTTGTCCTGCATCAAAAGTTAGAGTACCAGTGGTTTTTTCGTAGTCTTGTCCTGCTTTTGCTGAACCATCTACAGTTGCATATTTAACGCTTACTGGCTTTTCAAATCCTTCAGAGAGGTTGACGTTAAAGATTGCATTTTTGCTACCATTATTTCCTTCTTGAATTGATAAATCTTTGATGGATAAGGTTGGTAATATCGGATCTGTTGGTTTGGGGTCACCACCATTTCCAGGATTAGCAGTTCCAGAATTACCGGTTCCAGGTTGACCATTAAGGGGTGACTGACCGCCGACGCCCGTGATATTATCAGGACTTAATTCGGAAGTAGAGACTCCTTTGAGGGTAATAGTCTGATTATTGAGTTGCTTCAGGTCAATAACAGCATTACCTTGAGCATCATCATAAATATTTAAATTGCTGTAATCTGTCCAGAAGCTCTTGAGGTTGATGCTGTCCTCAGACGGATTAAATTTGTCAATTACATTTTTACTACCCCAATTCCAGGTGAAGTTGAAGATATCTTTTTTCCCATCAACTCCAACGTAGTCTGGTTTATCTAAAGACTGATTGTTGTTTAAGTTATTATTTTGGTCGTTACCAGGTGGTTTTTCAGAGCGATCGCCACCACCAGAATTATTTTCAACTCCACCCCCTGTAGTTGGATCGATTGGGGTGGGGTCTACAGGTGTTGGATCTACGGGGATAGGATCTACTGGTGCAGATGTACCCTTATTAATTGCCGATTCCGGAACGTCATACCCACTAAATTTACCTATAGTTCTAAGAACATCATTGTAGTTAGGGTAGGAATCTTGAAGATTGATTAAAAATGCTCCCATTCCCCAAGCACCCTGGCTATGAGCACCATACAAAATTCCAGAAGCTGTTAAGGTGACTGGTTGTGTATTTCCTTGTCGGTCAACATATTTAACTGTTTTACCAAGATAATCATTGATGGATTTTCCTTGTTGTGCGAGTAGCTCGCTTACTTTTCCCCAAGTAAATTTAAATGAGTCGCGAATTGCTGCTTCTTGCATCTTGGGGCTATTTAAAAAGTCTTGGTAACTGTTGACGCCATATTGTTTAGCCCGTGGTGACCATTGAACATCCCATGGTCTGCTCTTGTTACTACTCAGTTTGTCGATGTAACCAATCTCATAAAGGTGATCTGGATCTATTTGATATTTACCAGAAACACCAAAAGGATTAGAAACTGAATATTGTCCTGGATCGCCGGAAGATTTACCTGATTCATATTCTCCAAGGGCTTCGAGAAAATCATTAAAAGTTCCTTTGATCATTCCATTTCCCTTATTGTTTTGGTCAAGATTAATGTAATTTAGGTTGTTTGCAGAATTGCTATTATCTAACTCACTATTACTACCACTTGAATCAGGAGTACCTTCTTGAGGCTTAATTACATCGGTGCTTAAATTTTGTTCTTCTTTAGAAGGATCTGCAGTCGGGTTTCTGTTATCTCCGAAGCTGGGAGGTGTTAATCCCAAAACATCATTATTATTCTGTGCTTCTGTTACCGGACTGTTAACATCAACAGTGGTGCTACCAAAAGCGAGACCAGTACCGTCTAAGCTAACAGGGTTTTGATAATACTCTTGGACCTGACTAATCCACCAATAACCATCTGTTGGGGGTGAACCAACACCATCGGTACTCGAACCAACCCCAGCACCAAAGAGAATAGTATTGATACCAGCTTCCTTGGCTTCTTCTATGTGAGGCGACCAAGTTATTTTATTCCCATCTACAGAAAGTCCAGGGTCTTTACCTTGATTTTGACTGAAATACTTTAAACGTTTGGGGTCATTTTCAATAAAAGTGTCACCCAAGAAGAAGGTACCAGCAGAATCTTCATAATGGGTAGAATTATTAGCTAAGTCCTTAAATTTACCCGATGGATCGTAGGGATTAGGTGCTTGGGAACCATTGATATGACCTACAGGAATTTGCCATAAAGTCACTGGTTTATCTGTTTCTTGATGAAGCGTTTTTGTTAATAACAGATAATTATTCCAATGGTCGTTGTTCCAAAACCAAGCAGAACCTTCTGGATCTTGGGCGGCTGAAGCTGTTACACCTGCTGCATCCAAACCATACTTATCAATGCTGATAAAGTCTGCACCATAGCTCAGAATCCCGGCATCTTTGTAGTACTTAGCAATTTCTTTACCTTCGTCAATAATTGCTTGTCTTCCTTTATCAATGCCCAGTTTATCTGTAATCCGAACTAAACCATTACTGGGAATCCCAACTCCTGTAAAACCACCTGCTGGACTAGCCCATAAATTAAATTGCCAGCCAAAATTTACATTAGGTGCATTATTGGAAATGGTATAGTTAATAGCCTTAACTAATCCCGTCAAATTATTCTCAAAACTAGGATCTTTCTGTTTATCCAATACGCCAGAACTGTAGAAAGCGTCAGTTTGAGCAAATATATCCTGGGGACGCTTACCAGAATTTTGCGCCATATAACCAATAAAGTCTGGTTCGAGAACCATACCCACCGGGTCATCACCAGCCATATCAGAAATAGTATCTAAGGCATATTTGAGGTCTTTGGCGTAACTTTCTAAGTAGTCTTGGCTCTCAATATGCTGTTTATCAGTGAAATAACTTTCTCCACCATCAGGGATGTTGTAATAGACGAAATAGGGAACGATACCGAGCTTTTGACTTTCCCGCAGGTATGATTCCAACCTTTGACCATCTTGCCAGCTTCGCCAGCCATTTTCTGGTCCACCATTGAGGTATATGTAACGCGCATCCATGCGCTTGTTGCTTAAGCCATCACCAAAATCTTGCCAAAATCCTAAATCAGCTTTGGAATCTTCACTTACTGACCCGATCGCCAAAGTATCTGGCATTCCCGGTATTTTACCATCTTGAGTCTTAACTCGTACTCCGAGATAGCGTGTTTCTCCGGTAGTTGTATCTTCGATCCGAATTGCACCTCTTCCGCTGTCTTCGGCTGCGATCGTTAGTTTTCCTTGATCGTCAATTGTCGCTTTAATTAGATCCGGATTATTAGTTTTGACTGAGTACTTAGAACCATCCGCGACTAAATTATCAACTGTAAATTCTGATTTACCCTGGTCAATGGTCAGTTGTAAAGCCTGATTTTCTGTATCTACTCCCTCAATATCTAAAGTACTGGCTCCACCAAATTTGTGTACTAATGGTTTACTTGCAGTTTGTCCTTTATCGTTTTCTAGGACTACTTCATATTTATGAACCCCATAATCTCGCCCGGAAAGGGTAAAGTTTGCTGATTGGGGACCAGAGTTGCTAGCGGGAGAAATGTCAGCTGTATGAATTACTTTTCCGTCTTCTTTGATGCTCCAACTAGTACCCGAGGTACCGTACCACATATTCAAATTGATGGTGAAAGAACCATCTTTAGGATTGTTGTCTTGAATACTAATTGTTGGTTGTGATGGAGCACCTTTAATGGGTTCGCTACTGGGATTTCCACCAGGATTACTATCAGGATTTCCACCAGGATTTACATCAGGATTTCCACCGGGATTACTATCAGGATTTCCACCGGGATTACCATCGGGGTTACTATCAGGATTGCCAATAGGGTTACTATCATCGATCGCAACCCCATCAAAAGAAAGGTTAGTAAAATTATTCGAATTTAGGCTGCCATTAACCGGTAAACTAGCTGCAGAATTAGCATTGAATCCAAAACTAATCGTCTCACCAGGAGTAACTTTGGACTTCCAAGCAGGATTTTTGACTACATAATGGTAACCTCCATCCTTCTCATTTTTTGTTTTCGTAAAATCTCCATTCCACAGACTAGTAATATTGTGAACTGAATCAAACTCAACTTGCCAACCATCAATAGTTTTTTGAGTTGTATTAGTGAATTTAAATTCTGCTCCAAAGCCACTACCCCACCCATTTCCGGTAATATTAAAGTCAACTGGCATGATTTTCTGCATCTATTTTTTAAGGGTGAATAACGATCTACGTTTGTTGAGGTCTGTATGCTAAGACAAAAGATTACGACTGGTGCTGAGTTGATGTATCTGTCCTGAGGTATGTATCTACGACATCAGTTCACTTGAAAGTGCGTCTCAGAAACTGTCGAAATAGGTGATGAAATTGCTGCATTTCAACCTTACAAGAGTGCAGAGTACGAGGCATACTTTACTCTCATAGTATAAAAATTAGCACCAATATTATAAAAATAAAAAGTGACAAATATGGGGCAAATGGTTAAATTTGCAGATATTTGATGAATAAAGCTCTAATATAAGAATTTATGTGATCGGGTTATATTGTGATTTAACCACCTTACAAAATTCTTGATATATAAAGTTTTGCCCCGTGACTCAATATCGCTTCGCTAATCATTAAAAAGGTGACTCAAACCTGCATACAGATTCTGTTGTTTTTACAGGACAAGTGGTGTTCTTAATTGGATTGTTCCGAAGGTCGAGTAAGGTTAAATTGGTTAATCTATTTAAGAACTTTATGTTACTAATTTGATTGTTTGAAAGATCGAGTTGAGACAAATTAGTTAAACCAGCAAGGGGTTTAACATCGCTGATTTGATTAATCCCAAGGTCGAGTTGAGTTAGATTCGCTAATCTAGCCAGGGACTCAACATCGCTAATTTGATTTCCCCTAAGGTTGAGTTGAGTTAGATTCGTTAATTTAGCAAGGGGTTTAACATCTCTTATTTGATTTCCCTTAAGGTTGAGTTGGGTTAAGTTAGTCAATCCAGCAAGGGGTTTAACATCTCTAATTTGATTTACAGAAAGGTCGAGTTGAGTTAAATTAGTTAACCCAGCAAGGGGCTTAACATCGCTGACTTGATTTAAAGAAAGGTTGATTCTAGTTAAATTATTCAATCCAGCAATAGGTTTAAGGTCGCTAATGTTATCTACAAAAATGTCGAGTCGCGAGCGTTGCTTAAGTTTTTGCTCGGCAATCGTGCAATCAATAGTACCAGCTGTTTTGAGTAAGATCTCAACCGTATATTTTGTTTCCTTTGGTAAAGTATCCTTCTGTTCGCACCACTTACTAAAACTTTGAAGGTATTCTTTATTCTGTGGTCTAGTAGTTGCAGTACATAATTCTGTAGTGTTTACTATGCTTATCCCAAGCAGGGTAGTACAAATTAAATGTGTAAATTTCATTCCCAAAATGAAGAAAATATGTTTTGCTCAAATTTGCTATTGACGGTAACATAGCGCTAAAATCTTTAGGCTTTGGGCTGTAATTTATGCTTGGAGTGAAACCTTACTTGTTGACCCCTTATTTATTTAATCGGGTGAAGTACAATAGCTCAACCTAAACCCAAGCTATTTTAGATTTAGCAATACACAGATCGACAACAAAAATGGCAAAGCGCATACAATTAGTTTTAAACCAGGATATCCACAAACTAGGCAAATATGGAGACCTAGTAGAAGTAGCTCCCGGCTATGCTCGTAATTATCTCCTTCCCAAAAACTTGGCAACATTTGCAACTCCCGGTATCCTCAAGCAAGTAGAACGTCGCCGCGAAATCGAACGTCAAAGACAATTAGAACTCAAAAAGCAAGCTGAAGAATATAAAGCTACTTTAGAGAAAGTTGGTAGTTTCCAAATCGCGAAGCAGGCTGGTGAAGCTGAATCAATTTTTGGTACTGTCACCACCCAGGATGTGGCAGATGTTATTCAAAGTACAACACAACTGGAAGTTGATCGTCGTGGTATTACCATACCCGATATTGGCAACATTGGTACTTATGAAGCAGAAATTAAATTGCACTCTGAAGTTACCGCAAAAATTAATATTGAAGTTGTACCTAGCTAGCAGAATATTCCCCAGTGTAAAAACGGGGAATGGTAAATCCTTTTTTTTGGGAGACGTTGCAGAAGTAGCGTCTCTATTTATTGGGGATTGGGGACTGGGGACTGGGGATTAGGGACTGGGGACTGGGGATTAGGGATTAGGGATAAATAAACATGACGACAAGTGACGATCTAAGTTTTCAAGGTGCTGCTGACAGGTTACCACCCCAAAATATTGAAGCAGAGGAAGCAATTTTGGGAGGAATATTACTCGATCCAGAAGCAATAAGTCGAATTAGCGATCGCCTCAAACCAGAAGCATTTTACATTAGCGCCCACAAAGATATCTATCAAGCAGCATTGCGCTTACAAGGTCAAGGTAAACCGACAGATTTGCTTTCTGTTACTAGTTGGTTATCCGACCACGAGTTACTATCTAAAATTGGCGGTAGAAATAAGTTAGCTTCCCTTGTAGATCGTACGGTTTCTTCAGTCAATATTGATGCTTTAGCCCAACTAGTAAACGAAAAATATCAACGTCGACAATTAATTAAAGCCGGTAATGAAATAGTTCAACTTGGTTATGAAACAGAAACTGACTTACCGGTGGTGATTGATAAAGCAGAACAAAAGGTTTTTGGGATTTCCCAAGAACGTTCTGCATCAGGTTTGACTCATATTTCCGATACTTTAATTGATACTTTTCAGGAAATTGAAGAACGTCATGAAGGCGTTGCACTTCCGGGAGTCGCTAGTGGTTTCTACGATCTGGATGCGATGACCAGTGGTTTTCAACGCTCCGATCTAATTATTGTGGCTGCTCGCCCATCCATGGGGAAAACCGCATTTTGTCTTAACCTCGCCCATAATATTGCTGTTTCTTATAAGTTACCGGTTGCAATTTTTAGTTTGGAAATGTCCCAAGAGCAACTAGTACAAAGACTACTAGCTAGTGAGGCTGGAATTGAAAGTACTTATTTGCGCAGCGGACGTATCAGTCAAACTCAATGGGAACCTTTAAGCCGCGCGATCGGTTTACTTTCGGAAACCCCGGTTTATATTGATGATACTGCTAATATTACCCTTAATGAAATGCGTTCCCAAGCCAGACGTTTACAAACAGAAGTTGGTATAGACCTGGGATTAATTATTATTGATTATTTACAGTTAATGGATACAGCAGGTGATAACCGCGTGCAGGAGTTATCCAAAATTACCCGTGGTTTAAAAGGTTTAGCTAGGGAATTGAGCGTACCGGTCATTGCACTTTCCCAGTTGAGTAGAGGAGTTGAATCCCGTACCAATAAGCGACCGATGTTATCTGATTTAAGGGAATCTGGTTCTATTGAGCAAGATGCTGACTTAGTAATAATGTTATACCGGGATGAATATTACAACAGCGATACACCTGATCGAGGAATTGCAGAAATTATTATTGCTAAACATCGGAATGGTCCCACAGGTACTGTCAAACTTTTATTTGAACCTCAATTTACCAAGTTTAAAAATTTAGCAAGACCGGGTAATTATTAATTGACCGACTCCGTCGGAAGGAAGAAGTTAAAAGTCAAATTTTCTAAACTCTAGTAGGAAAATCTAAAAAACAGGATTATGAATTATTGAACGAATTATAGATCTCATACAAGTAAATTTCGCTTAAGATAATTGGGGGTGTAAGTTAGGTTTACCATGACTAGCTCGGGGACAGTACAACAATTAAAGGCTCAATGGGTGACTCCAGAAAATTTCTTTCGCTACGGACAAGTTATTTTCCCATCGAGAGATGGCAAACTTTTTGATCATGAAGATGCCCAACTAGTTCTTGATAAAGGTACTCCCCGTTTTTATATAATGCATTTGCAGGGGCGAGGCAGAAAGTTTCACAACATAACTCGTCACAGGTTATGTACCCAGTGTCTTGGTTCCTTGGAAGGTAAAGATTGGTATGTTGCTGTTTGTCCTCCAAATGATACTGTTAAAAAACCAAATTTGGGAGATATTGCAGCTTTTCGAATTCCAGGTAACTGTTTTATCAAACTAGCAGTTGGTACTTGGCATGCTGGTCCTTATTTCGATCATGATGCTGTAGATTTTTATAATCTAGAATTGAGCGATACAAATATTGTTGACCATTTTACCTACAATTTACGTCAGTCTGAAAACTTAGAGTTTAAGATTGTCTTTTAGAAGTAAAATTTTTTTTGATGGTAGACTAGTAATTTGTAATTATTCCTCTGCTACTGCTAACATTCTCAAAGAGTTCAAATCTCAAAAGATTAATTAAACTCTTTAAGGATTATTTTTTCAAGGTTAAAGTTGGATGCAACAAGAATTTGTGACAGCAGAAAACGTTAATTTAACAAATTGCGATCGCGAACAAATCCATATTCCCAACTCCATCCAACCTCATGGGATACTTTTTGTCCTAGCTCCGGACGATTTTACTATTTTACAGGTTAGTGACAATATTCAATCATTCCTTGGTTACGATGCTGAAAATGTATTAAGTCAACCACTAGCTAATTTCCTTGCAGCATCAGAAATAAGTTCGATTAAACAATGTCTGGCGGAAGATTTTGAGCATGTAAATCCTCTGAAGATATCTTTTTCAAACCAAGAGGAAATTCAATACTTTGATGCAATTGTTCATTTATATGATGAGTTAGTAATTTTAGAATTAGAACCCGCTCAAGAAACAGAGTATGTTAATTTCATCAAGTTTTATAACCTGGTAAATAGTTGTGTTGCGAAACTACAAAATACAATTTCCCTATCAGATACCTGCAATATAGTTGTCAATGAAGTGAAAAAATTGACTGGTTTTGAGCGAGTGATGGTATATCGCTTTAATGATGATGGCTCGGGTAACGTAATTGCTGAAAGTAAAATTGGTGAAATCGTTTCTTACTTGGGCTTGCGTTATCCAGCAACTGATATTCCTCTACCTGCAAGAAAATTATATGTTAATAATTGGTTGAGAATTATTAGTAATGTTGATTATAAACCTGTAGAAATTACTCCTGCACTTAATCCCCTAACTAATAGAATAGTCGATTTAAGCTTTTCTACCCTGCGTAGTGTTTCTCCAGTTCATCTAGAATATTTGAAGAATATGGGAGTGACAGCTTCCATGTCAATTTCAATTATTCGTAACAAGCAATTATGGGGATTAATTGCTTGTCATGATTCTCGACCAAAATATGTTTCCTATGAAGTAAGAACAGCATGTGAATTTTTAGGAAAAATTTTGTCTGCAGAGTTACTAGAAAAGCAAGACAATGAAGAATTAGATTATAAAATTAAAATTCAAAATATACCGAAGTCTTTTATCGAATCTATTGCCCAAAATAATAATTTTATTGATACTTTAGTTCAAGAAGAAGAAAAGTTATTAGATATTGTCAGTGCTACAGGAGTAGTTGTTTCCGATGGTGATGATTTAATTTCCACGGGAAATGTTCCAGAAAAAAGCGAGATTCAAAATATATTAGACTGGCTAGAATATCAAACTGAAGATAATATTTACTATACAAATAGTTTACCAACTGTATATCCACAGGCAAAAGAATATCAAAAAAGTGCCAGTGGATTACTTGCTTTAGCAATTTCCAAAATACAACGTAATTATATATTATGGTTTCGCCCAGAGGTAATTCAAACTGTTAATTGGGGTGGAAATCCGGTTAAACAGGTGGAAAATTTACCTGATGGTGAAGTCCGTATCCATCCGCGCAAGTCCTTTGAATTGTGGCAAGAAACGGTTAAAAATAGTGCTTTACCTTGGAAGAAATGCGAAATAGACGCAGTTGCAGAGTTAAGAACTGCAATTATTAGCATTGTTCTAAGTAAAGCGGATGAATTGGCAAAAGTCAATCTTGAGTTAGAACGTAGTAACGATGAATTAGATTCATTTGCTTATATTGCATCTCATGACCTGAAAGAACCGCTGCGAGGTATTCATAACTATTCATCTTTTTTGATGGAAGATTATGAAGACGTCTTAGACGAAGAAGGAATATCAAAATTACAAACTCTGATTCGCTTGACTCAGCGAATGGAAGATTTCATCGATTCTTTATTACATTTTTCCCGCTTGGGGCGAGCAGAATTATCGTTGCAAAAAACTGACTTAAATGAGCTTTTAGATGGTGTCATCGACCTAATTAGAGTTAGTCAACCAGAAACTTCACTGGAAATTTCCGTCCCCCGCAGATTACCGAATATTAGTTGCGATCGCATCCAAATCAACGAACTTTTGGTGAATCTAATTAGCAATGCGGTAAAATACAATAAAAATTCCTGCAAACAAGTGGAAATTGGGTTTATCGATACAGTAGAACAATTGGACCCCAGTCTACGCCAAAATATGCAATTTCATGATCGAGTAGTGCTTTATGTCAAAGATAATGGTATTGGGATACCCCAAAAGCACTACGAAAATATTTTCCGCATTTTTAAAAGACTGCATGGTAAAAAAGCCTATGGTGGTGGTACGGGTGCGGGATTAACTATCGCTAAAAAAATTATCGAGCGTCATAATGGAGAGATTTGGTTAGAATCAGAAGTGGGAGTAGGCACGACTTTTTTCTTTACTTTACCAACTTAAAGCATATATACATGGGAGTTTTAAGATGACAAATTTGCTAATTACAGAGTTAGAGAATAAAACCTGTCCAGTATTAATCATAGAAGATAGTGACGAAGATTTTGAAGCCTTTCGTCGTGGTTGGCGCAAATCGGGTGCAAAAAATCCTTTATATCGCTGTGATAATGGTGATGAAGGTTTAGATTTTCTTTATCATCGCGGTAAATATGCAGATATAAATTTATCCCCTCGTCCATGTTTAGTTTTACTCGACCTCAATTTACCTGGTACCGACGGACGGGAAATTTTGGAGGAAATTAAAACGGATACCGAATTGAGAAGCATCCCTGTAGTTATTTTCACAACTTCTTCCAATCCTAAAGATTTGGAAACTTGTTACCAAAAGGGAGCTAATAGCTACATCATTAAACCTATTGACATGAAAAAGTTAATGAATACAGTTAAGACTTTGGGTCAATATTGGTTTAATGTAAACAGACCACCTATTCACATATTTTAGGATTAGTCGTTACAATTATTTTTTTCGATTTAATAATATCATCCAAATCGTACAAATTTGAAGTGATTATTACGTTGTAATCATTAATTATTTGTATAACTAATTATTTTTACTCTTCTCTTTAAAAAAGTTATTACCCAATATGTAGTACTGTTAAAATTATTTTTTGATTATAATTTAATATTCTCTTAGTTTTTTTATTTTAGAAATTTTGATTTTAGAACTTACTTAGTTGAAATTATTTTATCAGGGATGCGAGATAATATAATATATTAATAACTTTGGAGTATGAGTAAGATAAAACGACGTACTATTCTAATTATTGATGATTGTTTGGAAGACAGAGAAACTTATCGCCGTTATTTAACCCGGGATAGAAATTATGATTATGTAATTTTAGAAGCAGAATTGGGTTCTGAAGGATTAGAACTGTGGCGAAAGCATCAATTAGATGGGGTGTTGTTAGATTATCTATTACCCGATATTAATGGTATTGAATTTCTTGAAGAATTACAAAAAGAAACTCAATTGAATAATCTTCCCGTAGTGATGCTGACGGGACAGGGGGACGAATCAGTTGCAGTGAAGGCAATGAAAGCAGGAGCTTCAGATTATATCATTAAGGGAAAAACTACAGCTGAAGAACTGCGTTTAGCAATTAATTCAGCGATTGATAAATTTAATTTACGCGCCCAATTACGGAAAAGTCAGGATCGTCTTGAATTAGCACTCGATACTGCTGTGATGGGGACGTGGGAATGGAATTTGCAAACAAATAGTTTTATTTGTTCCCAGTTGTTAGCTCAGGTCTTAGATATATCTGAAAATACTTGTTTAGCAACGTATCAAAGCTTTTTAGAAATAATTATTCCAGAAGATAGAGACATTGTTGACCGGTCGATAAGATATGCAATTTCTCATAAAAGCGAGTATCAATTAGAATTTCGTCATTTCCGTCGAGATGGTAGCATTGCTTGGATTGAGAGCAGAGGAAAAATTTACTGCGATCGCAGAAATGAACCGCTGCGGGCGATCGCAACATTCACAGATATAACTGAAGCCAAAAATCAAGAACAGGAGATTCAAAAGTTCTTTTTACAAGAAAGGTTAGTTTACCAAATTGCTCAACAGGTGCGTCAATCTCTAAACTTAAAAGAAATATTAGAGACAACTGTAAATCAGGTTCGACTCTTCTTAAATTGCGATCGGGTAGTGATTTTTCAATTTACACTTCCAGATTGGAACGGTAGGGTGCTTACGGAGTCAGTTGGTTCGGGTTGGTTAGCGATATTAGGGAAAGAGATTTACGATCCTTGCTTTGCGACAAATTGGGTAGAAAAATATAAGCGAGGTAGAGTTCAAAAGGTAGAAAATATTCATGATGGGAAGTTAACACCTTGTCATGTTGATTTATTAGCACAATTTCAGGTTCAAGCTAATTTAGTGGTACCAATTTTAGAAGCTGAGAATTTATGGGGACTACTGATTGCACATCAATGTTCTAAACCCCGACAATGGCAAGATTTAGAAATTAGTTTACTCAGACAGTTAGCAACTCAAGTAGGAATTGCAATTCAACAGTCATTACTATTTGATCAAGTAAAAACTGAATTGAGTGAGCGCAAAAAAACTCAGGAGGATCTACAAAATTCATTGCAGCGCGAACAGTTTCTACGTGAAGAAGCTGAGAAAGCAAATAGAATTAAAGATGAATTTTTAGCTATCCTTTCCCATGAATTACGTTCTCCTCTGAATCCGATTTTAGGTTGGTCAAAAATACTCTTAAAAGACCGTAAGCTAGACGATAAAAGGAAAAAACAAGCCTTACAAATTATTGAAAGAAACGCCAAGATTCAGTCCCAGTTAATCGAAGACTTGTTAGATATTTCTCGCATTTTACGCGGTAAGCTAAAACTAGAAGCTGAAGAAATAAGCTTAGTCAGGATAATATCATCTGCATTGGAAACGGTTCGATTATCTGCTGAAGCTAAAGATATCGACTTGAGATTTTTAGTCGATACTTCACAGCAGCTAAATTCAAGTAATCTAACTGAAGTTATTAATACTGAATCGGAGTTATGGGAAACTGGAATCGAATATAATAATCCTGCATATTTAGTATTAGGTGACTCAGCAAGATTACAGCAAATAGTATGGAATTTACTTTCTAATGGTGTAAAATTCACACCGAAAGGCGGAAAACTTACAGTCCAACTAAAAGCAGTTGAAAGTCAGGCTCAAGTTATAGTCACCGACACTGGTAAGGGAATTACTCAAGAATTCTTACCCCATGTATTTGATTACTTTCGTCAAGCAGATAGCGCTACAACTAGAAGATTTGGCGGTTTGGGTTTAGGACTAGCAATTGTACGCTATTTAGTTGAAATGCATGGTGGAACAGTTAAAGCTGATAGCTTGGGTAAAGACCAGGGTGCAACTTTCACAGTATGTTTCCCACTATTAGAAGTTGCAAAAACCAAAGAAAACGATAATAGTTTATCAACAGATCAAATCGAATCACATAACCTAGAAGGGCTTCGGATTTTAGTTGTGGACGACGAGCTAGATTCCCGGGAATTTATTAGTTTCGTTTTAGAACAAGATGGTGCAGAAGTAACAACAGCTAAATCTGCGTTAGAGGCATTGCAGATATTCCCAAATTTACAAGCCGATCTTTTGGTAAGTGATATTGGAATGCCAGAAATGGATGGATATATGTTACTTCGTGAGATTAGAAGTATGCAACCTGAAGAAGGAGGAAATATTCCGGCGATCGCACTGACTGCATACGCAGGAGAATTGGATCGCAAGCAAGCTTTATCCGTCGGATTTCATTCTCACGTCGCCAAACCAGTCGAACCAGATAATTTTATTTCTGTAGTCTTAAAACTTATAAATAAATCAGTTTAAACATCCTTATATTTTAATTATTACTCCCTCCTTTTATAGAGAAAATAAATTTTACAATCTATCTAGCGAGTAAGGCTTAATTGAGGTAGCATCACTTAGGATTTACCTATGAGCAGTTTTTGGCTTGATTGACTAACCATACCTCGCCATAAACAATTACACAACAATTTTTTTTGATTTGCACCAATAGCAATTCAAATGATAATAAAATAATGACAATTAAACATGAATTCTAATATTAAAACGATTCTGCGCGATGTCGGTTTATTTCTGCATGTACCAGGACTGATGGCTCTGCTATCGGTTCCTATTTGTATATTATGGGGTGAATATTACGCAATTCTACCTTTCGTTATCTGTGGTATTGTCCCTTTAATTCTAGGCAGGTTGTTATATCGTTTATACTCCCGTGGTGCACAAACAAGTAAAATACGCCACGCCATGATCACAGTTGCTTTGTGCTGGTTAATTGTACCGATAATTGGAGCTATTCCATTTATGCTAATAGCCTCTAAGTTGGCAGTTTCCTCAGAAACAGCGACAACTATTCTTAATTTTCAAGACCCTTGGAATGCCTTATTTGAAGCTTTTTCCGGCTTCACCAGTACCGGACTATCAGTTGCATCCCGTGTTAGTAACCTACCCCATAGTTTGCAATGGTGGCGAAGTTTTACGGAGTGGATCGGTGGTGTGGGGGTTATTGTCCTAGTTATATCGCTTTTAGAACCAAGTACTGACGCTTATCAACTTTATTCTAGTGAAGGAAGAGATAAAAGAATAGCATCTAGTGTGAAAGCTACAGCGAGAAAAATTTGGTGGATTTATTTAATATATACAATTGCTAGTATTTTTATTTTTAAAATTGTTGGGATGAGTTGGTGGGAAGCTTTAAATCACGGGATGACAGGAATATCCACTGGAGGGTTTAGCGTTCTTGATAATAGTATTGGCGGTTATGCTCCCAAAATCCAAATGGCTGTGATTGTGATTATGATTCTTGGAGCTGTTAGTTTTCCAGTTCACTATCGACTCTTAACTAAAGGGCGTTTATCTGCATTATGGAGCGATAATCAGCATCAAGCTTTGTGGGTATTTTTGGCTCTTGGGATCGGGCTTCTAGGTTTAATGAACTACAGTTATTTCGGCTCTCCCTTATGGTTAGATACAGCTTTTCACTGGGCTTCCGCTTTGGGTACTTGCGGTTTCAATATTAGCGACATATACAAATGGAACGATAGCGCCAAACTATTACTGACTTTAGCAATGGTTGTGGGTGGTACTGCTGGTTCCACTGTCGGTGGATTTAAGCTCAATCGATTGATTCTTTTGTATAAAGCAGTGATTTGGAGATTTCGCAGAATTTCATTAAAATCAGATGAGTCAATACGCTATGAATTAGATGGCAAAGTGTTGGATGAGACAGAGGCAATTCGTAGAATAGAAGCAGCAGCAGTTTTAGCGTTTTTGTGGATAGTAATCTTAATAATTAGCATGTTCATACTGCTGCAATTAGCTTTACCGAATTACAAATTGGGAGATGTTTTATTTGAAGCCGCTTCAGCTTTAGGAAGTGTAGGTATATCTGTGGGTATCAGTAATCCCGAGCTTCCTTGGTTAGGAAAATTTACTTTAATAATACTGATGTGGATGGGAAGATTAGAAATTATTCCAGTTCTAATTCTTTTCACTGGAATCCGGAAAATATTAACTGTTGAAGCAGGAGAAATTAAATCATACGTGACAGCTCCTACAAAGGATTTTGAGCGCGAACGGGAACCCTACAGATAACGATTTTTATTGGTTGGGATGAAGGTTAACCAACTCAAATAAAATATCTCATCACATATTCTGAGATGAATGACACGAATTGTAAGCAACCCCACGGTCAGAAAGCCGGGGGTTTTCAGTTGCACGTATCCTAAATGGCGAAATAGGTAAATAATTGGCGTTACGACCGATTTAAAAAACGGGGAGGTTTCAAATAGAAATCATCTAAACTCTCTTGCAATACAAAAGGTTCTGGTTCAGAAAGGAGATGTTTAGTAGATTTTTGTAGCCTCAATAATACCTGATGTATTTTGTACCGGAGAATCTGTTGCAATGATTTATTGAATTGGTATTACAACCCAAAATGATTGTAGTACACAAAATTAACAGTGCTCGATTTCAGATCGAGCACTTAATTGGTCAATGCTAAGTATAATTGATTACTTTTTTGCCTGGGTAACCTGAAAATCAAGTACAACAGAAGACAGCAAAGACGCTTCACTTTCAGTGTTGAAAACGTCGATAGCGAGCCTTTAATATAGAAAATATACCGTAAGAAACCAAACCAAAAGCAACGAAACCAAGAATCCAAGACCCAAATGGTTGTTGTGCGAGTGATGATAATGCACCCCCAAGTCCCTTAGCTTCACTAGCGTCTGACTTAAGCGCGGCTTGAATTAGGAAGATACCAATAATTACGAAAACAGTACCGCGAGCAGCGATACCAAACCTACCAATACGCACCAACCACTTGCGCTCGCTATAACTCATTTGGGCTAATTTGAAGCGACGGCGAAATTTGGCTTTGTAAGCGCGATATATATAGGAAAGTCCTAGTCCAATTACCAGCACTCCTCCTATACCTACTAACCACTGACCGAAAGGTTGGGAAAGAACTTTAGCAGTCCAATCTTGAGTGGAATTTTTATTACCACCACCCCCTGAACCGAGAACTAACTGTAAAGCAGTGAAAGCTAATCCAGTATATGCGATCGCACTAAAGCCATAACCAACACGCTGAATAATACGTTTTATATCTGAATTTGAATTTCTTCCTTTATGTTCGGGATCTAAAACTGCTTGGACGAAACGCCAGAGAGCGTAACCTATAAGTCCAATACCGATTATTGCTAAAAAAAACTTACCAAAAGGTTGATTAACAATGGTTTCTAGCGCTCCAGAACTACCTGTGGTTTTTCCTCCAGAACCAAGAGCAGTTTGAGCAGCTAAAAGACCGACAACACTATAAACTACACCCTTAGCTGCAAATCCAAACCTTGCTAGTTTTTCAAACCAGGGGTGAGAAGTTACTTCACGAGGCGACCGAGGGATGTCCAAATCAGATAAATCGTTTGGTGCCATAATTGCTTAATGCTCCCTTAATATTATTTGGAGTAGAGTGAGTATAGTTTTTTACTACTTAGTCTCTCTACTCCAAGACAATTTTTCTACTTTAATAAAATCTATTTCAACAGAGTAATAAAAAAATTACTTTTCAGACTCAGGAATTGCTGAAGGATATACACCCTCAGCCACCAAGACAGGTTTATTCTTGTACTCGGCTTCCAATCCTTCCCTGATTTTTAGATCCCAGGTTAAATCGTAATCTCGTTCGAATTCAGCGACTAAGAAAGGACGTACTACACCTGTCACCGCTACAGTCTCATCTTCTTTCACAGAGACTTGTTGCGAACCCAAATTTAAAACCAGCAAGTCTTCCCCACCAAATAACTTATCTTCGTCTAAGGTAAACAAGTTAGTATTTCGGATATTTTCAACTTCACCTGTTACCGCTAATCGCTTATTGTAATAGCGCTGGGGATTTTGAGTAATTTCACCTGGATCCGGTGCAGGTGCCATTGACTTAGCAATAATTACTGGTTTATTCTCGTATCCGAGATAAGACTTCTTATCCAAATTCAGATTGTATTCTCGTTCCACCTCCGCAAACGCAAACCTACGGACTATTCCTGTGACTTGAACATCTGCACTACTATCAGCGGGTAAGTCAAATTTTTTCCCAGTAGCATTTATAATTAGTACGGGGTCATTACCAAATAGTCTTGGATCGTTAAGGGTAAAAGATGCCGGACCTACTTTTCCGATCGGTTCGCTTCTAATGGTTACAGTTTTACCTATTAATTGGTCGGTATGATTAAGGACTTCTCTTGTAGTCACATTTCCCAAGTCTTTGGGTGTCTCTTTATTGAAATTACATGCAGGTAATACAGTAAGTGCTAGAGTTAAAAATATAGCCCTTTTAACATGCCGAAACTTACTATTAAAACTATTTCGTTCGGTTACAATTGGAGAGTTGACTTTACTATTATTTCTGAAAATATTCATCATCCGCAAAGTTAGTTATTACTGGTTGTTAACGACAGAAAAAATAGCGCGTATATTTTATAAATCAGTAGTAAAAGATATATCTAATAAATTTAATTTAATAGGACCTGACCATCTTTTTTTATTCTTAAAACTCCCCTAGCGTCATCTAATTTTTCGGATTCGTCTAAAGAAATGTTAAGAGTTGCTTTTTCTGAGTTTCTAGACTTTGGATTAACCTTAATAAATCCTCCATCATTTCTTCTCATTGTGATAGTTACGGGTGTAGGTAAATCCTGTAACGTAATTTCCTGTTTGCCTCGTATATATCGCTTCTTTGTATGTTCTATTACTTGATAAACTATCGGGGTATTAGTATCGTTTTTGAGTTTAACGTTAACTTTACCTTCATTCAGATTAATAACTGCGATTGCTTGATTACTACTTTCCGGTAGTGGTAGTTCATCAACGGGTTTTACTTCATTACCTGCAGACGGAATATCTTCAGACAATTGTAAAAATGGTTGTTTGGGAGCCGGTTTACCTTTTAACCAACGGAGAGTAGCAGCGTTAGGGGCACATTTACGTGGAACTATGAGCCTACTATTGTATGGCTCTTCATAGTAAATACCTGGACAAGGATTAGCAGCACTAATTCGTTTCGTAGGTATTGCTAACGCACTTGGTAAATTGATGAAAAATACTCCCAATACACCTGCAAGTGAACGAAGATATTTATTTGCTTCAATTACATGATTATTTGTCTTATTACTCATGTTAATACCCTAAATGTGATAATACTTTGAATTGATAATTATTAATATTTTTTCAGGAGAAAACAATAATTATTACCTTCGAAAATTTATCAAAGGATATACATTTTGTGGTATTATGCTTGCACCATAGGAATATAACAAGATCCTAAATCCTCACACTAATAGAAAATTATGCCCAAGAATCTAATCGCTATTCTTCCTTAGCAGAAAAACCATAAATTTTAATCTCGAACTAGTAAATTTCAATTTAGATTTTTGGTCTGCTAGTATATTTCTTGGAGCAATAACTAGATAGTAATTCTTTTTATCGCTTAAATCTTCTAACCCCAGCATAGTTAAAAATGATGCTGGAGTAGTACTTTTGTTTGATATGGAACCTATCTTCAGAGGTAGCAACTCAAGTCAAATAACTATATTAAATATTATTATTCCGTAGCAGAAAAATTTCCGTCAGTTTTTTTAATACTTTGTAGCAATAAATAATTCAAAACCGTTCTAATCACAATAATTGCAGCCAATCGTCCAATATCTTCCCAACTAGGAGTAATAGTAGTTCTGAGAATACTTCCTCCGACCAAAAAACTCAGTCCTAGAGAAAATGAATAACCCATCTGTAAACGGCTTTCCTGGAAAACTTTAGCAGAAGCTGAAAAAGAAAAAGCATTACGCAAGTAAATTACTAAACCCTTAATTATGCCAATGGAAATGATAAAAAGAGCAAGCATTTGGCAGATGTTTATTGCTATACCATTTAGGGTTTTGACGAAAGCTTCCATTTAGTTTTTTCAATAAATTTATCCAAAATTATATATATTTTCTTACTTTGAAACGAGTTGATTTAATTACTAAATACCAAACCTTGCTCAGTTAACATCGCTTAAAAAAAACGAAAAAAAATCAAGCTTAAGTAATATTTTAATTGAGGCTAAGATCCGTCCGGGGGACGAAACAAATCTTACTTTCGCTCGAGTATCCTGATTTTACACAGCAAATCAAGGAATGAGCGGTGAAACTCAGGAGCAAGATTCTAGCTGGCTACGGCGTTAGTCTCGCCTTAGTGATTCTGGTCGGCGGTTGGGGTGTAATTAATCTTTGGCGCTTGGGTAGAGCCAGCGAAGCAATTTTGCAGGATAACTACCGCAGCATTCGTGCAGCTGAAGGAATGCTCGAATCCTTGGAGCGCCAAGATAGTGCAGCTTTAACCTTGTTGTTGGAAGGTAAGGAAAGCAATCTTGCTGATTTTAAAGGCAATGAGATTGAGTTTTTGCAATGGCTAGGACGTGCTAAAGATAACGTTACAATTACTGGTGAAGAAAGAGTTTTAGGTACACTACAAGAGCGCTACAAATCTTATTTGACAAGTATTGCCCAATTAAGACTAATTCAAACAACTCAACAACCAGCCGCAACAAGATTTTATAAGCAAACTGTGTTACCAAATTTCCAGGAGGTACGTCAAGCTTCTATCGAACTGAGAGACATAAACCAGCAAGCAATGATGTCTGCGTCCGAGCAGGCTCAGATTACTTCCCAACAAGCGATCGCATCAATGGCGATCGCAGGGATATCGGCTGCAATTGTTGGTATATTTTTTAGCTTGATTCTCTCCAAAAACTTAACCCGACCACTAAAGTCCATGACCCAAGCTGCAGAACAGATCGCAGATGGAGACTACGATGTAAATATCTTAGTACGTTCCCAGGACGAATTGGGTTCTTTGGCTGAGGAAATCAATACTATGAGTCAGAAACTGAAGGAGTTCCACGCCCTGAGTTTGAATAAGATTATTGCTCAAGAACAACGTAACGAAGCAATCATTGATAGCATTACCGATGGAATTGTAGTTGTTGATGAAGGTTGCGATATCATTGCCATTAATCCCACCGCCGCAAATTTATTTAATACTACGCCACAACAAGCAGAAGGACGGCATTATTTGGAGATGACCGAAGACCGCACCCTTTACAATCAAATTCAAGCAACGTTGCAAAATACACCTCCACCTGATATTGGGGAAACGCCATTATTAACTTTGGAACGTAATGGTATAGAACAGCATTATAGCTACCTGACAACTCCAGTCAAAACCGAGGACGGTAAGCGATTGGGAGTTGTATTGTTGTTACAAGATATCACTAAGTTTAAGAAAATTGACGAGCTGAAAAGCGATTTTGTCATGACCGCTTCCCATGAGTTGCGGACACCTTTGACGGGAATGGGGATGAGTATCGATTTGCTCTTGGAAACAGCGAGCCAAAAGCTATCGGAACGGGAACAGGAATTATTACAAGCTGCTGCAGAAGACGTCGAACGGTTGAGGAGTTTGGTTAATGACTTGCTCGACCTATCAAAAATTGAATCGGGTCGAATTGAAATGGAGCCAGTAGCAGTTAAAGTAAATTTATTGGTTGATAAGGTTATGTCGCTATTTGAGGTCCAAACTCAAGAAAAAAATATCCCCCTGGAAAAACAAGTGGACGAACACTTACCCACCGTCAAAGCCGATCCCAATAAAATTACTTGGGTATTGACAAATCTAGTTGCGAATGCACTACGTTATGCCGAGACACAAATTCAAATCATTGCCAAACAACACGGAAATTCAATATTTTTGTCAGTTAGTGATGATGGACAGGGAATCGATCCCGCTTTCCAGGCGAAAATTTTTGACAAGTTCGTTCAAGTGCAGACCGAACGAGATGCTGGCGGTAGTGGCTTGGGTTTAGCTATTTGTAAGGAAATCGTTAAAGCCCACGGCGGTACCATCTGGGTAGATTCCGTTCCCAAAGAAGGCAGTACATTTACTTTTACACTGCCAATTGCTGCAAATTCATCCCGTTCTGGAGAAATAGTTAATGTCTAATCAACGCATTTTAATTGTCGATGACGAGAAAAATATTCGCCTGACACTGGTTCAGTGTCTCGAACCTTTGGGTTATGAAGTAAAAACCGCTGTCAATGGTGAAGATGCTTTATCTCAATTACGACAAAACCCCTTTGATTTAATGCTTCTGGACTTAAAAATGCCGGGGATCGACGGTATGGAGTTACTGCGCAGATCCAAGGAAGTACAACCAGGTTTAACAGCAATTATGATTTCAGCCCACGGTAGTGTTGAAAATGCTGTAGAAGCAATGAAACTTGGTGCTGTGGACTTTCTGCAGAAACCTTTTACCCCCAGAGAAATTCGCGAAATGGTGGGTGGAGTTATGGGAAGAGATAGCATTTCAGAATCCCCCGCAGATTATGAATCCCTCATGACTGCGGCGAAAAAGTGGATTACCAAACGAGAATTTGAGGAAGCAATTTCACTTGTAGGACAAGCAATCGGGCAAAACCCCAATAATCCAGAAGCCTTTAATTTATTAGGAGAACTTTTGGAAGTAACTGGCGATCGCTTGCAGGCTTTAAAAAACTATCGAGTTGCAATGGACTTAGATCCCACCTACAAGCAAGCGCAAAATAACCTACAGCGAGCGACAAGTTCATCAAAAAGTAGACCTAGTTTATGAGTAATGAGTAATGAGTAATGAGTAATGAGTAATGGGTAATGGGTAATGGGTAATGGGTAATGGGTAATGGGTAATGAGTAATGAGTAATGAGTAATGAGTAATGGGTTACTCCTCCTGAATTCTGACTTCTGACTTCTGACTCCTGACTCCTGACTTCTGACTTCTGACTCCTGACTCCTGACTTTTGACTCCTCCTATAACTTCCATTCTTTCAACGATCCAAATTCTCGAAAAATCTCTAATGAAAAAATCCCAGTATATAGTTGTGGTAGGCTGCGGTCGCTTGGGATCTATTCTTGCAAGTCGACTGAGTGGTGAAGGTAATAGTGTGGTGGTTATTGATCGCAATGAAGAAGCTTTTAAATCTCTATCGAGCGAGTTTAGTGGTTTCCAAGTTACTGCTGATGCAACTGAATTAGCAACATTGCGTGCAGCAAAAGCTGATAAGGCTGATTGTTTGCTTGCAGTTACTGATTCTGACAATATCAATATTATGGTCGCTCAAATTGCTAAAAAGTTGTTTGGGGTCTCAAGTGTTTTAGCTCGGGTGTTCGATCCTGCTCGGGAAGCGATCTATGGCGAGTTTGGAATCGCTACAATTAGTCCGACTCAACTATCTACTGAAGCATTTATACAAATTTTAGAAAGTCAGTTCCAACAAGAGAAATTATGAGAGTCATAATCATTGGTAGTGATAAGTTAGCTTATTTTTTGGGCAGACAATTTGCTAGTAAGGGTTATCGTCTCACAATTATTACCCCTGATGAGAAACAAGCCGTGATGTTGTCTCGCAAGGTCAAGGGAACGATAATTTCTGGGGATGGTAGCAACCCTGCAGTCTTGGAAGATGCTGGTGCTTACAGTGCTGACGCCATATTAGCTTTAACTTCCCAAGACCAAGATAATTTAGTTGCTTGTCAAGTTGCTCAACAAATTTATGGTGTACCCCGTACAGTCGCCTTAGTCAACGATCCAGAAAATAAAGAAGTTTTCCAAAAACTTGGCGTCAGCGTGGCATTTTCAGCAACAGAAATTCTCGGTTCTTTAATTGAGCAAGAAGCAGACGAACAAGATATCAGAAATTTGATATCTATTGCTCACGGGGAAGTTACCGTTACCGAAATAACTCTGCAAGAAGACAGCCCTGCAGTTGGACAAACCCCTGCAGAACTCAATCTTAAGGGAGCCGCCATATCCTGTGTCGTTCGCAGCAATCAAGTTCTTTTACCCCAGAACTGGAGCCGCTTGCGGGCAGGTGACCAAATAATTTTGGTCAGTGAGTCTGACCAATGTGCAGCAGCCCAACGTACCATTATGGGAGAGGAACATTAAAATGGGTCGTTACAAAAGTTTTTTACGCCAGCGTTATCGGGCTATTTTAGGTTACACAGGGTTAATATGTTTGATTTCTGGGTTGGTAATTATTTCTCCCTTGTTAGCTTTGTTAGCTTATCCGGAAGAATTACCTCTTGCTTGGGGTTTTCTGGTTCCAGGTGCAATTCTTGGTCTTGTAGGTTTGGGATTATGGCAACTACTAGCTCCAAAAAAAGCCACTAGTTTAACTTTACAAGAAGGCTCGGTAATTGTGGTGCTGGCTTGGCTGGTTGCAATTCTGGTTGGAACTGTCCCGTTTATGACTATACAGGGGCTTAATTTCACCCAAGCGATGTTTGAATCTACCAGTGGTTGGACAACTACAGGGCTTTCAGTGGTAGATGTTACTAAAGCTTCCCGTTTGATTTTGCTTTACCGCAGTATTATTGAACTCTTTGGCGGAGCGGGATTAGCGATTATTACTTTGAGTGCGATCGCAGGACCCGTTGGCTCGGGTTTAACAAGTGCTGAAGGTCGTAGCGAGCAATTAGCACCCAATGTGCGGCGTTCTGCGAAGTTAGTTTTAGCTATATACACTGGATATAATATTGTCGGAACTATTGCCTTAAAATTAGCCGGAATGGGTTGGTTTGATGCGGTAAACCACGCCTTTGCAGCTTTGTCAACAGGTGGATTTTCTACTCATCCCGAATCTATCGGTTACTGGGATAATGCCGTACTAGAAATAGTAACAATTGTGTTGATGTTTGCTGGGGGACTCAACTTTGTTACCGCTTATCTGCTACTTAAAGGTAATTTCAAGTCAGTAGTTCGTAATGGTGAAATTCGTTTTCAAGCCCTAATGGTTCCCCTGTGTAGCTTGGTGATTTTATTTGGTGTCGCGATCGGACTTTATCCCCAATTAGGTAAAGCGATTCGGGTATCTATATTTGAAACTGTAACTTGCTTTTCCACCACTGGTTTTGCAACTGTGGGATATACGGAATGGAGCAGCATCGGTTGGCTAATGTTAATACTAATGATGTTAGTGGGTGGCGGTGCTGGTTCCACATCTGGTGGTATCAAACAATTGCGGGTATATATCCTTTATCGTAGTTTGCGTTGGGAAATTCGCAGAATGTTGATGCCCACACGCAGCGTTACTGAACCGAGTATTTGGCAAGGGGAACGCCGCCATTTTCTCCAAGATGACCAAATTCGGCAAATTGGTATATTTGTATTTTTATACTTAATTCTTTTCTGTATTGGTAGCGCGATCGTCGCAGCCCATGGATATTCATTGCAAGAAAGTTTATTTGAATATGCCAGTACTATGGGAACTGTGGGAGTTTCAGTTGGGGTAACCTCTGCAGATGCTGCACCTACATTACTTTGGACTCAAATTCTGGGAATGTTTTTGGGTCGATTAGAATTTTTTACTGTGTTTGTTGGCTTGGTGCGTTTGCTGCGCGATACCCGCCCAATTCTGACCTAAGTAGATAGTCTTGCAAAGATCTTGTCGAAAAACTTGTTTTACCTAAACTTACTTTGACGACTCGATTTTTTGCTTCTTCTACTTTGGGCAAAATTAGGGTCAGCACACCCCCAGTAAAATCTGCTTTAGCTTGTTCTGGAATGATATAAGCAGGTAAGGATATATGTCTCCTAAAACTACCATAAATCAATTCTGAGTATAGATCATTCGCACTGCCATCTTGCTGCTGACGTTTTCCAGAAATAGTAATAGCTTCTCTGGTTACATCAATATTGATATCCTTACTATCTACACCAGGAATTTCTATTCGTAAAATTAGATTTTCTGAATCATCTAGCAATCCGATTACAGGTTTCCAAGTTGCGGAATTTTCTTTTTGAGTATCCTCACCCTCTGCAAAAACTCGACTGAGTTGACGACGCAGAGATTCTTTTCCTTCAAAGGGTGAAACGCGTATAAGTGTCATAACCTACTTCCCCCATTACAATAGGGCTTCACAAAGCAACAAGTAAGGAAATATAGCGGTTTTCGTTTAAGTTCAGTACCTACTTCAGAAATTTTGTATTGTTAAACATTTAGATGAAATGTTTTAGTTTCAAGATCTATCTGCTCGAACAACAACCGCAATAAATTATCTGAGCCACTAAGAAAATTCAGTGCTTTAACCGATTTAAAAAGAGGTAAATTAGCACTTTTAACTTCTGAATGCTAATTTAGCAAAACTATTCCTCGAACGCAACTTGAAGCAAAGTGAGGTTTTCCGAATCCGAACGGTAGTGCACCAATTAAAGCACTTGAAATTATAGGGATGCTAAAAAGACTTATTCAAACAATACCTTTGCCGAAATAAGAGCCTACAGACATTGTGGCAAAACCGGCAAAAATTCCCATGTATAAGCGTTTGGCTTACAAGATACTTTGAACTCTCAAAACCTTTATACTCTGTTAGTGTTTTAGTATCGGTATTGTCAAACAAAACCAATTCGAAAGTATATTAATTTCCAGTTAGCTCTTGACCCCGTTTGAGGTAAACTTGAACATTACGAATTGCTTGAGTTGCGTAGTAATCTCTAGGTCTTTCTTCTAAAGCTTTACGAAAATTACGAAGTGCTCTTTGATAATTCTCTTTTTCTGTAGCATCATAACCAATTCTCATGAAGCGGTCATAAGCAGTTTCGTCTTGGCTAGATTTACTCTTTCCAGCATTGATTTGGTCCTTTGCGTTCCAGTAAGCAATAGTTGCTTGTCTATCATTGGGACGTTGAAAAAGTGCACTGCGGAAGTTTCTTAATGCAGCCTGATAATCATCCCGTTGTTGTGCTGCATAACCAAGTCTCATATAACGGTCGTAAGGCGCTTCTCCCAAATAATATTTAGCGACCAAATCAACATCCGTGGGTGAGGAAGGTTTCTGACCACGATTTAGGTAAGTTGTAATATTTCTGACAGCTTGAGTTGCGTAATAATCTTCTGGACGTTCGGAAAGTGCTTTTCGAAAATTGTCTAATGCTTCCTTATATTTTCCTTCTTCAGTCGCATCGTAACCTGCTTCCATGTAACCGTCGTAAGCGGATTCCGGTTGATTATTACCCTTGATTAAATTACGCGCGTTCCAAAAAGCAATAGTGGCTCTTCTATCGCGGGGATTTTCGTAAAGTGCATATCGGAAATATTGAGCAGCAACTCGATAATCCTTGCGTTGCATTGCTGCATAACCCAACCTCATGAACTGGTTATAAGTTTTTAAGTTGCCGGTAGTAGTTGGTGATATAGCAATCGCCAGCTTAGTTAGGACGTAAGGTAAGATAGATCGAGAAGTGATTAGTCTGGACAATTCCAATGGCAAGGTCTTA
>NZ_LMTZ01000021.1 GCF_001456025.1 Mastigocoleus testarum BC008
TTATTCTTGAGGATTTGTACTCGTAGTGTCACAGTAGTATTTATCTGTTGGCTTGCTCGTATCAAAGAAAGTATTTCATGAACGAGTAAGCTTTTCTACCCACAACAAATTTTACATCGTCCTTACATACTTGTTTCATCCATTCGCTACAGTGTGCCTGCGGCATGGATAACCCCGCTTATCGTAGGTGCGTAGCGTAGCGGAGCGTTAGCACAGCGGAAACCTGCAGATCAATCGCTCCATGCTGTCCATTCGTGGCCCCAAGTGAAGATATTGCATCAAGAACAACCTCCTAAACTATCCTTTAATTATTAAATTGCTTGAAAAGCTATAGTGCTTATTTTGCATAGCTTGTGGCTTTTCTTAGTGCCATTCCACTCTAGACTATCAATCGCAACAGGGTTGGTTCCTTCAAATTCTCTAACATCCGGAAGTGGAAATTTTGCTAGTTCGACTAAAAGCGATTTACGTTTGGCTAAATCACCTTTGCGATAATCCCCGAGTAATTTACGATTTTGGGAACCTTTTAAAACAAATAGTTCGCGGGTTGTGAGGAAAGGACGATTGCGAGGCGAAATCAATTCCAGTGATTCTTTTCCGAGCAAATTGATTAAAATATCTGTTGCTGTGTTATCACTTACAGATATCATCAAGATTGCAAGAGTTTGTATTGTTACTGGTGAACCATCTGGCCAATTATGTAAAATTCCTGAAGGTAAGCTTTTGGACTCTGCATTAAATGTAACTACATCACTCCAAGAACGTTTTCCTAAAGTAATTTCCTGCTGGAGTGCTTGGAGTACGGCTAGTTTGAAAGCTGAACCGACAGCAAGTGGATTTTTACTATTGAGGTCAGCTAATGTTGATTCATCTTCCTTAACTAAAAAACTGACTTTACCCGGTAAAGCTTTAAATTCAGCCAATGCTTTCTCTAGACTACCAATGTTAAGCTTGGGAGCTTGAAATAATAATCCTGTGATTTGTTTTTTTGAATTCAAAACTATTTTTGTCGGAACAGAGCCTTTACTCAAAATAATCAAATAGTCACTACCATTTTGTTTGACTTCTTGATAGGTTCCCAGTTGCTTTTTAATATCCGCGATTATCAACTTTACTTGTTCGACAGGAATCTGATTCACAAAAATGGGTGCAAACCAATCAGATTTGATTTCTTTTGCAGTAAATAATCGCTCCAGTGCTATTTTTGGAGAAATCGTTTCAGCAGAAGTTTGATTTTGCACAATAGTTTCAGCTAAGTACTGTGGTGGTAAATTTACTACTGCTTTTGCTGAAGCAGGAAATACTAAAGACCCAGAAAACAAGAAAATAGCAGAAAAAATTGTCAAACAGAAACGGGAAAACATTTTTTAGCCCAATAGTTACTAATAAAGCTTACTTTCTGTTTGCAAGAACAGATAATACTCCTTTATAGAGTTTAGAAAATTTTGACTGTTCTAAAGGTGCATCCTTGTTATTCCAAGTAGCAACTACACAGTAGCTTTTACCATTTTTTCCCTGCAACCAACTAGTGAGGTTTAAAACTCCAGGTTCGGAACCACCTTTAAATGCAACTTTTTCCCAATCCTTAGGATTAACCATTCCTGGATTAATACCCATTAACGATAAGTGTCCGACTTCTGCCATAATTCCACATAATTCTTGGGCGCTAAAAAACCACTCCACATCAATAGCAACAGGGTCTACTCCCTCAAATTCACTGATAGTAGGAAGCGGAAGTTTAGCAATTTCAGGTAAAAGTGACTGACGCTGAGTTTCTGTCGCTTGACGATAACGATTGAGCAACATTCTATTTTGTGGACTTTTTAAAACAAAAAGTTCTCGAGTTGTGAGAAAAGGACGATTACGGGGTGAAGTTAATTCTATTGTTTGTCTCCCAAGTAAGTTTATTAAAGTATCTGTCGCTGTATTATCACTTACGGATATCATCAAAGTCGCAAGACTTTTAAGTGTTAATGGCGAACCATCTTCCCAACCATGCAAGATACCGGATGGTAAACTTTTCCAGTCTGATTGAATTGTTACAATATTATTCCAAGAACGCTTATTCAAATCAATTTCTGACTTGAGTATTTTGAGAATAGCAAGTTTAAAAGCCGAAGCGACTGCAAGGGGTTCCGTACTGTTGAGCTGGACTAATGTTGCTTCACCTTCCTTGACTAAGAAACTCACTTCACCAGGTAAAGCATCGAATTCAGCCATCACTTCCTTCAAGGCTGTATCTTCAGAGCTTGGAGATTGATTAACTTCAGTTGCTGAAGATTTATTTACATCAGGTTGCGGAGATTGAGTAACACCAGTTTCTGGAGATTTATTTTGACTGGGTTTTGAAGGTTGACCAACTTCAGCTTCAATAGAGGGATCGACCTTAGGTGTTACTGTTTGGTTAACTTCAGTTTCTGGGGATTGAGTATTCTTTGTTTCGGTAGATTCATTAGCCTCAGTTTCTGAAGATTGATTAACCTCGTTTCTTGGAGGTAGATCGCCTGTAGAATTTGGAGATTGGACAAATAATTTTGCTTTGGGAGATGTCTCAGCAACCAAAGTTAAATTTTGAGAAGTTAAATTTTGAGAAGTTAAATTTCGAGAAATTAAATTTCGAGAAGTTAAATTTTCTGCTGAATATTCTCCCGATAACTTTGTCTGTGCTGAAGCTGACTCGGGAAAGGCTAAAAATGCTGGTAAAAAGATGATAGAAGAAAAAGTAGTAACTAAATATCGATAAAAAGACATTAATTTAATATAAATACTATCCCTGATAAAACTTATGAATTGATTTAACTTATTAAATTCAATATTTACATTTTCTAAGGTGATTCTCTAAAAATTTTCCTTAATGCAAAGTTTAGAATATATATAAAGGAGTTTCTAAAAAATGATTATCATACATAGTTTTACTCACAATTACAAATAACTTATTTCTACAGTTAATGGCTAGCTCCTAGTGGTATATACCATAAGTCATAGATTTTAATTTATAACCCCTAATTGTTTTAAGAGTCAAATATCAAAAATTAATTACAGAATATCTTCTGATTTAGAAGTACTTAGTGGAAAGCTCGCATCATTTAGAAAAGTAATTAAGTTACAATCAATTCTTGCAAAGAATACCAGCAAATTATTATTTAGGTAAAGATGAAAAAAGGTAAAATTTAATATTATTACTAATTCAAGTCATTTTTGTGCAGATATTTTTCATACAAGTATTTTTAAATGCAAGAGGGGATTGAATTTTGCTAAAAAAACTCGGTTTATGGGGAAACCGAGTATGTATTGATATTGCATTTTGTCAATTAGAAATCAAATATTAGGCTGTATCCTCTTGATTCATCTGGCGTTCTATACTCTCAATAGCTGCATTTAGAGCTGCTATTCTTGTTTCTAAATGGTCGCGCATTCTTCTAAGGAATGTCAGCTTACGTTCCTGATGAGTCTTGTAGGAAGCTGTTTGACCACCACAGCAATAGTTATTCCAAAAAGGAAACATAGTACGTCAATTGAATATATCTCTAATTATATATTGACTCTTTTTTCAAAAAATAGTCACCTTCTAAAGATAAAAGTCAGAAAGTTATCAATTTGAAATTTTTTTATAAATGTAACAACAAATACAGGCAGAGACGCAACATAATACGTCTCTACCTTTTAAAGATTTAAGGGAAGGATATCATAAGGTAAGCTACATATCTTACCTGTAGATTAATTTCATATTTTTGCAAACAGTACCCCACAGAATAGAATATTTAATTGATTGGAAATCCCTACTCCCTTATTCAACTCTACAATTTTTGAGATTAAGTTCAGATATTTCTAGTTTTTTTTGACTTTTTGAGCCATATCCATGAAATAGTCCATGTCAGTTCGGCGAGGTTTACGATTATTAAAACTACTCGTAGTTGTGTTAACTGTATTTGTTAAATCTTTAACAGTTGATGGAGTATCTATTGTTAGATTAACATCTTGTGGTTTTTCAGATTCTACAAAGTATTTAGTTTCTGAAGAAAAACCGAATAATTGATTTATAGAACTGGATATTTTGCCGAAAAAGCCCGAAATACCTCTAAATAAAACAGATAAAAAACTTCCTAGACGAATGAAAAAGTTTTGAAAGGTTTGATTGAGACGAGACATATCGGACGCCTCCTTTAGCCAATTTACATTTGTACACCTAATAAATATATTATTACTGGTTTGTGCCGAGTGAATTTACCTGAAGGGGTAATCCTAAAGAGGTAATTTTTAATCAAGCGAAGAAGAGTACGCTTAATTTGGGGAAAAATAATTCTCAGTAATTTATAGCTAAATTGATAACAAAGCCCAGTCACTTTGAAAAAGCAACCGGGTATCTGTAAGAAATTTATGGCTGTTACATACTTAAGTATTTAATCTACCTTTGTGTCTTAATTTATTCCAGGTCAATTTTTAACAAAAAACCAGTTTTGCATAACAACCACTAATTAGCTCTTAATCCTATTTTTGTATAAAGATGCAATTTATTTTATTGTAAAGACGTTACATGTAATGTCTCTACAGAATTTATTTAGCGCAACTTTATACAGAATTGGTATACCACTTCTTGCGTTACCAATACATTTTTACTCTGTAACAAAAAATGCATTGTATCTATAGCAGCGAGCCATTTAATCAAGTAACAATAATATGGTATATGTAAAATACAGTATCCCTACCAACAAACCGTAGATTAATTCCGAGGTGCTACAAGCGTGGGCATAATAGTAGAAAACGTATCCAAGCAGTTTGGAAGCTTCAAAGCTGTTGATAGCGTTAGTTTAGAAATTGGAAGTGGTTCGCTTGTAGCATTATTGGGACCGTCTGGTTCGGGTAAGTCTACATTGTTACGCTTAATTGCTGGTTTAGAATTACCAGATAGTGGCAAAATACTACTTACAGGTAAAGACGCCACTTATCAAAGCGTTCAAGAACGAAACATTGGTTTTTTATTTCAGCACTACGCTTTGTTCAAGCACATGACCGTGTGCAAAAATATTGCCTTTGGTTTAGAAATTCGTAAAGCACAGAAAGCTAAAATCAAAGCGCGAGTAGAAGAATTGTTAGAATTAGTCCAACTGAGCGGGCTTGGCGATCGCTATCCTTCCCAGCTGTCCGGGGGACAAAGACAAAGGGTAGCTCTAGCAAGGGCTTTAGCACCGGAACCAAAAGTATTACTTCTAGACGAACCATTTAGTGCTCTTGACGCTAGGGTTCGTAAGGATTTGCGAGCATGGTTACGTAAATTACACGATGAAGTTCATGTTACTACAGTTTTCGTTACCCACGATCAAGAGGAAGCAATGGAAGTTTCCGATGAAATTGTGGTTATGAATAAGGGACGAGTGGAACAGATTGGTACCCCAGCAGAGATTTATGATCGCCCTGCGACAGCTTTCGTAATGAGTTTTATTGGTCCAGTAAATGTTTTACCGAGTAGTTCCAATATATTTCAAAGTAATGGTTTTGATAGCGCCCACCCAGAAATGTTTTTACGTCCCCAAGATATAATTGTGGAAACATCTCCCAATGGAACTACAGTTGCGGCTCGGGTAAGTCGTTTGATTCATCTGGGGTGGGAAATTCAAGCAGAATTGACTTTGGATGACGGACAAGTTGTGACTGCGCATTTAACCAGAGATAGATTTGATGAGTTAAACTTAGAGCCACAACAAAGGGTATATGTCAAACCCAAGGATGCAAAGTCTTTTCCTTTATATTTTTCTATTTAATGAAAAGACCTCATTAAGCTTTGGGTATTTTTCCTGGATTTGACATCTTTTGAGAAGTAAGGACTATGCACTCATAACAATATATTGGGTGTTTGGGATTACTACTTCACAATGGGAAAAATTTTGCTAATCCTAAGTCACAATCACTTTAACTGCGTTATCTACATGTAAGTCCTGGTAACATTTTATTGAGGTTTTAAACTAATTACCCGACTTTCCGCATTACCATCTACAGTCAATCTGTAAATAAAAATTCCAGGTGGTAAAGATTCTCCCGCGTCATTCTTACAGTTCCACACAACTGATTTTTGACCAGCACTAGGATTACTATCATCAACCAGTTTGCGAACATAAGTACCAAATCGATCCCAAATATCAATTGTCACTTTTTGGACATTATCTGGTAAGGTATATTTGATATCTACTGATTTTTTAAATACTGCCGGTTTATTGGTTGTTAGAAATCTTAAAGGTGTTACCCTATCGGCCAAAGCCGCTGTGACTGGTGCTGTAGAATATTTGTAAACAGTCAGACCTGAAGCATAACCAACAGTTACGGGATTACCAAAAAATCGAAAGCGATTGATAAATTGACCGATGTGATTTGCATCTTCCCAGTTTTCTCCTCCATTTTTTGTTTCACTGCTATAACCACCTTCAAAATTTTCATCTCCCCAGCCACCGACCCAGCCGAGGTTCTCATCAACAAATCCTACACCTTCCAGATTGGCGTTTCCTTGAGGATCGTTAATGGGAAGTCTGACCCAATTTTCCCCACCATCTGTTGTTTTGAGAATTGCACCTCGAGTAAAGTTCTCTAGAGAGATAAAACCAATGCTCTCATTGATAAACTGAATTTTCCAACCCCATTCTCCAAGCGGAAAAGAATCACTAATATCAGCGACTCGGTTTACCCAAGTTTTTCCCCCGTCTTCTGTATAGAGAACCACTGGAATGACATCATCACGACTGGGGTTCGCAATACTTGAGTCGGCTTTTCCGCCAACAACCCAACCACGATTTTCGTCAATGAAATAGTTATCAACCAACAGTGTGGCATATTCGCTCATATCCCATGCAGTCCAAGTTGCTCCCCCATCAATAGTTCTAACCATACGCGGGGGACGATTAGGATAATTAGTCCCGGAACCGTAAACAACCGACTCACTGACAACTGAAAGACCGCAAATTGCTGAGGGAGCAAGTTCGGGAAGAATATTTTCAATTAATTTCCAGTTTTGACCGCCATCGACAGTAGAGTAGAGGCGTTTTCCTCGACTCAAAGTTCCTGCCCATCCTTTTAAGGGATTAGCAAAACCAATACACCTCAAGTAAACATTATCCTGAAGTTGTTCCACCCACGTATCGCCGCCATCGGTAGTTTTGATGATTTGACCGTTACTATTAACAGCCCAACCGACCATAGGATCGATAAACCAAATATCATCAGTTCTCGAACTAGCTATGGGTGCATTTGTTGGAAACCATTGTAAATTTGTATTTGAATTTAAATTTGCAAAATTTGTCATGATAAATATTTCCTCTTGTTTAGGGATAAAGTGTTGGGTTTACAGGGGAAAATCACTATCTTTCCAGTTCTTAAATAGATTAATTCTTGCTTCTGTCCAAGGACCTTCAGGAAGTAAAGGCATGGATCTAGAAGATACTGAATTTAAAATTGCATCTGCATCATTTTTTACAGTCTCATAATCACCAAGATCGACGCGAAATCTGGGTATCCTTTTCATATGATCTATATCCATCGGTGAAAATAATTGAGAAATTCCATTTGTCCAGCTTCCTCCATTAGGTTCGAGAGAAATGGTGTGGGCTATTTTCTTTTGTGCTGTTGATACTTCAGTTAAAGCTTCTCGTAACTGGGGATAGGACTCAGTTCTAGAACCATTAATCAGCGCGTCACAAGCCTGAGCAATTTCTTGTAACCTCTCTTGAAAAAATATCCAAGCACTACTCATCTGAGGAAGCAACTGCACATCTGCATAAACTTCAAAACTTGGTCCTGCATTCATACCTGGGAAATCTTCACCTGCAGGTAGTTGGGTAATTGCTCTAGCCAGAGGAGAAATGCCAAAAGGCATAAGATTAATAAACGCACTTTTGAGAATGTACATCTGCTCCTCATTTTCTTCAGTATGAGCAAAGAAACGTAGGAGGATTTGCAGCATTACTTCATAAAGAGCAACTAAGATTTCCGCTACATCGCGACTTAAGGAATCAGTAATGATGTTGGCTCCAGGAGTTGTATTATCTTGTTGAAGACTTAAAAGGGGATTTTCAATTACTGGACGAGTAGGTTGAAAATTGGGGTCGCTTTGTAATTCAGTTAGATACTCTTCACGAATTTTGGTGAATTTAGTAAAATGACTGTCATCTCTTCGGCTAGGAGAACCTTCACCCTGGACGATAATTAAATCGATTGCTTCCATGGCTGAATTCAAGTCTTTCACCTGAATCATCTCTCGAAAAATCCCAGTTGCTTGGGCGTCAGGGGGTCCAATAAATAATTTTTCACCGATAGTTTCAAAGCCTTGGCGGATTAGTTCGTAAAGTTCTCCAATGGTGTTATATTCAATTTTTCTCGGAATCAACGGTTTTGGTAGTGCTGTAATCAGTGCGAGCAATTCCTCATCTCTAATTCTTTGACAAAACTGAGTCCAATTGTCTCTTTGTTCCTCATTATCAAAACTATTTGGTAATTCAAAGCAAATATAACGGTTTAGTGTGGTTTCATTGAAAGGCGCTAGTTTGAATTGAAGCTTTAAAGAACTATAGGTTTTAGCTTGGGGAAAATTTGCACGGCGAAAATATGGCGCTCCACCTATAGCTGTAAGCAGATTGCTAACTAATGCTAAATGCAGCATTTCCTGGACTGCAATTTCATTGATTCTCCGCCGCCACCGATTAATCTTTGTTAATTGAGCTTGAGAAACACCCTCCGAGGTAAATTCTTTTAAACTGAAAGCAGTAAAAAGATACTGACAAGAAAGGGAGTGTTCTAATTCTGCTGCTTGGGAAAGAAGATAAAGTAAATCTTCCCTGGTTTTGACTGGATTCTCTGTATTCATAACGATACTGTTACTGGCTCAACTTTCTGAAGAAAAGAAAAATTTTGCAAAGCTTTATTCATCGAAAGATTGATTTCGTATAAATTTGTAATTGTTATTCGGAAGCGATCGCTGTAAATTCTTGTACTGCAATATTGTTATCACAATGTACTAATTTTGCTACTGGAATAGATCCATTCCCATCGAGCAAATCAATATTACTAATATCATTGTCTGCCGTAACGCTTAGTAGGAGGCTATAGTTACCGACTGATTTTGGTTGCCACTCGAACGGTCCGATGATTACTTCACTATTGGATGAGATGGAAGCACCAGCAGAAATCGGTGAAGCAGTAAGATTTTCCCAAGCTGATGGCCAGATTTTATCGCCTTCTTCCTCAGTTACAAATGCACTAGCTTTGATATTATTAGCCTGAGTTATGCCACGATTTTTTACTTTTACATAAATAAAATTATTAGTTCCGCTAACTGGAATTTGGTGTTCTAAGCCATGATCGGGATTGTGGCGAATCCAAATATCATTTGTTCCCATGGAAAAAGTTGACAAGGGTTCATAACTACCCTTCCGACCATCGTCAATATATACATCAACTTCTGGAGGGAAACCGGCTGTATTTATTGGTCTTGGGGTACCTGGAGGTTGATAAAGACCTTGTTGTTCAAAAGCCCAACGGATAACTTTATGAACTGTTCCCCCTGGTTGTCCTTCAAAGTTCAAGGTATTCATATCACTTTCCATCAAGATATTTGCATACTCTTGTGCATCCTCTGGCTGAGCAGTGGAACTAAGAGTTCCAATGGATTCAAAGATCAGGTAAGTGACGTACCGAGCTGCAAAGCGACGAACTTCTAGATCTTTATGGTCTCCACCAATTGCTCGATATAACTTGAAAAGAGTGGATGAGAGAATCTGTTCCCGTTCATAACCAGCGCGGTCAGTAAAACGATCATCCTTATTTCCACCCCATGCGTAACCAGAGGAAACTGAATGATCGTGGCGACGAGGAATGATTGTCCAAGGATAGGTGAGTCCTCGATCTGGGGCTTTTGACTCTGCATCGTTAAGAATTGCTGCTAGACTATCCCCAGCACTATGGGCGAACTTGAAGTTTGGAGAGTTAACGTTATCCCACAAGATAGCATGACCAAATTCATGTAACACCACACGCCATTCAACAGCCATCCCCACTTGTGTGTCTTTTTCCACAAGAGCAAAGCGAAATCCGTCAGACCCGTTTCCGAAAATATTACCGGGTGCTTGTGCATTTACAACATTGCTGCTTAAGTTACCAAATCTATCTCGGAATTGGACGCGATGATCCACTGATACAGGGAAAGTTGTGCCGTCGAAATAGGATTTTACATCAAAGCCCATTTCCTCCATCATCCGAAACAGGCGATCGCAGTGATAGTAAGCATTAACCGCAGCAAAGTCGTCTGTTGGAACAGAATAGGAAAAATCATTTGGTGGAATTGTCGTGGGTGATACTGAGTTAGGAGAACTAATATTCACAATTTTTACGAACTCACCTTCTAGTTTCTGGGGAGTACCAATTTGAGGAGGTGGCTGAAGACCAAATAAAGTAACTCTATCTCGTAGAGAATTTAAGATACTAACAGGAGAAGAAGCTTTTATCGACTGATCGCCCGTTTTTGTCAAGGGATCCTGAAGGTATACATGACCATCAAGGCATCCAATGAATGCTGACAAATATAATACTGTCCCTGATTCTGGTTCAATAAAAGCCCTCCAGTTTAGGGAACCCATATTAGGATCGTTTAAAGTAAACAACACTTCAACAACAATATAATACTGTCCTGACTGAAAATGACTTGGTATAGGAGGTGGAATCAGTTTTGGAGCCGCAACTTGCACTTGTGTTTCGTCATTCTCTTCAGGTTCGCCATATCCATTACCGCGATCGTCAGCATTGTACTGATAAATTAGTAGTCGTTTGCTATTAACTTCTGGACGTGGTTTGTTTGCTTCTAAAGCCAGTAGATTTGCCAGGATATCTGCATTAATATGCTCTGGCATATATTGTGCGTCGGATGGTGGAGGTTCAACTTCAATTTCAGTATGTACCGCACTCTGAGAACTAGTGACACTTAAGGGATGGTTACGCATTCGTACAGTTAGTCCAGCTTCCCATACAAGTAATCCCATGTAGGTTTGGGCGTAAGAGACAGTAACCTGATTTCTTGTAACCTTCTCTTCCAAAAATTTGAGTCGCGATTCCTCTTGGATAACTTCCTCTGCGACAGCAGCATTCAAATCAGCAGAAAGTTCAGAGTCAAGCTGATAAGCCGGAAGTACTTCTCTAACATATTGTTCGGCGATTACACGTGGAGCAATTTCCACGTCTGCGGATAAGCTTGCATCAAGACTCCTATCTGCTGCAAATCTCCGGACAGTATAAGGCTGACGTGGGTGATAAAGTTGGCGAACAATCCCGTTATTATTTCGTTTTACTGAAACATTGGGTGTAATTTCAAATGTCATAACTATACGACCTCTATAATGTCAGAACTATTTATTTTTAAAATCCCAAATTTATTAAGAACTCCAATGAAAAAATTAGGGTACAGCACTTGTTATAGCTAATACAGTCTCTTTTTTAGGAGTAAAAGCTAAACGGGTACAATGCGATTTCGTGAGATCCAATTTTGATTTTTAATTATTGGGGTAAATTCTCAATCTTTTCAAACCCAAATTAGTAATTATTCATGGATATTACATAACAAATATTCAACAAACAAGTAACTTAAATCACATTGTGACGATTTTTCACAAAATCACGTTGCTCCCAAGCTAAACTGACTACAATAGAGAAGATACTAGCCCAAGCAGCTACTAATACCACTAAAAATGCAATTATTTCTTCCCTGGTATTTTTACGTGCTTAAGTAAAACGTACTTCTTGTAATTTTCCTGGAGCAAGGTTGTTAGTGGAGAATGGAAAGAAACGCCCTAGCAAACCTAAGGATTAGTAGTTTACTATTTTCGGAGCAATACGCTCACAAATCTTATGGTAGCTATTGGAAGCCCCACCATATCGCGTCATAAAACTTTCTGTTTTATTTCCTCTACTTCACCACAATATAAGCTATGGGATTTTTTTATTTTCTAGGTATCTATATAATAGTTACGTACCCCACAAACTTATGCACTTCTGAAAGCCTTAGTATATTAAAATGTGGGGTTGGCTTTAGAATAAACCCTAAAAAAGCAAAAGAATTTGTATTATGCTTGTTATTTTAATTTTTTTGCGAAATATTCTTAAAGGAGTGCGTTTACCGGTTATTTTGTAGTTTTTAGTCTGGTTCCCTGTGCGAGTCTAAACTCTAGCAAATCCCCAATTCCTTAAAAAGGATTAGCAATAATCGAAAAGTAAAGTCCATTTTCTTGCAAACTATCTTTATCCCCAGAAACAGAAACTAAAGGTATACCCCAATCAAAACGGGCGCTGAGGCGATCTTCAAGTTGTAAACGTAAGCCCAAACCAGCAGAAACTAAAGTATTTGGGTCAGAATTAGAACTGGTACTTTCTCTACCACTACGATTCCAAGCTGTACCAAAATCAATAAAAGGAGCAACCTGCAATAAACTTCTGTTTCTTGAAAAGCGAAATATGGGAATCCTAACCTCTGCAGAAGCAAAAATACCGTTGTCCTTAAGCAGCGCATCTTGACGATAACCGCGAATACTTTCTTGACCCCCCAAACCAAATTGTTCGAATGGAACTAGTGGTCGATCCGCAAATTGCATATCTCCACGCAACAGTAATAAGGTGTCTTTTGCTAATAAACGTACCCACTGCATTTGTCCCCTCCAAGCGTAAAAATTACTATCCGGGGACGTTTCATTAATAGTTGAATTGAGCCAATCAACCCCAATACTAAATTGAGACCGTAAAGCGAATACTTGTTTGCGATCGCGAGATGTCCAATCTTGAAAAAACCGAATAGCGCTAACTTTCGTTTTTCCCTCAGCATCAGCACCGGAGGCTTGAAAAGGTACTTCATCGTCGAGAAATCTGGCTTCACTTTCTCGACGAGATAGAGTTATACCTAAACCTAATTCCTGCTGAGTTTTTTCTACTATTGGTTGGCGAAAACTAACTTCGTAATATCGGGAGTCAGATTGAATATCAAGAATATTAAAAGGCTCTTCAATAACTTTATTCTCAGAAATTCCATAATTTAAAGATATGGTACCGTTACGGGGATTAATTGGTAATTTATAATGAAAATCAAAAGAATTACTACCATCAGTATTTTTATAGCTTCCACTTATACTATCGCCATAGCCCAATAAATTAGTATCACCAACCTGAATTTGACGACGAAAAGTACCGACACTTGGAGAACGTGCATTATCTAAGATTAAAGAAGTTTGAAAAGTATTTGTTTCTCGAATTTCTATTTCTAGAAGACTTTCTCCCGGACGAGTTCCCGCAGATAATTTTGCCGAAATATTTTCAATTAGGGGATTAATTTGTAATAACTGTAAGGCTTTTAATAATTTTTCCCGATTTAGGGGTTTTTTGGTCGATCTCGCAAGTCTGCTCCGGATATAACTGCGTTTAAGTTTTTGATTTCCTCTAACTTTTATATCTTCTAGCTTCCCTTCAATAACTTTAATTTCAACTACACCATCTTTAAATTTCTGTGGTGGAATAAAAGCTCCGGATGTAATGTATCCCTTACTAATATAGAGATTAGTAATTTCCGATCTAACTTTAAATAACTCTGCAATTGTTAAGGGACGGTTGAGATAAGGTGTAATAATCTTGTCAAAGTCTTTTTGTTTAAAAGCAGTACTACCAGTAATGACAAACTGCTTTACAGTTATTTGTCGAGAAGTATCGCCTGGTAAAGTAAATTCTGGTTCTGACAACCTAGGTTTTGGTAATAAATCTTCTGGTGGTGGTAATTGTTGTGGTGCTTGTGGTTCTTCGAATGGCTTATTTGGAGACGGTTCAATATTTCTAGGGTTAATATCAATATCCTGTCGGTTAACATTTGGGTTTTGCACTACCTGAGAATTTACTGGCTTTGATGAAGCTAAGCTTGCAACTGCGACTAAATTCAAGCTTAGACAAAGCTTACAAATAACAAATCTCAATTTTGATGTAGTAATTTTCACAAGCACTTTTTCAAAAGCCATTAAATTAAAGTGGAAATAAAAATTAGAGTGAAGATAATATTAAATCTAGAAATCTCAATCCTAAACTTTATTCAAAACCAAGGCTCATGTTCATTTAAGTACTTAAAAAAGAACAAGTAATCAGTATAAACTCTGATTTAATTTAAAGCTTTATTTATTCGTTCAGAGTAAAATATGTTGAAAAGGCTGAACCACACCTGACGTGAAATAGAAGCTTAAATGGCATAATTCCTTGGAAACTAGGACAAAAGTGATTTCGGTAGTTTGTAAGCCTTGAGATTAGAAATTTTGGCGTTGGTGAGTGCGTAATGCTTTAAGTACAAAATATCTACAAAAAATCAATGTTTCAATAATTCGATTTCTTAATTAGCATTCTCTATTCAGCAACGCTGAAGTTTTAATATTAAGGAACTGGGGAATATAGATTAAATCAAATGCAAAAGTGGGTACTGTTAGAATTACGTAACTTACTATTCCAAATTTAAGAATTACGGATTATTGAATTCTCATTCCTACATAGATTCATAATTAGATCTTAATCTATCAAAAAATGGGGAAAGCTAGATCTAGAACCAAATGAGTATTTGCAAGATGAGAGGGATAGAAAAAGCTGTAAGTGAGAAACGAATAGCACTTTTTTCTAGTTTAGCGATCAAAATTTTAGCTTCAAGCCTTTTTTTACCGATATGTGCGTTTTCCCCACCCATTGCGAAAGCAGAGATAATATCTGATGAAACAACAAATACCACTGTTATTCCCAATGGAAATAATTTTACGATTACTAATGGCACTCGCATAGGAAATAATCTATTTCACAGTTTCAGTAAATTCTCTGTTCCTAACAAAGGTCTAGCTTTCTTTAGTAATGCAGCAGAGATTAAAAATATTTTCAGTCGTGTGACTGGTGGTAATATTTCTCATATTGACGGGCTAATAGGTACAAACGGTAAAGCTAATTTATTTTTTATTAATCCAACAGGGATTATTTTTGGTGAAAATGCTGTTTTGAATGTGGGGGGATCGTTTATTGCTTCAACTGCAGATAGCATTTTGTTTGAGGATACCACTAGTTTTAGTGCCACCGAAGGAAATACACCGCCATTACTAACTATTAGCATCCCAACTGGTTTACAAACCGGAGCGAATCCGGGCAAAATTGAAGTCCAAGGCCCTGGTCACAATCTTATTGTAGATCCCACAACCGGAATAATTGATGCAAGCAATAGACCTTTGGGATTACTTGCTCTACCTGATCAAACCTTAGCATTAATTGGTTCTAAAGTATCTATGGAAGGAGGTAATATTACTGGCTTCGGGGGACGTATCGAAATTGGTAGCATCAGTGCTGACGAAACTATAACTTTAAATCCAAGTAACTCAGGTTTTGTTTTGGGCTACGAAAGTATTGGTAAGTTTGAAGATATCAACATAACTCAAGCTTCCTCAGTTTTTAACACTAATAGTGGAGAAATTCAAATTCAAGGTAAACAAATTACCATTACTGATGCTTCTCCTGTTACAGCGAGTACTCAAAATGATTTACCAGGAGGATCTATTTACGTTCATGCTTCAGAATCACTAACAGCAATCACTAGCAAAACCAATATAATTCCTAGCGGTCTATTTGCTATCGTCTTTGCTGGAGCTAGTGGAAATGGGGGTAATGTCGAGGTTAAAACAGAGGATTTGCGACTTGTGGGCGGAGGACAAATAACAGCCAACAGCCAGCACATTTAGTCAAGGTAATGCAGGTAATATCAAAATTCAAGCACGGGATATGGAAATAACTGGTATTAATTCTTTTGCTACCAGCATCTCTACTGCATCTGTGGGAGCAGCGACTGGAAATGGAGGAAATATCATAATTAATACGGAAAGTTTGCGTGTTAATAATTTGGCGAGAATCAATGTAAGTGGTTCTGATGGAGGGGGCGCTGGTAATATAACTATTAACGCTGACCGGATTAATTTAAGCGACCAAGGTCGCATAGAAGCCCAAGCAGCTGCAGGAAACAGAGGTGATATTCAGTTAAATGCTCAATTTCTTGAGTTACATAACAATAGCAGAATTACTACCAATGCCACTAACACAGCCCATGGTGGTAATATCACCATAAATTCCCCAATTATTATTGGTTTGGAAAACAGCGATATCATCGCTAACGCAGTTGAAGGTAATGGTGGTAATATTGACATCACTACTCAAGGTATCTTCGGTTTACAATTTCGCTCTCGCTTGACTCCAGAAAGTGATATCACAGCTAGTTCAAAATTTGGTGTCAATGGTACGGTAGATATTAATAATTTTGGCGTTGATCCCAGTATTGGTATAGTAGAATTACCTACAGCATTGGTAGACTCATCGCAAGAGATGGCAAAAGGTTGTTCTGGTACATTTGATAACAGCTTTATCATTACTGGTCGAGGCGGAATACCCCAAAATCCTAACGGACAAGTCAGCATCAATCGTCCTTGGTCGGATATTCGCAATTTGTCTGCATACGGTCAAGTAAGTAGTAAAGTAGCTACAACTAATAACCAAGAATCAAGTCAAAAATTTAACCAAGAATCAAGTCAAACATTAATTGTGGAAGCCTCCCATTTAATACGTAATTCCAAGGGAGAAATCGAACTGATAGCTCCAGCTAATTTTGGGAATAATAAATTTAACACTGTCCCAACAACCTGTGCTTCTGTTCGGCGAACAGTCAATAATCAATAGTTATAGTTATCAGGACTATGATTTCTTCTTCTCAACAACGCCGTTTGTATGTCAGTCTCGGCTTATTAGGTTTTTGTCTGGCATTTCTTCTGCTTCTACCTTGGAAATTTACAGCAGTGCAAGCTTCTATTGGGGTTTCTTCAACTGCAAATATCACTCTCAATAGTGGAACTGTAAATCTATTAGAAAAAGGACGAAACCTTTACCATCGAGGAAATTTTACAGAAGCTGCTAATATTTGGCAAATGGCTGCAGAAGAATATCAAAATAAACGCGATCAGCCGAATCAGATCCTGAGTTTGAGTTACCTTTCTCTTGTACAAAAAGAGCTTAACCAGTTCTACAAAGCAGAACAATCAGTCAAAAAAGCCTTAGAGCTTTTGCAACAGACGAAACATAAGACAAACCCAATTATTTGGGCACAGGTACTAAACACTCAAGCTAGTTTGCAACTGCATATGGGTAAGCCCCAAATTGCTTTAGAAAACTGGCAAAAAGCTCAAAGATATTATGAAAAAGCTAGGGATAAACAGGGGAGTTTAGGCAGTCAAATCAACCAAGCACAAGCATTACAAAGTTTGGGATTTTATCGTCGTTCCAGACAACAGCTAGAAGAGATTAACCAACAACTAATGGTAATACCAGATTCTCACATTAAAGTGAGCGGTTTGCGATCGCTTGGCGTTACTTTACAATTGATAGGTCTTTCTCAAGAAAGTCAAGATATTCTGTTAGAAAGTTTAAAAACAGCTAAAAGGATTAATGCAGATGCTGAAATTACTAGTATTTTGCAAACATTAGGTCAAGCTGCAGTTTATTTAAAAGATCCTGATACTGCATTGAGTTATTTTGAACAAGCAGAAAAAGCAGCTAATACTTCTCAAGAAAAATTACAAGCACGCCTACGACGCTTTAAGCTTTTTGTTGATTATAATGTCAATGATCATGCAGTTGGCCTAGCTCCTCAAATATGGCAACAACTCCAGAAACTTCCACCCAGTCACATATCTCTTAATAACAAAATTAATTTTATTACCACATTAAATAAATTAGAAAACAATACACAAAATAAGTCTTCCCGTATTATACCTATTAAGGATTTAGGAGAAGTGCTTGCCCAGACAGTTCAAGGAGCGCGAGAAATTCAAGATCTGCGAACAGAAGCCTATGCTCTGAAAGAATGGGGAAAATTATATAAATCAACAAATCAATTATTCGAAGCACAAAATCTAACTCAAAAATCTTTGAATATTGCTCGTCAACTCCAAGCGGAGGATATAGTTTCTCAGGCTGCTTGGCAACTGGGAAGTTTATATAAAGAACAAAATCACCGAACAGAAGCGATCGCAACTTATAGAGAAGCTGTAGATGCTCTGAAAGCAATTCGGGGGGATTTAGTTGCAGTTAACCCAGATGTACAGTTATCATTCAGTGAAAGTGTAGAACCTGTATACCGAGAATTAGTAGGACTATTACTAGAAAAAGAACCCGATCAAGCTAGTCTAATTGAGGCTCGGAATTTAATTGAATCCTTGCAAATCACCGAGTTAGATAACTTTTTACGAGAAGCCTGTTTAGACAAAGTAGAGCATATTGACACGATAGATCCTACTGCCACGGTTGTTTATCCGATTATCTTACCGGATCGCCTTGCTGTTATCTATTCTACCGCAGGACAACCATTACAGTATGCTGTTACTCGTAAGCCTCAAGCAGAAGTTGAGGAGACTCTAAATCAGCTACTTGCGAGTTTAAGTCCAATTTCTGATGCTCAAGAACGCGATCACTTATCAAAACAAGTATACAATTGGCTAGTCAGCCCAGTAGAAAATACTCAAACCTTTAAGTCAACTAAGACACTGGTATTTGTGTTAGATGGAATACTAAGAAATATACCAATGTCAGCCCTTTATGATGGTCAAAAGTATCTAATCGAGAAGTATGCTGTTACCTTATCCCCAGGTTTACAACTAATTGCAGCAAACTCCTTACAATCCAAAAATATCAATGCAGTAGTTGCCGGTATAAGTGAAGCCCGTAACGGTTTTTCTCCACTCCCCGGAGTCAAATCTGAAGTCACAAAAATTTCTCACATGCTTCCTTCCTCCTCCATTTTGCTCAACTCAAAGTTAACAGAGTCAAAGTTAGGAGAAAAAATGAAGAATAGTCCTGCAAATGTAGTCCATTTAGCAACTCATGGACAATTTAGCTCTCATTTGGACCAAACATTTTTATTGACCTGGGATGAGCAAATAAATATTAAAGAATTATCAGAGCTACTACAAAATCGTCAAGCTCGTAACTCCAAAGATATCGATCTATTGGTTTTGAGTGCTTGTGACACTGCTGCTGGAGATAAACGTGCTGTTTTAGGTTTAGCAGGCTTAGCGGTAAAGTCTGGCGCACGTTCAACTATAGCCTCTTTGTGGCCCGTGAAAGACGAAGCAACTGTATCTTTGATGACAAACTTCTATCGAAAACTTCTTCAACCTGGAACGAATAAAGCAGAAGCGCTCAGACAAGCTCAAATTGACGTAGTTCAAAAAACAAAATTTAAAGAACCATTTTTCTGGTCTGCTTTTGTTTTAGTTGGTAATTGGCAGTAGTTACTATTAAATTTGCAAATTTACATTTTCAAAAAACTAAAAAAATATATCCTAAACAGATTTTTGTAACTTTCTAAATATAAATTTAAACAGTCTTCAAAAAATGTAAGTAATCTCTGGGCGGACTTGAGAAATAAACATTTCTACAATATTAGTAGATTTCAAGAGATAAAAATCTTAAACCTCATAACTTAAAACTTCACAACTCCAGATATTACGCTCGATAACCATAATCTATCAATCCATAATCTAATACTTCCTTTTCTACTAGTCTTTTTTGAATTTATGAGTGTAAGTGATGAAAAAACAAATATTTCTTGGCACTTTAAGTGTATGTACTTTTTTAAGTAGTTTTATATGGACATATTCTAAAAGTGCTTATGCCGTTATCTTTCAACCACCACCTGAGGAAGGTACCCCTAGGGAAGCAAAAGGAGGAGCATCCCGTGGAGATGTAAAATTTGTCCCACCTCCTCAACGTCAAACTCCTAGTCGAACTTATAGTGGTGGTTCTCGAGGTAGTCTATTTACTCCTAAACGGGAAAATGGAGCTCCAAAATCTGGTGTAGGAGGAGCGTCTCGTGGGGATTTATTTACCCCAAAACCAGGAAATGAAACTCCTAAATCTGGAACAGGAGGAGGATCTCGTGGTGATAAAACATCTTCTACTTCTCAAAATATCAATCCTCAAGCTAGTGTAATTTCTCCCCGGACAATTTTACCGCTTTTACCTCAAACTTTTTTCGGTACAACAGTCTCTGAAAACCCCAACATTTTTGTTTATTTACCTGAGTCTACAGCACGAGAAGCAATTTTTAGTTTTAAAAATGCTACTGGTAAGACCTTACATCATGTGAAAATTCCAGTTTCAGGTAAGGCTGAAGTTCTTTCTGTAAAAATTCCCACAAATTTAGAGCTGGAACAGAATTACGAATGGTTTTTGGCACTAAAAGTTAACAATAGGCTTACCCCCAGGACGCCTTACGTTAACGGTTGGATCAAGCGAATTCGACCAAGTTCAGAATTGTTACAGGCTATAGAAGACAAAGATGGTCTTAAACAAGCAATAGCTTTTGGCAAACATGGTGTATGGTATGACTGCATTGAAATTTTAGCAAAACTGCGCGTTAAAAAACCTAATGATAAAATCTTAGATAAACATTGGTCAGAATTGTTAGGTTCTGTTGAATTAAAAGATATTGATAAGGCTCCCATAGTAGCCCTAAATAATTAATTCAAGTTTTCAAGTTTTCAAGTTTTAAAGTTTTCAAGTTTTCAAGTTCATAAGTTTACAAGTTCACAAATCAATAAATTTCAGTAGCACACATTAAAACTATACCCACGACAAGGGATTTAATCGCTTCTTGCATATTTTGCTAAAAGTTTTTTATATCCTTCTAGGAAAGATTTCAGCAATTTTTATTCTCTTCAAGTGATTCAATAATTTGAGGAGAGATTGTAAGAATTTAGAATTCCAAAACTACAAACTGTATGACGATCAACTAGCAACAATAAATCAGATATTTATACTAAATCCAATTCTTAAAACCCTTTACATTTTTTGGGATTTTCCCCACACTTCCCTCTCTCGTTATAAAAAGGGGTAATCAAACCGGATTTAGTATAAAAAATGCTCAGTAATGTATGGGCAGTGTTAGAGATATATATTTCTAGGACATATATTTCTAGGATATATATTTTATTTTTTCAGAGACGGGATATGTCTCATCTCTACAGTTATGAACTTGACTGTTCCTTGCTCGAAATAGATGTATGTGGCAGAAATTTAAAGCTTTATTTAGAAAAACTCGCAGCATTTTTATTATTACCCCAAGTGTTGCTATTGTCGTTTTAGTTGGACAGGGATTAGGACTATTTAACTTAGCTGAATGGGCAACCCAAAATCAATTTTTTCGCTGGCGCTCAACACAAAAATTAGCTCCAGAAGTTGTAATTGTCACTATTGATGAGCAAGATATTCAATTTGTAGGTAAATGGCCAGTTTCAGACCAATCCCTTGCTCAATTATTAAAAAAAATCCGCGTACAGCAACCCCGCGCCATTGGTCTAGATATATATCGAGATTTACCAGAAGGAGCAGGAAAAGAGGAACTCGTACAAGTTTTTCGTAGCACTCCAAATTTATTTGGAGTTGAAAAAATTACAGGAGAGCGAGTTAAACCACCACCAGAATTAAAAAAACGAGAGCAAGTAGGTTTAGCTGATTTAGTATTAGATAGCGATTTCCATGTACGACGAGCCCTACTAACTGCTGTTGATGAAGAAGAGGATACTCTCAAAGCAGGATTAGGAACCATTGTTGCTTTAAAATATTTGGAAAAAGAAGGAATTACTTTAGAAAGCATTGACCCCCAACGACAAGAATTCCGGTTAGGTAAACAAGTCTACCTGCCCTTACAAAATCTGGAAGCAGGTTACCGGGATAAAGATTTGGGTGGATATCAGATTTTACTTAATTGGTATGGTTCAGAAAAAGCCTTTGTAAAAGTAAAGATGCGGGATGTTTTACAGGGAAATATTCCCAAGGACATAATGCGCGATCGCATGGTGTTTATTGGTTCAACAGCTGCAAGTACTAATGATTTTTTTAGTAGCCCCTTTAGTTCTTCTTGGCTATCGGAGAGAAATCAGACACCCGGTGTAGTTATTCACGCTAATATTGCTTTACAGTTAATCCACGGAGCAAGGACTGGTACAGCTAATTTAAAAGGTTTTTCTGGAATTGATTTTCTTGTTTGGATCGTTTTATGGTCTGCTATTGGGTCTGTTGGTACTTGGTTTTTAAGTGCTAATTGTAATCAAAAATTCCTCATAGGAGGCAATATACTTTGGGCAACCGTAGGTATTAGTATAGTCTTTCTGGGTGGTAACTATTGGAGTTTCTTACATGGACTATTAGTACCGGTTACACCTACTTTAATTGCTTTTATTGGTAGTACGATCGCCACAACTAATGCCTATAAACAGCAGAAACTCGAAGAAACTAATAGCCAATTAGAAATCGCTAATACTAAATTACTGGACTACTCAAAAACCCTAGAAACAAAAGTTGAAAAACGGACCCACGAGTTACTCAAAGCGAAGCAAGCTGCAGAGATTGCAAACCAAGCCAAAAGTGATTTCCTTGCCAATATGAGTCATGAATTGCGCACACCACTCAATGGCATAATTGGATATGCTCAGGTTTTAGAGCGTTCGCCAAGCATTAAAGATAAAAATCGAGAAGGAGTTAATATCATTCATCAGTGTGGTTCCCATCTCTTGATGCTAATTAATGATATTCTGGATCTTTCGAAAATCGAAGCCGGTAAATTAGAGTTATTTCCCAGCAAAATTCATTTACCAGGTTTTTTGAATGGGGTTACAGAGATGTGTCGGATTCGGGCACAGCAGAAAGGTATTTCGTTTGATGTAATTCTGGATCGAAATCTACCGACTGGTGTCAATGCAGATGAGAAAAGATTGCGGCAAGTATTAATAAATTTGATTGGAAATGCCATTAAATTTACTGATAATGGTGGAGTTATTTTTAAAGTAGATACTATTGAAACTATTACATCTAAAACTTTACTTACAGCAAACCAAGATATAGAAAATAGAGACACCACAAATCCATTACCCACTTGTAACGTTCGCTTTCAGATAGAAGATACAGGTGTTGGAATGTCACCTGAACAATTGGAGAAAATTTTTCAACCCTTTGAGCAAGTAGGTGATATTGGTAAACGTCCTGATGGTACGGGTTTAGGATTAACCATTAGTCAAAGAATTACGACTTTGATGGGTAGTCAAATAAAAGTCCAGAGTCGTTGTGGTGAAGGAAGTATTTTTTCGTTGGATTTAACGATGTCGATCGTTAATGATTGGAATACACAAGAAGTAGTATCGCAACAAAAAATTATAGGGATTCGGGGTATCCCACCTCAAATCCTTATTGTTGATGACGATAATCACCACTGTTACATGTTAAGTAATTTACTACAAAGTATTGGTTTTCGTATTTTGGAAGCAGGTGATGGGTTACAAGGTCTAAAGTTAGCAATTGAAAATCAACCTGACGTAATTTTACTTGATTTGGTCATGCCAAATATGGATGGCTTTGAACTTATGGTTAAACTTCATGAAAATCCCCAAACAAACTCAATTCCTATTATTGTCTCCAGTGCAAAAGTTTTTGAAGCGGAACGCCAAAAAAGTCTAGAAGCAGGAGCAAAAAGCTTTTTACCCAAGCCTCTACAAGTAGAGGATTTACTAAATGCACTACGAACTCTACTACAACTTGAGTGGATCTATGAGGAATCGAAATCGGCAAAATTATCTTCTACAGAAACCCAGAATTCAACTGCTGAAAGTCAATTGATTTTGCCATCCCAAGATATTTTGCAAAAACTCTATCACTTAGCAATGATGGGTGATATCCCAACTATTGAGGAAATACTAAAAGATGTTACCAATCAGAGCACAGAATTTATTGTTTTCACAAAACAAATCGGAGAATTTGCATCCAACTTCCAAACTAGAAAAATACGTAATTTTCTCGAGCAATTTGTCTTAAAGGATTCACCCCAATGACGACCGAAATTCTTTCCAAGCCCAAGTATATCCTTTTAGTTGATGACAATCCCAATAATCTCAAGGTGTTATTCGAAGCTATTCAGGGTCATGGCTGGAAAGCTTTGATGGCAACAAATGGAGAATCAGCAATTGAACAAGCAGAATACGCGAAACCCGATTTGATTCTGCTGGATGTTATGATGCCTGGAATTGATGGATTTGAAGCTTGTCGCAGACTTAAAGCTAATTCTGTCACTCAAGATGTTCCGGTAATTTTTATGACTGCGTTATCGGATACTACAGATAAAGTAAAAGGTTTAGAAATTGGTGCAGTTGACTATATTACTAAACCATTTCAACAGGAAGAAGTAATTGCCAGATTAAAGTTACATTTAAACTTATCTCACCTTACCCATACTCTCGAACAAAAAGTGGAGGAGCGGACTGCTGAATTAAGCAAATCTCTAGAACAGCTACAAAAAACTCAATTACAATTGATCCAAAGCGAGAAGATGTCTACTTTGGGACAGTTAGTAGCAGGTATAGGTCATGAAATTAACAACCCGCTCAACTCAATAGTTGCCAATACATTCCATGTTCAAGAATATACTAGTGACATGCTTGAGGTACTAAACCTCTTCCAAGAAAAATTTGCTGAGTTAGATCCAAGTATTGCTAAATTGTTGCAGAAAATTGATTTAGAGTTTCTCAACGAGGATTTACCAAGCCTGTTAAAGTCAATGCAACACGGGGTTACCCGTTTAGAAGATATTAGTCTTTCTTTGAGAACTTTTGCCCGTTCTGACATCTCATCCAAGGTAGAATTTCAAATTCATGAAGGACTTAATAGTACTGTAATGTTACTTCAGCATCGACTTAAAAGTAATCAAGATCATCCTGAAATTGAGGTTGTCAAAGACTATGGTGATTTACCACCTATTACCTGCTATCCTGGACAGATAAATCAAGTATTCATGAATTTAATTGCCAATGCGATTGATGCATTTGAAGAACTCAATCGTAATCGCTCTTATCAAGAAATAACTGCTGATCCAAATATTATCACTGTAAAAACAAGGGTGAACGACGAAAAAAATACAGTGACAATTTGCATTAAGGATAATGGTATCGGTTTAAACCCTCAATTACAGGATGAAATTTTTGAACAAACATTTACTACTAAGGCTGTTGGTAAAGGAACCGGATTAGGATTAGCAATCAGCCATCAGATAGTTGTGGAAAAACACAACGGGGAAATTGAATTATATTCAATTCCCGGTCAAAGCACGGAATTTATAGTTACCCTACCTATTAGTTAATTTTTTGATTTTGAGATCGATATTTAGAATTATTTGCTTACCGGTATCACTAATTAATTCAATCATGCGATAGTTAGATTTTGATACAAGTATTTTATACTTAACGATGTAGTTTTAAATTTAAATTGAATTGAAATAAAAATAAGGTATTTTAGTAAAATACAACTTAAATAAAGTTAATGACAGCACAATTAACTTTAGAGACAACAAGATTAAATTTGCGTCCCTTATATTTGTCAGATGCACGTTCTCTGCAAAAGGTAATAAGTATAAGTGATATTGCCGATACTATGATTTCTATTCCTTACCCTTATCCTGATAGTGAAGCTGAAAGATATATTCGCAAGAAAATTGCTGAGTTTGAATCAGGTAATTCTGTAACTTTTGTTATTGAACCAAAAGAGAAAAGTTTCCTCAGAGGTGTGATTGAAATTCGAGAAATTGAGCCAGAGCATTCTCAAGCAGAATTAAGTTTTTGGTTAGCGGTTGAATGTTGGGGGAAGGGTTACATGACTGAAGCATTAAAACCTGTATTAAATTTCTGTTTCAACCATCTCCATCTGAACAGAATTTATTCTTATCACATGACAAGAAATTTAGCTTCTGGTCGAGTATTAAAGAAAAATGGGTTTGTACGAGAAGGAATTCTACGTCAACGGGTCAAGAAGTGGGGTGTATTTGAAGATGTAGTGATACTTGCAATCCTACGTAAAGATTGGCAAAATTAATTTTAATAGCTTAAACTATAATTATATTTAATGTTTTATTGTTTAAAAGTAATTAGTACCAGCTTTAGTAAGAAATTTTTGTTAATAAGTACTAAATCATAACAAAATACTTTTTTTGGTTGAGGTGGTATTTGTGAGTTTTTAAAATTAGCGCTCGCATAAGGAATAGTTATTATTTGGTTGTATAAATTTTATACAAGTTCTAACTACAAATTGGAGCTATAAATTAGAACATCTGATACGAGCAATAATTTATTTAAAATAGAAATTCATTTAAGTATACATTTAAAACTTTTTTAAGCCCATTATGTATCTTTTTTTTAATTATTTAATTGGGCTTTGAAGATTCTTTAACAATTGTGACTAGAATGCAAAATTTGCATTAGTTTGAAATGAAGGCGGCAATTTTACTTGCCGAACTCATAAATAAAATGTGTCCATAGTTTTCAAAAATAGTAGGTATACAAGAGTGTCTATTCCTCTTCTAACTTATTCTCCTTCCAGTCAAAATCAACGCGTACCTGGGTATGAAATTCCAAACGAAGAAAAACCCAGAGTTTATTCTAGTGAATTTTCATATAATCCCAAAGAAATCAATGAGTTAATTTGGGCTGCATACTATCAAGTATTCCACGAGCAACAGATGCTCAGCAGTAACCGCCAAGCATTCTTAGAATCTCAGCTTGCATCAGGTCAGATTACTGTAAAAGACTTTGTCAGAGGATTAGCACTTTCCGATCCATTTCGTCGACTAAACTACAATAGCAACAACAACTATCGTTTCGTTGAAATCTGTTTTCAACGTCTTTTAGGTCGTCAAGTTTACGATGAACGTGAAAAACTTGCTTGGTCAATTGTATTAGCAACCAAGGGTCTGAGAGGTTTTATTGATGAATTACTAAATAGTGAAGAGTACATGACCAATTTTGGTTATAGCACCGTTCCTTATCAAAGACGACGTATTTTACCTCAACGTTCTCATGGTGAATTACCCTTTGCTCGCATGGCTCGTTATGGGGAAGACTACCGTAATAAACTACCAAAATCTAGCTTAGCTGCTGCATTCAAACCTAAATATGAGCTTTCTGATAAACCCATTGTTTTAGGTCTTTTAGCAACTTCTGCAGCGTTGGTTATTGCTGTATATCTATTACCTATACTTGGTGTTCTACCAAAATTGGGTACATTTTAGATATCTAAACAGTTACTGGTTAACGATTTAGACAAATCACATTTAAATATCTGTTGAAGATGTTTTCATCTCTTCATCTTTACTTCACAAACTGAGTTGTGAAGTCTATATTTCTTTTACAGAGACGCGGTCTTTCTGATCTAACTTCAGGTCATAGTATCGCGTCTCTAAAGATTATTTTTGACAAAAAATCCAAACCGATGTGGCTATTAAATATTTTCAATTTAGAGATTTTTAAAGAATAATTTCTGCCGTAATTTCTGAATAAAATCCAAAAAGATAGCTCTGTTACATTCGATTGATGAATTGTCTGTAAATATAAAATTTGCTCTTCGGAAAAAACTTTCTGATTTACTAAATTTAGTTCGAGAGTTTTTATGCAGAAAAAAACAATCGTATTGGTAACTGGTGCATCAGGATTTATTGGCGCTCATTGTGTCTTAGCTTTGCTAAAGAAGGGTTATGCGGTTCGAGCAGTTGTGCGTTCGGAATCGCGAATAGAGAAATGCAAAGCCCTAATTAACGAACATTGTTCCGGTGATGCGGATGTAGAATATGCGATCGCAACTCTGGATGCAGATCGAGGGTGGGATACTGCGGTTGAAGGGTGCAAATATGTTATTCATGTTGCTTCGCCATTACCATTAAACCAACCATCAGACCCAAATAAACTCATAATACCTGCCCGCGACGGTACTTTACGGGTCTTAAAAGCTGCTAGTCGTGCGGGTGTAAAAAGGATTGTTATAACATCTTCAGAGGCTGCAGTATGTGGCTCTCCCTTAAGAGAAAAAGACTATATTTACGATGAAAAAGATTGGACAGATCTAAGTAATAAAACAGTCACGGCTTACAATCAAAGTAAAACCATTGCAGAACGAGCAGCTTGGAATTTTGTCAATGAAAATAACTCTATAGAACTAGCAACTGTATGTCCAGGTGTTGTATTGGGTCCAATGTTAGAGCCAAAAGTTAACACTTCTTTAGAGTTGATCAAAAGACTGATGAATGGAAGTATGCTACTAATTCCACCTATTGGCTACGAAATTGTAGATGTTCGTGATGTTGCAGACTTACATTTACTAGCGATGGAAAAACCCAATGGTGCAGGTGGTAGATTTATCGCAAGTGCTGGGTTCATGTGGTTGGAAGAAGTAGCTGAAACTCTCCGCAGCAGTTTGGGTAAAGACGCAAATAAAGTCCCTACTCGTCACGCACCTACTTGGTTGGTTCGTTTTTTAGCATTATTCGATCCTACTATCCGTATAATTTTACCCGATCTCAATCAGTTAAGAAGAACTAGTTATGAAACTTCTAGAAGGGAATTAGGATGGATACCGAGACCTCCCGATGAAGCTGCGATCGCTACTGCTAAGAGTTTGCTTGCTTATGGAATACTTGATCGCAATTCTTGAAATAACTATTTATTACCCAACACGGTTCAGATAAGACTATAGCGGTTTCCATTTGAATCAAATACATTTTATATTCCCATTCTGTGGAGATGTTGCAGAGGCTAACGCCGACACCGCAGGCTCTGCAACGTCTCTACAAGGTGTCTGCACTCAACCGAAAACCCCTATATTCACATCTTGCATCAAGAAAAACGCTTGAATAAATAATACTCAGTGTAACTGACCGCCTTGGACTAAAAGTCCCAGGCTTATAGGCAAAGTCCTTTAAAAGAGGACTGAAGAAAGCTTGAAAAAAAGTCTTATTAATAACTATTGTTTTTAGTCATTTGCACTTATAAGTGCAAGATTTGAGTATAAATTTGTTGGTAGGATGTTACATATGCTAACGACGCCCTTACTGCTCTGCAAGGTCTTTACATGCCAAAAATAATCATGGTTCAATTTTAACTGAAGCGTATAAATTTATGACTTATGGGAGCGCACCAAGATACGCCCTAATTAATGATATTTTCTTAAAATGAGATAATTCCAGTGAAATCTAGCTTTTTCAGCAGAATTTATCCGCCTTCGGCGGAAGGCAGAAGTACGAGGGCAGAGGGCAGAAGGAAAAACCTGGTATAAAAACTAAAACTTCTTGCCTATTACTAACGTAACGCTGCGCTAACCGCCACTGGGGTTTAAAACCCCACCGTCTTACGGTGTCCACAATTAGTTGGGGTTTAAATCCCCATCTAATTGAACTTCTGCCTTCTGCCTCCTGCCTTCTGCCTTTTTTAATATAAAGGGATATTATGCGCGATTCAGTAACTTATCAACTTTTAGTAGACGAAGGTCGAGCTGAAGGTAGTCAAGAAGCTACTCACAAAATAGCAATTAACCTTCTCAAAGAAGGACTTTCGATTGAATTAATTGCAAAAACAACTGGTTTAATGGTGGAAGAAGTGCAGCAATTACAAAGCACTCAAGTTGATAATCAGGCTGAGTAAATATTTATTACTTATTTCTTTTTCTTGTTGTATTGAGATTTCCAGTGTGTTTGATATGCACTGGATTTTTTGTGTGCTGTGAACAATATGAAGGTGTTTCAGAAACTTTATAGTAATAGTGTAATAAATAAACATCATACACTTAAGTATTATTTATTATTTTTAACTTAAATACTCAAAAGCTCTAGGGTAAATACTTAGAGGCAATTACAAAATTCATGAAGTAAAATACGAACATTAATAATGTAACTTATAAAACATAATAAAGTGATTATAAATCAACTTCAAGGAAGTACTCCTAAAAAAATAAATATTGATTATAAGTTAAACAACACTCGTCAACTCTTACAAGAACTAGGTAACTCAATTTCTAAGTTGGTCAACTCCTCAGAGGATGTTTTTTCCGACCCTGGAATCAAATCTTCCTTAAAAGAATTTTTTACTGTTTATCAAGAAGCAGTAGAAAGGTTAGAAAATCCTAGTTTTCGGATTGCAACTTTAGGAACAACCTCTTCAGGAAAATCAACTATTGTTAATGCGCTAATTGGTCGGAAAATTGCACCGATTGAAGCAGGGGAAATGAGTGGTGGGGTTCTCAGTCTTAAACATTCTCAGCAACGAAAACTTAAGATTGCAGATACTAAGGATGCTGTTTGGGATACTGGAGAATGGACGGGATTAAGTGATGAGGATTTATATCAACGCATTCGTACAGTAATGCACTCTTATCACGATGCGCGAAAGAAACGGGAATATGTCGCACCACAAGTTACTGCTTCTGTTCCTCTTTTACCTGCTTCCGATCCTTCTTTTCTAGGTTTACCGGAGGGGATAGGGATTGAATTATTTGACTTACCCGGACTTAAATCAGTTCAAGACCGGACTAACTTAGCAACTATTCAACAGCAAGTTAATAAAGCCTTTAGTATAGTAGCTTTAGACTATATGCAGGTAGATGACAATCACAGAAAGCTTTTATTGGAAGAATTAAAAAAAGTCGTTGAATATTTACAGGGTCGTACAGACTCAATGATTTTTATCTTAAATCGGGTGGATCAACGAGGTACAGATGATTTACCCCTAGAAGAGCGAATTAATAAGCTAAGAAAAGAAATACAAGAGGTTTTATCGCTTCCTAAACTTCCTGATGTTATTCCTTTTAATGCTCGTCTTTTATATTATGCTCAATGTGCTTGGGGTTCGGGAGCTTTGAACGAACCATCACAAATCGATGGGAAAACCCGCTTAAAGTTATTGAGTGCAATGTTTCAAGATTGTGCAAGTTTAATCAAACTAAATACGAAAGAAAATAAAAGTTTAAAAAGGTGGTTTCGCGATATTGAAGACCAAGTTGAGGATGAAGAATATATCGATGATGAAACCATGCGGAAAATTCTTCACTATTGTTTAGAGTGGAGTGGTGGTACAGAACTTTGGAAATGTTTCCGGGAAAGAGTTAAAGATTCGTTTGCTGAATTAGTTATACTTCCTGCATTAATGGGAGTATTTAATCACTATAATGCTTTATCTAAAAAATTTGACGTTCTGATTGATGCAGGAAAGATTTATAATCAAGAACAAGTTAAAAGAAAACGAGAAAAAATCAACGATATTCGTAATTTTTTTCATCAACATGTTAAGCAAATAGGCAAAGAATTTAAAGCTGAAATTGAGGAATTAATATCAGGGTTGAAAAAACACGATCCTCAAGCAGATTTAGAAGTTGTAAAAAATGCCAAAGAAAAAGGATATGAAGGTTTTAATTCGATCGTAAATGCTGTCTCTGGTGTAGAAGCAGACTTGACTAAATATCTAATCGCTCCAGTTCGTTACGGTTTAAATAACAATCAATTATATTTCCAGCTAAGAGATAAATTACAAGAAGTTGTATCCCCTGCATTAGCTGATGATATTGCTAAAACCTATGATAATGTGAGTCGAAGATTAAAATCATTTTCTCGTGAGTCAGAATATTTCGTAAAGTCTGTGAGAACTGATAATGATAAAGGGAAAAAAGAATTAGAGCATGATGAGCGTCATGTTCGTCTCTTGTATCACACCATGAAAGTAGCAATGTCAGCAAGAGCAGAATTTTTTCTGCAAGGGAAAGCAAAACAATTTGAACAAGCTTTAGAATCTTTCGTTGACGAACAAGTTAAGAGATTAAAAAATCATTTATCAGAACAAACATTCGCTTCTTTAATCGATCTAGAAAATGCAGCAATCAGTGATTTACAACAAAAATTAGATAAAAATTTACCAACCTTACCAGATAAGTTTTTCGAAGTGCAATATGATTTCAAACTAAATCATACTAGGAAAACAGAAGTAATTGGACAAAAAACAGAATATGAAACACGCACTAAAACAGAATATGAAAGTAATGAAGAAACTTATGAAGAAGGTTCTTGTTTCAAAGAAACAAAAACTAGAACAAAAACACAACCTGTAACTCGTGAGTATCAAGAAGAAGTAACTCGTGATGTAACTGGAGAGGTTGAATATATTAATATGTTCCTCCCATCTCCCGACTTAATGGCTAAGCAATGGTCAAGTGGGGTGAAGAAAAAGAAAGAAAGTTTGTGGGTATCCCCTCAAAATTCCGGGGTAAGGAGTTACTCAGGTATCCATGACCAACCAAAAGGATTAGAAGAGGACTTATCCCGAATTA
>NZ_LMTZ01000022.1 GCF_001456025.1 Mastigocoleus testarum BC008
ATGCTGCACTAGGAGCAACAATTAAACTAGCAGCTAAAAGACCGAAAGCAATTACTCTTTTCATTTTTGTAGACCTTTGTGTGTTGTGTGATATCGAACTTTTTGTTTGTTGGTTATTTATTGGGCGTTGCTTGTATCGTTGATTGCAACGCCAGTTAATATGACGTTTCAGCTAGTCTAAGTCAGAATTAGCGACGATTTCTTTGTCTTTGGTTGTTGCGGTTGCTAGCATCTTGTCTGTTTTCTGATTCAAAATCAGCCGCACCATTTTGAACGTTTCCTTGAATGTTATCTTGCTCTTGCTTCGCGCGACGACCACGGTATTTGCGAGCGGGCTTACGGTAACCGCGACGACGGCTCTTACCATCGATTACTTGTCTTTGGTTGCTAACGTTCTCAGCGTTTTGCTGGTTGAAGCTACCATCAGTTGCAGCACCGTTCTGCTCGTTAAACTGATCGTTGGTTTGACTTTGTCTGTCTGCAAATGCTGCACTAGGAGCAACGATTAAACTAGCAGCTAAAAGACCGAAAGCAATTACTCTTTTCATTTTTGTAGACCTTTGTGTGTTGTGTGATATCGAACTTTTTGTTTGTTGGTTATTTATTGGGCGTTGCTTGTATCGTTGATTGCAACGCCAGTTAATATGACGTTTCAGCTAGTCTAAGTCAGAATTAGCGACGATTTCTTTGTCTTTGGTTGTTGCGGTTGCTAGCATCTTGTCTGTTTTCTGATTCAAAATCAGCCGCGCCACTTTGAACGTTTCCTTGAACGCTATCTTGCTCTTGCTTAGCGCGACGACCGCGATATTTGCGAGCGGGCTTACGGTAACCGCGACGACGGCTCTTACCATCGATTACTTGTCTTTGGTTGTTAACGTTCTCAGCATTTTGCTCATTGAAGCTACCATCAGTTGCAGCACCGTTTTGCTCGTTAAACTGATCGTTAGTTTGACTTTGAGTATCTGCAAATGCTGCGGTAGGGGCAACAATTAAACTAGCAGCTAAAAGACCGAAAGCAACTACTCTTTTCATTTTTGTAGACCTTTATGTGTTGTGTGGTGTCGAACAGTTTTTATTTGTTGGGTTATTTATTGGGCGTTGCTTGTATCGTTGAGTGCAACGCCGGTTAATGCGACGTTCAAGTCAATCTAATTAGTAGCAATTAGCGACGATTTCTTTGTCTTTGGTTGTTGCGGTTGCTAGCATTTTGTCTGTTTTCTGATTCAAAATCAGCCGCACCATTTTGAACGTTTCCTTGAATGTTATCTTGCTCTTGCTTAGCGCGACGACCACGATATTTGCGAGCGGGCTTACGGTAACCGCGACGACGGCTCTTACCATCGATTACTTGTCTTTGGTTGTTAACGTTCTCAGCGTTTTGCTGGTTGAAGCTACCATCAGTTGCAGCACCGTTTTGCTCGTTAAACTGATCGTTAGTTTGACTTTGAGTATTTGCGAATGCTGCGGTAGGAGCAACGATTAAACTAGCAGCTAAAAGACCGAAAGCAACTGATTTCTTGAACATGATTGAAGACCTCATTGGTTATGTGTTGTTGAGCTTGGTTGTTGAACTTTGTCGTTGAACGAGGTTGAATTTTAGTGAGAGTTTTAATTCAGTGAGAGTTTTGATTTTGTTCACTCTAGATTCATTTAATTCATATTAAGAATAAGAACCTTGAGGATTTCCTCTGAGTGAGTTTGTTTTTGTCTGATATTTGAGGATACAAAGTGAGTTCGGTTCATTCCAGATTAAGTCTGATTTTTTTTTGGAAAAATTTTCGAACCCCTTAACAGCTCCTAATTTCAGCTTGATATAACATTCCTGGCTGGAGTTATTAACTGTTCCTAAGGAACTTTATTTAAAAGCCCTGAGGGAAACATAAGAAAATATCAGTTTCAATACTATTCATAACTGATGTATTTCTATTTTTGTTCCCGAAACAGCTTTACTAACTATATAGGATTGCTATAGAGTTAATAGTGAACCTGACACCTAATATTTTTAACCCAAGTTCTTGGGTGCGTCAAGTGTTTTGTTAAATTATTTGAGCACTATTTTTTTTTGGTGTTAGGATGTACGACTATAAACAAGACATAAATGCTGTAGCTGTGAAACGTAAAGCAAAACCACGAATTGCCTTTCTCCGCGAACAAGCAGGATTAACCCAGCTTGAGCTATCACGTCTTGTAGGCGTGACCGAAAGTACAGTTCAAAACTGGGAAAGTGGTAGGACCGGAATTAACCATATTGAAAGAGTCGCGAGGTTTTGCAAGGCTCTCAATTGTCGGGTGGAAGATCTATTAGAGTATGTAGATAATTCATCCAGTAGCGATGTAAAGCCGAATTCATTGAGTGAAATTCACGATTTATTAGGAACAAACGAACCTTCTTTAGGAAAGAATGAGAAATCAGGACTGACTGAAGAACCAAAATCGAATAATAAGTCTAATATTTCACTGTAAAACTTTATTTCTGACTCACTTTAAGGTTATTTTGTCTTGCCTGTGCCTGTTTGTTAAATTTTCCTAAAAGAGCTTGGTTGTTGTTTAAATTGACATTTCAGGTTCATACTTTTCGAGTTTACAAGGTAGCGGATAAACATAGAATGTACGATGTTCACGCATATTCGTGTTAATTCCGCAAGAGTCTTCCGATTTAATTATCTAATTCAAAGTTTAAGATTTTTGCCTTTTCTAGAGTGAGTCTCGTTCGCTTCTCCACGCTAAAGCTAATGGAAGAGATTCTAAGTGAGGTGCAATATATTGATCACATACGGTTAAAAGCACTCTCGTATAATGTTTTTGCAGTAACTGACTCTTTAAAAGCTTTTTTAGCAAAGCTTCTAGGGACTAGCAGAGCAATGGATTATTGGATAGGTTGTTGAATGAGTCTGCTTATTTAATCTTCTATTAGATTTCAAGTTACGAACCTTAAGATTAGAATAATTAAAATTAATATTCATGATTTTATCTTTCATGAAAATCAATATTTCCCTGAAAGGAAACTTATTATAGATTAAAAAATAATTGAGAATAAATAGAGAAGAAATCGGGAAGAAATCGAGAATTGAGACTCTCGCGTCCATTCATATAAAAAAATAATGCTACACATCAACTCTTTGAATCTGCTCCCTATTCCTTTTCATAAGCGGAGTGTATCAAAATTAAAGTAAATCAGTACTAAATTGCGTGAAATTTAAGTTGACCAATAGGAATAACCTTTCTCCCAGCACTAAATACAAAAATCTGATAATCTCCCTTTTCAGGTAATTGACAAGAGATTTTGGTTTTACCCGATCCACTTATTTGACTCGAGCATCTTTGAATTTCTAATTCCTTGCGTTGATTTGACTGATTATTTTCCAATAAGTCCCCAATTGAAAATTCCGTTTTTTTCGCCTTGGTAAATACAGCTACTATTTTCTTTCGATAGTTGGTAGAAGTGTTAATTTCAATTACAGCTGTTTTTTGAACGGATGACTCATACTGTTTTGGTGAGGTAATATCCAATTCTTCACTGAAAAAATAAGGAGTTAAAAGTGGCTGCTTCTCAAATTTATCTTGATCTGTAGGGTTTTTTAAAAGTTGCCAACTTGATAAATCAGGTAAGTGACTAATAATCATTACCTCTGGAGGAGGCATAAGATAATTAGCATTATATGAAATACCAGATTTATTAGAATTACTATCATCCCAGGTTGCATCAATTAATTGCCATTGACCTGCAACTTTAACAGCATTCCATGCATGCAAAGTCCAATCATAGCCACTGTTGAGAAACCTTAATCTCCTTGGAATTAAATCGACAGGAGCTAAATCTCGCCGGACTTTTCCTTCAAGATAAACAACGTTTAAACCTATACTCCGCCCCAACGCAGCAAATAATTTAGCATAACCTTCACACACTGCTTTGTGAGTTTGAAAAACCGTTTTCGCATCCTGAGGAGGTCTTATTCCCGTTTTAAGTACCTCTAAATCGTAAGTGACTCGACTAACAACATAGTCATGTAAAGCTTTTACTTGTAAATACGGGTCTTTTTGTTCCCTAGCTATATATTGTGCAACAGATTGAATACTGATTTCAACATCAGATGGAAGATTTGCAACAATAGGATCGATATCTCCATAATTGTTCCATGGCCAGTATTGATTTGATACGGGTGGTTTTGGTCGATATATTAGAGTATGGATATGATTATCGATTGTAAACTGGTTAGCCTGGTACACAAATGTCGATAAAAGTAAAGCTACTCCCAAAATATATTTCCATTGAATTTCACCAGAATTGGGATCTTTGAGGGTGTTTACAGAAAATACAGGAGATTTCTGATCGAACTCAGATTCTCGGAGATTAGTAAAATAAACAATTAAACTAATAATTACAATCAGTCCAAATATACTCAGTAAAATAGTGTGAATACTTAGGTTAGAGATTTGTAATATTATATTTTTTTGAGAAAATAAATATATAGATAATACTACCAAAGCAAAGATTAGGAAGAGCGAGGAAAATTTACGTATCATGCGCCTTTTTCGTCTTTGCTCGCGCTTGCGTACTTCCTCCCGAAAACGCGTTTCAAAATCTTCTGGCATACAAATCCTTTCTTGAACAAGAATACTATCTGTGTTCAATCTAGCAAGTAATATGTAGGATATGGGTCAAATTTAGTAAAAAACTTATCTCTCTCCCGACCTTAACCTTGCAACGAATACAGGTGGAATTTGATTGTAGTTATTCCATCCACCAAAAGAGTTAGTTTGAGCGGGATCTTGAGTTGGAAAAGCAGGTTCTTCTAAACCATCTAAGACAAAGCCAAAGTGAAAAGCTGAACTTAAAAGTAAATGTAAAGGTCGATGAAAATAAATGTGTGGTTGTGGTTGATTCTCAACCGCTAATCCACTTATACTACTTGGTTCTAAGTATGATTTAACTTTTATTGAATATTCAGTTACTAATTTACCCTCTACATCACTGGTTTCTGCAAGCATGCTCGCACCTACATGATTGAAACAAGGATGACACACTGAAAATACAAAACATCCTTTGGGACGTAATAACTTTGCAAGCGATCGCATTAAAGGATCGATTTGAGCCATATCCATCAAAGCCATTGTAGAAACAGCTGCATCAAAAGAATTTTCACCTAGTCTCAGTAAAGCTGTTTCATCAGTTGCATCAAGCACCTGAAACTTAACCGATGTTTCATCGGGTTTAGTTCTTTTGCATGCATTGATAATCATTTCTTCTGCAAAGTCAATTCCCAATACTTGCGCGCCAAGACTTGCTAACCAGCGGGAGGTTAAACCATTACCACAACCTACATCTAAAATTTTCTGTCCTGGTTGTAAGTTTAATAATCTTTGAGTAGAGGGGCGAATAAGGGTTTGATGAAAATCATTACCTTCGTCACCCATACGTTCATCCCAAATTTGAGAGTTCGCATTCCAAGCTGCGCGTGTCTGCTCGTTGAGTGAGTTTATAGATGCATCTGTCATTGAAATTTGTTCTAATTCTGATAGTAGTTGGAAATATTCGCTCAGAAATCAATATTTAAATGATTAATTTATATAGCGTTGGTGAATGCGTAATACTAAATAATTTGTAATGGGGGACGATGGTGAGTGTGTAATACTTTTAATGTAAATATCTAGGGAAAATCAATTTTTCAATGATGTTATTTCTCAATTAGGATTCTCTATTCAGCAAGACCTTTAATTCAGATAATTTCTCCCTAGTTAATAACACGAAAGTTTTAACATGGATTAATCGCGAAATAATATAGAAGCAAACTCTCGTAAATATCCTCGCCAAACCAACCATTCATGTCCGCCTTTCGTTGGAAACCAAATGTGTCTAATTCCAATTTTTTCTAATTGTTTATGGATTGCTTGATGGTTAGAGTAAAAATTATCTTGAGCACCACAACCTAACCAAAATAATTTTAATTTTAAATTAGCTAAAGTTGGATTTTGAAAAACTCCACCATAAGATGTATCAATATTAAAATCTTTCAATAAAGAACTAAAACCACCGACCCAGGAAAACTTATCTAAATTATTCAAGCCAACTTCTAATGCTTGTCCTCCTCCCATAGAAAGACCAGCAATTGCTCTAGAATTTCTATGAGCAATTGTCCGATATTGACTGTCAATCAAAGGAATTAAATCTTTAATTACTACTAGGGGGAAAGCTTCATTTTTCCAAGAATCTGGTGGAAGTTTTACCCCTGGTTTGGTTGCATAACCGTTGTCCATAACTACAATCATCGGTATGGCTTGACCTGTGTTTATGAGGTTATCAAGAATAAAATTAGCTTTACCTTGTTGAGTCCAAGCCCATTCACTTTCACCAGCACCATGCTGTAGATAAAGTACGGGATATCTGCGTTTAATATTAGCGTTATAATTGGGTGGAGTGTAGACAAGAACTCGGCGTAATTTACCGGTTACTTGGGAATGATACCAACGTTGGCGTACTTCGCCATGGGTTGCTACTTTAGGATTATAAAAATCAACTTTGGGATGGGGAACTTCCAATCCACTTGTAGCTTTTCCCCAACCAAAATAAGTTTTACTTGCTGGGTCGTTGACTGGGGTACCATCAATGATTAACTGGTAGTAATGGAATCCGGGATTTATGGGAATTGTCACTATCCATAGCCCATCTTCACCACGAATTAAATTAGTTGGCTCTTTCCCGAATGGGTTTTTAGAGTCGAGTCCGATAACTTGTACACTTTTAGCTAATGGTGCTTTAACACGAAATGTTACCTTTCCATCAGAATGGATATATGGATATTCTTTGTTTGGGACGTTAGAAGGTGCTCTAGAGCCATTTTTTAATTGTGCGTAAACTGGTTGGGAACAAATTAGAGAAATTATAAAAGCAATACAAAAGGATGTGATTTTGTTCATTTACTGTGGTAGGTGCAGATAGTAATGGTAATTTTCTATTTATAAAAATGGAAGTACCCATTTAATTTGAAGGTGATTTTTCAACTGACAAAACTCCCAAAGTATTTTTATGGGATTTTGCATTTGTTTCTTATCCTGTAGTTTTTTTTATTTTAAAGCTATAAATTTACAATCTTAACATTTTGTTTTCGTTACTCATTTAATTGAACCCTTATTTGTAATACTTAAATATCTCTATAGATAATTGTGGATAAATCATTAATTACCCATTACCCATTACCAATTACCCATTACCCATTACCAATTACCAATTACCCATTACCAATTACCAATTACCCATTACCAATTACCAATTACCAATTACCAATTACCAATTACCCATTAACATCCACACCTACACTATTATTTTGAAGATAACCATCTTCCATATAAACGATTCGGTCGGCAATATCAAGGATCCGATTATCATGGGTGACAAGCAAAATTGTACAACCTTGTTCTTTTGCTAGCTTTTGCATTAATTCCACCACATCACGCCCAGATTTTTTATCAAGTGCAGCAGTGGGTTCGTCTGCCAAAATAATTTTAGGTTGACTAACAAGTGCGCGAGCAATCGCTACCCTTTGTTTCTGTCCACCTGACATATTTTCTGGATAATAATTTGCACGATTTCCCAAACCCACGCTCTGCAACATATCGTTTGCGATTGCATCCATGTCCGCAGTCAACATGTTGTCGTGTAACTCCAGGGACATTCGTACATTTTCTTGTGCAGTCAAAAATGTCATTAAATTATGTGCCTGAAAAATATAGCCGATTTGACGGCGAATCTTTGTTAGATTCTGTTTGCTTGCACCACAAACGTCTTTCCCTAAAATCTTCAAAATACCTTCCTGTGCAGAACGTAGTCCACCGATTAAGGTCAACAGTGTAGTTTTTCCTGAACCGCTTGGACCAGTCATAATAACAATTTCACCTGGGTAAATATCTAAATTAATATCAAATAGCACTTGTTTGCGCAGTTCACCTTCTCCAAAGTAATGGTTAAGATCTCGAGCACAAATAACTGCTTCTGTCGATAAAGATTGGTTAGAATCAAGAGAGTAAAGACTTTCCATGGGTTGAAGGTGTAATTAGCTTGAAAGTGTAATTAGCTTGAAAGTGTAATTAGCTTGAAAGTGTAATTAAATATGTTGTGGTGAAATTTAAAGATTATTCTTATATCGAATATTCGATATAAAAAGTCATTCCTAGTATGCCAATATGTTTCTATAATTTGAAACCTGTAATTCGAAACCCAAAACTAAAAAATGTCAGCAGGATCCGCAGATTGAAGTTTGCGCATTGCGATCGCTCCCGAAGCAAAGCACATAATGATGGTCATAACAAACACATTAATGCTTCGAGCTACTGTCATCCCAATAGGAAGCATAGTAGCAGCATATGCTAGTTGATAAAGTCCAAATGACAGTACAAATCCAGGAATGTAGCCCAGCACGGCGAGGAGAATAGCTTCTTGTAAAAGAGTTACTAATAGGTAGCGATCGGTATATCCCATCGCCTTTAAAGTTGCATATTCTGGTAAGTGATCTGATACATCAGAGTAAAGAATTTGGTAAACAATTACGATCCCGACAATAAAACCCATTACTACGCCAAAACCAAAGATAAAACCGATACCGGTGCCATCCGACCAATAATTTTTTTCAGTTTCGGCAAAGTCATCTGGCGTAAGCACTCGTACATCATTGGGTAGATTAGTCTCTAAATGCAATCGTACACTTTCAATATCTGCGTCTGCTTTCAGTTTGATTAAACCAAGTTCAATGCGATCAGGTTTGCGTTCTGGAAACAATTCCATAAAGGTCGAATCACTAGTAATAATATTGCCATCAGCAGCAAAGGAAGCACCCAAAGTGAATAAACCTTTTACTTGAATCAATTTACTATTAACTTCAGTCTCAACAGTACCCTGTTTTTTGAATATATCAGCGATTGCTCCATACTCAGGTCTTCCTGCACGATCAAAAAATACCCGGTTCAGTTGCTTGAGTTGTCCCAAATTCTGATCAATCTCAGGAAAATTAAAGGTAGATTTTGTCGAATCAACTCCCCAAACTAAAATGGCGCGACTGAGGTGAGTTTTGGGATTTTTCCATTGAGCAGTATTAATATATACGGACTGCACTGATTCGACTCCTTCATAAGCCAAGCTTTGGTATAAACGCGCCCTAGAAAAGCTTTTGACTGAGAATAAAGTTTGAAATTGGGGATTAATCAAGACTAGATCTGCTTGTAGCGATCGGTGAGGTTTTGTCGCTGAATTGAAAAGCGCACCTTCAAAGCCCATCTGAACAAACATAAGAATATCTGCAAAAGCAATACCGGCTATAGCTACAGCGAAGCGAGTTTTTTGCTTTGTCAACTGTCGCCAAGCTAATGGTGTTCTTCGAAACAATTTATGAAACATATTTAAATGACTTGTCTTAGAAATTTTAGAAATTATTTAATTAACAATCAAAATCAGCTATCTATTACCGTTTTGAGGTTCTCTTTTCATTGTCCAAAACTTGAGTGGTTGTTCGCCGGTTCTCAAAACTTCAAAACCATGTTTTTGGTAAAAGCGAATAGCCCCAGGGGTATCAGTTTCCAGATAACAAGGTAAACCTTCTTCGTCTGCTTGTTTGAGGACCGGTTGAATGAGTGAACCGCCAATTCCTTCTCCCTGACAAACAGGTGAAACTCCCAAACCAAAGAGATACCAATGAGGTACGGGCATATCTTGTGTGTGGTATTTGTCAAGTAACGCAAATGGGGAGATAAACTTTTTCAGGTTTTTCCAACCCAACTGGAAAGGAATTCTATAGAATCCTGTGAGCATAAATCGCAGGTTATTAAAAGGATATGCTCCTGGTGGGATCCAAATTGCAATCCCTTTAATTTCTGGAGTGGTATATGTACAGTTATGAGGGAGGGAATATCGTAAGCTAGCTTTCCATATATCGTGCAATAATTTATCTTTTACCTTATCTTCTTGGGGTAACGCATAGCTAAAAAGTGGGTCTTTAAGAAATGCTGCAGCAAGAATTTGGGAAGCTTTATCGATTTGTGATTTTTCTAGCAGGATAATTTCAGAAGTCATCATATTTTTCTCCATATGACTGCATCAAATTTTGTTTGAATAACTTATAGGACTTATGTTGCTTGTGAATCCCATATTTGTTCAATGTCAGTTCTTAAGTATTTTCTGACTTTGATATTGTCTGAGCTTGTTCGTATAGTTTGTGCCATAAAACTATTCCTTTATCTGCACGAACAAAATTATTAACCTTCAATCCACTCTTTCGAGGTCGAGTTGACATCAAAATTTTGTAGTCATCCGGTTGAACTAGATTTAATTCCACCCACACAAAAGCTCTGGAAATTAACTGACTAACCCAAGGCATACTGAATGGAGTATAGTAACGGAAATATGCCCAAGTATTCTCTTCATCGATAGGTGTTGCAACTACAAATAATTTGATTCCACCAAAGCCAAAATCAAATATAGCTAAGTTGGGGAAATGTAAGCGATGTCGGAAGTTCGCAACACTCATGCTTTGGCTTAATGTTGGGTGATTTGAATTTTGGTGATTTGAATTTTGGTCATCTGATTTTTGCGGTCTGATTCGTCCCCAAGTATGAATTACTTCACCTTCAACTTTTGCATCAAAAGGATCTAACAAAGTAGAAGAACCAAAACCAGATAACCGAGCAACGTTATGATGTGCAAATACAAAATGATGCAGATCGATTAGTAAACTTTCTACAGCTCGAGTAAAAGGAACATTCCAACTCATCATTCCCGAAGCCCAACGTTTTGGATGGTTTTGCAATTCTTCAAACCAAGGAATTTGGGATTGTTCGGATTGAGCTTCTCCCCACCACAACCATACTAGACCATGTGCTTCTTTTACCTCATAAGGTTTTACCCGCATTTTTGAACTGATGTGAGCCTTCTCACCTTCGCAAGGCATTAAGGTGCAATTACCTTGATTATCGAAACGAAAACCGTGATAAGGACACTGTAGACAACCATCTACTACCTTACCTAGAGCAAGGCTTGCACCTCGATGCGGGCAGTGTTGAGCTTGACAAACGACTTTACCACTACTGTCTCGCCACAGAACTAGATCCATACCCAAACGTCTAAGCGCAACAGGTTTTTTATTGATCATTTGCGATTCAGCGATCGCCCACCATTTGTTCTTTAAAAACATAACTTTTCCTTATATCAAACATTCGTTATAAAATAATTCAAACGTAAAATAATGAAAATAATTTTTATAGTTGTATTGCTGTTTCTACCTGTAAATTAGTCAACCCTGAAGCACGCTTGCTATCTTCAGGATTTAAGCGGATTTTGACATCAACAACACGACGATCTAAATTTTCTCCGGGCTGGTTACTAAAAACATTTTGGCGATTAACTTGCAAACCGATTTGAGTTACTTCCCCCTTCAATTTACTATTTAATGCTTGTCCGCTAATAATTGCTTTTTGTCCTACTTTTATTTTATATATATCAGTTTGATAAACTTCTGCAATTACCATCATTTGATTTGTTTTAGCTATTTCGGCTACACCAGAATCACCAATTTTTTCACCTTTACGAACATGAATCTTAATAATTTGCCCTACTATGGGAGCACGGATATAAGCTTGTTCGAGATTAGTTTTGGCTTGTTTAAGTGTGGCGATCGCGCGATCTAACTCTGCTCGTGCAACTTTAATATCAACTGGACGAACTTCAGCAATTTGGTTAAGAGTTGCTTTGGCTGCATTAATTTGTTCCTGTCCAGAGGAAATAATGCGTTTGAGGTTAGCTTGGGCTTCAGCTAATTGCTGTTGTGCAGTTTCCCAGGTCAAGCGTTTGCTATCTCTACTTGATGCAGAAATCGCTCCTTCTTGATAAAGATTTTGGTTGCGTTGATATTCCGACTGAGCATTATTTAATTCAGCTTGAAGTCGAGCTATTGTTGCTTTCTGGGCAGATATTTGCGTGCTGTTTTCTGCCTGAAGTCTAGCTATGGTTGCTTTTTGGGCAGTTATTTCCCCGGATTTGGCACCGGCTTTTACCTGTGCTAGTTTCGTTTGTGCAACTTTCACCTCTTGTTCAGCTTGGGTAAGAGCATCTTGTAAACGTTTATAGGAATCTAAAACAGCAATGGTTTCTCCTACTTTGACAGTATCCCCTTCCTTTACCAATAATTGTCCGATGCGATCTCCATCCAAAGTTAAAGGTGCGGATAACTCAATTACTTCCCCTTCTGGTTCGAGTCTTCCTAAAGCGGTAACTTTCTTCATTGGAGATGGTTGGTCAACTGCTTGAGCAGTAGGTTTTTGGAGTGATTGAAACTGAGATAAGCCATAAACAGTAAGTACACCAGAGACAGCGGTACCAGCTATTATCAAACCTAATAGGTTTTTGATCGCAGGTTTTTTACTTGCAGACTTAGGAAGTAGTTCTTGACTCATACTTTCTCCTATTAATTCTCTAAATTTTGATTTTCTAAATTTTTAATATCTAAATTTTGACTCTTTAAATTTTGATTATCTAAATATTGACAAACCATCTTTTTGAGTAATTCTCCTTGCTCCTCGTAGGAAATTACATCTCCTTCAAACATACGCCCGATTAATAACCCACTAACCACGTTCATGACGAAACTTGCTAAAACTCGATCTTGAATTTGTAAATACTTAGAAAGTTCTTGTCTTGTCTTTTCCTGAACAGTTTGAAGAATTTTATTACTTAAAACGATAGCTTTTCCTTGCTGCTGATAGAAGTCACATAATATTAGTGTTTGATTGATAAAATAATCTTCATTTTTCGCAAGGAAATCAATTAAAGTATGAATTCGCTCTGGTAAAGTTTCTACGTCTTGTGCTTCAGCCAAAAAATCAGAAAGATCCCGTTCGGCTTGCTCTTCAATTAGCTGTAAGAATAAGGCTTCCTTATTGGGAAAATAATGATATAAGGTTCCAGTTGAAACCCTGAGTTCTTTTGCAATCTCACGCATGGTGATAGATGCATAACCCTTTTGGGCAAACAAGTCAAAACTTTTCCATAATAATTCTTTGCGGTACTGCTCGTGGTCTACAATTTTCGGCATCGATCTACACTGAATTTATTTTTAAGGCGTAAAGGCAAGGTACTAATTATCCCATCCATTTACTCTACTCGTTAGCGATCGCGAAACGTCGCGTCACTAAATATTTAACTTAATCAAATCCAATACTATACTAGCACATATATCGAACGTGCGTTATAAAAAAACAAGAATTAAGAGCCAAGCAACTAAATAATAAATTATCGGTCGCCCTTACCAACCGCCAATCGAAATAAATTGGTCATTAATCATCGATCCTAGTTCAAACATCAGTGAACGATGACTAACGACCAATTACTAAAGATAACCTTCCATTATTATTCCTTTTTATTAACCTTTGCACATTTGTAAGACTTGGCGATCGCTATCACCAATCGAACTCAAACGATAGTAATTTTGAAGTCTAACAGAATGATTGTAGTTGGTGACAGTATTCTCTGTACCAGAGAACCCTCTTACAGAAGCCACTTGAGATGTGCTAGTTTCACCTGGATAGCTATTGACCGTCATTGCGAGTTTTCCATTTTGACGCAATGCTCCTCGGAAACAGCTAAATTCTGAACTGGGCATATATAAAGCACCCGTCACTCTACCGTACTTCCGTTCAAAAATTATGTAACCTTTACCTAATTGTCCTGGTTGGGGAGATTGACCGTAGAGATAAACTCCGTCTTTTTGGGGTAAGGTTGTCCGTTTGCGAAGTGAAGAAGTGCTTATAGAAGCTTGATACTGGTTGATATCGCCAACTGTTCTCAATGATGTATCCCAATTATGAGAATAATTCCCATTATTGTTAACAAAAAAATTAGTACTTTGTGAAGAACTAGAAGAACTGTAGGAGGAAAAAGAGCCTGTAGCAGTCTGCGAATTCAATGATGCAGTCTGGGAATGATGCATTTGACTCGCAGATACCGGATTTGTAGTTTCCGCAAATACTCCAATAGCCAAGGAAAGAGCAAAGAAGGGGACTTTCCAATTTAGATTTGAAGATAGACGCTTGATATTGTTCAACATTTTGTTCCCCATTTTAAAGCACGTAATTTTATGAATAGTTGTTTTTGGTTTCTGGGTGATATCGTCTTTTAGTTACATTGTCTGACAAAAAAAATACTTGAATAAATAAAATTTTGATTTTTTGTTGGATTTCGGTGGGCTGAAAAATTAGCTAATATGATTATTAGACTCACGTGGTCCAAAATCCGCCGAAGTTTAGTCACAACACAATTTAATTTTTAAATATTGAATTATCAGCAGAAGCTAACAATTTATAAATAGATCAATGATGTTAATTAGAAATTAAACAATTATGAGTTACAAGTTTTAAGTTAAAATCTTGAGTCACAAATGTTTAAATTGGTTCTGCACTTACTGCTTTGTGGTTGTGACGTAATGTTTAAGAACTAGTCAAAAGAAATTTACTATCATACAGACTAATTTACTATGCTGCAATAACTTGAGAATTCTTTCTTAAGTCTAGATTCTAAAAATCTTAGGTTCAGGTTATGTCTGCAACTCATTTATCAACAAATAAATATTACTAGAGATTTCCTCCTTTGGTACATTGCGCAATTTTCTATTTCTTACTGTTAGGTTGTGATAAATGTGCCGGTAAAGTAAGTGACTTAGATCACATATTGTTCAAGCAGTATCAATATTTAGGTTTAGATTATCCAAGTAAATAAAATTTTGACAGAGTATCCGCCTTGTTTGCTTAAAATATCCTACTTTTTCCGGTGAATAAAACTTTAATCAAACAGATTTGGCGTAAATTGGGAAAAATGGAGGGAATTTACAAACTAATTTACAAAATTGAAAAAAATATAAATTATTAAACTACAAAATATTTTTGAATCATTGCTCCTTTTTTTTTTAGTAGAATCTCTAAAAATTAACTTTCTTTGAGTTAATACAAGTTTTAGGAATTACTTTTCGGAATTTTTGCGGAATATTTTCACTGAATTTTGGGAAAATTTCTGAAATTACGTCCATAGACCGGAGAAAGTCCTGATTTATTTAACTTTGTAGTTGTTCCGTATTGGGTAAAGTGCAAAATTTTGAGGTTTTCAGAACGAGCACTGAGACTAAGCTTGAGTTGATTATTCTTTTTATAAGTGGGAGAAGAAGCGGGGAATTTGGGGAAATTTTAATAGAGATAATAGAGAAGATAAAAAAATTGGAGACGCAGCATTGCTACATCTCCATAATGAGAAGAAAGGGAACTTGAGAAGATGGAGGACCAACTTAAAACTCAATTTCTCCTTTCTATCTAAGAAGCGTTGTTTAAAGAGTGATAGATAAATTTGAGTAAGTCCCTACTTTTCGAGTTAGCTTGCAACATACTCTTTAACATTAGCCCGACGGCGACGTAGATGAGCAAGAGCTTGATGTTCTAATTGGCGAACCCGCTCTCGACTAAGGTTTAAACGTTCTCCAACTTTTGCTAAAGACAATTCGTTCCCATCTTCCAAACCGAAACGCAAACAAAGAACTTCTCTTTGCTGGGGTGTAAGTTCAGCTAACAAGTTATACAAGTCTTGGCGCAAAAACTCTTGGGTAGTGTAGTGTTCTGGAGAAGGTCCTTCATCTTCCAGCATTTCTTGCAATTCAGTGTCTTGGTTGTCACCAACACGAACATCCAAAGATACTGGTTGACGAGCCATATTTAAATATTCACGGATCTGACTGGGCTCTAAATCCAACTCTTTTGCAACCTCACCCGGTAAGGGAGAACGACCTAATTTTTGAGCCAACTCTCGTTGAACTTTCTTGATTTTATTCAGTTTTTCAGTGATATGAATGGGAAGACGTATGGTACGTCCTTGCTGAGCGATAGCTCGAGTAATGGCTTGACGAATCCACCAGTAAGCATAGGTTGAAAACTTATAACCTCTAGTCGGATCGAACTTCTCCACACCTCGTTCCAAACCTAAAGTTCCTTCCTGGATCAAATCCAGAAACTCCATATTCCGCTTCTGGTATTTTTTCGCAATTGCAACAACCAAGCGTAAGTTAGCTTCAATCATTTTTTGCTTAGCTCGCTTCCCTTGGTGCACAATTTGTTTTACTTCTGTCTCTGAAAGCTTAACATTATGCGACCACTCTTCCAGGGTGGGCGAACGATCTAATTTTTTGGTCAAAGCATCTTTCGCTTCAACCAACTTCATCATTTGTTGTACTTGCTTACCAAAAACGATCTCTTGCTCGCGGGTCAGCAACGGTACTCTACCAATCTCGCGCAGATAGGTTCGCACCATATCAGCCGTGAATTTGGTGTTTGCAGTTTCTAGTTGAGTGTTTGTACTTGGCATTGGTGCGTTATCCTCTACTCCATGAATACGTTGAATAGGTTGAGTATTATTAATTGTGATGAATAGGAAACCTAGGACTCATGTAAACTCTTACGTGGCACAACATCTAAGACAATGTATTCATACAAAACGCTGAAGCAGAAATCGCCGAGATGGTCCCCCTCAGTACTCATTCCCCATCATCGTTAATTTAAGTGCAAACCTATGAAGGCAAGTCAGATAAACTTGTCGTCTTTCTACTTCCCTTGATCGCTGTCGGCGATAGTAAAAATACGAAGTCAGTATGAGTTCTACTTATTTATATTCAATATTACGACAAAATCTTTGGCTCGTAAAGTAGCATAGATTAAACTTCCAATTATACTCAAAAACAGTTTTAATAGCAAAAAGCCTTATTGCGATTTTTGTCTCCTACTTTATATATAGTGACGTTAAAAACAAAACTTCTGTTGCCTAGAACTATCCGGATAACCGAACTGTTTTGGGTTTTGTGATGGGCGGATGTCACTAAACCGGAAAAACTGGAATAAAAGCTGCCAAATTAGTAGTTAATAGATTACTGTGTCAGTTATTCTCACTCCAGCTTTTAATCGAGGCTATTAACTCAAGATTGATTTTAAAGTAGAGCACACAATATAAAATATAAATAAAATTTTTGAGTATAAATTAAAAATAGTATACCAAACGCAATAATCTCAACTAGAAAACTTGATGTAAAAGTTCAGTAAAGAATTGAAATACAAGCATTGACCCAGTTTAAATCAATAAAATTACTCCTAAATCATTTTTAGACAACAAAACAGCAATATTGACAATTTAAAAACATTCTCATGTGGCATTTTGGAAAGCTGGTGAAGAAATATCATATCCAAGCTTTCTGTTACACAAAAATTGCGTTATTGCTTTTAAAGAGATTAGCAGAGAGGATTATTTTGTCAAGCTGAGAACTTGTGAGAAAAAGACTAGGTATGATTATGGGGCATAGCAAGATGAGTAACAAGTAACGTAACTACCAATTATCAGTTACCAGTTACCAGTTACCAGCCAGTTACCAATTAACAATAAATTACTGAATTAACTAAAAACCCAGGTCGGCTTTTGCAAGTTCAGCTTCTGCAAACACTTCCTCATCAGTTTTTTCCTCCCAAGCAGGGTCGCCAATTTCTTTGTAAAAAGTTTCATCATAGGGACGAGTGCGTACGACTACCGGCATGGGAACCGCATGACCTAAAATTAATGCTTGTTGTTTAGAGTCTAATTTTGCCAGCACGGAACGCAAACTACTACCCCCAGAAACCCCAGTAAAAATTGCGTCAATATCTTTTTCATCATTAAGTAAAGCTGTGACGCGCGTTCCAATTTGGGACATAACTTCATTATCAATCCCGGATGGACGTTGATCTACTACCAACAAACTCACAAAGTATTTCCGCATTTCGCGGGCTATAGTACCAAAAATAGTGCTTTGAACAATTGCTGGATCCAAAAAGCGGTGTGCTTCTTCAATGGTAATTACTAACTGATAAGGTTTGTCAGTTGGATTTCCACTTTGCAAAAACCTCTCAGCTTTACTAACATAATGCTGGTGAATTCTTCTAGTAATCATGTTGGTGACCAACATGTAAGAAAGCATATCTGACTGGGATCCAAATTCAACAACTACATTTTTCCCTGCTTCCAAAGAACGTAAAATTTGGTTGACGTAGTTATGGGGACAAGCTGAGCGCATATATTTTAAGTTATCCATCCGCAGCAATTTGCGCTGTAATGCTGTGATTGAACCCTGGTGACCCCGTTTTTCTTCGCAGAAAAGCTTAATTTCTTCATTGGTCATGTTCAATAATTGCAAAATCCAAGATTTGCCAAATTCGGCATACAGGATGTTGGCATTATCTAAACTAGCGTCGGAAAGCCCAAGGTCACGACTACATAGGCGAATATCTTCAACTTCTACTTGGTCATAACTTAAGTAAAGCTCTTGCGCGTCTCTTACGCCTCTACGACGGGTTGATTCTGGATCTAATGTGTAAACTTCTACTCTTCCTGGGAATAACTGTTTTAACCCTTTTACAGTACTATATTGTTTCCCTTCACAAACAGCTTGCCATCCGTACTCGGAATGCATGTCAAAGATGAGATTAACACCAGCACCCTTACGGATTATACCTGCTAATAGTAAACGGGTAAGAAATGATTTACCGGTACCAGATTTTCCAAATACACCATTACTGCGTTCCACAAACCGGTCTAAATCCAGACAAATTGGTACATCCATGTCCAAGGGTTTACCAATGGAAAAATTCCGACGGTGGATGTCATCTTCCCAACCAAATACCCGACGGAAATCTTCTTCAGAAGCTTCATAAACTTGACTGAAGTGGGAAGGAATTGTTTTGACTGGTAACAATTCCATAGTTGTACTGGTTTGGGGTTGAAAAGATGCTAAACCAGCACCTGCAGATGGTATAAAGGGATTGGCTGATTTGCCATTGATGCCATTAAGAGACTCCTTCTCCTCTGGAGTAAACATCAACATCGGAGCAAGAGTCATGGTGCCATAAGTTCCACTCCCTGCGAGAATGTCTCTAAGGAAAGTATCTTCCCAACGAGGAGGATTTGCTGTAATTCTTTGATTGGCTGTGCCTAAGGCTACGTCTGTTAACATACAAAAAAAGCGCGATCGCATACCCTGCACAACCAAAAATTTTCCCACCCGCATATCTTCTACAGATATATCGGGGTTCAAGCGGACTTCTAATCCTCCGGTAAGAGAGCCTTGTATAACTGAGCCAAGTGGCAGTCCCAAGTTCATGTGACTAATTACATGATGAATGATATATGTGAATTTTAATTGCAGATCGTGAAATTAGGCGATTTTTGGCATCAAACTGGTAGCTTGATCGGGAATTGGCAATTGGTCATGGATTATTTGTAATTAGTTATTTGTCCATTTATTTGTCCATATTTTGATACCCATTCGCCAGTCGCCAATCCCCAAAACTTACTCAATTTGAATAGAAGTTGGTCTATCCCCACTTGTGGGAGTGGAAATACCGATAATAGGCTTACGATAATCATTGTAAAGCCGATCGCGCCATTGGAAAAATGGTGCATAGGCAGGATTATCTGCAATCCCCGGTACACCTTTACCTAAAATTTGGCTGGGTAATTCCAAGTAAGCAGCGTCAGGAAATTTTAGCAGGATAGATAATCCAGCCACTGCGAAGTCAGCTAATGTTGGTTCTTCTCCACACAAATAGGGGCTATCGGACAGTATTAGAGTCAGAGCTTCCAGATCTTGCTTCAAGTCCGCCATAGCTCTATTTACTGCATCAGCACTGTAACCCACACCAGAACCCAAAACATTCAAGAAATCGCTCGGAACCTCACCAACTAAAGTTTTAAAAATGTCTGGAATTGAACTTGGTAGTAAAGATGTGCGAAAATCCCTATCCTGACTAATAGCAGAAAATAATGCTTTTCTACCTTTAATTCCAATAGATTCATCCGCCCATTCTTCCATCATCAAACATAGACCTCGTTGCTTGGGCTCTACAGGGATTAAGGGCTTTTCAGGATAATGAGCGTCTAAGTACTTAGCTATTTCTGTAGAATCTACAATAAATCTGCTACCATCTTTCAAAACAGGTACCTGACGTTGACCTGTCATTCGAAATAAGTCAACTTGACCAATACCAGGTGTAACTTCAATCTTACGATACTCCAGACCTTTGAAGTCTAAAATCAAACGTACTTTCTCTGAATACTGCGAAAGTTCAAATTGATACAGTTCCAACATAACCTAAACCCAGTTTATTTTGCTCATCAATTTTATAAGTTTACATTCGTTTAAATTAATTTAATTCAATCGTTCTGTTTATTGAATAATATTTTTTGTGTCAACTATATTTTGAGCAAATTACGACGTATTTTCCCCAACTACGGACTAATTACAGTAAGAATCAAGCGCCTTAAGATTTTTGGCGGTCTACGAAAATCCTAGTTTTTTGATGACGGTCGATATTGTAGAGACATCTCTGTGCAGATAGATAAGAGTGCTTATTTGTAGAGTACTGGTAGCTTTTGTTGAACCGCATTCGTTCAAAAATCAAATATAGTTGTTATACATAGAAACAGATATTCATCACTTAATGACTTTTCAAACAAGTTTTCTTCAGTATGAAGATCAAATTATTTATATGTAGGGCCATAAATAAATACGGAAAATACGGAAGTGAATCAAATAAATTAAATATTAATTTGGGCTGATGCTTTTAAAAGTAATCAAAAAATACTTATAGCTTTACAATTCAATTTGTATTTCTTAAAACAAATTCGTGCTACATCTGTGGTGTACCTATAGTTTTTGTTCCGAAGCTAACGCTTTCATCTCCATGCCAATCTGGGTATTATGAAAGTTCTGACACTTACTCTGATTATTGCAAGTTAAATTAATTTATTGTTATGCTTTATGATTAGCAACGCTGTTTTCTAAAAATATTTTGACAAATAATATAAATATCACGTTTTTTATGAACTGGGTCAATCTTGTAAATGTGTAAATATACCAAAAAAACATCAGAGCAAATCAAATCATATTTTACAGATAAACATCAATAAGACAAATATAGTATAAAACAATGTTTGATTAACGTAATAGCAATAATCAACGAGATTATTAACTATTATTCATAGACCGGTTATTTCGTAAAAATAGCAAAATATATAAGTAAAAATCTCTACTAGTAAATATTCATAAATTTACTCATCAATCATATATTTTGCTCAAATATAATTATTTATCTGTAATTTATTTGAATTATTTCTAAATGCCACCGTATCAACAATCCCAGATACCATAAAATAATCTCATGCACTAAAAAATAGCTAAAAATAATCTCTAGTTTTCAAACGGTAAATTACACTGATAATTATAGTTAGCGACCAAAAGTAATAATTATTATAAGTTTTAGTAAATTGTTCTTGGTGAGTTCATAGTTTATGACAAAAAAATATGGTAAAAAAGTCTCTAAAACGAGATTTTAGGTATAAAAAATGATATAAATCTTTGTGTGATGTGTGGAATCTCCAGCCGAATAATCGAAATATATGAAATTTGAGAACAGCAAAATGCTGACCAAGTTGGCTAGTGTAGTAGGAGTGACGGGCTTCAGTCTCCTGGTAAGTCTACAGGTCGGGGCGAAAGAAGCTTTCAGTCCCAACTTGACTATTGTTCCAGAGACTTCTCATAACCACTCCTCCAAAAATGAGACTCAAAATACACCGAGCAAAAAACATTCTTCTTTAGCAAGCAAGACTAAATCCAATTCATCTGTTTTAATTGCCCAAAGATCGGGTTCTCTCAATCCCAGTCCTAGTATTCTACAAGAATGTCCTTATAACCGTGCTGCTTGTGGTGATCAAACAACACCCGGAACACCGGAGATTCCTCCAAGCGTTCCTCCAGTTATTCCTGCACCAGATAGAGTACCTGTTGAGACCAAACCTTCTACAGGAACCGAACAAACTTCTGATAAAAACCTGGTACAGATCGCTGAGGCTAACGGTTCCTTCAATACACTTGTAGATGCGTTAAAAGCTGCTGGGTTAGCCGAAGCTTTGCAAGGTGAAGGACCATTTACCGTTTTTGCACCTACGGATGAAGCTTTTGGTAAGTTACCGCAAGATGCAGTTAAAGAGCTATTACAACCCAAGAATAAAGAAGTTTTGGTGAAAATACTCAGGTATCATGTTGTACCACAAGAAGTATTATCCACAGACTTAAAATCCGGTGAAGTAAAAAGTCTTGATGGTACTCCCATTAGTGTAAAAGTTGAGCCCAAAGGTGTAATGGTGAATGACGCTAATGTGACTACAGCAGATGTGAAGGGAAGTAATGGTGTTATTCATATAATTGATAACGTAATTTTACCTCCCGATTTATAATTTTCTACAGAAGATGGAAGCGTCTTCTGTGATTTGTTTTTCATTTTCAATAGAGATCCCGTTCAGATTAATTAGTTTGAACGGGATTTCCCATATACATATTAGGTTAGGGGATGCTGGAATAATTTCTCTATTATTAATGATTTAGTGTTATATACACTTTATTTTTATTGAAATCTCTGGGAGATTCTCGGGAAATTCGTTCCCTGATTTTTTACTTGAGTTAAGCTTTTTAACTTAGAAGCAGCTTCTTCGGGCTTATTGGCGACAGGAAATACTAAAATACTTTTCACGTCTGGGTTATTCACTAATTCTGATAAACGATTAAATTGTTGATCGCTAATCGCAATTCCTGCCGAATTTCTGACATATTTTAATTCTGCTTTGAAATTCGCATCATTATAAACTTGAATAAATGCTCTATCGATATTCCACTTTGACCAATCTGCAGCAAAATATCGTTTAGCCCAATAAGGATTATGGTGACAAATATCGAAACTAACTTTTGGGTTAGCCTGTTTGGTAGCAGCAATCATTTCTCGAACAAATTTGGTTAACTTAGCAGTACGATCTATCTGTCCGGGTAATTCGGCATGATATCCTAAATAATCATCCCATTGCACTGCATCAATTTGGGGATATTTTTTTACAAACTCGACTGAGATTTCTTTAAAAAAATTAGCTATTTCTGGAATTTCAACATTTAGAACATAATGGTCGACAGCAGGATAGGTTTTATCGATACCGGGGACAATCCAATTACTAGTAAGAGCTAAATGAAAAATTGGACTGTCTTGATCGATTTTAATCCCTTTTTCAAAATAAGCATGAACTTGCATACCCTGCTTGTGTGCTTCATCAATTAACCAGTTTAACCATTTGTCTTGAAATTTATTGGGACAGCTTTTCAATCCAACTTTTTGTTGCATTACTTTGCTGTTGTACATCGTACAACCATTGCCCCAAACTCCATGAATAATTGTATTAAATCCTTGAGACCGGTAATAACGAACTCTTTTACGAATTGTTGCTTCGTTAGTATTATTAGTAATATGATAACGACTTAAATAAATTCCCCTAATTGTCTTTTTCTCCCAAGGTGTTTGAGTTAATAATTTTTGCTCGGGTGTATTTTTGTTACTCGCTGTTATTCCTTTATTTATGCGAGCATGTAAATTAGGATTGTTTGGGTTAAAATTACTTCTTTGAGAATTATTGGAAACTTTTGGAACAATGGGAGCCTTAATCAAAGGCAATGATTTTTGTGGAAGTGAATCTTTTTTTTGATTTGTATAAGAACTCGATTTGGGTAAACTAGAGACTTTTGGTACAATAGGAGCCTTAATTAAAGTACTATTTGAGTTGGAATTTGCATTATTAGAATTAGAATTAGAATTTGATTTAGATGGACTGGAACTAGAATCTAAAATAGGAATAGCTACTATTTGATTTTTAGGTAAAAGCCTAGTGATAAATTCTTGATTACTTTTTTGACTAAACCACCACCAACCACCTCCTAAAATTATTAGGATTAATGATATTGGAATATTTGCACATCCAAACCCATTAGATTTTTTATTTTGGTTTGACATAATAATATAGTGGCTGTTTGGTAGTCATAATATACATATACGAAAGATATATACAGTTCGACATCCATGTTTTCCACATATAATTTACAGAGCCGATTGCAATTTGGGAAAAGCTTTTAAAATTTTTATCAACTTATGGAATAATAAAGAAAAATATTAAATAATAATAAATGTATTATTGTTATTTCGAAAATACTTAAAAGTCAAAATAAATATTCTAAAAAAAATTAAAAATAAATAACTTAATAAGTAATTAGACTAGAAAAAACTTTGTCAATAGCTACAAGCGTCTAATCATACGATCTCTGCCTAATTGCTTATGAAAAAAATATATTTGTAGTAGCGCTTTAGCGCCAATATTTGTCTACCACGCTAAAGCGCTACTACGAACCTTATTACAAGTGTTTTACCGGACATGATATTACTTATATTCTATTTAGTGGGTTTAATTTTAGTTTTGTAATTATGTTGCTTCTCTATAACCCCCTGCATAGGTAATAACGCACATTTGGCGATATGTATCATGAATGCCAAAAGCAACTCCAGTAACCTTAAATTGGGGGTTAAACATATTTATTCGATGACCGCGGTCGGGTACACCATCATCAATGATTAACTGCATAACAATATCTTGAGCGGTGTGGGAACCATAACTAATATTTTCTCCAGCTGTAATTTCCCAATTCCCATAGCGATTCAGACGGGTAAAAGGATCGCTACCGTCGCTACCAGTATGACCAACTATACCTTTTGGACCTTGATCCTGTACATGGTCTTTGGCTGCAAGTGACATTCCCTTTGATACAGTTAAAGTTCCAACTGGAGGAGTTGTTCTCAGAAATGCGATCGCTTCATCGACTGCTGAAACACCTTCTTGAGTCTGTAAGTAAACATTAGAACTAATTCTGACGCGCTTACCTTCAAAGCGGTTTCTATATTCTTCCAGAACAGATGCATAAGCTGCAGGGTTTGTCCTAGCTTTGTTCATTTCATCCACTACTCTCCTTTCCAAAGGAGAAAGGTGATTATCTGTAGTGACATCTGTATTTGCTGTTAAGTTTTCCGCCACAGACGATTTTTGTTCCATTAATACATCACAAGATGCGGTGAGTAAGGAAAATGGGGTAAGAATCCAAGAAATTAGGCGACGCATCGATAACCTCAAGATTCGGTAATTAAGGCATTAGTTTGTATATTTAATTTCAAAATTTAAAGTCCGTTTTCCAGAATTTTTTTATTTATATTATTTTTAAAGAAAAAGAAAAAATATATTTTATGGCTATATTAATTCCCCGTAAATTAACTTAATCAAAAGTTGATATACTCCCCATAATTGTTAGATAATTACTAAAACTTCTTGTTCTGTAAGAACTGTTAATAAATATTTTTGTTAGACATTTTCATTAGACCCCAAGGGAAGATAGCATTCAACTTCATGCTTGAAGAATATTAGTATGGCATGTTGTTCTGAACGGATATTGGGTTCCCAATCGTTGATTAATAAAAGGTAAGATATATGCCCATAACAGTATTCAACAGTTTCACTGATGGGCTAGATCCGAGTCAAAGAAGCCGCGAGCACTTTATCACCAATACTAACCTGGATGATGACCGACTCTGGGTTCCTTATGTAGATGGTGTCTGGATCCAGCCCTGTAGCTTTAACGTTACCTCCGGTGGGTTTAGCTTAGTCCTAAAAGGTCTCCCTGGTGCAATGTTGGGGACCCATTACCATGTTGGGACCGTTCATGGCTATACAATGCGTGGTTATTGGCGGTACCTAGAGCATGACTGGGTTGCAAAGCCCGGAACATTTATCTATGAACCCGCTGGGGAGGCTCACACTCTGGTTATAACTGATGACTCACCAGAACCAGCAGTCATCTTTTTCATTGTTGAGGGTGGTCTGATTTATTTGGACAAAGCAGTTGACGCTGGTTTTGCTTCCTATGAAGATGGGTTCACCTTTCTCGAGTTGAGCAGGAAACACTATCATAAAACCGGTCTTGATGTGCGTCAGTTAGATCTAATAATTCGTTAAATCCTTTCGACTGTAGCAATCATATTTGATTTGTGAACAGATAAATCCCGCAGAGAAATTGCAGAGTCTGCGTCGATCGCGGGAATTTTGAGAAAATTTAACCCCAGATTATTTAATGATGTGATTTTAAAATATAATCTGGGGATATTAATTATCTTGTTACTTTCTGTTTTCTCTTCCCTTTTAGGTGGTATATTCAGCGTTAATTTTCACATAGTCGTAGCTTAAGTCACAGCCCCAAGCCACAGAAGAACCGCTACCATTACCAACACTAACCGCGATCGTAACAGGATTATCTAAGTTTTGAGTTTTGATTTTAATGCGATCGACAACAAGATCGTTGCTGATCTCAGTTGCAAGTAAGTTTTCTGAAACGACAGAATCAGCAGCAGCTTTTTCTAAATAAAGACTAGCCGCTTTGCGGTCAAAATCTAAGGGATTACCATTTTCCATTAAAAGAAAGTCTCCCAACTCAATTCTGAGGTTTTCTTGCTCAAATGGTACTCCTGCACGCCCAGCAGCAGCAGCAATACGTCCCCAGTTAGGATCGCGTCCAAAGGTTGCAGATTTAACTAGAGAAGAACCAACAATAGTTTTGGCTATTTTACGAGCAGATAATTCATCGGGTGCACCACTTACCCGCACCTCAATCAGACAAGTCGCACCTTCTCCATCTCTGGCGATCGCTTTTGCTAAATGTTGACAAACTGCAGTTAACATTGCTTCTAATTTTTCAGCTTCTGCACCCATTTGTGTAATTGCAGGGGTACGAGACTGACCGTTAGCAAGGGCAATTAAGCAATCGTTAGTGCTAGTATCCCCATCTACAGTAATTGCATTAAAACTTCTATCTGCAGCACGGGATAACATTTGTTGCCAAAGTTGGGGTGATACGGCAGCATCAGTGGTAACAAAAGCTAACATAGTTGCCATGTCAGGGTGAATCATTCCCGAACCTTTAGCAATCCCACCCACTCGCACTATCTTGTCGTGTATTTTCGTTTCTAGAGCAATGGATTTAGTTACTAAGTCTGTGGTGATAATTGCTTGGGCTGCAGCATCAGAACCTGTTGGTGAAAGTTCGGCGACTAACTTAGGAATTCCAGCAGTTAAAGCATTCATGCGAATCCTTTGTCCAATTACCCCAGTAGATGCTAATAGAATTAAATTTGGGGAAATACCTAGGGTTTCCCCTAAAACTTGAGCGGATAATTTAGCATCCAACCAACCTTGTTCTCCGGTACCAGCATTTGCTTGTCCAGCATTACAGAGAATAGCACGGGCACTATGTTTGCCTTGCAAGCGTTGGCGACAGTAATCTATACAAGCTGCTCTTACCTGGGAAGTGGTAAATACACCTGCTGCGATCGCTTCCACTTCCGAAAATATTACAGCTAAATCCGGTGAGCCTGAAGGTTTTAAGCCTGCAGCAATTCCAGCTGCTTGATATCCCCTAGGCGCTGTGACACCACCAGGAATTTCCTTCCAGTCTGCCATGATGCTTTGCCCCAACTATCTTATTGTTCGATCGCGGATTATATCAATATATTAGTTACTAGTTCGCAGTTAGTTTTTAGTTATTAACTATTTGTGAATTTTTAAAGCCTAAAACTTAAAGCCCAAAATTTTGATAATTATAGAAATGTAGCAGTACGCTCTCTCTGCAAGATGAGAATTTATGAAATGCTAGAGGATAACACAAACAGAAAATCTTTAAAAACTGAACTTATAGGACAGGTAGAAGCTTTATCATTTGAGGAAGCAATATTTCCAGAAGCAGAACCAGTAATCGATAAAATTGTCGAACAGCTCGAGGAAGCTAACCCAATTGTTCGACCCTTAAGCGTTGAGAATCAATTAAAAATGTTTGGAATTTGGGAGCTTATATATGCTTCTCGAGGAACTGTAGTTACTCGTAAAGTTGCGAAAATTCCTGATTGGACGGGAATAAAAATTAAGCGAGTATGGCAAAATTTGACTGCGGACGACACTGAAAAGATTAATACTTCAAACTGTGCCCAAATCGAATTACCTTTTTTGGGAGAATGGAAAGTACAAGCTGATGGAGTGTGGAAACGGAATGAAGATCGAAAAACAGCCCTAGTAAGCTTTAATGCATTTACATTTGGACTTCAAAAACCTTTTACTTTACCTGAATTGAAAATTCCAGTGTTGGAAGCTCTCCGTGATGAAGCTGTGTGGATAACATCTTATCTGGATGAAGAAATCAGAATAGGACGGGGTAAAACAGGTAATTTATTTGTGTTTTGTCGAAAATGAAGGTTTAACGGTTTCAAAATATTCAGAAAGTTTTGAAGAAAATTTTCCAATCCTTCCGAAATCTCTTGTACCAATTGGGTAGTAATTATCAGATGGTCAAAGATAAATCACTCTATCAATAAAATTATAAAAATTCAGGGGAATATAGCCCCAGCAAGACCCAGCCAAAACGGTTGGGTTTTAGCATAAAAATTTCTGTTGTGGTTCCTTATACTTGCCTGTATCTGTTGTATACATAACCCAACTACAAACCCAATAAACTAAGCAAGCTCAGTCATTTATAATGCTACTCTATGTTTTGTCAACCTGCGTATGGATAACCTAACAACAGTAATTTTTGTTTTAGTTTAGACTGTAATATTTCGTAGAATAAATACACATTACGTTTTGTAAATTTTGTTCGTCAAACTATGCATTATTTATACAAAAGTCTGTACAATACGAGAGATGTAAAGGATATATGTCTGAAAGCTTTGTTTAGTATAGGTTTTAGTTTGTAGAGGTGATAGTATACTAAAGTTAAGATATTAAAAAACTGTATCCCTCATAAAATATTATCGGGTTACTTTGTAGAAAAAAGAAAGTATTTGAAATTTTAGTTTCTTATCTACTTCTTACAAAAGTTTCAATTCCTGTTAGTACCAGATATTCTTCCTTTTATCCCATAAAGTCTATCTAATACTCGTTTAACAGAAACAGGTTGCCATTGCTTTCCTCGTTTAGTTTTGTATCCCTTTAGGTTAAGCCAATTAGCGATTTGGGGGAGAGATTTTCCAGATTTATGATGGCGGCGAATTAATTCAATAATTTGTTGTTCTTGAGAGTTTTCCACCAGTTCGCCATTTACAGATTTTTGCCCGAAAGGGGGCGAACCATATCCCGCATAACCACCTTTTGCCGCTTTAGCTTGCCTTGCTTGGTTAAGTTTTTCCCATAAGTAATTATCATTTTCCTTGTTGGCTGCCATTATTCTGTTTGCGTACTTGTCTTATGAAGACATATTACATCAGGTCAAAACAATTCAACTTTATCAATTAAGAAGAAGTTTTATTTGAAGTCCTGTAAATAATAATACTTGTATATTTGATTCAAGCAAGGAGAATCATATGAATACGGTTGAATATATCAAAGAGACTGAATTCGATACACTTTCTAGCAGCGATGGTGTATTTGTTTTTGACTTTACTGCAACTTGGTGCGGACCTTGTAAGATGATTGCTCCGATGATGGACAGATTAGCTCAAGAATATGAGGAGCATGTGAGGGTTGCTAAAGTAGATCTTGACGAAAATCCGAGTCTCGCCAAAAGATTGGGGATTCGCAGTATACCGGTAGTCATGATTTATAAAGACGGAAGCTGCATAGAAAAAGTTGTTGGAGTAGTTCCCTATGAAAAGTTCAAAACGATCGTGACTGAATTACTTTAAGACACCATAACAAACAGGAATTTACTATGCGGAGAACGCAAATAATCCGATGTCCGAATTGTGGTAGTCTGGCAAGTCGTCAATTTACGAAAGATGACTTATAAAAGATGACTTATAAAAGATGAACTTATAAAAGATGAAAAATTACCTCATCGCAAGTATTTGTACAGAAAAGTTAGCAGACAAATTATCAGAACTAAATGCCCGGTTTGTGACTATCTAATAATAATACACCCTATAAATGGGAGTGTATTAGAAGCCTATGCACCGGGGATATCTACTGCTCGGATTCGAAATAATGGCACTAAAAAAAACTGTTGTGCTTACGCCCCGAATCCCTGCTAGAAGGGAAGTGTGGGGAGAGGGGGGATTGTTATTCATGCAGGTTATTGCATAAGGCTACCTCCCAGACCTCCGACACTCTTTATTCATTCAAGGTTTGAGTCTTAACTTAGCGCCATTCTGCTCAGAGTCAAAAATTTGAATTGAATTGAATTGAATTGAATTCTTCTATGAAGAGTCAATTATTAGAGGGTGAAGAGATAACAGATGCTTATAATTCGTTTGTTTTCTCATCTGTGATCAAGTGCTAGTTATCTGTTAATTGACCCTTGAATCAAAAAGATAGTTATTGCTTTACGAATGAAAGTAAAAGAAAGAAAGATTATGAAAGCAGAAGACATAATGACTAAAGAAGTTGTGACCATTGCTGGTTCTGCAACTGTCGCCAAAGCTGTAAAACTAATGAAAGAAAAAGGACTTCGTTCTTTAGTTGTGGAACTTCGTAATGAAAATGACCCCTATGGTATGGTGACTGAAACCGATATTGTTTACAAAGTTGCTGCACATGGTAAAGATCCCAAACAAATACGGGTTTATGAAATCATGAGTAAGCCTTGTATTGTGGTTAACCCTGAATTGGCTGTGGAATATGTGGCAAGATTGTTTGCAAATACTCGTATCCGTCGCGCTCCAGTAATTAAAGGTAAATTATTGGGGGTAATATCAATTACAGATATTTTGAGTAAAAGTGATTTTGTAGAGAAACCAAAAAGTAATTTTGAGCTTTACTGTGAGGAGTATCCTGATGCTCCTGAAGCCAGAATATATGAAGATTAAGTTGCAATCGCAGAATTAAATTCTGTCAGCAACTATGGTTGCGAGGCTGAAATTATTTAGTTAAATTATTTTCACAAAAGAGGATTCCTAAAAGGAAAATCTCAATAAAAGAAAAATTATCACTTTAACTCCCAGGATTATGATGAAAGCAGAAGAAATAATGACCAAAGAAGTTGTTACCATTCGTGGTTCCGCAACTGTTGCAGAAGCTGTCAGACTAATGAAAGATAAAAGTTTGCGAGCTTTGATTGTAGAACCTCGAACACAAGACGACCCCTATGGAATGGTAACTGAGACAGATATTATTTATAAAGTTGCTGCATATGGCAAAGACCCCAAGCAAATACGGGTATATGAAATCATGACTAAACCCTGTATTGTGGTTAATCCCGAGCTAGGTGTCGAATATGTAGCGAGGTTGTTTGCAAATACTCGTATCCGTCGCGCTCCGGTAATTAAAGGTGGTTTGCTGGGCATTATTTCAATTAGTGATATTCTCAATAAGAGTGATTTTGTTGAAAAGCCTAAAGATATGTTTCTTGAGGATCGCATCGAAGCAGCGCGTGAGGATGCTCGGGCTATCTGTGCGGAAAAAGGCGATACTTCTCGGGAGTGTGCTGCAGCATGGGATGTAGTGGAAGAATTACAAGCAGAATCATCACGTCAGCGATCGCAGAAAAAGCTTAGCTCTTTCCAAGCATATTGCGAAGAGAATCCGGGAGCCGAAGAATGTAGGATTTATGAAGATTAAACAATATGTAGATATACTTATGTCTCTTTGCCAATAGTTTGCCATTACTTCCTGGGTACAGTTTAAATACAAACCAGTTAAACGCAAACAAATTAAACGCAAACAAAATAGGGAATTCATGCGTTCTTAATGATTATGGTTACTATTTGAGATTAGATTTCAATCTCAGGTGGTTCATAATCATTACGAACGCAAACTTTATAGACGCTAACGCAAACTTTATAGACGCTGATGATAATTACTGTATTTAATTTTTCCAAATGAATTTGTGCTTAAATTTGCCTGTTTAGCTAAAATCAGGACTCAAAATCTGTGATATTGCTTTTCTAAACTGCGTTTTGGTCATAATGACAAATCTATGTCCTACCTACGGATCTGCTACGATCCGCTTTGTTACGTAAGTCCTGAAAATATAGAATGATTTAAAACAATATATCCCATCTTCCGCACTCTAACTGTCACAATCGGTAATTACTTAAATAAATCAATAATAAAAGAGTAAAAAAGTACT
>NZ_LMTZ01000023.1 GCF_001456025.1 Mastigocoleus testarum BC008
AAGTCCTCTTCTAATCCTTTTGGTTGGTCATGGATACCTGAGTAACTCCTTACCCCGGAATTTTGAGGGGATACCCACAAACTTTCTTTCTTTTTCTTCACCCCACTTGACCATTGCTTAGCCATTAAGTCGGGAGATGGGAGGAACATATTAATATATTCAACCTCTCCAGTTACATCACGAGTTACTTCTTCTTGATACTCACGAGTTACAGGTTGTGTTTTTGTTCTAGTTTTTGTTTCTTTGAAACAAGAACCTTCTTCATAAGTTTCTTCATTACTTTCATATTCTGTTTTAGTGCGTGTTTCATATTCTGTTTTTTGTCCAATTACTTCTGTTTTCCTAGTATGATTTAGTTTGAAATCATATTGCACTTCGAAAAACTTATCTGGTAAGGTTGGTAAATTTTTATCTAATTTTTGTTGTAAATCACTGATTGCTGCATTTTCTAGATCGATTAAAGAAGCGAATGTTTGTTCTGATAAATGATTTTTTAATCTCTTAACTTGTTCGTCAACGAAAGATTCTAAAGCTTGTTCAAATTGTTTTGCTTTCCCTTGCAGAAAAAATTCTGCTCTTGCTGACATTGCTACTTTCATGGTGTGATACAAGAGACGAACATGACGCTCATCATGCTCTAATTCTTTTTTCCCTTTATCATTATCAGTTCTCACAGACTTTACGAAATATTCTGACTCACGAGAAAATGATTTTAATCTTCGACTCACATTATCATAGGTTTTAGCAATATCATCAGCTAATGCAGGGGATACAACTTCTTGTAATTTATCTCTTAGCTGGAAATATAATTGATTGTTATTTAAACCGTAACGAACTGGAGCGATTAGATATTTAGTCAAGTCTGCTTCTACACCAGAGACAGCATTTACGATCGAATTAAAACCTTCATATCCTTTTTCTTTGGCATTTTTTACAACTTCTAAATCTGCTTGAGGATCGTGTTTTTTCAACCCTGATATTAATTCCTCAATTTCAGCTTTAAATTCTTTGCCTATTTGCTTAACATGTTGATGAAAAAAATTACGAATATCGTTGATTTTTTCTCGTTTTCTTTTAACTTGTTCTTGATTATAAATCTTTCCTGCATCAATCAGAACGTCAAATTTTTTAGATAAAGCATTATAGTGATTAAATACTCCCATTAATGCAGGAAGTATAACTAATTCAGCAAACGAATCTTTAACTCTTTCCCGGAAACATTTCCAAAGTTCTGTACCACCACTCCACTCTAAACAATAGTGAAGAATTTTCCGCATGGTTTCATCATCGATATATTCTTCATCCTCAACTTGGTCTTCAATATCGCGAAACCACCTTTTTAAACTTTTATTTTCTTTCGTATTTAGTTTGATTAAACTTGCACAATCTTGAAACATTGCACTCAATAACTTTAAGCGGGTTTTCCCATCGATTTGTGATGGTTCGTTCAAAGCTCCCGAACCCCAAGCACATTGAGCATAATATAAAAGACGAGCATTAAAAGGAATAACATCAGGAAGTTTAGGAAGCGATAAAACCTCTTGTATTTCTTTTCTTAGCTTATTAATTCGCTCTTCTAGGGGTAAATCATCTGTACCTCGTTGATCCACCCGATTTAAGATAAAAATCATTGAGTCTGTACGACCCTGTAAATATTCAACGACTTTTTTTAATTCTTCCAATAAAAGCTTTCTGTGATTGTCATCTACCTGCATATAGTCTAAAGCTACTATACTAAAGGCTTTATTAACTTGCTGTTGAATAGTTGCTAAGTTAGTCCGGTCTTGAACTGATTTAAGTCCGGGTAAGTCAAATAATTCAATCCCTATCCCCTCCGGTAAACCTAGAAAAGAAGGATCGGAAGCAGGTAAAAGAGGAACAGAAGCAGTAACTTGTGGTGCGACATATTCCCGTTTCTTTCGCGCATCGTGATAAGAGTGCATTACTGTACGAATGCGTTGATATAAATCCTCATCACTTAATCCCGTCCATTCTCCAGTATCCCAAACAGCATCCTTAGTATCTGCAATCTTAAGTTTTCGTTGCTGAGAATGTTTAAGACTGAGAACCCCACCACTCATTTCCCCTGCTTCAATCGGTGCAATTTTCCGACCAATTAGCGCATTAACAATAGTTGATTTTCCTGAAGAGGTTGTTCCTAAAGTTGCAATCCGAAAACTAGGATTTTCTAACCTTTCTACTGCTTCTTGATAAACAGTAAAAAATTCTTTTAAGGAAGATTTGATTCCAGGGTCGGAAAAAACATCCTCTGAGGAGTTGACCAACTTAGAAATTGAGTTACCTAGTTCTTGTAAGAGTTGACGAGTGTTGTTTAACTTATAATCAATATTTATTTTTTTAGGAGTACTTCCTTGAAGTTGATTTATAATCACTTTATTATGTTTTATAAGTTACATTATTAATGTTCGTATTTTACTTCATGAATTTTGTAATTGCCTCTAAGTATTTACCCTAGAGCTTTTGAGTATTTAAGTTAAAAATAATAAATAATACTTAAGTGTATGATGTTTATTTATTACACTATTACTATAAAGTTTCTGAAACACCTTCATATTGTTCACAGCACACAAAAAATCCAGTGCATATCAAACACACTGGAAATCTCAATACAACAAGAAAAAGAAATAAGTAATAAATATTTACTCAGCCTGATTATCAACTTGAGTGCTTTGTAATTGCTGCACTTCTTCCACCATTAAACCAGTTGTTTTTGCAATTAATTCAATCGAAAGTCCTTCTTTGAGAAGGTTAATTGCTATTTTGTGAGTAGCTTCTTGACTACCTTCAGCTCGACCTTCGTCTACTAAAAGTTGATAAGTTACTGAATCGCGCATAATATCCCTTTATATTAAAAAAGGCAGAAGGCAGGAGGCAGAAGGCAGAAGTTCAATTAGATGGGGATTTAAACCCCAACTAATTGTGGACACCGTAAGACGGTGGGGTTTTAAACCCCAGTGGCGGTTAGCGCAGCGTTACGTTAGTNATTCTGCTGAAAAAGCTAGATTTCACTGGAATTATCTCATTTTAAGAAAATATCATTAATTAGGGCGTATCTTGGTGCGCTCCCATAAGTCATAAATTTATACGCTTCAGTTAAAATTGAACCATGATTATTTTTGGCATGTAAAGACCTTGCAGAGCAGTAAGGGCGTCGTTAGCATATGTAACATCCTACCAACAAATTTATACTCAAATCTTGCACTTATAAGTGCAAATGACTAAAAACAATAGTTATTAATAAGACTTTTTTTCAAGCTTTCTTCAGTCCTCTTTTAAAGGACTTTGCCTATAAGCCTGGGACTTTTAGTCCAAGGCGGTCAGTTACACTGAGTATTATTTATTCAAGCGTTTTTCTTGATGCAAGATGTGAATATAGGGGTTTTCGGTTGAGTGCAGACACCTTGTAGAGACGTTGCAGAGCCTGCGGTGTCGGCGTTAGCCTCTGCAACATCTCCACAGAATGGGAATATAAAATGTATTTGATTCAAATGGAAACCGCTATAGTCTTATCTGAACCGTGTTGGGTAATAAATAGTTATTTCAAGAATTGCGATCAAGTATTCCATAAGCAAGCAAACTCTTAGCAGTAGCGATCGCAGCTTCATCGGGAGGTCTCGGTATCCATCCTAATTCCCTTCTAGAAGTTTCATAACTAGTTCTTCTTAACTGATTGAGATCGGGTAAAATTATACGGATAGTAGGATCGAATAATGCTAAAAAACGAACCAACCAAGTAGGTGCGTGACGAGTAGGGACTTTATTTGCGTCTTTACCCAAACTGCTGCGGAGAGTTTCAGCTACTTCTTCCAACCACATGAACCCAGCACTTGCGATAAATCTACCACCTGCACCATTGGGTTTTTCCATCGCTAGTAAATGTAAGTCTGCAACATCACGAACATCTACAATTTCGTAGCCAATAGGTGGAATTAGTAGCATACTTCCATTCATCAGTCTTTTGATCAACTCTAAAGAAGTGTTAACTTTTGGCTCTAACATTGGACCCAATACAACACCTGGACATACAGTTGCTAGTTCTATAGAGTTATTTTCATTGACAAAATTCCAAGCTGCTCGTTCTGCAATGGTTTTACTTTGATTGTAAGCCGTGACTGTTTTATTACTTAGATCTGTCCAATCTTTTTCATCGTAAATATAGTCTTTTTCTCTTAAGGGAGAGCCACATACTGCAGCCTCTGAAGATGTTATAACAATCCTTTTTACACCCGCACGACTAGCAGCTTTTAAGACCCGTAAAGTACCGTCGCGGGCAGGTATTATGAGTTTATTTGGGTCTGATGGTTGGTTTAATGGTAATGGCGAAGCAACATGAATAACATATTTGCACCCTTCAACCGCAGTATCCCACCCTCGATCTGCATCCAGAGTTGCGATCGCATATTCTACATCCGCATCACCGGAACAATGTTCGTTAATTAGGGCTTTGCATTTCTCTATTCGCGATTCCGAACGCACAACTGCTCGAACCGCATAACCCTTCTTTAGCAAAGCTAAGACACAATGAGCGCCAATAAATCCTGATGCACCAGTTACCAATACGATTGTTTTTTTCTGCATAAAAACTCTCGAACTAAATTTAGTAAATCAGAAAGTTTTTTCCGAAGAGCAAATTTTATATTTACAGACAATTCATCAATCGAATGTAACAGAGCTATCTTTTTGGATTTTATTCAGAAATTACGGCAGAAATTATTCTTTAAAAATCTCTAAATTGAAAATATTTAATAGCCACATCGGTTTGGATTTTTTGTCAAAAATAATCTTTAGAGACGCGATACTATGACCTGAAGTTAGATCAGAAAGACCGCGTCTCTGTAAAAGAAATATAGACTTCACAACTCAGTTTGTGAAGTAAAGATGAAGAGATGAAAACATCTTCAACAGATATTTAAATGTGATTTGTCTAAATCGTTAACCAGTAACTGTTTAGATATCTAAAATGTACCCAATTTTGGTAGAACACCAAGTATAGGTAATAGATATACAGCAATAACCAACGCTGCAGAAGTTGCTAAAAGACCTAAAACAATGGGTTTATCAGAAAGCTCATATTTAGGTTTGAATGCAGCAGCTAAGCTAGATTTTGGTAGTTTATTACGGTAGTCTTCCCCATAACGAGCCATGCGAGCAAAGGGTAATTCACCATGAGAACGTTGAGGTAAAATACGTCGTCTTTGATAAGGAACGGTGCTATAACCAAAATTGGTCATGTACTCTTCACTATTTAGTAATTCATCAATAAAACCTCTCAGACCCTTGGTTGCTAATACAATTGACCAAGCAAGTTTTTCACGTTCATCGTAAACTTGACGACCTAAAAGACGTTGAAAACAGATTTCAACGAAACGATAGTTGTTGTTGCTATTGTAGTTTAGTCGACGAAATGGATCGGAAAGTGCTAATCCTCTGACAAAGTCTTTTACAGTAATCTGACCTGATGCAAGCTGAGATTCTAAGAATGCTTGGCGGTTACTGCTGAGCATCTGTTGCTCGTGGAATACTTGATAGTATGCAGCCCAAATTAACTCATTGATTTCTTTGGGATTATATGAAAATTCACTAGAATAAACTCTGGGTTTTTCTTCGTTTGGAATTTCATACCCAGGTACGCGTTGATTTTGACTGGAAGGAGAATAAGTTAGAAGAGGAATAGACACTCTTGTATACCTACTATTTTTGAAAACTATGGACACATTTTATTTATGAGTTCGGCAAGTAAAATTGCCGCCTTCATTTCAAACTAATGCAAATTTTGCATTCTAGTCACAATTGTTAAAGAATCTTCAAAGCCCAATTAAATAATTAAAAAAAAGATACATAATGGGCTTAAAAAAGTTTTAAATGTATACTTAAATGAATTTCTATTTTAAATAAATTATTGCTCGTATCAGATGTTCTAATTTATAGCTCCAATTTGTAGTTAGAACTTGTATAAAATTTATACAACCAAATAATAACTATTCCTTATGCGAGCGCTAATTTTAAAAACTCACAAATACCACCTCAACCAAAAAAAGTATTTTGTTATGATTTAGTACTTATTAACAAAAATTTCTTACTAAAGCTGGTACTAATTACTTTTAAACAATAAAACATTAAATATAATTATAGTTTAAGCTATTAAAATTAATTTTGCCAATCTTTACGTAGGATTGCAAGTATCACTACATCTTCAAATACACCCCACTTCTTGACCCGTTGACGTAGAATTCCTTCTCGTACAAACCCATTTTTCTTTAATACTCGACCAGAAGCTAAATTTCTTGTCATGTGATAAGAATAAATTCTGTTCAGATGGAGATGGTTGAAACAGAAATTTAATACAGGTTTTAATGCTTCAGTCATGTAACCCTTCCCCCAACATTCAACCGCTAACCAAAAACTTAATTCTGCTTGAGAATGCTCTGGCTCAATTTCTCGAATTTCAATCACACCTCTGAGGAAACTTTTCTCTTTTGGTTCAATAACAAAAGTTACAGAATTACCTGATTCAAACTCAGCAATTTTCTTGCGAATATATCTTTCAGCTTCACTATCAGGATAAGGGTAAGGAATAGAAATCATAGTATCGGCAATATCACTTATACTTATTACCTTTTGCAGAGAACGTGCATCTGACAAATATAAGGGACGCAAATTTAATCTTGTTGTCTCTAAAGTTAATTGTGCTGTCATTAACTTTATTTAAGTTGTATTTTACTAAAATACCTTATTTTTATTTCAATTCAATTTAAATTTAAAACTACATCGTTAAGTATAAAATACTTGTATCAAAATCTAACTATCGCATGATTGAATTAATTAGTGATACCGGTAAGCAAATAATTCTAAATATCGATCTCAAAATCAAAAAATTAACTAATAGGTAGGGTAACTATAAATTCCGTGCTTTGACCGGGAATTGAATATAATTCAATTTCCCCGTTGTGTTTTTCCACAACTATCTGATGGCTGATTGCTAATCCTAATCCGGTTCCTTTACCAACAGCCTTAGTAGTAAATGTTTGTTCAAAAATTTCATCCTGTAATTGAGGGTTTAAACCGATACCATTATCCTTAATGCAAATTGTCACTGTATTTTTTTCGTCGTTCACCCTTGTTTTTACAGTGATAATATTTGGATCAGCAGTTATTTCTTGATAAGAGCGATTACGATTGAGTTCTTCAAATGCATCAATCGCATTGGCAATTAAATTCATGAATACTTGATTTATCTGTCCAGGATAGCAGGTAATAGGTGGTAAATCACCATAGTCTTTGACAACCTCAATTTCAGGATGATCTTGATTACTTTTAAGTCGATGCTGAAGTAACATTACAGTACTATTAAGTCCTTCATGAATTTGAAATTCTACCTTGGATGAGATGTCAGAACGGGCAAAAGTTCTCAAAGAAAGACTAATATCTTCTAAACGGGTAACCCCGTGTTGCATTGACTTTAACAGGCTTGGTAAATCCTCGTTGAGAAACTCTAAATCAATTTTCTGCAACAATTTAGCAATACTTGGATCTAACTCAGCAAATTTTTCTTGGAAGAGGTTTAGTACCTCAAGCATGTCACTAGTATATTCTTGAACATGGAATGTATTGGCAACTATTGAGTTGAGCGGGTTGTTAATTTCATGACCTATACCTGCTACTAACTGTCCCAAAGTAGACATCTTCTCGCTTTGGATCAATTGTAATTGAGTTTTTTGTAGCTGTTCTAGAGATTTGCTTAATTCAGCAGTCCGCTCCTCCACTTTTTGTTCGAGAGTATGGGTAAGGTGAGATAAGTTTAAATGTAACTTTAATCTGGCAATTACTTCTTCCTGTTGAAATGGTTTAGTAATATAGTCAACTGCACCAATTTCTAAACCTTTTACTTTATCTGTAGTATCCGATAACGCAGTCATAAAAATTACCGGAACATCTTGAGTGACAGAATTAGCTTTAAGTCTGCGACAAGCTTCAAATCCATCAATTCCAGGCATCATAACATCCAGCAGAATCAAATCGGGTTTCGCGTATTCTGCTTGTTCAATTGCTGATTCTCCATTTGTTGCCATCAAAGCTTTCCAGCCATGACCCTGAATAGCTTCGAATAACACCTTGAGATTATTGGGATTGTCATCAACTAAAAGGATATACTTGGGCTTGGAAAGAATTTCGGTCGTCATTGGGGTGAATCCTTTAAGACAAATTGCTCGAGAAAATTACGTATTTTTCTAGTTTGGAAGTTGGATGCAAATTCTCCGATTTGTTTTGTGAAAACAATAAATTCTGTGCTCTGATTGGTAACATCTTTTAGTATTTCCTCAATAGTTGGGATATCACCCATCATTGCTAAGTGATAGAGTTTTTGCAAAATATCTTGGGATGGCAAAATCAATTGACTTTCAGCAGTTGAATTCTGGGTTTCTGTAGAAGATAATTTTGCCGATTTCGATTCCTCATAGATCCACTCAAGTTGTAGTAGAGTTCGTAGTGCATTTAGTAAATCCTCTACTTGTAGAGGCTTGGGTAAAAAGCTTTTTGCTCCTGCTTCTAGACTTTTTTGGCGTTCCGCTTCAAAAACTTTTGCACTGGAGACAATAATAGGAATTGAGTTTGTTTGGGGATTTTCATGAAGTTTAACCATAAGTTCAAAGCCATCCATATTTGGCATGACCAAATCAAGTAAAATTACGTCAGGTTGATTTTCAATTGCTAACTTTAGACCTTGTAACCCATCACCTGCTTCCAAAATACGAAAACCAATACTTTGTAGTAAATTACTTAACATGTAACAGTGGTGATTATCGTCATCAACAATAAGGATTTGAGGTGGGATACCCCGAATCCCTATAATTTTTTGTTGCGATACTACTTCTTGTGTATTCCAATCATTAACGATCGACATCGTTAAATCCAACGAAAAAATACTTCCTTCACCACAACGACTCTGGACTTTTATTTGACTACCCATCAAAGTCGTAATTCTTTGACTAATGGTTAATCCTAAACCCGTACCATCAGGACGTTTACCAATATCACCTACTTGCTCAAAGGGTTGAAAAATTTTCTCCAATTGTTCAGGTGACATTCCAACACCTGTATCTTCTATCTGAAAGCGAACGTTACAAGTGGGTAATGGATTTGTGGTGTCTCTATTTTCTATATCTTGGTTTGCTGTAAGTAAAGTTTTAGATGTAATAGTTTCAATAGTATCTACTTTAAAAATAACTCCACCATTATCAGTAAATTTAATGGCATTTCCAATCAAATTTATTAATACTTGCCGCAATCTTTTCTCATCTGCATTGACACCAGTCGGTAGATTTCGATCCAGAATTACATCAAACGAAATACCTTTCTGCTGTGCCCGAATCCGACACATCTCTGTAACCCCATTCAAAAAACCTGGTAAATGAATTTTGCTGGGAAATAACTCTAATTTACCGGCTTCGATTTTCGAAAGATCCAGAATATCATTAATTAGCATCAAGAGATGGGAACCACACTGATGAATGATATTAACTCCTTCTCGATTTTTATCTTTAATGCTTGGCGAACGCTCTAAAACCTGAGCATATCCAATTATGCCATTGAGTGGTGTGCGCAATTCATGACTCATATTGGCAAGGAAATCACTTTTGGCTTGGTTTGCAATCTCTGCAGCTTGCTTCGCTTTGAGTAACTCGTGGGTCCGTTTTTCAACTTTTGTTTCTAGGGTTTTTGAGTAGTCCAGTAATTTAGTATTAGCGATTTCTAATTGGCTATTAGTTTCTTCGAGTTTCTGCTGTTTATAGGCATTAGTTGTGGCGATCGTACTACCAATAAAAGCAATTAAAGTAGGTGTAACCGGTACTAATAGTCCATGTAAGAAACTCCAATAGTTACCACCCAGAAAGACTATACTAATACCTACGGTTGCCCAAAGTATATTGCCTCCTATGAGGAATTTTTGATTACAATTAGCACTTAAAAACCAAGTACCAACAGACCCAATAGCAGACCATAAAACGATCCAAACAAGAAAATCAATTCCAGAAAAACCTTTTAAATTAGCTGTACCAGTCCTTGCTCCGTGGATTAACTGTAAAGCAATATTAGCGTGAATAACTACACCGGGTGTCTGATTTCTCTCCGATAGCCAAGAAGAACTAAAGGGGCTACTAAAAAAATCATTAGTACTTGCAGCTGTTGAACCAATAAACACCATGCGATCGCGCATTATGTCCTTGGGAATATTTCCCTGTAAAACATCCCGCATCTTTACTTTTACAAAGGCTTTTTCTGAACCATACCAATTAAGTAAAATCTGATATCCACCCAAATCTTTATCCCGGTAACCTGCTTCCAGATTTTGTAAGGGCAGGTAGACTTGTTTACCTAACCGGAATTCTTGTCGTTGGGGGTCAATGCTTTCTAAAGTAATTCCTTCTTTTTCCAAATATTTTAAAGCAACAATGGTTCCTAATCCTGCTTTGAGAGTATCCTCTTCTTCATCAACAGCAGTTAGTAGGGCTCGTCGTACATGGAAATCGCTATCTAATACTAAATCAGCTAAACCTACTTGCTCTCGTTTTTTTAATTCTGGTGGTGGTTTAACTCGCTCTCCTGTAATTTTTTCAACTCCAAATAAATTTGGAGTGCTACGAAAAACTTGTACGAGTTCCTCTTTTCCTGCTCCTTCTGGTAAATCTCGATATATATCTAGACCAATGGCGCGGGGTTGCTGTACGCGGATTTTTTTTAATAATTGAGCAAGGGATTGGTCTGAAACTGGCCATTTACCTACAAATTGAATATCTTGCTCATCAATAGTGACAATTACAACTTCTGGAGCTAATTTTTGTGTTGAGCGCCAGCGAAAAAATTGATTTTGGGTTGCCCATTCAGCTAAGTTAAATAGTCCTAATCCCTGTCCAACTAAAACGACAATAGCAACACTTGGGGTAATAATAAAAATGCTGCGAGTTTTTCTAAATAAAGCTTTAAATTTCTGCCACATACATCTATTTCGAGCAAGGAACAGTCAAGTTCATAACTGTAGAGATGAGACATATCCCGTCTCTGAAAAAATAAAATATATATCCTAGAAATATATGTCCTAGAAATATATATCTCTAACACTGCCCATACATTACTGAGCATTTTTTATACTAAATCCGGTTTGATTACCCCTTTTTATAACGAGAGAGGGAAGTGTGGGGAAAATCCCAAAAAATGTAAAGGGTTTTAAGAATTGGATTTAGTATAAATATCTGATTTATTGTTGCTAGTTGATCGTCATACAGTTTGTAGTTTTGGAATTCTAAATTCTTACAATCTCTCCTCAAATTATTGAATCACTTGAAGAGAATAAAAATTGCTGAAATCTTTCCTAGAAGGATATAAAAAACTTTTAGCAAAATATGCAAGAAGCGATTAAATCCCTTGTCGTGGGTATAGTTTTAATGTGTGCTACTGAAATTTATTGATTTGTGAACTTGTAAACTTATGAACTTGAAAACTTGAAAACTTTAAAACTTGAAAACTTGAAAACTTGAATTAATTATTTAGGGCTACTATGGGAGCCTTATCAATATCTTTTAATTCAACAGAACCTAACAATTCTGACCAATGTTTATCTAAGATTTTATCATTAGGTTTTTTAACGCGCAGTTTTGCTAAAATTTCAATGCAGTCATACCATACACCATGTTTGCCAAAAGCTATTGCTTGTTTAAGACCATCTTTGTCTTCTATAGCCTGTAACAATTCTGAACTTGGTCGAATTCGCTTGATCCAACCGTTAACGTAAGGCGTCCTGGGGGTAAGCCTATTGTTAACTTTTAGTGCCAAAAACCATTCGTAATTCTGTTCCAGCTCTAAATTTGTGGGAATTTTTACAGAAAGAACTTCAGCCTTACCTGAAACTGGAATTTTCACATGATGTAAGGTCTTACCAGTAGCATTTTTAAAACTAAAAATTGCTTCTCGTGCTGTAGACTCAGGTAAATAAACAAAAATGTTGGGGTTTTCAGAGACTGTTGTACCGAAAAAAGTTTGAGGTAAAAGCGGTAAAATTGTCCGGGGAGAAATTACACTAGCTTGAGGATTGATATTTTGAGAAGTAGAAGATGTTTTATCACCACGAGATCCTCCTCCTGTTCCAGATTTAGGAGTTTCATTTCCTGGTTTTGGGGTAAATAAATCCCCACGAGACGCTCCTCCTACACCAGATTTTGGAGCTCCATTTTCCCGTTTAGGAGTAAATAGACTACCTCGAGAACCACCACTATAAGTTCGACTAGGAGTTTGACGTTGAGGAGGTGGGACAAATTTTACATCTCCACGGGATGCTCCTCCTTTTGCTTCCCTAGGGGTACCTTCCTCAGGTGGTGGTTGAAAGATAACGGCATAAGCACTTTTAGAATATGTCCATATAAAACTACTTAAAAAAGTACATACACTTAAAGTGCCAAGAAATATTTGTTTTTTCATCACTTACACTCATAAATTCAAAAAAGACTAGTAGAAAAGGAAGTATTAGATTATGGATTGATAGATTATGGTTATCGAGCGTAATATCTGGAGTTGTGAAGTTTTAAGTTATGAGGTTTAAGATTTTTATCTCTTGAAATCTACTAATATTGTAGAAATGTTTATTTCTCAAGTCCGCCCAGAGATTACTTACATTTTTTGAAGACTGTTTAAATTTATATTTAGAAAGTTACAAAAATCTGTTTAGGATATATTTTTTTAGTTTTTTGAAAATGTAAATTTGCAAATTTAATAGTAACTACTGCCAATTACCAACTAAAACAAAAGCAGACCAGAAAAATGGTTCTTTAAATTTTGTTTTTTGAACTACGTCAATTTGAGCTTGTCTGAGCGCTTCTGCTTTATTCGTTCCAGGTTGAAGAAGTTTTCGATAGAAGTTTGTCATCAAAGATACAGTTGCTTCGTCTTTCACGGGCCACAAAGAGGCTATAGTTGAACGTGCGCCAGACTTTACCGCTAAGCCTGCTAAACCTAAAACAGCACGTTTATCTCCAGCAGCAGTGTCACAAGCACTCAAAACCAATAGATCGATATCTTTGGAGTTACGAGCTTGACGATTTTGTAGTAGCTCTGATAATTCTTTAATATTTATTTGCTCATCCCAGGTCAATAAAAATGTTTGGTCCAAATGAGAGCTAAATTGTCCATGAGTTGCTAAATGGACTACATTTGCAGGACTATTCTTCATTTTTTCTCCTAACTTTGACTCTGTTAACTTTGAGTTGAGCAAAATGGAGGAGGAAGGAAGCATGTGAGAAATTTTTGTGACTTCAGATTTGACTCCGGGGAGTGGAGAAAAACCGTTACGGGCTTCACTTATACCGGCAACTACTGCATTGATATTTTTGGATTGTAAGGAGTTTGCTGCAATTAGTTGTAAACCTGGGGATAAGGTAACAGCATACTTCTCGATTAGATACTTTTGACCATCATAAAGGGCTGACATTGGTATATTTCTTAGTATTCCATCTAACACAAATACCAGTGTCTTAGTTGACTTAAAGGTTTGAGTATTTTCTACTGGGCTGACTAGCCAATTGTATACTTGTTTTGATAAGTGATCGCGTTCTTGAGCATCAGAAATTGGACTTAAACTCGCAAGTAGCTGATTTAGAGTCTCCTCAACTTCTGCTTGAGGCTTACGAGTAACAGCATACTGTAATGGTTGTCCTGCGGTAGAATAGATAACAGCAAGGCGATCCGGTAAGATAATCGGATAAACAACCGTGGCAGTAGGATCTATCGTGTCAATATGCTCTACTTTGTCTAAACAGGCTTCTCGTAAAAAGTTATCTAACTCGGTGATTTGCAAGGATTCAATTAAATTCCGAGCCTCAATTAGACTAGCTTGATCGGGTTCTTTTTCTAGTAATAGTCCTACTAATTCTCGGTATACAGGTTCTACACTTTCACTGAATGATAACTGTACATCTGGGTTAACTGCAACTAAATCCCCCCGAATTGCTTTCAGAGCATCTACAGCTTCTCTATAAGTTGCGATCGCTTCTGTTCGGTGATTTTGTTCTTTATATAAACTTCCCAGTTGCCAAGCAGCCTGAGAAACTATATCCTCCGCTTGGAGTTGACGAGCAATATTCAAAGATTTTTGAGTTAGATTTTGTGCTTCGAATAATTGATTTGTTGATTTATATAATTTTCCCCATTCTTTCAGAGCATAGGCTTCTGTTCGCAGATCTTGAATTTCTCGCGCTCCTTGAACTGTCTGGGCAAGCACTTCTCCTAAATCCTTAATAGGTATAATACGGGAAGACTTATTTTGTGTATTGTTTTCTAATTTATTTAATGTGGTAATAAAATTAATTTTGTTATTAAGAGATATGTGACTGGGTGGAAGTTTCTGGAGTTGTTGCCATATTTGAGGAGCTAGGCCAACTGCATGATCATTGACATTATAATCAACAAAAAGCTTAAAGCGTCGTAGGCGTGCTTGTAATTTTTCTTGAGAAGTATTAGCTGCTTTTTCTGCTTGTTCAAAATAACTCAATGCAGTATCAGGATCTTTTAAATAAACTGCAGCTTGACCTAATGTTTGCAAAATACTAGTAATTTCAGCATCTGCATTAATCCTTTTAGCTGTTTTTAAACTTTCTAACAGAATATCTTGACTTTCTTGAGAAAGACCTATCAATTGTAAAGTAACGCCAAGCGATCGCAAACCGCTCACTTTAATGTGAGAATCTGGTATTACCATTAGTTGTTGGTTAATCTCTTCTAGCTGTTGTCTGGAACGACGATAAAATCCCAAACTTTGTAATGCTTGTGCTTGGTTGATTTGACTGCCTAAACTCCCCTGTTTATCCCTAGCTTTTTCATAATATCTTTGAGCTTTTTGCCAGTTTTCTAAAGCAATTTGGGGCTTACCCATATGCAGTTGCAAACTAGCTTGAGTGTTTAGTACCTGTGCCCAAATAATTGGGTTTGTCTTATGTTTCGTCTGTTGCAAAAGCTCTAAGGCTTTTTTGACTGATTGTTCTGCTTTGTAGAACTGGTTAAGCTCTTTTTGTACAAGAGAAAGGTAACTCAAACTCAGGATCTGATTCGGCTGATCGCGTTTATTTTGATATTCTTCTGCAGCCATTTGCCAAATATTAGCAGCTTCTGTAAAATTTCCTCGATGGTAAAGGTTTCGTCCTTTTTCTAATAGATTTACAGTTCCACTATTGAGAGTGATATTTGCAGTTGAAGAAACCCCAATAGAAGCTTGCACTGCTGTAAATTTCCAAGGTAGAAGCAGAAGAAATGCCAGACAAAAACCTAATAAGCCGAGACTGACATACAAACGGCGTTGTTGAGAAGAAGAAATCATAGTCCTGATAACTATAACTATTGATTATTGACTGTTCGCCGAACAGAAGCACAGGTTGTTGGGACAGTGTTAAATTTATTATTCCCAAAATTAGCTGGAGCTATCAGTTCGATTTCTCCCTTGGAATTACGTATTAAATGGGAGGCTTCCACAATTAATGTTTGACTTGATTCTTGGTTAAATTTTTGACTTGATTCTTGGTTATTAGTTGTAGCTACTTTACTACTTACTTGACCGTATGCAGACAAATTGCGAATATCCGACCAAGGACGATTGATGCTGACTTGTCCGTTAGGATTTTGGGGTATTCCGCCTCGACCAGTAATGATAAAGCTGTTATCAAATGTACCAGAACAACCTTTTGCCATCTCTTGCGATGAGTCTACCAATGCTGTAGGTAATTCTACTATACCAATACTGGGATCAACGCCAAAATTATTAATATCTACCGTACCATTGACACCAAATTTTGAACTAGCTGTGATATCACTTTCTGGAGTCAAGCGAGAGCGAAATTGTAAACCGAAGATACCTTGAGTAGTGATGTCAATATTACCACCATTACCTTCAACTGCGTTAGCGATGATATCGCTGTTTTCCAAACCAATAATAATTGGGGAATTTATGGTGATATTACCACCATGGGCTGTGTTAGTGGCATTGGTAGTAATTCTGCTATTGTTATGTAACTCAAGAAATTGAGCATTTAACTGAATATCACCTCTGTTTCCTGCAGCTGCTTGGGCTTCTATGCGACCTTGGTCGCTTAAATTAATCCGGTCAGCGTTAATAGTTATATTACCAGCGCCCCCTCCATCAGAACCACTTACATTGATTCTCGCCAAATTATTAACACGCAAACTTTCCGTATTAATTATGATATTTCCTCCATTTCCAGTCGCTGCTCCCACAGATGCAGTAGAGATGCTGGTAGCAAAAGAATTAATACCAGTTATTTCCATATCCCGTGCTTGAATTTTGATATTACCTGCATTACCTTGACTAAATGTGCTGGCTGTTGGCTGTTATTTGTCCTCCGCCCACAAGTCGCAAATCCTCTGTTTTAACCTCGACATTACCCCCATTTCCACTAGCTCCAGCAAAGACGATAGCAAATAGACCGCTAGGAATTATATTGGTTTTGCTAGTGATTGCTGTTAGTGATTCTGAAGCATGAACGTAAATAGATCCTCCTGGTAAATCATTTTGAGTACTCGCTGTAACAGGAGAAGCATCAGTAATGGTAATTTGTTTACCTTGAATTTGAATTTCTCCACTATTAGTGTTAAAAACTGAGGAAGCTTGAGTTATGTTGATATCTTCAAACTTACCAATACTTTCGTAGCCCAAAACAAAACCTGAGTTACTTGGATTTAAAGTTATAGTTTCGTCAGCACTGATGCTACCAATTTCGATACGTCCCCCGAAGCCAGTAATATTACCTCCTTCCATAGATACTTTAGAACCAATTAATGCTAAGGTTTGATCAGGTAGAGCAAGTAATCCCAAAGGTCTATTGCTTGCATCAATTATTCCGGTTGTGGGATCTACAATAAGATTGTGACCAGGGCCTTGGACTTCAATTTTGCCCGGATTCGCTCCGGTTTGTAAACCAGTTGGGATGCTAATAGTTAGTAATGGCGGTGTATTTCCTTCGGTGGCACTAAAACTAGTGGTATCCTCAAACAAAATGCTATCTGCAGTTGAAGCAATAAACGATCCCCCCACATTCAAAACAGCATTTTCACCAAAAATAATCCCTGTTGGATTAATAAAAAATAAATTAGCTTTACCGTTTGTACCTATTAGCCCGTCAATATGAGAAATATTACCACCAGTCACACGACTGAAAATATTTTTAATCTCTGCTGCATTACTAAAGAAAGCTAGACCTTTGTTAGGAACAGAGAATTTACTGAAACTGTGAAATAGATTATTTCCTATGCGAGTGCCATTAGTAATCGTAAAATTATTTCCATTGGGAATAACAGTGGTATTTGTTGTTTCATCAGATATTATCTCTGCTTTCGCAATGGGTGGGGAAAACGCACATATCGGTAAAAAAAGGCTTGAAGCTAAAATTTTGATCGCTAAACTAGAAAAAAGTGCTATTCGTTTCTCACTTACAGCTTTTTCTATCCCTCTCATCTTGCAAATACTCATTTGGTTCTAGATCTAGCTTTCCCCATTTTTTGATAGATTAAGATCTAATTATGAATCTATGTAGGAATGAGAATTCAATAATCCGTAATTCTTAAATTTGGAATAGTAAGTTACGTAATTCTAACAGTACCCACTTTTGCATTTGATTTAATCTATATTCCCCAGTTCCTTAATATTAAAACTTCAGCGTTGCTGAATAGAGAATGCTAATTAAGAAATCGAATTATTGAAACATTGATTTTTTGTAGATATTTTGTACTTAAAGCATTACGCACTCACCAACGCCAAAATTTCTAATCTCAAGGCTTACAAACTACCGAAATCACTTTTGTCCTAGTTTCCAAGGAATTATGCCATTTAAGCTTCTATTTCACGTCAGGTGTGGTTCAGCCTTTTCAACATATTTTACTCTGAACGAATAAATAAAGCTTTAAATTAAATCAGAGTTTATACTGATTACTTGTTCTTTTTTAAGTACTTAAATGAACATGAGCCTTGGTTTTGAATAAAGTTTAGGATTGAGATTTCTAGATTTAATATTATCTTCACTCTAATTTTTATTTCCACTTTAATTTAATGGCTTTTGAAAAAGTGCTTGTGAAAATTACTACATCAAAATTGAGATTTGTTATTTGTAAGCTTTGTCTAAGCTTGAATTTAGTCGCAGTTGCAAGCTTAGCTTCATCAAAGCCAGTAAATTCTCAGGTAGTGCAAAACCCAAATGTTAACCGACAGGATATTGATATTAACCCTAGAAATATTGAACCGTCTCCAAATAAGCCATTCGAAGAACCACAAGCACCACAACAATTACCACCACCAGAAGATTTATTACCAAAACCTAGGTTGTCAGAACCAGAATTTACTTTACCAGGCGATACTTCTCGACAAATAACTGTAAAGCAGTTTGTCATTACTGGTAGTACTGCTTTTAAACAAAAAGACTTTGACAAGATTATTACACCTTATCTCAACCGTCCCTTAACAATTGCAGAGTTATTTAAAGTTAGATCGGAAATTACTAATCTCTATATTAGTAAGGGATACATTACATCCGGAGCTTTTATTCCACCACAGAAATTTAAAGATGGTGTAGTTGAAATTAAAGTTATTGAAGGGAAGCTAGAAGATATAAAAGTTAGAGGAAATCAAAAACTTAAACGCAGTTATATCCGGAGCAGACTTGCGAGATCGACCAAAAAACCCCTAAATCGGGAAAAATTATTAAAAGCCTTACAGTTATTACAAATTAATCCCCTAATTGAAAATATTTCGGCAAAATTATCTGCGGGAACTCGTCCGGGAGAAAGTCTTCTAGAAATAGAAATTCGAGAAACAAATACTTTTCAAACTTCTTTAATCTTAGATAATGCACGTTCTCCAAGTGTCGGTACTTTTCGTCGTCAAATTCAGGTTGGTGATACTAATTTATTGGGCTATGGCGATAGTATAAGTGGAAGCTATAAAAATACTGATGGTAGTAATTCTTTTGATTTTCATTATAAATTACCAATTAATCCCCGTAACGGTACCATATCTTTAAATTATGGAATTTCTGAGAATAAAGTTATTGAAGAGCCTTTTAATATTCTTGATATTCAATCTGACTCCCGATATTACGAAGTTAGTTTTCGCCAACCAATAGTAGAAAAAACTCAGCAGGAATTAGGTTTAGGTATAACTCTATCTCGTCGAGAAAGTGAAGCCAGATTTCTCGACGATGAAGTACCTTTTCAAGCCTCCGGTGCTGATGCTGAGGGAAAAACGAAAGTTAGCGCTATTCGGTTTTTTCAAGATTGGACATCTCGCGATCGCAAACAAGTATTCGCTTTACGGTCTCAATTTAGTATTGGGGTTGATTGGCTCAATTCAACTATTAATGAAACGTCCCCGGATAGTAATTTTTACGCTTGGAGGGGACAAATGCAGTGGGTACGTTTATTAGCAAAAGACACCTTATTACTGTTGCGTGGAGATATGCAATTTGCGGATCGACCACTAGTTCCATTCGAACAATTTGGTTTGGGGGGTCAAGAAAGTATTCGCGGTTATCGTCAAGATGCGCTGCTTAAGGACAACGGTATTTTTGCTTCTGCAGAGGTTAGGATTCCCATATTTCGCTTTTCAAGAAACAGAAGTTTATTGCAGGTTGCTCCTTTTATTGATTTTGGTACAGCTTGGAATCGTAGTGGTAGAGAAAGTACCAGTTCTAATTCTGACCCAAATACTTTAGTTTCTGCTGGTTTGGGCTTACGTTTACAACTTGAAGATCGCCTCAGCGCCCGTTTTGATTGGGGTATACCTTTAGTTTCTGTTTCTGGGGATAAAGATAGTTTGCAAGAAAATGGACTTTACTTTTCGATTATTGCTAATCCTTTTTAAGGAATTGGGGATTTGCTAGAGTTTAGACTCGCACAGGGAACCAGACTAAAAACTACAAAATAACCGGTAAACGCACTCCTTTAAGAATATTTCGCAAAAAAATTAAAATAACAAGCATAATACAAATTCTTTTGCTTTTTTAGGGTTTATTCTAAAGCCAACCCCACATTTTAATATACTAAGGCTTTCAGAAGTGCATAAGTTTGTGGGGTACGTAACTATTATATAGATACCTAGAAAATAAAAAAATCCCATAGCTTATATTGTGGTGAAGTAGAGGAAATAAAACAGAAAGTTTTATGACGCGATATGGTGGGGCTTCCAATAGCTACCATAAGATTTGTGAGCGTATTGCTCCGAAAATAGTAAACTACTAATCCTTAGGTTTGCTAGGGCGTTTCTTTCCATTCTCCACTAACAACCTTGCTCCAGGAAAATTACAAGAAGTACGTTTTACTTAAGCACGTAAAAATACCAGGGAAGAAATAATTGCATTTTTAGTGGTATTAGTAGCTGCTTGGGCTAGTATCTTCTCTATTGTAGTCAGTTTAGCTTGGGAGCAACGTGATTTTGTGAAAAATCGTCACAATGTGATTTAAGTTACTTGTTTGTTGAATATTTGTTATGTAATATCCATGAATAATTACTAATTTGGGTTTGAAAAGATTGAGAATTTACCCCAATAATTAAAAATCAAAATTGGATCTCACGAAATCGCATTGTACCCGTTTAGCTTTTACTCCTAAAAAAGAGACTGTATTAGCTATAACAAGTGCTGTACCCTAATTTTTTCATTGGAGTTCTTAATAAATTTGGGATTTTAAAAATAAATAGTTCTGACATTATAGAGGTCGTATAGTTATGACATTTGAAATTACACCCAATGTTTCAGTAAAACGAAATAATAACGGGATTGTTCGCCAACTTTATCACCCACGTCAGCCTTATACTGTCCGGAGATTTGCAGCAGATAGGAGTCTTGATGCAAGCTTATCCGCAGACGTGGAAATTGCTCCACGTGTAATCGCCGAACAATATGTTAGAGAAGTACTTCCGGCTTATCAGCTTGACTCTGAACTTTCTGCTGATTTGAATGCTGCTGTCGCAGAGGAAGTTATCCAAGAGGAATCGCGACTCAAATTTTTGGAAGAGAAGGTTACAAGAAATCAGGTTACTGTCTCTTACGCCCAAACCTACATGGGATTACTTGTATGGGAAGCTGGACTAACTGTACGAATGCGTAACCATCCCTTAAGTGTCACTAGTTCTCAGAGTGCGGTACATACTGAAATTGAAGTTGAACCTCCACCATCCGACGCACAATATATGCCAGAGCATATTAATGCAGATATCCTGGCAAATCTACTGGCTTTAGAAGCAAACAAACCACGTCCAGAAGTTAATAGCAAACGACTACTAATTTATCAGTACAATGCTGACGATCGCGGTAATGGATATGGCGAACCTGAAGAGAATGACGAAACACAAGTGCAAGTTGCGGCTCCAAAACTGATTCCACCTCCTATACCAAGTCATTTTCAGTCAGGACAGTATTATATTGTTGTTGAAGTGTTGTTTACTTTAAACGATCCTAATATGGGTTCCCTAAACTGGAGGGCTTTTATTGAACCAGAATCAGGGACAGTATTATATTTGTCAGCATTCATTGGATGCCTTGATGGTCATGTATACCTTCAGGATCCCTTGACAAAAACGGGCGATCAGTCGATAAAAGCTTCTTCTCCTGTTAGTATCTTAAATTCTCTACGAGATAGAGTTACTTTATTTGGTCTTCAGCCACCTCCTCAAATTGGTACTCCCCAGAAACTAGAAGGTGAGTTCGTAAAAATTGTGAATATTAGTTCTCCTAACTCAGTATCACCCACGACAATTCCACCAAATGATTTTTCCTATTCTGTTCCAACAGACGACTTTGCTGCGGTTAATGCTTACTATCACTGCGATCGCCTGTTTCGGATGATGGAGGAAATGGGCTTTGATGTAAAATCCTATTTCGACGGCACAACTTTCCCTGTATCAGTGGATCATCGCGTCCAATTCCGAGATAGATTTGGTAACTTAAGCAGCAATGTTGTAAATGCACAAGCACCCGGTAATATTTTCGGAAACGGGTCTGACGGATTTCGCTTTGCTCTTGTGGAAAAAGACACACAAGTGGGGATGGCTGTTGAATGGCGTGTGGTGTTACATGAATTTGGTCATGCTATCTTGTGGGATAACGTTAACTCTCCAAACTTCAAGTTCGCCCATAGTGCTGGGGATAGTCTAGCAGCAATTCTTAACGATGCAGAGTCAAAAGCCCCAGATCGAGGACTCACCTATCCTTGGACAATCATTCCTCGTCGCCACGATCATTCAGTTTCCTCTGGTTACGCATGGGGTGGAAATAAGGATGATCGTTTTACTGACCGCGCTGGTTATGAACGGGAACAGATTCTCTCATCCACTCTTTTCAAGTTATATCGAGCAATTGGTGGAGACCATAAAGATCTAGAAGTTCGTCGCTTTGCAGCTCGGTACGTCACTTACCTGATCTTTGAATCCATTGGAACTCTTAGTTCCACTGCTCAGCCAGAGGATGCACAAGAGTATGCAAATATCTTGATGGAAAGTGATATGAATACCTTGAACTTTGAAGGACAACCAGGGGGAACAGTTCATAAAGTTATCCGTTGGGCTTTTGAACAACAAGGTCTTTATCAACCTCCAGGTACCCCAAGACCAATAAATACAGCCGGTTTCCCTCCAGAAGTTGATGTATATATTGACGATGGTCGGAAGGGTAGTTATGAACCCTTGTCAACTTTTTCCATGGGAACAAATGATATTTGGATTCGCCACAATCCCGATCATGGCTTAGAACACCAAATTCCAGTTAGCGGAACTAATAATTTTATTTATGTAAAAGTAAAAAATCGTGGCATAACTCAGGCTAATAATATCAAAGCTAGTGCATTTGTAACTGAGGAAGAAGGCGATAAAATCTGGCCATCAGCTTGGGAAAATCTTACTGCTTCACCGATTTCTGCTGGTGCTTCCATCTCATCCAATAGTGAAGTAATCATCGGACCGTTCGAGTGGCAACCAAAATCAGTCGGTAACTATAGCCTCCTACTAAGCGTTACGGCAGACAATGATATTAGTAATATTGATTTGCTCGATGGGAATGGATCTATTCCAGTAGCAAAATTAGTACATTGTGATAACAATATTGCAGTACAAGAATTTACAGCGATCGCTTCCGAATAACAATTACAAATTTATACGAAATCAATCTTTCGATGAATAAAGCTTTGCAAAATTTTTCTTTTCTTCAGAAAGTTGAGCCAGTAACAGTATCGTTATGAATACAGAGAATCCAGTCAAAACCAGGGAAGATTTACTTTATCTTCTTTCCCAAGCAGCAGAATTAGAACACTCCCTTTCTTGTCAGTATCTTTTTACTGCTTTCAGTTTAAAAGAATTTACCTCGGAGGGTGTTTCTCAAGCTCAATTAACAAAGATTAATCGGTGGCGGCGGAGAATCAATGAAATTGCAGTCCAGGAAATGCTGCATTTAGCATTAGTTAGCAATCTGCTTACAGCTATAGGTGGAGCGCCATATTTTCGCCGTGCAAATTTTCCCCAAGCTAAAACCTATAGTTCTTTAAAGCTTCAATTCAAACTAGCGCCTTTCAATGAAACCACACTAAACCGTTATATTTGCTTTGAATTACCAAATAGTTTTGATAATGAGGAACAAAGAGACAATTGGACTCAGTTTTGTCAAAGAATTAGAGATGAGGAATTGCTCGCACTGATTACAGCACTACCAAAACCGTTGATTCCGAGAAAAATTGAATATAACACCATTGGAGAACTTTACGAACTAATCCGCCAAGGCTTTGAAACTATCGGTGAAAAATTATTTATTGGACCCCCTGACGCCCAAGCAACTGGGATTTTTCGAGAGATGATTCAGGTGAAAGACTTGAATTCAGCCATGGAAGCAATCGATTTAATTATCGTCCAGGGTGAAGGTTCTCCTAGCCGAAGAGATGACAGTCATTTTACTAAATTCACCAAAATTCGTGAAGAGTATCTAACTGAATTACAAAGCGACCCCAATTTTCAACCTACTCGTCCAGTAATTGAAAATCCCCTTTTAAGTCTTCAACAAGATAATACAACTCCTGGAGCCAACATCATTACTGATTCCTTAAGTCGCGATGTAGCGGAAATCTTAGTTGCTCTTTATGAAGTAATGCTGCAAATCCTCCTACGTTTCTTTGCTCATACTGAAGAAAATGAGGAGCAGATGTACATTCTCAAAAGTGCGTTTATTAATCTTATGCCTTTTGGCATTTCTCCTCTGGCTAGAGCAATTACCCAACTACCTGCAGGTGAAGATTTCCCAGGTATGAATGCAGGACCAAGTTTTGAAGTTTATGCAGATGTGCAGTTGCTTCCTCAGATGAGTAGTGCTTGGATATTTTTTCAAGAGAGGTTACAAGAAATTGCTCAGGCTTGTGACGCGCTGATTAATGGTTCTAGAACTGAGTCCTATCCCCAGTTACGAGAAGCTTTAACTGAAGTATCAACAGCACAAAAGAAAATAGCCCACACCATTTCTCTCGAACCTAATGGAGGAAGCTGGACAAATGGAATTTCTCAATTATTTTCACCGATGGATATAGATCATATGAAAAGGATACCCAGATTTCGCGTCGATCTTGGTGATTATGAGACTGTAAAAAATGATGCAGATGCAATTTTAAATTCAGTATCTTCTAGATCCATGCCTTTACTTCCTGAAGGTCCTTGGACAGAAGCAAGAATTAATCTATTTAAGAACTGGAAAGATAGTGATTTTCCCCTGTAAACCCAACACTTTATCCCTAAACAAGAGGAAATATTTATCATGACAAATTTTGCAAATTTAAATTCAAATACAAATTTACAATGGTTTCCAACAAATGCACCCATAGCTAGTTCGAGAACTGATGATATTTGGTTTATCGATCCTATGGTCGGTTGGGCTGTTAATAGTAACGGTCAAATCATCAAAACTACCGATGGCGGCGATACGTGGGTGGAACAACTTCAGGATAATGTTTACTTGAGGTGTATTGGTTTTGCTAATCCCTTAAAAGGATGGGCAGGAACTTTGAGTCGAGGAAAACGCCTCTACTCTACTGTCGATGGCGGTCAAAACTGGAAATTAATTGAAAATATTCTTCCCGAACTTGCTCCCTCAGCAATTTGCGGTCTTTCAGTTGTCAGTGAGTCGGTTGTTTACGGTTCCGGGACTAATTATCCTAATCGTCCCCCGCGTATGGTTAGAACTATTGATGGGGGAGCAACTTGGACTGCATGGGATATGAGCGAATATGCCACACTGTTGGTTGATAACTATTTCATTGACGAAAATCGTGGTTGGGTTGTTGGCGGAAAAGCCGACTCAAGTATTGCGAACCCCAGTCGTGATGATGTCATTCCAGTGGTTCTCTATACAGAAGACGGGGGAAAAACTTGGGTAAACCGAGTCGCTGATATTAGTGATTCTTTTCCGCTTGGAGAATGGGGTTGGAAAATTCAGTTTATCAATGAGAGCATTGGTTTTATCTCTCTAGAGAACTTTACTCGAGGTGCAATTCTCAAAACAACAGATGGTGGGGAAAATTGGGTCAGACTTCCCATTAACGATCCTCAAGGAAACGCCAATCTGGAAGGTGTAGGATTTGTTGATGAGAACCTCGGCTGGGTCGGTGGCTGGGGAGATGAAAATTTTGAAGGTGGTTATAGCAGTGAAACAAAAAATGGAGGAGAAAACTGGGAAGATGCAAATCACATCGGTCAATTTATCAATCGCTTTCGATTTTTTGGTAATCCCGTAACTGTTGGTTATGCTTCAGGTCTGACTGTTTACAAATATTCTACAGCACCAGTCACAGCGGCTTTGGCCGATAGGGTAACACCTTTAAGATTTCTAACAACCAATAAACCGGCAGTATTTAAAAAATCAGTAGATATCAAATATACCTTACCAGATAATGTCCAAAAAGTGACAATTGATATTTGGGATCGATTTGGTACTTATGTTCGCAAACTGGTTGATGATAGTAATCCTAGTGCTGGTCAAAAATCAGTTGTGTGGAACTGTAAGAATGACGCGGGAGAATCTTTACCACCTGGAATTTTTATTTACAGATTGACTGTAGATGGTAATGCGGAAAGTCGGGTAATTAGTTTAAAACCTCAATAAAATGTTACCAGGACTTACATGTAGATAACGCAGTTAAAGTGATTGTGACTTAGGATTAGCAAAATTTTTCCCATTGTGAAGTAGTAATCCCAAACACCCAATATATTGTTATGAGTGCATAGTCCTTACTTCTCAAAAGATGTCAAATCCAGGAAAAATACCCAAAGCTTAATGAGGTCTTTTCATTAAATAGAAAAATATAAAGGAAAAGACTTTGCATCCTTGGGTTTGACATATACCCTTTGTTGTGGCTCTAAGTTTAACTCATCAAATCTATCTCTGGTTAAATGCGCAGTCACAACTTGTCCGTCATCCAAAGTCAATTCTGCTTGAATTTCCCACCCCAGATGAATCAAACGACTTACCCGAGCCGCAACTGTAGTTCCATTGGGAGATGTTTCCACAATTATATCTTGGGGACGTAAAAACATTTCTGGGTGGGCGCTATCAAAACCATTACTTTGAAATATATTGGAACTACTCGGTAAAACATTTACTGGACCAATAAAACTCATTACGAAAGCTGTCGCAGGGCGATCATAAATCTCTGCTGGGGTACCAATCTGTTCCACTCGTCCCTTATTCATAACCACAATTTCATCGGAAACTTCCATTGCTTCCTCTTGATCGTGGGTAACGAAAACTGTAGTAACATGAACTTCATCGTGTAATTTACGTAACCATGCTCGCAAATCCTTACGAACCCTAGCGTCAAGAGCACTAAATGGTTCGTCTAGAAGTAATACTTTTGGTTCCGGTGCTAAAGCCCTTGCTAGAGCTACCCTTTGTCTTTGTCCCCCGGACAGCTGGGAAGGATAGCGATCGCCAAGCCCGCTCAGTTGGACTAATTCTAACAATTCTTCTACTCGCGCTTTGATTTTAGCTTTCTGTGCTTTACGAATTTCTAAACCAAAGGCAATATTTTTGCACACGGTCATGTGCTTGAACAAAGCGTAGTGCTGAAATAAAAAACCAATGTTTCGTTCTTGAACGCTTTGATAAGTGGCGTCTTTACCTGTAAGTAGTATTTTGCCACTATCTGGTAATTCTAAACCAGCAATTAAGCGTAACAATGTAGACTTACCCGAACCAGACGGTCCCAATAATGCTACAAGCGAACCACTTCCAATTTCTAAACTAACGCTATCAACAGCTTTGAAGCTTCCAAACTGCTTGGATACGTTTTCTACTATTATGCCCACGCTTGTAGCACCTCGGAATTAATCTACGGTTTGTTGGTAGGGATACTGTATTTTACATATACCATATTATTGTTACTTGATTAAATGGCTCGCTGCTATAGATACAATGCATTTTTTGTTACAGAGTAAAAATGTATTGGTAACGCAAGAAGTGGTATACCAATTCTGTATAAAGTTGCGCTAAATAAATTCTGTAGAGACATTACATGTAACGTCTTTACAATAAAATAAATTGCATCTTTATACAAAAATAGGATTAAGAGCTAATTAGTGGTTGTTATGCAAAACTGGTTTTTTGTTAAAAATTGACCTGGAATAAATTAAGACACAAAGGTAGATTAAATACTTAAGTATGTAACAGCCATAAATTTCTTACAGATACCCGGTTGCTTTTTCAAAGTGACTGGGCTTTGTTATCAATTTAGCTATAAATTACTGAGAATTATTTTTCCCCAAATTAAGCGTACTCTTCTTCGCTTGATTAAAAATTACCTCTTTAGGATTACCCCTTCAGGTAAATTCACTCGGCACAAACCAGTAATAATATATTTATTAGGTGTACAAATGTAAATTGGCTAAAGGAGGCGTCCGATATGTCTCGTCTCAATCAAACCTTTCAAAACTTTTTCATTCGTCTAGGAAGTTTTTTATCTGTTTTATTTAGAGGTATTTCGGGCTTTTTCGGCAAAATATCCAGTTCTATAAATCAATTATTCGGTTTTTCTTCAGAAACTAAATACTTTGTAGAATCTGAAAAACCACAAGATGTTAATCTAACAATAGATACTCCATCAACTGTTAAAGATTTAACAAATACAGTTAACACAACTACGAGTAGTTTTAATAATCGTAAACCTCGCCGAACTGACATGGACTATTTCATGGATATGGCTCAAAAAGTCAAAAAAAACTAGAAATATCTGAACTTAATCTCAAAAATTGTAGAGTTGAATAAGGGAGTAGGGATTTCCAATCAATTAAATATTCTATTCTGTGGGGTACTGTTTGCAAAAATATGAAATTAATCTACAGGTAAGATATGTAGCTTACCTTATGATATCCTTCCCTTAAATCTTTAAAAGGTAGAGACGTATTATGTTGCGTCTCTGCCTGTATTTGTTGTTACATTTATAAAAAAATTTCAAATTGATAACTTTCTGACTTTTATCTTTAGAAGGTGACTATTTTTTGAAAAAAGAGTCAATATATAATTAGAGATATATTCAATTGACGTACTATGTTTCCTTTTTGGAATAACTATTGCTGTGGTGGTCAAACAGCTTCCTACAAGACTCATCAGGAACGTAAGCTGACATTCCTTAGAAGAATGCGCGACCATTTAGAAACAAGAATAGCAGCTCTAAATGCAGCTATTGAGAGTATAGAACGCCAGATGAATCAAGAGGATACAGCCTAATATTTGATTTCTAATTGACAAAATGCAATATCAATACATACTCGGTTTCCCCATAAACCGAGTTTTTTTAGCAAAATTCAATCCCCTCTTGCATTTAAAAATACTTGTATGAAAAATATCTGCACAAAAATGACTTGAATTAGTAATAATATTAAATTTTACCTTTTTTCATCTTTACCTAAATAATAATTTGCTGGTATTCTTTGCAAGAATTGATTGTAACTTAATTACTTTTCTAAATGATGCGAGCTTTCCACTAAGTACTTCTAAATCAGAAGATATTCTGTAATTAATTTTTGATATTTGACTCTTAAAACAATTAGGGGTTATAAATTAAAATCTATGACTTATGGTATATACCACTAGGAGCTAGCCATTAACTGTAGAAATAAGTTATTTGTAATTGTGAGTAAAACTATGTATGATAATCATTTTTTAGAAACTCCTTTATATATATTCTAAACTTTGCATTAAGGAAAATTTTTAGAGAATCACCTTAGAAAATGTAAATATTGAATTTAATAAGTTAAATCAATTCATAAGTTTTATCAGGGATAGTATTTATATTAAATTAATGTCTTTTTATCGATATTTAGTTACTACTTTTTCTTCTATCATCTTTTTACCAGCATTTTTAGCCTTTCCCGAGTCAGCTTCAGCACAGACAAAGTTATCGGGAGAATATTCAGCAGAAAATTTAACTTCTCGAAATTTAATTTCTCGAAATTTAACTTCTCAAAATTTAACTTCTCAAAATTTAACTTTGGTTGCTGAGACATCTCCCAAAGCAAAATTATTTGTCCAATCTCCAAATTCTACAGGCGATCTACCTCCAAGAAACGAGGTTAATCAATCTTCAGAAACTGAGGCTAATGAATCTACCGAAACAAAGAATACTCAATCCCCAGAAACTGAAGTTAACCAAACAGTAACACCTAAGGTCGATCCCTCTATTGAAGCTGAAGTTGGTCAACCTTCAAAACCCAGTCAAAATAAATCTCCAGAAACTGGTGTTACTCAATCTCCGCAACCTGATGTAAATAAATCTTCAGCAACTGAAGTTAATCAATCTCCAAGCTCTGAAGATACAGCCTTGAAGGAAGTGATGGCTGAATTCGATGCTTTACCTGGTGAAGTGAGTTTCTTAGTCAAGGAAGGTGAAGCAACATTAGTCCAGCTCAACAGTACGGAACCCCTTGCAGTCGCTTCGGCTTTTAAACTTGCTATTCTCAAAATACTCAAGTCAGAAATTGATTTGAATAAGCGTTCTTGGAATAATATTGTAACAATTCAATCAGACTGGAAAAGTTTACCATCCGGTATCTTGCATGGTTGGGAAGATGGTTCGCCATTAACACTTAAAAGTCTTGCGACTTTGATGATATCCGTAAGTGATAATACAGCGACAGATACTTTAATAAACTTACTTGGGAGACAAACAATAGAATTAACTTCACCCCGTAATCGTCCTTTTCTCACAACTCGAGAACTTTTTGTTTTAAAAAGTCCACAAAATAGAATGTTGCTCAATCGTTATCGTCAAGCGACAGAAACTCAGCGTCAGTCACTTTTACCTGAAATTGCTAAACTTCCGCTTCCTACTATCAGTGAATTTGAGGGAGTAGACCCTGTTGCTATTGATGTGGAGTGGTTTTTTAGCGCCCAAGAATTATGTGGAATTATGGCAGAAGTCGGACACTTATCGTTAATGGGTATTAATCCAGGAATGGTTAATCCTAAGGATTGGGAAAAAGTTGCATTTAAAGGTGGTTCCGAACCTGGAGTTTTAAACCTCACTAGTTGGTTGCAGGGAAAAAATGGTAAAAGCTACTGTGTAGTTGCTACTTGGAATAACAAGGATGCACCTTTAGAACAGTCAAAATTTTCTAAACTCTATAAAGGAGTATTATCTGTTCTTGCAAACAGAAAGTAAGCTTTATTAGTAACTATTGGGCTAAAAAATGTTTTCCCGTTTCTGTTTGACAATTTTTTCTGCTATTTTCTTGTTTTCTGGGTCTTTAGTATTTCCTGCTTCAGCAAAAGCAGTAGTAAATTTACCACCACAGTACTTAGCTGAAACTATTGTGCAAAATCAAACTTCTGCTGAAACGATTTCTCCAAAAATAGCACTGGAGCGATTATTTACTGCAAAAGAAATCAAATCTGATTGGTTTGCACCCATTTTTGTGAATCAGATTCCTGTCGAACAAGTAAAGTTGATAATCGCGGATATTAAAAAGCAACTGGGAACCTATCAAGAAGTCAAACAAAATGGTAGTGACTATTTGATTATTTTGAGTAAAGGCTCTGTTCCGACAAAAATAGTTTTGAATTCAAAAAAACAAATCACAGGATTATTATTTCAAGCTCCCAAGCTTAACATTGGTAGTCTAGAGAAAGCATTGGCTGAATTTAAAGCTTTACCGGGTAAAGTCAGTTTTTTAGTTAAGGAAGATGAATCAACATTAGCTGACCTCAATAGTAAAAATCCACTTGCTGTCGGTTCAGCTTTCAAACTAGCCGTACTCCAAGCACTCCAGCAGGAAATTACTTTAGGAAAACGTTCTTGGAGTGATGTAGTTACATTTAATGCAGAGTCCAAAAGCTTACCTTCAGGAATTTTACATAATTGGCCAGATGGTTCACCAGTAACAATACAAACTCTTGCAATCTTGATGATATCTGTAAGTGATAACACAGCAACAGATATTTTAATCAATTTGCTCGGAAAAGAATCACTGGAATTGATTTCGCCTCGCAATCGTCCTTTCCTCACAACCCGCGAACTATTTGTTTTAAAAGGTTCCCAAAATCGTAAATTACTCGGGGATTATCGCAAAGGTGATTTAGCCAAACGTAAATCGCTTTTAGTCGAACTAGCAAAATTTCCACTTCCGGATGTTAGAGAATTTGAAGGAACCAACCCTGTTGCGATTGATAGTCTAGAGTGGAATGGCACTAAGAAAAGCCACAAGCTATGCAAAATAAGCACTATAGCTTTTCAAGCAATTTAATAATTAAAGG
>NZ_LMTZ01000024.1 GCF_001456025.1 Mastigocoleus testarum BC008
TAAGACCTTGCCATTGGAATTGTCCAGACTAATCACTTCTCGATCTATCTTACCTTACGTCCTAACTAAGCTGGCGATTGCTATATCTTCAGATTTATAAAATTGTTGTAATTTAGTCTTGGCACAGCTAAGCTGTGCCATTCCCTTAGGTAAAATATTTAAACTTTGGCAAATTTAGTTTGGCAGATTTAGCAGAAAATTTCGACTTTGAGTTACGTTTGATTGAAGAACGAAGACCAAATCCGCCAACTGCTAGTAAACCAAGGATTGTAGTGGGTTCAGGTACTGATTTTGTTGGTGGTTTTACTTGTTGTAAGCTGCCGATTGTAAAGTCATCAAAACCAAATACATCTGTTCCTAGACTAGTGTTACCAAAATCAATACGAGTGAAGGCTTCGTTAGAATTTTCTGCGATCAAACCATAGTATAATACGGAACCACCGGCAGTATTTACAGTATTAGGTACTGTAAGAGATTGTGTAGCACCACTAGCAAGTGTTAAAGTTACCTGACCATTAAAGTCACCAATATCTATTCCATAAAAACCAAATGCAGCTACTGGATCAGAAAAATCAATTGCAAAATTACCAGTTCCAACCTCAAAAAACTGGTTTCCGGAGATGGGGTAGCGACCAAATCCGTTAGTACCAGTAGGAACATTTTCTATTGTTCCAGAACCTTGTAATGTTGCAGTCCCTGCACCTGGAAATGATATTGGAATTGGTGGAAGACTTCCTGGAGCGAAACTTTCAAATGTTTCTGTTCCCACTCCAACTAAATTAGACAAAAATTCATCTTTTGTAGTATCTGCATTGGGTGTACTAGATAATCTTGTACCTTCACCTAAACCTAAATCTTCACCAAAAAACGTTTCGTAAGCCTGTGCACTTCCCGAACCAATAATTGTTGAGATAGACGCTATTGCAAATATGGAATGAGTGAATATCTTGCTTTTTAAAACATTTTTTACAGAAGTATTAACAGTCTTAACAGACAAAAATTTTATATTTTTCATGATCGTTTACCTCAATCTACATGAATTTTCAGAAATATTTTGGATTTAAAAATTGACTGAAAAAGTATTAGATTAACGCCAGTACAGTACAGAAATTAATCTGAACAGGCAACTCATAAAAGTAGATATAGATAGTAGAAAAAAGAATTTTACAGTTAATTTGCTTATTCTTTAAAACTATCTCCAAGCATTTATTTGATACTATTTGTTTGCCCGTGATAAGTTACGATAATCGCATTTTTTTTGAGGTGCCAGCATTTCTACGGGCATTTACATAAACATTAAATTACAGTTTTTACTTAAAATTAGCTAATGTCTTTTAGCGTAATGATTTCATAGGAAATTATTAATTTTTATCTGTATAAAATTTATAAAGATAGGGGATTTGCTTCAAGTTATTTTTACGTAGAAGGAATTTTCGGGAAATAATTCATCCCAATAGTTCTCAATCGCTAGGGGTGCACCGATGTACATCCTCATTACCAATTTCAGTGAATGCAACTAATGTGACAACTGTCTAATCAGCTGACATAGTAAAACTATTTAGTAATAAATACCTCATAATCAGTTATGATGATGGGCAAAAGTTTGCCTAAGGTAGCAGTCAGTAATCCTATAAATATTCGTGTGCGAACTTAATCCCAACAAGATTCAAACAAAGTATATATAAAGCAATGCAAACACAAGATATAATCGCTCAAAAACCTACTATTCGTCCTCAAAATCCTAATTTTTCTTCTGGTCCTTGCTCCAAACGTCCCGGTTGGTCATTAGAAAATTTAAAAGACGCAACTTTAGGGCGATCGCATCGTTCCAAGTTAGGAAAAGGAAAGTTACATCAAGTAATCGAATTATCCAAAGAAATATTACAAGTACCCAGTGATTACAGATTAGGTATTGTACCAGCATCTGATACCGGTGCCTTTGAAATGGCGATGTGGACAATGCTAGGGGAAAGAGGTGTCGATGTTTTAGCTTGGGAAAGTTTTAGTCAAGGTTGGCTAACTGATGTTGTCAAGCAGTTGAAACTTCAAGATGTTAACGCTTATAAAGCTGATTACGGTCAAATTCCCGAACTCGGGGTAGTAAATACAGACAGAGACGTGGTGTTTGCTTGGAACGGAACAACTTCCGGTGTTAGGGTTCCGAATGGAGATTGGATTAAAGACGATCGCCAAGGTTTGACCCTATGCGATGCAACTTCCGCTGTATATGCAATGGATATTCCTTGGCATAAAATCGATGTATTAACTTATTCTTGGCAAAAAGTTATGGGTGGAGAAGCTGCCCATGGTGTAATAGTTTTATCACCCCGTGCAGTTGCAAGATTAGAAAGTTATACGCCGGACAGACCCCTACCAAAGATTTTCCGTTTAACTAAGGGTGGTAAATTAATTGAAGGAATATTTCAAGGTTCAACAATTAATACACCTTCGATGTTATGCGTTGAAGATGCACTAGATGGCTTAAATTGGGCAAAATCTATTGGTGGTTTGAATTCTTTAATTGAACGTTCCCAGAAAAATCTCCAAGTTTTAGAAAGTTGGGTTGCGAAAACAGACTGGATTGATTTCTTAGTTGCAGATAAGTCAATTCGTTCCAACACTTCCATTTGTTTAATTATTGTTGATAGTTGGTACAAATCTTTAAGCAAGGAAGAACAAGCAGCTAAAGCGAAAGAGTTAGTATCTCTGATGGATAAAGAAGGCGTTGCATATGATATCGGTGCTTATCGCGATGCTCCTTCCGGTTTGCGGATTTGGGGTGGTGCAACTGTCGATAGCAAAGATATGGAAGCTTTGACTCAATGGCTAAACTGGGGTTTTGCAACGATTAAGAAAAACGGGTAAGTTAAGGAGGTAATTATACTCCCATCCCGGTAGAAGGTTACCTAATTGAGTGATAAAGGGGAGTGTGGGAAGAAAGAGGGATAACTGCTCCCATGCTCCCATTGAAACAGGAAGCATTGCAAAGTTCTAAGTATCACAAGTTGTCCATACTTCACATCACGTCCGCTTAATTATACCAATTTGGAAAAATAATGAGACAGATAGACTTATTGAATTGGTATTATATGATACCCGCTTAATTACTTATGAAAAAATATGTTTGTAGTAGCACTTTAGCGCCAATGTTTGTCTATTGCGCTAAAGCGCTACTACGAACCTTATTACAAGTGTTTTACCGGACATGATATTACTTGTTTTAAAAAATCTTTGTTTGTAGTTATGTCATGTTTTATCAGGACACGTGATACCTAGAGCCTTCGGCGATGGCGGAGGAGCCTCTAGCTGTACTACCTGCGGAACCGCTAGCAGCATTAATAGCGCCACAGCTATCACAAGCAGATACTGTAAAACCTTAGGAAAATGCCTTAGAGGAAACACTACAAACTACCCGAAAACCAACATCATACTCCATGGTGGCAGGGCTGCGGTCAAAGCGGTAAGCAGAACGACAAAATACAGGATTGATATACCAAGAACCACCACGCAAAACTCGAGAACGACTGTCATTTTCACTGTCATTCTCAACCCAAGCACTACCAGTAGTAGGTGCGCCATTGTAACGCTCGTGTCTGGTATCTTCGCACCACTCCCAAACATTACCGTGCATATCATACAAACCAAAAGCATTAGGAGGAAAACTCCCTACTTCCGTTGTTTCCTGATGATATTTACCTTTAGGTCCGTTACTGTAAGTTGAGTTACCATCATAATTTGCTAAGTTAGTGGTAATCGTCTCGCCGAAGTGAAATGGTGATGATGTTCGCGCTCTACAAGCATATTCCCACTCAGCTTCGCTAGGTAAACGATATGTTCTTCCGGTTTTCTCTGTTAATTTCTGGCAAAATTCATTCGCATCGTACCAACTAATCCGTTCAACAGGGCGCATTTCCCCAGAGAAATGAGAAGGATTTTTACCCATGATTTCTTGGTATTGTGCTTGGGTAATGACAAACTTACCCATAAAAAATGATCTTATATTAACTTTATGTTGAGGGCTTTCATCATCATCTTGTCCTTCTTCACCTGTTGGTGAACCCATAAAAAACTCACCGCTAGGAATTTCTATCATTTCCAAACTGATGCCATTCCCCAAATATTCTGTGAAATACTTAGCAGTACTAGATTGAGTGTTGGTAATATTTCCTCTGGTGTTAACCGTTACCGTTTCAAAATCGAAACTTTTTAGATAAGGGACCCCACACACTACCCTAAAACCAACGTCATGCTCTGTACTCAGGGGGCTGCGATCAAAGCGATAAGCAGAGCGACAAAATACAGTATTTATATACCAAGAACCGCCGCGCAGTACGCGATAACGATGATTGCTATCAGTCCAAGCGCTACCATCATCAGGTGCACCATTGTAGCGGTCGTGTCGGGTATCTTCACACCACTCCCAAACATTACCGTGCATGTCATATAAGCCAAAAGCATTGGCAGAAAAACTTCCTACTTCTGTTGTTTCCTGGCGATACTTTCCTTTGGGTGCGTCAGCATAAGTAGAATTACCATCATAATTTGCTAAATTAGTGATAATTGTTTCACCAAAATGAAACGATGTCGTAGTTCTGGCTCTACAAGCATATTCCCATTCAGCTTCGCTGGGTAAACGATATATTCTTCCTGTTTTTTCTGTTAATTTCTGACAAAATTCAATTGCATCATTCCAACTGACTTTCTCTACAGGACGTTTGTCTCCTGAGAAGCGAGAAGGATTTTTACCCATAATTTTTTGGTACTGTGCTTGAGTCACAGCAAATTTACCGATGAAAAAAGGTTTTACGTTGACTTTATGTTGAGGACTTTCATCATCATCTCGCCCTTCCTCAAGCGTAGAAGAACCCATGAAGAATTCACCTTCAGGAATTTCTACCATTTCCAAACCGATTCCATTACCTAAATCTTCTGTAAAGTACTTAGCACTGTGGGTCTGGTTTTCGATGACATCTCCTTTGGAATTAACTGTAATCACTTCAAAGTTAAAACTTTTAAGAGTAGTTTTACTGTTAAATAGTAAAAATTTAACACTGCTTTCGTTGCCAGATTTTTCTGAACTCCCTGTGTTCAGACGACCTGAAACACTATGTTCGCCGGAAAAATTTTGTAGCATTGTTCTTCTAGAAATAGCAGCATTAAATCTACTTTCGACTAAATCTGCTTCTCGACCGATTTTCTGACTTTTCCAACTATTTGTATTCGGAGATTTTTTGGAGGAAGAAGTGATTGGGGGGGGGGAATCTGGGGAAGAAGTTACCGGAGAATAAGGTTTTGAAGAAAATCCCGATGATTTTGATTGTAATGGTTGTTGAGATTTAGGAGTGCTTGAAGGTTGTATTTTTTCTTTGGAGCTTTGTCCAATATTTTTTTCTAATAATCCTAGTTGAGAAGATATTGAGAATTGTATTTGATTTGACGAATTAAGATCTTGCAATACATCTTTTGCACAAGGGTAGCGCAAACTAAAATGACGGCGCACCATTTTTGTAATTACTTCCCCTAGCTTTTGACCAACGTGCGTCCGCTCTAACCAAATCACTTCACCAGTTTGGGGATTTTCTTCCAATTCACAAGGCTGAACACCACTTAACGCCGCAATTGCAGTCATCCCCAAAGAATAAACATCACTCGCCAAACAAGCTCTACCTAAACCCTGTTCGTTTGGCATATATCCTGGCGTACCAATGATTGCACTTGAAGCAACCTCACCGCGAGAGTTGACAATCAAACTTCCTAATTCTTTGACTGCGCCAAAATCGATCAGAAAAATTTTCCCATCTTCTCGACGACGCATCAAATTTTGAGGTTTTATATCTCTGTGAATGACTTCATAGTTATGTACAAACGATAATACTTCCAAGACTTCTTGTAATAATTTGCTGACGAAAGTCTCATCCAATCGCCTACCTGGAGATATTTCTCGACCTAAATCGTGTCCTTCAATAAATTCTTGAACAATATAAAGATTATCTCTTTCTTGAAAATGGGCTAATAACCGAGGTATCTGAGGATGTTCCCCCAGTTTTTCCAAAATTGCCGCTTCTTTATGAAAACACTCTATTACTCGCGGTTGTGTTTGGTCTGGACGTAATTGTTTAACCACACATAGAGGTTTACTTGGTTGCATGATATCTCTTGCAAGAAAAGTAATTGCAAAACCACCACCACCTATTTTTTTAGTAACTTCATAACGTCCAGCTAATGTGGTCACAATATCCCAATCTCCCCAATTCACATAAGACAGAGTTTAAATGTCCGAACTAAAACTTCGCAATATACTTTATATTGTCTAATTTAGAGCTTCATCCGAAAGTTTTGTTTTAATAAAGTTTTCTATAAATTCCTTGAACTTCCATAATAATTAGGGATTTTTTGTTGTTTCAAAGATGTTTTACACGGCTGTTATAAAAGATTTTGCAGCAATTAAATTTTGCAGCAATTACTATTATTATGAAAAAAACCAATGATATCCAAAGAAGACTGAAAAATTAGCTCAGAAACAGAGTATAAATTAAGTCCAGTAGTTATTTTATCTACTGACAAAAAATCTCATTTTTTTATGTTCTAGAAATCTAATAGCAAGCAATAAAATAAGGCAAAATCTGGATTTTAACTTTAATTTTCGCCATTTACACTTATAAATCTAGCCTAAACGACCAAAAGACATAGGCTAACACTCCATAGGCCAGTTATGGCGCGACATCACATACTACTCGAAAACCAAAGTAGTTGAAGTAACTAGTAAAGAAAAACCAGTGACGATTAGCACAGCGACAATCAGAAGAAGCGGAATTCCAAGAACCACCTCGAAGTACCCTGAAACGATTATTACCGTTCCTAATCCACGCACTACCATCATTCGGTGCATTGTTGTAATTTTTATGTAAAGTGTCTTGACACCATTCCCAAACGTTACCATGCATGTCATACAGTCCGAAAGCATTGGGGGGAAAAGTTCCTACTTCTGTTGTTCGCTTGCGATATTGCCCCTTAGCTCCACTGCCATAAGTCGAGTTACCATTGTAATTCGCTAAATTACTGGTAATTGTCTCACCAAAATAAAAAGGTGTTGTGGTTTTGGCTCGACAAGCATATTCCCACTCAGCTTCAGTTGGTAAGCGATATTCCCTTCCTGTTTTCTCAGTTAGTTTTTGACAAAATTCAATCGCATCATTCCAATTCACGCTTTCTACAGGAGCTCTTTGTTGTTTGAATACAGAACGATTCTTGCCAGTTACTGCTTGGTATTGTGCTTGAGTCACAGTAAATTTACCCATAAAAAAAGGTTTAAGATTTACTTCGCGCTGGGGACTTTCATCACTATCTCGTTGTCCTTCACTGGGTGACGAACCCATAATAAACTTACCAGCAGGAATTTCTACCATATCCAACGCAATACTGTTGCCGAGTTCCTCTGTAAAGTACTTGGCGCTACCTGGTTGTCGCTCGATAATCTTTCCTTTTTTGTTAACTGTAACTATTTCAAATTCAAAACTTTTAAGGGTATTAGCAGCATTTGAAGGTGGTGATTGAAGAGTATTTCCGATCATAGGTTTTTCTGAAATTTCAGTAATTTCTGAATCCGAACCATTTGAAGAATTATTTTCAGTAAAACCTTTATTTAAAATATCTTGTAATGTTTTCTGACTAAATATTTGCTGCCCTAAAATAGCAGAAATAAAACCACCCCCAACTAAACCAATAGTTTGAATAAATTTGCGACGTTTCCAATCTTTTCCTGTATAAAAAACAGTCGTAAAAGCTGATAATTTATCAGCTTCTAACTTAAATGTTTCTTTTGGTTTTGATGCGATCTGTAGGGTTGTTAATGTCGATCGCGTCCATCGTGCTCCGTTGGTAAGTGCTTGCAGCGCATCACTGGCTGAAGAATAACGCAAACTAAAATGACGGCGGACCATTTTACTGATTGTTTTGGCTAGATGGGGGCTAACTTCTGCCCGATCTAACCAAATTAATTCGCCCGTTTGGGGATTTTCTTCCAGTTCAGAAGCTTGAATACCGGTCAAAGCAGCAATTGCGATTATTCCCACCGCATAAATATCACTTGCAAAACATGGTTTGCCTAAACCTTGTTCGGTCGGCATATATCCGGGCGTACCAATAGCAATACTTGAAGCGACCTCTCCCTGGGTATTTACAACCAATGTTCCCAACTCTTTAACCGCACCAAAGTCAATCAGAAAAATTTTTCCATCCTCTCGACGGCGCATCAAGTTTTGGGGTTTGATATCTCGATGAATTACTCCTTGCTCATGTACAAACGACAATACTTCTAAAATATCTTGCAGTAAATCATGGACATAATCTTCGCTCAGTATTTTCCCCGGATATATTTCGTTAGTTAAATCTTGCCCTTGAATAAATTCTTGAACAATATAGAAGTCATCACCTTCTTGAAAATGGGCTAACAGTCGAGGTATCTGAGGATGTTGTCCTAACTTCTCTAAAATAGATGCTTCTTGGTGGAACAATTCTATTATTCGCGATTGTGTTTGATGTGGGCGTAATTGCTTGACAACACATAAAGGTTTACTTGGTTGCATGATATCCCTAGCCAGAAGGGTAATTGCAAAACCACCCCCACCTAGTTGACGAGTAATTTCATAACGCCCTGCGAGTATAGTCACAATACCCCAAATCTCCCGCAATGCAGATAAAACAAACTGTATGTGTTTAAACTAAAACTTCAAGCGAAAACTTCAAAAAATACTTTACTTTGTCTTGTTAATAACTTTATAACAAAATAACTTTAATAAGGCTGTAATAGTTAAACTCCTAAGAGTTAACTTATTAGAAATGTCTTTAAGGGATTAACTAATTCAGTTTTTGGTGTTGCTTACTTAAGGGATGATTTTGCCACCTAGCCTGGGATGTTCGCTCTGTGGGTTTTTAGGGGATGAAGTTTCTATTCAATATTTGTGACATTACTTGCTCCTTGTCTCTGCCAACGAACACCTTACTGGAGGGGGAGCAAGAAGACTACGGGTTCCCAGGCTGAACCTTGGAACGAAGTAATGCATAAAATTGCATGAAAGACAATCATGGAAGTTACAACAAAGTCAACAGTCTAGGAATAAACCTCTTAAAGTCCCCCAGAGTTGGGAGATTTAGGGGGCTACACTCTGCTACAAATTTAAAACATTCATCCGTTATTTGTGCAATGTCCAGTTTTAATTTCTAAGATCGTTTTGGATTTTTTTGGTAAAAATGTGCTTTTTTATGCCTTAAATTTTATGCCTTAAATTAGATTAATAATAAAACTCCGTAATTGTACTCTAATTTTACTTTAGCGCCATAAATAAATTCTAGCAGCGTGACTACAAAGTCGTATATTTATAAAGTGATTAAATAGACACAATATTAAATTTTGCGACAAAAATCTAAATAATGGCGATTATTAGCAAAATCAGACAAATCAAAATTCTTTTACTTGAACTAATCTTTTACTTGAACTAAATAGGGTAAAACAAATTTTATGATTTAAATTTTACTAAACAAATTTGGGTATTTCGCTGCATGCTACTCGAAAACCATAGTGGCTGAACTTGAGTTCTGGTTTATTGTAGTAGCGTCTAGCAGAACGACAGAGGTGGGCATAGTAACGCCAAGAGCCACCGCGCAGGACTCGACGAGGACTGCTCGCATTGCTAATCCAGGCGCTACCATCATTAGGTGCACCATTGTAATTTTTATGCCAAATATCTTGACACCACTCGTAGACATTACCGTGCATATCGTACAAACCAAAAGAATTGGGAGGAAAGCTTCCTACTTCTGTTGTCCGCCTGCGATATTGACCATTTGGTGCATTAGCATAGCTATATTTACTGGCATTATAATTTGCTAAATCGGTGGTGATTGTTTCACCGAAGTGAAATGCAGTGGAAGTTCCAGCACGACAAGCATATTCCCACTCAGCTTCACTGGTTAAGCGGTATGTTCTTCCAGTTTTCTCTGTCAGTTTTTTGCAAAACTCAATGGCATCATTCCAGCTTACTTGTTCTACTGGATATTTTTCTCCTTTGAATAGAGAAGGATTTTTACCCGTGATTGCTTCATACTGTTGTTGGGTAACAGCGAATTTACCGATGAGAAAGGGTTTAACAGTAACTTTATGTTGTGGAGTTTCACTGCTATCTGCTTTTTCCTCATCTACTGGAGAACCCATCAAGAAATTACCACCAGGAATTGCTGCCATTTCCAAAATCACGCCATTACCTAAATCCTCTGTAAAATACTTAATGTCCAGAAATTGACGATTGATAATATTTCCACTTGCGTCAACTTTCACTACTCGATCTGGATTACTTTGAAATAAAGTTTTTCCTAAAACAGTAACTAAAAAGCTACCGCTTGTAAAACCAACGATCTGAAGAATTTTTCGACGCGACAAATTAACTGGTGGTGATGGGATTGGTGATGTTTGGTTTACAGCTGCTGTCGTCGCTGTTGGGTTTGAGCTTGTTTGTTGTGACTGAGGGGAAAGATTTGAATTTGGGTTCGATATTGAATTTGGGTCTAATTTTGAAGTTGATTTTGAATTTAATTTTATTTTTTGTGGTTTCGTGTAGGGTTCTGGGGTTGGAGGAGTTGATGCGATAGAACTTTCTGAGCTTGTTTGTTGTGACTCAGGGAAAGAAGAATGTGGGTTTAGATTTAATTTTGGGTTTGAGTTTGTTTGTTGTTCTTTCTGAGAAGGCTGTGAATTTGAAGTTTGTGAATTTGAAGTTTGCGAATTTGAAGTTTGCGAATTTGAAGTTTGTGAATTTGAAGTTTGTGAACTTGAAGCTTGTGAACTTGGACCTTGTGAATTAATTTGCTGTATTTTGGGTGAAGAGTATGAAGTTGGATTAGGTAGACCTGAGTTTTGTAAACTCGTTTGTTGTAGCTCAGAAGAAGGATTTGTCGGATTTGATGTTGAGTTTGAACTGACTTGCTGTGTCTCAGGGGAAAGTTCAGGGGAAGGATATGGAGTTGAAGTTAGTGAAGTTAGCTGTGAGTCTATTTCTTCGGGTTTGGGAGAAGAAGTCGATGTTGAACTTGGTGTCAGTGTCGGTGTAGGGGTTATTTGTTGCGGCTTGGAAGTTGGAATTAGTTTTATTGGGCTTATCGGTGCTGGTGGAAGTACTCGATCGTTAAGGGCTTCCAATGCATCATTTGCACAAGAATAACGCAAACTAAAATGACGACGCACCATTTTGTTAATAACTTCTGCGGTATCCTGACTGACCTGTGTTTTTTCTAACCAAATGACTTCGCCATTTTGGGGATTATGTTCTAACTTGGAAGGCTTGATACCAGTTAAAGCCGTAATTGCAGTCATTCCCACCGCATAAACATCACTAGCCAAGCAGGCTTTACCTAAACTTTGCTCTTTGGGCATGTATCCTGGCGTACCGACAATGACACTTGAAACTACATGTCCACGGGAATTGACTATTAAATTTCCCAGTTCTTTAACCGAACCAAAATCAATCAAAACTATTTTCCCATCTTCTCGGCGACGCATCAGGTTTTGAGGCTTGATATCTCGATGAATTACTCCATATTTATGTACAAATGATAATACTTCTAAAATATCTTGCAATAAATCACGGACATCATCTTCACTCCAGCGTTTTCCTGGAAACATCTCATTAATTAAATCTTTACCTTCAATAAATTCTTGAACAATGTAGAGGTTATTTCCTTCTTTAAAATGTGCTAATAGCTGGGGTATCTGAGGATGCTTTCCCAACTTTTCCAAAATTACTGCTTCTTTATGGAAAAATTTTATTGCTCGTGGGTGTGTTCGGTGAGGACGTAGTTGCTTGACCACACACAAAGGTTTACTTGGTTGCATCATGTCTCTGGCGAGAAAAGTAATTGCAGAGCCGCCTCCACCTAGTTGACGAATAAGTTCATAACGTCCAGCTAACATTATCACGGTATTTCAAATCTCCCCAAATTCCGCTAAAGAAGAGTTTAAATTTCTTGGGTAAAATTTTGCAAGATGATTTGAATTATCTGACTATGAAGTTAACAAATAAGTCTTTTTTAATAAAGTCTTCTAGATATTCTGTTAACTTCATTATTCGGAAGAGATACTTTTTTTATTCATAAATCATAGATTGCACTCTATAATCATGCATCCGAAGATAATAATTTTATTATCAAAAAACATCCTTTAGGGTTATACAGACGAAACAAAATCTGAAAGTTATAATGTCTTAAATATTACTAGTTATTATTTTCGTAAATTATTACTTATCTAAATGCTACAAATAACTCGCATCCCAAAATCTTCATAGCCGTAGTTGGGATCGTCATAGTAGCGAAAAGCTGAGCGACAGTATGCTGGAAGGTTACTCCAAGAGCCACCACGTAAGACCCTATGGGTATTATTGTTCTCCTCAATCCAAGCACTACCATCATTCGGTGCATTTTTATAATTTTCTTGCCACGTATCCTGACACCATTCCCGAATATTTCCATGCACATCATATAAACCAAAGGCATTGGGGGGAAAACTACCTACTTCTGTTGTTTCGTTGCGGAATTCACCTTTGGGTGCATCAGCATAAGTATAGTTACCGTCATAATTTACCAGTTTGGTGGTTATTGTTTCACCAAAATGAAAGGGTGTTGTAGTTTGAGCGCGACAAGCATATTCCCATTCAGCTTCACTAGGTAAACGGTATTCTCTCCCTGTTTTCTCTGTTAACCTCTGACAAAATTCATTTGCATTATTCCAACTCAAGCTTTCCGCAGGATGTTTCCCAGATTTTAACCCAGAAGAATAGTCACCCATTATTGCTTGGTACTGTGCTTGGGTAATAGGAAATTTACCAATAAAGAAAGGTTTAATAGTTACTTTATGTAGGGGACTTTCATCATCACTTCGTTTTTCCTCATCTGCTGGAGATCCCATAAAAAACTCACCACCAGGAATTTGTACCATATCCAAAGTGACGTTATTACCTAGATATTCGGTAAAATAATTGGCGCTAAGGATTTGACGATCTGCAATATCTCCTTTGGCGTTGACTGTAACAACTTCAAATCCAAAGCTTTTAAGGACAATCGCACTTTTTGATACAGGTTTTGGAGTAATTTTATTCTTCAATTTTTCTGGATTTTCTGGTTCCAAAATTTTTGAATCATTATTTTCATTTGAAGTTTCCTTTGGAGCACCTTGCAGTATTCTATGTCCCAGCATTGCAGTAATAAAGCCACCTCCAACTAAACCCAGTATCTTAATAACTTGACGACGCTTCCAAAAATTTATTATTGAAGGGCTTGTCAGAAACCTTGTAGGAGTACTTACAGAAGAAATTGTTGGATAAATTATGCTTGGTACAGATGATTTTTGTAGTAACTGGGTTGGGGTACTAAGCTCTTGCAACAAATCTGTTGCACAAGAGTAACGTAAACTAAAATGACGGCGTACCATTTTGCTAATCACTTCCCCAAGCTCTGCACTAACTTGTGCTCGTTGTAACCATAGAACTTCACCCGTTTCGGGGTTTTCTTCCAATTCGATGGGCTTAACACCAGTCAAAGCTGCAATTGCAGTCATTCCCAATGCGTAAACATCACTAGCAAGACAAGCTTTACCCAAGTTTTGTTCATTTGGCATATATCCAGGTGTGCCAATTATCACGCTAGATGCAACTTCCCCACGAGTATTTACTACCAAGGTTCCCAATTCTTTAACCGCACCAAAGTCGATTAGAAAAATTCTCCCATCTACTTGACGACGCATGAGGTTTTGGGGTTTTATATCTCGATGAATTACTCCATATTGATGTACAAATGACAATATTTCCACAACATCTTTTAACAACTTGCGAACATAAGCTTCACTCAACCGCTTCCCTGGAAATATTTCTTTGCTTAGGTCGTGACCCGCAATAAATTCTTGAACAATATAAAGATTTTCACCTTCTTGAAAATGTGCTAGTAGTTGGGGTACCTGAGGATGTTTTCCCAACTTTTCTAAAATCTTCGCTTCTTTATGAAAAAACTCTATGACCCTTGGATGAGCTCGATTAGGGCGTAGTTGCTTGACAACACATAGGGGTTTACTTGGTTGCATGATATCCCTGGCGAGAAGGGTAATTGCAAAGCCACCTCGACCTAGTCGACGAGTTATTTCGTAACGCCCTGCGAGTGTAGTCACAATATTCTCAATTTCCCCCAATGCCCCTAAAACAGAGTTTACATATCAAAACAGAAACTTAATAACATGCTTTACATTGTCTCATTTACAACTCTATAGGAAAATAACCTTAATAAAATTTTCTAGACATTCTTTTATTTCTACAACGGTTTAGGCAGCTTTTTCGATACTTATTGCGTTACACTTTGTAACAGTAGATTTAGTAATGATAACAATTACGATTTCTTAGAAGTCATGGGAAATACGAGGAAAAATTAGAACATACATAAATGATCTACAAATTCTTCTAATCTTTTTAAACTAAGGTTTTGATGAAGAGAATATAGGTGATCGCTGAAGTTTAGTCTGCTCAATACTTGGTTTTATTTTTACACTCAATCTGATAAACGATACATAATTGATGCTGAATAATCGCCAGGTAACTAAGAGATAGGATGCACATTTAAATCGTGTCATAACACTACCTATTTTCAAAATCTGTAGAGTGCTTCTATAAATTTATAGCCTCAAATTATAACCTCAAATTATAATCTCAAATTATAAGTAAGCTCAAAATTACCTATCCAGTATAGATAGAGGCAAGCATTTATTGCATAAGTTGATTTTTCGTTCCCTATTAGAGATGAGAAAGAGTTAAGACTAAGCATTAATCTGAATAATGCAAAGTTTATATTTTGTCTCTTAATAGATAGAAGCAAGAATTAAAACTAGGCGTTATCTGAATAAATAATCAGACATTCAAAACTATAGATTCTATAGTTTTAAAAATTATATTTTAAAAATATTTTTAAAACTACAGATTTCAAACTCGATAGTTTGCAGATATGTCTTAGTTATCAACACACACGAAAAAAATACAAAGTAAAAGGAAAATCATTATGCTTTCCGTGAACCAATTTGCTTACATTTCTGGAACCACTGAATACAAATTTGGGCACAACTCCATTCCAAACATCCCGATTACCGATGCACCAAACGATACAGACTTCACTCGTTGGGCTATGCTTTATGACGGTTCTACTTACCGGATGTACTTCTTTAAAGGAAGCACTAATAACAAGATTTATCAATTCGGCTTCAACGGCTCATCCTATCAATTTGGATATAACTCAATTCCAGAATTGACACTCGTCGATATGCCTGCAGATGCTGATATTAGTAGCTTTGCGATGTTGCATGATGGTAATGATTATAGACTCTATCTTCGTCGATTGGGTGAAGCAAACCTACTTTATCAGTTTGCTTGGGTTCCCGGAACGAGCACTTATAAATGGGGCCACAATTCCATTCCTAAAATCCCAGTAACTGGATTTCCCAAGAATGCAGATACCAACAGATGGGCTATGTTACATGACGGAAATGCATACCGCTTTTATCGTATGGGATTAGGAAATAACGATAAACTCTTACAGGGCTCTTTCAATAGAAGCACAAATGCCTATGAGTATGCGTTCAATTCAATTCCAGAATTGACTCTTGTTGGAACTCCATCCGATAGCGATCTTAGTGAAGCAGCGATGCTACATGATGGTAACAACTATCGTTTTTACTTTTTGAAGAAGTAGAAGCGTGACAGATTCAAGATATAGCAGTTTTCGGTTGAGTGCATGACACCTTTTAGAGACGTTGCAGAGCCTGCGGCGTCGGCGTTAGCCTCTGCAACGTCTCTACAGAATAGGAATATAAGATGTATTTGATTCAAATGGAAACCGCTATATATATCTGCTTAATTGTGGATATTATTGTTAGGAGTAATGAGTAACAAGTAATGAGTAATAAGTAATACTTCTCATCGAAGTCAAAATACTCAATTTATTACTCATTACTTTTAGAAATCATAATCGGCTACTGCTATTATTAATCCCTAACCTTTAACACACACTACTTGTTTTAAGATTGCAACAACTTCCACTAAATCTGATTGATTTTCCATCACTTGCTCGATGGGTTTATAAGCACTGGGAATTTCATCCAAAACGCCACCATCTTTGCGACATTCTACACCTTCTGTTTGCTTAATTAAATCATCAAGAGTGTAAGCTTTTTTTGCCTTATTTCGAGACATTAAACGCCCAGCACCGTGGGAACAACTACAAAAACTGTGAACGTTACCTTTACCCTTAACAATGTAAGATTTAGCTCCCATTGAACCAGGGATAATGCCGTAATCTTCCTGTTGGGCTCGCACTGCACCTTTACGGGTTACATATACCTCTTCGCCAAAATGCACTTCTTTTTCAGCGTAGTTATGATGACAGTTTACCTCTAATAAAGGTTTAGTTGCCTTACCTCCGGCAAGATGTTTCTCTACAATACGCTTAAAACGCGCCATCATGACATCACGATTGTAATGAGCGTACTCTTGTGCCCATTGTAGATCGTGCCAATAAGCTTGAAATTCAGGGGTACCGGTGACAAAATAAGATAAATCGGGATCTGGTAATTTCTCACTTGCCATTTTTTGGAGTCCCTTAGCAGTATTAATATGACATTGGGCTAATTTATTACCAATGTTACGAGAACCAGAATGTAGCATCAGCCATACTTGATTTTCTTCGTCGAGACATACTTCAATAAAGTGATTTCCTCCACCAAGAGAACCTAATTGTTTCATGGCTTTATTTTGCAAATCTTGAACGCCGCGATGTAAATCGTTAAATTCACGCCAATTTTGCCAGTTAGTTACAGCTTTTTCTACATCTTTATTTTCATTAAAACCGGTAGGAATTGCTGCTTCAATATCTTGGCGAATCTTCTTTAGTTTTCCTTCTAATTGTTCGCCTGTAAATGGGGTTTTAATAGCACCCATCCCGCAACCTATATCCACACCCACAGCTGCTGGAATAATTGCTTCTTGAGTTGCGATTACAGAACCAACTAAGGCTCCTTTTCCTAAGTGAACATCGGGCATTAATGCTAGGTGTTTAAATACGAATGGAAGGGAAGCAACATTTTTTGCCATTTGGATTTCTTGCTTTCCCAATTCATGATTAGCCCAAGATAAAACGGGAGATTTTGTATCAGCTTTTAGCTCTTCGTAAGACATAATTTTATTTTTTATATTCGACTGTAAATAATAACTTTTAAATAAATAAGTTGGGAGTTAGGAGTTAGGAGTCAGGAGTCAGGAGTCAGGAGTCAGGAGCCAGGAGCTTTACCTGGTTATCCCTCATTATGTTCTTCCCAATACCCAATCCCTAATCTCCAGTCCCCAATCCCCATATTATGTATATGACGTACTATTGCACGCCACATACACTAAATTAGCTTAAGTTACAGCATTAAGCGTATTACATTTGTATTACAAGTAGGTGTACTTGTCAAGTTTTGCGAAATAAGTGGGCAAAATCATGAGTGATATATTAAAATTTGTGAAGTTAAAACCGTAATTCTAATCTGTAATTCCAACAGTTTATTAACCTCGAGCAAAATTTAACTTAAAAAAGAAATTGCCTGGAATGGGTGTCTAAATTAAGTGCACCTCATTTTATTGTCAAAATTTGGAGTGGTAAATTAATTTATGGCTGTTCGGCAATATACTATTTGGGAACGTTTTCTCGCCCCCATAGCAAGACTATTTATTGATGAGGAAGAATTGCACCAATACGCCAAGAGTGTTGATTGGGAAAGGGAAAGTCAACGTTTTGCTCGAGGTGATGTGATAACTCCTGAGTATTACAGTAGCCAAAACTTTCACGGAATTGAGGGTGGCTATCTTAATTCTGCTGCTGCAGTTTCCTACGATGCAATTACCCAATATGTAACCCCACCTAATGAAAATTGGGTGCGTCAAGCTGTAATTGATGCAATTCAAGTTATCCAACCGCGAAGAATTATCGATTTGGGTTGTGGTACTGGTTCCACAACTTTGATGTTGAAGGAGACTTTCCCGGAAGCAGAAGTTGTGGGTTTGGACTTGTCACCCTACATGTTAGTGAGGGCTAGTCATAAAGCCGAAAATATGGGTTTAGATATTTCTTGGCGACATGGAAATGCCGAACAAACCGGATTTCCCGAAAATTCCTTTGATTTAGTGACGGCAACGTTATTATTTCATGAGACGCCACCCGCAATATCCCAAATTATTTTACATGAGAGCTTTCGCTTATTGGTACCCGGTGGACAAGCATTGATCCTTGATGGGAATCAAAAGAATTTAAGAAATTTGGAATGGCTAAACGATCTCTTTGAAGAGCCTTATATTCGTGATTATGGTGGTGGAAGCGTAGATGCTTGGATGGGAGCAGCGAAATTTGGTGCTGTACATACCGAAGACGTGTGGTGGGTACATCAATTAACCAGTGGTGTTAAACCCATATCCAGCGAAGATGGAAAAATTCAAACACAAGTCCTGAACAACTCACCTATTTTCAGAGGTGACACAGTAGACGATAATGGATCTGACGGAGTAACAGTTCCATCGCCAGCTTACACGCAAGCATGAGTTTAAAAGCAGTTTTATTTGATTTCAATGGCATCATCATCAACGATGAAATGATTCATCGCCAACTCACGGAGGAGATGTTATTAGCCGAAAATCTTATCATCCAACCGGGTGAGTTTGAAAAAGTTTGTTTGGGAAGAAGTGACAGAAGTTGTTTTCGGTCGTTGCTAGAAAATCGCGGACGCTTAGTTAGCGATGAATATTTAGCTAAGTTGCTCGCTCAGAAAACTAATAACTACGCAAAGATGTTAGGAAAGGTAGAAGAACTACCTTTATATCCTGGGGTTAAAGAGCTAATATCCCAAATCAATTCCAATGACTTACGTTTGGGCTTGGTTAGCGGAGCACTGCGCAAAGATATTGAACTTGTTCTGAAACGGGCTAATTTAACTCAATATTTTGAGGTTATTGTCTCTACCGATGATGTTACAACTAGCAAACCAGAGCCTGATGGTTATTTGCTAGCATTAAAACTTCTAAATGAAAAACATCCTGGACTTGAACTAAAACCATCGGAATGCTTGGTTATTGAGGATAGTCCTGCTGGGATTAAATCGGCGAAAAATGCTGAAATGCAGGTAGTTGCTGTGGCTAATACCTATCCATTCCATATGTTGCAGCGTCAGGCGAACTGGACGGTAGATTATTTAAGCGATCTAGAATTAGAACGGATCAAATCTTTTTTCGAGGGGAATGTAGAATCTGGTGGTGAAGAACCTGAATAAAAGTATTTTGAACATTTTCAGATTTAATTTTCAGATTGTATACACAATTTAGGTGCACATCATCTAAAATCGAATATGAATCTAAAATCAAGTATATTCTAAGTATATAACTTCAAAAATCTAACTTGGGGAATTAGCTCATTTGGTAGAGTGCTGCGATCGCACCGCAGAGGCGAGGGGTTCGAATCCCCTATTCTCCACTTGTACTGTAGAGCGACAAATTAAATGTCCGTGGCGACACATTATTTGCCCCTTTACAGTTGTCGATTAACTGATTATATGGGCTCTTGGCAAATTTTGGAAATGGGCATACTTTTGAAAAAACGACACTTAATCTGTTATTGATTTGTCAAAATTTGGGAATGGGCAATTTTGAGAAAAAGACACTTGTTTTGTTAAATATTTCTCAGGGTTAAATATAAACTATAAAGGCTATAACCCTTGTTATATAATGCTTACAACCTTTATAGTTCCGGCGAAATTAATTTGTTAATAACGACATGTAACTTACTTAATCGACAGTAGCATTGCTATATCTCTAGATTTTAGGTATTTGGAAAAGTGTTACAGGCTGCCAATTTTACCATCGGGACGTTGGATAATTGTTTCCATCACCCGCAGGTTTACTTTATGGTCAATTCCAACTAGACGGATGTAATCTTTAGTATGCTCGACTAAACACTGTTCTAAAGTTGCGATCGCATTTTCCATGTCATCAATGGCGTGGGTCGAAAAACTTCTCCAACCACCGGTTGCAAAGCGAATTTGATCTACATAATCTATCCCGATATGATGTCCGGAAGCAAGAATATCACGCATTTGGTTGATCGCTTCTGGAGTAACACGGGTAGTTGTTAGTTGTCCGTGATGAATATCGCCATTATTATAAGTACGGTAATAAGGTTGGATACCTTCACTTATATTTTTATGACTCACTTCATTGTAAATTTCATTCTTAAAACCATTCCCCGACTGCTCGGGAATAGATTGAAAATTAGTAATAACTTGAGCTTCTAGGGGTGCTCGATCAGTAAATCTAGCTTCATGATTTGGTGCAGGTATGGGTATAAAATTAGCTTGAGAGCGTAAAGCTCCACGATTATACTCATGGACTAAGCGTGAATCATCCACGAGTTTTTGTTGCTCAACCATTAAGTTACCCATCTCAATTAAATGGGGCAAACTAAAATTAGGTTGTCTAAAGTCAGGGGGAGCATCAGCACTGTTTACCACCCGTGAAGATACCCGCTCTATACCGATGTCATGGATAAAATTACGGATTTGTTCGTCATAAATGCGCGATCGCAACGCTCCAAAGAAATCAATTGCTTGGTTTGCAAAAGTATCGACTAGCTTTTCCACATCTGTGTGGGAAAGTCCATCTTCACCGAAAATTCCTCCAACGATGCCAATTTTATCATCGCGATCAGGGTGCCAATAAAACTTCTCCATCCGTCCATCCCGAATTAACGGTGCATACAAGGTAGAGAAATCGTTACCGGTGACAATAATTGGCACTCGCTGTAATGGATTGGAATCATAACTACCGGGTAATTGCACATCAGTGGGATTATCGGCAATATTCATTAAAGTAGCATTAACTAACTGAGTATTAACCGTATATTGTGTCCCTTCATCAAAACGTCCCGCACCCGCATCCAAATCATTAATCATTAGCACGCACATTTTACCGCGCACCTTAACTAATTCGGCTGTTTCCCGATAGCGTAGGCGAATCAAACGCGCTGGGTCACCAGCATCAGGACTTTCTAATTCACCACCAGAAATATGAGTTACCTCCACACCCATTCTTTCAAAAACTAACTCACACTGGAATGATTTTCCTTCACCTTTGCGTCCATGAACACCCAAAATCAAAGGAACTCGGACTCCAGGGAGCTCGAGGAAATTTTTGGTGATATGAACAGCAAGTTTATCTAAAAAACGGGGAGATATATAGTAACTCATGAATCCGTAAATAATTAGCCCTCTTAAAATAATGTTAAGTTCTTATGGTTACTCGTGCCCGTATATTTTTATTTTGGTTCGGATTAGTGTACTTCGAGGGTTAATCAACAGTAGCAACAATATTGGCTGACAATATAATCTTTCCCAGTCAATACACCTTAAGGAGAAGAGAGGTTAAATCTTTGGATATAGAAATTTGGGAAGTTAATTAATTATTATCAGTATGAGAAGAATCTAAAATCCACACTAATTGTTAGTAGTAAATCAATGTGAGCAATACACTTTATCCGCTGAAACAGCCGATAGCTTCGCTATAATTGCCAACCATGAAAAGCTAACAGGATTTAATAGATTTTACTAAAAATAACCAACCTACGTATTGTTATACTATTTACTCCAAAAGCATGAATCAAACAGTTTGCAGGAAGTACTATAGATAGGTTTTATCTTTCCAAGAAACCTGAAAAATATCAAATATTATCCAACTGGCAACAACATTATTGAGATTCCCCTAAAAATTCAGGCGTTGTTGTTTTAGCACCTTTATTAAAGTATTAACCCCATGGACAAGCATAATTCGGAAGAAAGCAAGATTCTCAGAACCAGAGATGGTTACCCTATTGCTGACAATCAAAACTCATTGACTGCTGGTCCTAGAGGTCCGGTAGCGATGCACGACTTCCATCTCTCCGAAAAACTAGCCCACTTTAACCGCGAACGCATTCCCGAACGAGTGGTTCATGCTAAGGGTGCAGGTGCATTTGGTACTTTTACTGTTACAAATGATATTACCAAGTACACTAAAGCTAAACTTTTCTCAGAGGTCGGGAAACAAACTCCAGTCTTGGCTCGTTTTTCCACTGTTGGTGGTGAAAAAGGTTCTGCTGATGCCGAGAGAGATCCTCGTGGATTTTCAGTCAAATTTTACACAGAAGAAGGTAACTGGGATATGGTTGGTAACAACACTCCTGTCTTCTTCATTCGCGATCCTCTTAAGTTTCCTGACTTTATCCATACTCAGAAGCGGTGTCCTGCGAATAATTTGAAAGACCCGTACATGCGTTGGGATTACTGGTCCCAATGTCCTGAAGCGCTACATCAAGTAACTATTCTCTATAGCGATCGCGGTATTCCCCAAAGTCATCGTCATATGAATGGTTATGGTAGCCATACCTTCAGTTTCGTAAATGATGAGAATCAAAGAATTTGGGTGAAGTTTCACTTTAAAACTTTACAGGGAATCAAAAATCTAACTGAAGAAGAAGCTACAGAAGTTAAAGCCAAAAATCCAGATAGCGCTACCGAAGACCTCTGGAATGCAATAGAGGAAGGTAATTATCCTAAGTGGCGCTTCTCCATTCAGGTAATGACTGAAGAGCAAGCCCAAAATCATCCCGATAATCCTTTTGACCTAACTAAGGTTTGGAAGCACAGCGATTATCCTTTAATTGAAGTGGGTATTCTCGAACTCAATCGCAATCCTGAAAACTATTTTGCTCAAATAGAACAAGCAGCGTTTTCTCCAAGTGCGGTTGTACCTGGAATTGGTTTCTCTCCCGATAAAACTCTAATCGCCAGGGTAATGACTTATGCTGACGCTCATCGTTATCGTTTAGGGACCAACTATCAACAACTACCTGTAAATGCACCTAGATGTCCATTTTCTGATTATCAGCGAGATGGAGCAATGAACTATGGAAATAACGGTGGGAGTTTACCTAATTACGAACCTAACAGCAACCCCAACGCACCAAAACCTGCTCCAAATTATGCCGAACCGCCCCTATCATTAGGAGATGTTGCAGTCGACCGCTACGACCATAGGGAAGGAAATGACGACTATTCTCAAGCAGGGGATTTATACCGTTTAATGAGCGAGGATGCAAAGGAAAGACTAACAGAAAATATCGCTAATAGTTTGGGTGAAGTTCCTGAAGATATTCAAAAGCGACAGTTATGTCAATTCTTCCGCGCTGATGTTGATTATGGTCGTCGAGTAGCTCAAAAAATTGGTATTGAGATTGATTTTTCCTCGCTTCCCAAAGAAGCACAGGCGGTAACAACTTGATAGTTCGAGATAATAGAATATTTATTTATGCGAACGCACCGCAAGTGATATTTTTTAGCAGATCATAACTTCAAATTCAGAGGGGATAGAACTCCTCTGAATTTATTTTTTACAAGTGTGTGTAATTTTGTAATTAGGGCTTGCTGTTAAAAAAGTCCTTTGGTGGGGTTAGGGAACAGGGAACAGTTTTAGCCCCATTTTTTCAAATTTTTTGGACTGCAAAAAATTGCAAATGCAAGGTTTTAACCTTTATATACTTATTCTCTTGCACTTTTTTCCACAAAGATAGCTTGAAAAGCTTACAAGATAAGAGTTTTAAAGTTATTCAGCAGACCCTAATTAAGATTTTTCAGTACCTGTTATGCCAACTATTAGTTAAACATCATACATCCACTTCAAAGTAAAGGTTTAAAGACCGAAATCATGTCAAAAGGATAAAATGTTAGCTTTTGTAGTCAACTTTCCTTATAAAGCCTGAATTCTTGGAGGTGCGGCTAGAATCACGAATAGGTTTTTAAGTCAAGCTTTTAGCATATTAAGTACCTAAGAGCCGTAATTAATAATTCGTAAATTATTTTCTGCAATTTTACGGAATCAAAAACACTTTTTTTGAATAAGAGTATGGGTAATTTACTTTTAAGAAACTAAATTTTGCTACGATCTCATTAGTGTCATGCATTTAGATTGATGTCATGCATTTAACACAAAAACGTCATATACAGAGATTATTTGCTCTACTTACAACTACTACGGTTTCTGTCTCATCCTTTTCTGGACTAGTGATGGGAAGCACTTGGGGAAAGGAGGTTGAAGAAAGCAAGATTCTAGATTACGTGGAGAAGTTGGAGAGCATTCATGAATTATTATCACTACAAACTGAACTGGAAAGTTTTAGAGAACTTACCCCAGAAGCAGTTCCCGAATATGTCAAAAAATTGCGGAGCAAAGATGAGAAAGTACGTTTAACTGCTGCTGTTGTTTTGGGGTTTATGGGAGAAAACGCAGAATCAGCAATATCAGCACTCACTCAAGCCTTGGAAGATAAAGATACGCAGGTTCGTCGGTTTGCTGCTAATGCTTTGGGAAACATTGGAGAAAAAGCTGTAGATGCTGTACCAGAACTCACCAAAGCCTTGAAAGACGAGAATGCACTAGTTCGCACAAATGCAGCTAGCGCTTTGGGAAGTATTGGTGAGGAAGCAAAATCAGCAGTACCAGCACTTATCCAAGCTTTAAAAGATGAGAATACATCAGTTCGCACAAATGCAGCCAGCGCTTTGGGAAATATTGGTGAGGAAACAAAATCAGCAGTACCAGCACTTATCCAAGCTTTAAAAGACGAGAGTACATCAGTTCGCTCCTCCGCAGCTAGTGCTTTGGGAAGGATTGGGGAGAAAGCAGAGCAAGCGGTACCAGCGCTCACCAAAGCTTTGAAAGATGAGAATACACGAGTTCGCTTCTCTGCGGTGGATGCTTTGGGAAGGATTGGAGAGACAACAGAGTCTACAGTATTAGCACTCACCAAAGCTTTGAAAGACGAGAATACAGGAGTGCGTCAGCATGCAGCGAATACTTTGGGAAGGATTGGAGAAAAAGCAGCAGACGCAGTAAAAGCACTCACTCAAGCCTTAGAAGACGAGAATACAGGAGTTCGTCAGCGTGCAGCTAATGCATTAGGAAAAATTGGAGAAAAAGCAGCAGACGCAGTAAAAGCACTCACCCAAGCCTTAGAAGACGAGAATACACAAGTTCGCTCTTCCGCAGCTTATGCTTTGGGAATGATTGGAGAAAAAGCAGCATATGCTGTACCAAAACTTACACAAGCCTTGGAAGGCAAAGATACACAAGTTCGTATGCATACAGCTTATGCATTGGGAAATATTGGAGAAAAAGCAGTAGATGCTGTACCAAAACTTACCCAAGCTTTAGAAGACAAGGATACACGAGTTCGCCTAGGTGCTGCCTTTGCTTTGATAAAGATTGGTGAAAAAAGAGTATTAGCATTTAATGTACTCAGCCAAGCTTTGCAAGACAAGAATAAATCTATTCGCCCTCATGCTGTTAATGTTTTGGGAAGCATAGCTACAAACTACCAAGATAAAGCAAGAGAATTATCTAATAAAGATTTGAATCGAGCCATAACCAACTTAGAAAAAGCTCAAAAGATTATAAATAACCCCAAACAGGATTTCAAATCCTCTCAGAAAGATGCTTTGAAACGCTCTCTTGATTTCCTCAAACAAAAAAGAGATTCCCGCTTTCAGGAACGCATCCTAGAATGGGTTGCTAAAAATCCTTTGTTCACAGTTCTAATAATTTACCTTATTTTCTTCCCTACCCTGTGGCTAGGGATTTTCTATTTACGTCCTTTGTGGTTGTTAAGGGTAGATCGCGCACTAGAACCCCTGAGCGAATATCAATTACCTGATTTTTTAGGAAATGTAAATTTACCGATTAAAAGTTTATTACTACTCGAACCCTTTATTTATCGTCACAGAGTATTAGATGCATGGGTCGCAGAAAATATTGCAGCAGCAAAAGAAGGCTTTGAGAAAAAAGAGACAGTGCGCGATCGCAACACCCATATTCCCATCCCAGTTATTCTTGATCGCAAAACAATCGGAAACTTTACAGGAAAAGATTTACAACCAATTTTCAATAAAACACGTGCAACTTTGTTAATTCACGGTGAAGGTGGTGCGGGTAAAACCAGTCTTGCTTGTCAATTGGCTCAGTGGGGGATGTCTGACGAGCCCACACAGCGTCTGTGCAAACATCAGATGTTACCAGTTTTAATTGAAGAAGAAATTGATAGTGTAGAGACCGAACGCAGTTCATCTCTACAGCAAACAATTTGTGGACAATTGCAAGCACTTATTGGTACAGCAAAACCCATTCCCAACAAGTTACTCGAACACCTGTTGCGGGAAAGACGGATTTTGGTAATAGTAGACCATCTCTCGGAAATGAATGAGGCTACACGAAATCAAATTCGTCCGGGAGATGCGGACTTTATTGCTAATAGTTTAATTATCACTTCCCGTCTGGAAGAAAGTCTTGATAGCGTACCCAAAACTGTAGTTAAACCATTACGAGTGACTGGTAATAAACTTTCATCTTTTATGGAAGCATATTTAACCCAGCGAGGAAAACGCCAGTTATTTAACGATGCAGAATATTTTGATGCTTGTCGTCGTTTATCTTTGATGGTGGGAGAACGCAATATTACCGTATTGCTAGCTAAACTTTACGCTGAACAAATGATTGCTAATGTAGAAAAATTGCATGTAAATACCCTACAAAATTCATACGCTACATCTTTACAAGGTTTACCCAATAATATTCCAGATTTAATGCTTGCTTATCTTAACGAACTAAATCGCGATACAGAAGAAAACGAACCGGATAACCGCACAGTGCAAAGGGATGCAAAAATTATAGCTTGGGAATGTCTCAAACAGAATTTTCGTTCTACCCATGCCAAACTTGATGATGTCTTAATTGCACTGGATGAGAATAATGAGGTTGCTATAGCACATTTGGAACATTTAGAAAAAGATTTGCACTTAATTCAATTTGTTCAACCGGCACAAAATAAAATCCGTTTTGCATTGGATCCTTTAGCAGAATATCTTGCTGCTTTATATTTGATGGAATCTTACCAAGATAATGATAGGGAGTGGCACAAATTCATCGCCAAAATTAATTTAATACGAGACAAAGCCGCAATTAAAGGTTTTCTGCTAGCACTACGGGACTGTTGTTTAGTAAAAGGTAAAGAAGCACGAGTTCCAAGCTTTGTTACAGATGAACTTGCAAAGCAAACTGGATTATTGAGCGAACAAAAACAGCAACCCGTTAAATATACTTAAGTACATTTACTCGCTTTCGGAAAAAATTTTACGATAACTGCATAAAAAATAAAAGTCATCCGTATTAACAATTAACGAGCTTGGAAACTCTATATTTTACGCAACTAGTGAGGTCTTAACTTCTGGAACGTTTGACAAATCATCGTTTTTAGTAAATTTATCTTCTCCGAGGTGAAATTTATCTTCTCCAGGGTGATTTATCAAAGTTCTAAATAAATGGGTCACAATGTCAGAGTCAATGGACTCTGATTTTTTTTGGTCGCTTATATTGTGGTTTGGCTAACAGTGAAGTGATGTCGGTACTATTAATTAGTATCAATTACTTTATAAACTTTGACTAACGAGTATTCGCAAATAAGAAATCAGGTAATTCAAGAACATGAAAGTAAAATAATCCCAAAATTAGGAATGTATAAGCCGTCGAACTTCCCAAACCCACCAATAAATCTTTCTTGAGGTTTCTTTCTTTCTGCTGTTCCACAAAAATATCTGTTACCCCCATTTGCATCATCAAAATGCCCAAAACGTTGGATATCCAGTAACCGATAATGGTAAAGGGTAAAAACAAATCTTGGGAAATCCAACTGACTGCATAACCAAAAAGATAAGCGATGGGTAGGTTAAAAAACAGGTCGTTCCACCAAGATAATGGTGAGAGCATATAACCCACACCCACAAAGACTAACCCCTTGATTTTTGTCAGCATTATTTCAAGCTTTATTTATCTGCTATATCTATTTTTCAACTTTTGTTAACAACTGTAAAGGTCTTATTTGTAAACAGGATTTACGTAAACTGAATTGTCATTGCGACGCAAGGAAGCAATCTCACTGATTTTGGTATCATGAATTATTTTTCGGAATTCCTATTAATTAAACTAACCCATATTTTTTCATAGTACAGATGGAGAAACAAATGCAGATACGGGAAGCGTCGAATTCAGATTTGGAAGATGTATTACTTGTAGAACGTTTAGCCTTTGGTGAAGAAGAAGAAGCTGAATTAGTGAAAAATCTTTTAAGCGATCGCAGTGCATACCCAATTTTATCTTTGCTTGCTTTTCAAGATGATCGCCCTGTAGGACATATTTTATTTACCAAGGCTCATCTCAGAAATAATCAAAATAGGTTAGTTACCAGTATCAATAGCGATTTTAGCACCTCTAGCAGTAGTTCCTGATGCTCAAAACCAAGGGATTGGGGGAAAGTTAATCAAAACGGGATTAGAATTTTTATCAAAATCAGGAGTTGCTCTGGTATTCGTACTCGGATATACAGAATACTATTCAAAACATGGTTTTAAACCAGCAGGTCGTCTTGGATTTGATGCACCATATCCTATTCCAGATAAACATGCAGATGCATGGATGGTTCAAGCTCTTAGTTCAGGTGCAATGCTCCCAACTGGAGCTACCCAAGGAGCATTCGCTTCTGTTTCCGGTCAGGTCATTTGTGCTGATACCCTAAATAAACCTGAATATTGGCGAGAGTAGCGCTACGTGCAAGTCAAAATATTTCCTATGTCCCGCGGACACGTTGAGAACGCGCTACGCGTTTAGCTTCTACGCTAAAATACTAACAAAAGTCAAAATTCAAAAGTTATGAGTTTTAGCATTAATCAATGTCCTAATGGATACATCTATTGCTGTAAGTATTTTTGTTTACTGACTTAAGAATTCAAGCACCTGTTTATCAAACTCAACTGGGTTAACCAAATTGGATGGATCCATTGATTGTTCCAATACAACAAATTCAGAGTTGGGTAATGAATCTGCAATCTTGCAATTAATTTCAATAAACCACTGACCAAATTCTGCACCAACTATTATTAATGTAGGTGTGGTTATAGCTTTCAATTTCTCTAACACATCGATGCGATTAATAGCCTTTCTCGCTAATATCATCTGATTTAGATCTACATCCAAACTAACTCTCTCAAAATATTCTTGAGCTTCCCGAGCATATGCAGGTTTATATGTAGAGCGCATTCCTTGGGATAGGATTTTTTTACCTAATATCTTAAATAGGTAAAATCCAAGTATTGAGGAGAATCCAAGTATTTTCTCCTTAAATGTACTTAGTTTGCCAAAGGAATCGGCAATAATCATTTTTCCTACCATCTGCGGATGATGAGCTACAAATGATTGGGCTATGACTCCGCCCATACTAGCCCCTATTAAAGTACACTTTTCTATATTATTATTCTCTAACAGCCAATTAATTTGATTGTGCCAATCAGACAAATCGATATGGCTCAACTTTGAAGACAACCCATGACCAAAAAGATCGGGTACAAGCAGATGATAACCAAGAGGTGGATATTTTTCGATTTGTGGTTTCCACATTTCATGGTCTGCACCGATACCGTGTAATAACAATAAGGTTTCGGTTTCAGAAGCTTTATCGCCAAATATTTTGTAGTAGGTTTGTGTACCGTCTGGGTTGTGGAGTAGCATACTATACTTTTGGATTTAACAAAATTATGGTAGCTATTATGTGGGTTTCATGGTGCGACGAATTTATCTTTCAAAACCAATTGTGACATTCTGGAGTACAGAATATGTCTTATTATCTCATATTTTATTAAGTTAAAACACTTGTTATTAATACAACGAAAGTGTAATTAAAAAATACTTTTTTGGGATTGGGTACTAATTTAGTATTACGGCCAAATTCTGAAACGGAAGGGTTGACTTTAAGTAATGCGAGCGCAGAATTGTTACCTAATATTAATAATCAAAATCCTTTGGTTGGAACTTTGTTGAGTACCTACCAAGATGATATTCATTAGTTAGTACAAGTTATCTTGGATAGAAAAATCTAACTGTGTCCAACTTCGTCTAATTTTTATGCACCGGTTGACATTACTTGGCAATCGAATAAACTATTAGAATGAACATTCACTCAGAAGATAAAAAACAGCGTATTCTAGATGCGACCATGGAGCTAATTGCCGAAAATGGTCTTCATGCTACACCGATGTCCCAGGTCAGTAAACGTTCTGGGGTCTCTGCTGGAACTATTTACCACTATTTCTCCAGCAAGGAAGTGTTGATTAATGAGTTGTATCTAGAACAAAAGAAAGCGCTGTATAATTCAGCTTTTCATGGTTACGATATCCAGTCTTCTTACGAAGAGAGGTTTTTCCTGATGTGGCGAAACGTCTTTAGCTACTTGGTCGCTAGACCCGTAGAACTTCTATTTATGGAGCAGTGTGCCATTTCGCCCCTCGTATCGGCAAAGGCAAAAGAAACTATTAACCGCTACGTTGCTCCTCTGGCTGGATTTGTTACGGAAGGCATTGAAGCAGGATGCTTAAAAAAAATGGATATTCAACTCGCCCTGTCATTTATTTATGGCAGTATCGTTAGCACTGCTAAACTCCAATTATCAGAAATGCTGGAAATCACTGATGAATATCGGGAAACTGCTGCTCAAATCTGTTGGGATGGGCTAAAGGCAGGATAATTTTTTTACAACTTTTCGAATGAACGTTCATTCTATATTCTATAAGCAGCTATGAGCAAGTTAATTCTATCGCAGGTGCTTTGTCAGGGATAGGCAAGGAAACTGCTGCAATCTTTATTAGACAGAATCCGCATTGATTACAAAGCAATATTTATTTAATGAAAGGAGTCATAAGATGCTAATCAGAGCTATAGGTAAAACGATAGGTAATACTGTTCTTTATCCAGCCGAACAACCCATTCCCAAGACACCTAAGGACTATGGTATTGATTACAAAGACGTAAAATTTCCCGCTCACGACAGGGTGCAACTAGCAGGTTGGTTGTTGAACGAAAATGGCGAAAAAGTAATCATCATGAACCATTTCGGCTATCGTGCTAACCGCTATGGCTATCAGGTAAAATACCAGCCGATGCTGACCCGCCCCTACAAACATGATATTGAATTTGTGAAAGTAGCCAAACGTCTGACCGATGCTGGATATGCAGTGTTAATGTATGACCTGCGCAACCACGGTGAGAGTGGCAAAAGTAAACTAGGCGTGGGTACTGGCGGTGTAGACGAGGGCAATGATGTGCTTGGAGCAGTTAGGTTTATTGCACATAATGAAAGCAGTACTCAGGGCAAACCCATCGGTTTGTTGAGCTACTGTATGGGCGCAAATGCTACTTTCTATGCTCAGGGTATGGATCCAGAATTATTCTCCTGCTCAAATGTCAAGGCGCTGGTAGCAATACAACCTTTGACTAACGGTGAGTTTCTGCGTTCTTATGGCATCAAGGGGCGGATTTTCAAGCATGTTGAAGCCCATTATAAAAAACACACAGGGATATCACTCGATCATCCGATTTTAGATTGTGTTGCGAAAGTTGTAACACCAACTTTACTAGTACAGAGTCGGAAAGACCCTTGGACAAATTTAGGCTTCATTAATGATGTTTTTTCGGCTCTTCCAGTGGAAAAGGAAATGAAGTGGCTTGAAGAACCTACACATCGGTTTGATGGGTACAACTGGTTTGGCGACCGTCCCGAAGACATGCTGTCATGGTTCTACACCTATCTCTAGACAGAAGGCGGAGAATATTTAGACTTTTCTTAGTTCTCTAACACAGGGAACTATTTTCGCTGCGAACGAAGATGGTAGTGTGTCTCCTTTTATTTAAAGATGATCGCTTAATCTCTAGTTTGGGTATTGCGATCAAAATTTACTTACCATCCCATTCTCCAGAATTATAAACAGCAGAGAGATTATGGAATTTAGTTACCATACAAAATTTTCAAAGCTTTTAGTTTTCAAAGCTTTTAGATTTAAATATTTCAGTGTCAATTTTATCGTAAGTGTTCAATTTTTTTCTGAGTAAAGTCTCAGAGAGGAATAACCCTCGCTTTGAGCACATCGACAACCGAAGGATCGTGAGAAGTAAATATCAAAGTCCCCCCATTGCCGGTAAAATTCTTTAACACATCCAACATCAGCGCTAAAGATTTTGGATCTTGTCCCACCATAATTTCATCAAGTAAACAAATCTGTGGCTGTCTTGCTAAAACAGCTCCTAAAGCTAATCTCCGTTTCTGTCCCTGGGAAAGGGAATGGGGATGTTGCTCAATTAATAAACTTAAATTTAATTTTTCAATTAACGAACTTCCAACTTCTGGAGTTACACCTGGTTGAAAAATTTCCGACTGAACGCTATCAGCAAAAAGTTGATGGTTGGGATTTTGCAGCACAAAACCGACATTTTTAGCGATTTGAACAACACTGCGCTTGGTAACGTCTCTACCGAGAACTTCTAACTTACCTGTAGCGGGTTTAAGTAAACCACTTAAAAGTTTAAGCAAAGTTGTTTTACCACAACCATTGTCGCCTTTAAGTAATACAGTTTCCCCACTATTTACTTGTAAATTTGGGTAAGCAGGATACCCCCCCCAACTGAGATTTTGGGTTTGTAGCACAATGGCGTTGGAAGTCTGTTGAAGATTGTTGGGAACTGGGGAAGTATGAGTAATCAAATCCGTTGAGACGTGGTACGACCGATCTCTAAAATAATTTTGATTGGATGATAAACGATTTTCATCCTCCCAATCAGCAACGCCGGGAATATCCCACTCAGAAAGTTTACCATCTTGGAAACGAAAAATACGATTGCAAATTTCTTTTACCACATCAAAGCGATGTTCGATTAGAATTACAGATTGTCCTCGATCTCTGCGGGAGTTTAATATTTGCGTCAATAATTCTACCCCCTTAGTATCGAGAAAAGCAAAAGGTTCATCTAAAAGTAATACAGGTTGACCTGTTGCTAACATACATCCCAACAGTAGACGTTGTTTTTGTCCAGCAGAAAGTTGGTTAATATGCCAATTCCTTTGAAGATCCAATCCAAACTCTTGTAAGGAAGTTTCTGCTAATAGGGGAATTTCTTTGGTGTCAATATTCCAATTTTCCAAGCCAAAAACCAATTCTTCCCAAACTCTATCGGTAAAGATTTGGGTTTCTACATTCTGCAACAAAATACAAAAATTTTGCGATCGCTCTCTGATAGATTGCTGATTTATCTCATTTCCTTGGTAAAGTATTTGACCATTTAATTTACCACCAATATGTTCGGGTGAAATACCTGCAATGCAATTAAGTAAAGTACTTTTACCACTACCGGTCGCCCCAGCGATTAAGATAACTTCTCCGGGATATACCTCAAAATTAATATCTGCAATTGTTGGTTTTGACTTTCCAATATGGGTAAAGGAAAGATTAATTACTTCCAGCTGCGGATTTAATTGACTATGTTTGCTTGCATTCCCCATTCGATATAACCTACACCCAATAGTATTAGTACTACACCCACACCAAAAACTAAATCCTTAATTTTCCAGGTTAGTGGTTTAGAGTTACTTCTGGGAAGTGCAGGGTCATAACCTCTAGTTTGTAACCCAATGGTAACATCATCGGCATAGGCAACTATTTGAAAAACTAAGGGAATAAACAAACCCTTAAACCAATGTTGTGGTTGGAGACTTAAGTTGACCCCACGTAATCGATTTGCATCAATAATTCGTTGGGTTTCTTGTTGGATAATCGGTAAGAAGCGCCAGATTAACATTAAACTTAGTGTCAAAAAACTTGGTAAACGTGCTGCTTGTAAGGTTCTAATTAAATCTGCTGGAGGAGTCGTACCAGCAAGTAAAGGTGCAGGTATAGCGATCGCCAATAAGCGTAAGGCGCTAAAAAGGGATTTTTCCAAATCTCCCAATAACCAAGTAGAAAGTGCAACAAAAAATGTGATTACCAAGGAAACTCTTATTAAAGTTTTAGTTTGGAGGGTAACTTGGGTGAACAGCAAAATTAATAGTATTCCTACCAGTGAACCGACTGAATAGATATTTTGCAGCAAAAACGCAAAACCTATTAGGACAACACAAGTAATTATTTTAACTAAAGGGTTAACTTGAGCAAGAAAGGTATATTTTCGCTGATTTGGTTTTTGTTTATTAAATTTATGATTTGGTTGTTTTTTATTAAATCTAGAGGTCAGCATCTAATTTCCCAGCTTGCTTAAGTTGTTTAATTACTAGTTCTCCTAACCACCAACCAATTGCACCAGTAGCACAGGAAGCTATCCCCATAACTACAAAAATCCAAGGTTGAGTTAGAAGTTGGGCAAACTTACCTCCTACCATGTAAGCTGCAATTAACAAACCTAAAGGAGCAGCACTACCGAAGAATACAATATTACCAAGTAAGCGGTTTCCTTTACTGTGATAATTCCCTCGAAAAAAGATTATCAATTCAGTTAACAGGCTAGTAGCAGCTAAATAAAGGGTAATTGCAGGAGAGATTGCTCCCAATAATAAAGCTAAAGGCACAATCATTAAGGCGACGCTACCTTTACGTTGCAATCTTGCCATACCGATGGTCATAAAAATACCACCAAAAGGTCCCCAAGCCACAAGTTGGAGCCCGGGGAAAAAAGCTGCTAAAGGACCAACTATCAGTACAGCGATTACCATCCCGATGGTCATAAAAGCGGCAAAAACATAGTCTTTTAAACGCCAGGTTGAATTTTGCATTTTTATTTAATAGAAGTTTATTTGCACGAGAAGTTTTTAATTCAACTTTTCTATCTGATACCAATTTGGAAAAATAATGAGACAGATAGATTTTTGTAGAGACGTTGCATGCAACGTCTCTACCGGAGAATCTGTTGCAATGATTTATCGAATTGGTACGATGACTTAAGTTGTGATTTACAAAATTAGAGTTGCAAATATCAGAGTTGTGGATTCTCCTACCCCCTTGAAAATGAATAATTCAAAGCCCCATTTATTAGTGAAATTGAGGTTATTATGAGATATTTTATTTACAACTAGCAACTTGAGTTAATATTTATTTGTTTTTATAGTTGAATTTGATTTAAATTGGGCAAACTCCTTTTTGCTTCTTGATTTGGCATAACTTTGAATTCTCATACAACTGAAGAAAAGAATGTTATTTTAAGGCTCTTTAATTTTAAATATAACTAAGATGTGGTAATATCTTTAACATAAATCTGTAAATTAATCTTCAGTTTTTCTACGAGAAAGATGTTGCATATATAAAGTAGTTAAGCTATGTGTGGTTAATAGGGGTTTGAGAATTTGAACAAGTTGGTAGTTTTGAAATTTGGAAAAGGTAGCTTTGAAGAGGGTTTTCCAGCTATTTTTCAAATTGGAGAAGAGAATGCTCCACCTTCCACTGAAGTTATGGGGGAACTTCCCGCCAATGAAGTCTTACCTCAAACTTATCGACGTTGGCAAGAAATTTACTCTAATATGAGTTATCCAGGAAGACCTATTGGTGTTCCCAAGGGACGAGTAAGAAGTTCTACCTGTGAAGAGTGTTTGGTTGCTGCGCAGAAACTCAACAAACAACTCAATAATTGGTTAAAATCAAGTTCTTTTCTTCCTATTCGTGAAAAATGGTTGGAGAAGTTACTCCCATCTGATGATTTACAAGTAATTATACAAACTCAAAATTATCAACTTCAAAAATTACCCTGGCATTTATGGGATATAGTGGAACGTTATCCCAAGGTGGAAATAGGGTTAAGTTCTCCTAGTTATGACCGCGTATTTCGGGAGCAAGAACCTGTAGAAAAAGTTAAGATTCTGGCTATTTTAGGAAACAGTACGGGAATTGACATTGAAGCAGATAAAAATTTATTAGCAGAATTACCTAATGCAGATATCAATTTTATGGTGGAACCACCTCGTAGTAAGTTGACAGAGGAGCTATGGGAACAAAAATGGCAGATACTTTTTTTTGCGGGACATAGCTTCAGTCAAGCAGACGGTGAGAGCGGACGGATATACATTAATCAAAATCAGAGTTTAACAATTGGTCAATTAAAGTATGCTTTGAGAAAAGCTGTAGATAACGGTTTAAAATTAGCAATTTTTAATTCCTGTGATGGTTTAGGACTAGCAAAAGAATTTGCAGACTTAAAAATTCCCTATTTGATCGTGATGCGGGAAGTTGTACCAGACCAAGTTGCTCAAGAGTTTCTTAAATCTTTTCTCAAAACTTTTGTCACTGATATACCTTTATATCGAGCCTTACGGGAAGCCAGAGAACGATTACAAGGTTTAGAAAGTAAATTTCCCTGTGCAAGCTGGTTACCAATAATATATCAGCACCAAGCAGAAACACCTTTAACTTGGAAAAGCATGATTGGAACAGTTGCAAATACTGGAACTAATCGGAATGCGGTCAGAAAAAAGGGGTTGAAAAATGTCTTATTTTCTAGCTTAGTTGTAAGTAGTTTGGTGGTTGGAATGCGTTTATTGGGACTACTCCAAACCTTAGAATTACAAGCATTTGACCAGATGATGAAATTGCGACCAAGCGAAGGGATTGACGAACGTTTGTTATTGATAACTATAAACGATGCTGACATTGAAGCCCAAAGAAAGAGAGGAGAAGAACTTAAAGGTGTTTCTCTTTCCGATAAATCTTTAGAAAGAACGCTGGAAATTTTACAAAAATATCAGCCAAGTGTAATTGGTTTAGACGTCTACCGTGATTTCAAAACCAACCCTAAATATAAGAAGTTAATTGCTGGGTTAAAAAATACAGAAAACTTGATCGGTATTTGTAAGGTCAGCAGTGTAGAGTCAGATCCTTATGGAGTCCGTCCTCCGAAAGAATTTCCTGTAGAACGTTTGGGATTCAGTGACTTTATAGATGATAGAGATAATGTATTGCGACGACATTTGTTGTCCATGAACTCAAAACCGAGTTCTCATTGTCAGTCATTATATGCTTTGAGTTTACAACTGGCTTCTCGCTATCTGCTGCAGATTCACAACGTTCAAGTTAAATTAACTTCTGATCGTCAAAACTGGCAAATTGGTAATGTAGTTTTTCATAAACTAAAATCCCGTAGTGGTGGTTATCAAGGTATCGACGCGAACAGCGAACAGATTTTACTTAACTACCGTGCTGGTAATGATATTGCTCAAAAATTAACACTCCAAGAACTGTTTGATGCTGAAAATAATTCAGAAGCTTTAGAGAAATTTATTAAAGACAAAGTTATATTAATTGGTATTACAGAAAATAGTAATGAAGACCGCTGGCTAACTCCCTATGGAAAACTCTTTAAAAACCAAATGTTTGGCGTTGAAGCACAGGCGCATATGGTTAGTCAAATACTTGCTGCAGTGTTAGATCGACGCCCTTTAATAGGAGTTTTACCAGTATGGGGAGATATCCTATTTATTTGGGCTTGGTCTTTAGTTGGCGGTAGTATTGCAGGGTTATTATGCTGGCGTAAAATACTATTGAAACAGTTAATTACCCAATTAGGATTAGCTTTTTTATTAAGTTGTGGTATTCTCTACAGTGTTTGTTTTTATATTTTAATTAAAGGTACTTGGCTCGCATTTACCCCATCATGTATAAGTTTATTGGGAAGTATAAGTATCGTCTTTTTATCGTTGAAAAATAATAAGTAATTTTTCATGGGTGTGCATTAACTTATCAAGATAGTAAGAAGCTATCAGCACCAAAAATTAATTTGTAAGGATAATTTCATGAAGTTGATTTGGCTATTGATAAAATTTAGTCTGGTATTTACTTTGAGTTCTACAACTCTAATTAGTTATTTTTTAATACAAGATAATTCAGCTTACTCAAGTAATAAGGGTAGTAAGAAAATTAAATTTTTGTTACCAGCACCACCACCAGGAAAACCCGTCGGTGGACGTACTCGTGGTGGTGGAAGTAGAGGTCCATGTCTAGGTGCTGAAAATACTTTAACTGCTCTAGTACCCTCTAGGAAACACACGTTAAATTCGGTAGGTATTGAAGAAGAAAATGTCTGGGGATTAACCACTAGCGATCGCGCAGTATTTCATTTCTATGTTCCTTACAGCAATAAAAATTCTTTCCACACAGAATTCCTCTTAAGAAATGAGGAATCAAGGAAAATAGTTTATTTATCGGAAATTCCGTTACCAAGTAAACCCGGGATTATTTCTGTTTCTCTTCCTGAGACGGTCAAACCTTTGGAAATGAATAAAAATTATCGCTGGTATTTTAATATATACTGCAAACCACAAAGACCTTTTCCTTCACTTACAGTAGAAGGTGTTGTGCGACGGGTGAAACTGAGCGAAGAGTTAACCAAAAAAATCAATGCAGCAGAACCCCACAAACAAATAGAAATTTATGCAGCAGAGGGTATCTGGTTCAATGCTCTCGATATTTTGGCTGAATTACGAAAAAAGGAACCAGAAAACAAAGAACTAATTGAAAATTGGAAAAGTTTACTTGGAAGCGTAGGTATGGATGATATTTCCGAAAGTTCCCTAGTGGAATATTAGGTTATAGGGCAATATGGTTCAGATAAGACTAATCAGATAAGACTAAATAGATTGATTAGTAGAGATGTCGCAGAGGCTAAAGACGCCACAGGCTCTGCAACGTCTCTGCAGGCTGAAAATAGTTGTGCTTCAATCTTTGAACCGTATTGGTTATTGAGTATTGAGTAAAATTTTCAACTAAAATACGATCTTGTGCTGTTAAATGACGTAATAAAACGTAACAGCATAATGTTATCAAAAATACTATTTTGCATCATTTAATCATGTTAAATTCACTGAACCTTTTAAAGATTTTTTACCATGAATACAAATCCTTGTGACAAGCAATAGTACTTAGTACTAAATTTAGGTAATTATATTTAAGAGCACTTTTATACTATGAAATCAATATTCAAAATACTAAGTATTTCTACCTTCGCAGCTATATTAATTACACCAAAAGTACAAGCGCAGATTACAGTAGAACCTAATAGTACTAATACAGTTGTTAATCAAAACGGCGATACTTTTACTATTAAAGGTGGGACTCAGGTTGATAAAAATGTGTTTCATAGTCTGCAAAAATTTGGGTTAAATGAAAATCAAATTGCAGACTTTGTGACAAATCCTGGTACTAAAAATGTTTTGGGAAGAATTACCGGGGGAGATGCTTCAGTAATTAATGGGTTGATTAAAGTAACCGGTAGTAATGCAAACTTGTATTTGATGAACCCAGCTGGGATTATATTTGGTTCCGGTGCAAGATTAGATGTTCCTGGTTCTTTTACTGCGACTACAGCAAACGGAATTGGATTTGGGGATAACTGGTTTAATGCTACGGGTGCAAATAATTATGCTGATTTGCTTGGTGAACCGAGTTCCTTTGCATTTACTATGAGCGAACCGGGGACAATTTTTAATGCTGGTAATTTAGCTGTAGGTAAAGGAAAAACCTTAAATCTACTGGGAGGAATCGTAATTAATACCGGAACTCTTTCTAGTCAAGGGGGTAAGATCGCGATCGCAGCGATACCAGACAAAAAGTTAGTCAAAATAAGCCAGGAAGGTAATCTATTAAGTTTGGGTTTACCGACTTCAACAGCGAATAATTTAAATCCGGTCAATTTTAATCCTTCATCTTTACCGCAATTATTGACGGGTGGTAATTTCAACAGCGCGACGGGTGTAACGGTAGAAAACGGAATTGTGAAATTAACTGGTTCTGGTGTGGAAATTCCCAATGATGCTGGAACTACGGTTGTTTCCAATAAACTAGATGCTGCTGGGGAAGTTGGGGGTGAAGTTAATGTTCTAGGTGAGAAAGTCGGAGTTGTTAGCGCAAATATTAATGCTTCCGGTAAAAATCGTGGTGGTACCGTGTTGATGGGTGGTGACTATAAAGGAGAGGGAACGGTACCAAATGCACAGAGAACTTTTATCAGTCAAGATTCTGTGGTGAAAGCAGATGCTGAAGATACGGGTAATGGTGGTAAAGTAATTGCCTGGGCTGATAAGACGACGAGTTTTTATGGGGAAATCAGCGCTCGTGGTGGGAAGGATGCTGGTGATGGTGGATTTGTGGAGGTTTCCGGGAAGGAGAATTTAGCCTTTGATGGTTTTGTGGATGTGGGAGCAGATTTTGGTAAGGGTGGTGAGTTGTTATTAGATCCTAAAACAGTAGAAATTGTATCTTCTGGTGATGATGATAATGAATTAGACGATCAAGAAATATTAAAAAATGAAAGTTTAGGTAGTACATTTAAAATTTCTGCGGATAAAGTCGAAGATGCTCTAGAGACTGGTGATGTGAAAATTGAGGCGACAAATAATATTGATGTTAAATCTAGTATTAACCCCTTTTTAAATATTAACTTTACTGACGAAAATACTTTTGATTTAACTTTAGATGCACCTTCCATAAATATAAATAATTCTATTAATGTTGCAGGTGGTTTAAACCTAAAGGCAATCAATGATTTAAAAATAGAAGATAGCCAGTTAAAAGTAGGTGAAGATATAACCTTAGAATCAGAGAAACGAGTTGAATTAACTGAAACTGGGGCAGATTCGTTTATTATACAGGCAAAGGGAAATATTACGATAGCAGGTAAAGAAGGTATAAAAATTACAGCATTTAGTAATCCAAATTCTATTCTTCAGAGTGGTGGGGATTTTAGCTTAATTAGCGACAACGATATTATTGGTAATGCTCGTATTTCTAGTGGTGGTAATTTTTCTGCTGGACCAGGAAAATTTAGTCAAAGTAATGAATTAAATTTGAATGGAGTTATTAGTTCTAATGGTGATGTCAGTTTTGATGACTATACAGGTTCTTCATTAAAGGTGGAAGCAAAGGGAAGTATTCGAGGTGGAAATATAAATATCACAGATGCAGGTACATTTCCTCAAACTGGCGGCGATCCAGATGTCAATATCCTTAATGCTGTTCCTGCATTAATTTTACGTGCAGGTGTGACAGAACTGGCAAACTCTTCTTCTCCCGCGGCAAACCTAGGAGATACAAGTTTTCAATCCACAGTAAACCCTTCTTCACAAGGAGGAATTAAAGTTAAGAATATTGATACAGATATTGGTACAGATACAGATACTAATAAGACTCAAAGCTCTGTAATCTTATCTGCTAAAGGAGATATTGTCACCGGCTCAATTAAGGCTAGAGGACCTTCAGGTTCAGACATAATAATAGTAGCAGATTCTGTGAATATTGTTAGTAGCACTGGAAAAGTGATTGTTGATCATATTCAAGTTAGTTCTAATGATAATGCTTTTCTAGGTGATGTAAACATCGATTCTTTTGGGGTATTTCAAGCACGGGGTAGTGAGAATTTAATCACCGGTACAAGTTTTGGTGGATCAACAAACCTCTCAAATTTTAAAGCTAGCATTGCAGCACCCGGTAAAATTTCAATTAAACATGGTGGCGAAAGCTTTAAAGCAGCTTTAGGATTAGAAAAAGATTCTAATGGCAAACTAATATTTAGAGTATTAGGAGGTCCAAATGATGAAAGACAAGTTGTAGTTGTGGGAAGAGATCAAGGAGGACCCACAGTTCAAGGAGGATCCACAGCAAATTTAGTCTTTGCGGATAATGGTGCTTCTACAACAACAGCGGACATACCTGGTTTAACTATTCGCAATGCCACTTTTGATTTAGATAATCTTTCAGAGAATACTAGCTACACAGTAGGAGGTATGTTTATCCAAGCCTCTACAGATGCAGGTTTATATGGTTCTTTTCGAGATACAGAATTATCTAACAGTTCTGACATCAGTGTAGTCGCTATTCCTAAGCCCAATATAAAATCTCCAGGTGGTTCTTCTGGTAATGGAACATCAAACGGTCAACAGTCTTCTGATAGTTCTTCTGGTAAAAAAACATTAAATGGTCAACCATCTCTCAACGAACAAGTTGTCCAAAATCAGTTAAATCAAGAACAGAAAAATGATGTTTGTCCTCCGAAAAGTTCAACAGTAGCTCTTAATCGCGGAGAAAACACTAGTAAAGAAAGCTCTACAAATAACTCCCAATCCTCAACGAGTAATCCTTGTGGGACAGCTGATAACAATAAAAAGAATAATATCCTCACAGTAATTCCAGATCGACGATTAGATTCCGATTCTGCTTTACCTACATCTTTGTTACGATTGGGAGAAAAATGATGTTTTGGAGTAAGTTTGGTTTAAGGATTGTAACCAATGCTGAAAAATAATCCTTCATCTTGAGCATTCGTACCCTTATCATCTAGCTTGATAAAGGGAACAGCATAATCAACTCGAATAAACGTATTTGATGTGGGCTGTATAATTAATCCCAAACCAGCAGCGCTGAGAAATGTTTGGTCGCTTAATTCATTCGGATTATTATCACTATTCCAAACTGCACCCATCTCAATAAAAGGTGCTAACTGCAAAGATGATGTTCCATCTTTACCTTCAGAAATTGTTATGCGGTCTTCTAGTGAAACACGAAAACCATTATCCCCAGAACGAGCATTTTGTCTGTAACCCCGTAGAGATTGTCCTCCACCAAGGAAAAATTGCTGATTGCTAAGTAAACTATCTGGTGTGAGTTGTAACTCAGCTTGAGCTATTAAAACATTATTTTTACTCAGCCTTTGCACCCTTTGAACCTGTCCAAACCAACTGAAAAAACGCCCATCTGGCTGAGAATCAGAATTAACTGTAGCATCAAAAACATCTAAACCCAGATTAAATTGCGATCGCAAAGCCCAAGCACCTTGTAAATCTCGTTTTATATAGTCTTGTCCGAATTTTACTATCCTGGTACGACTGTTACCTTGGTTGTCGGGACCTTGACCAAAGGGTGTTGGTGTACCTCCCAAGAAAGTTTGACCATTCTGTAAAGTGAATGCTAAATATAAAGCAAATTCTTCTCTTAAACTACGAGTTAGTGGTTGACGATAACTTATCTCATACAATTCACTATCAGAGGTAATATCAAAAGGAACAGACCCAGAAGCCTCTATTTTACTGTTACTGGGAGCATATCTAAATCTAACAGTTCCATTTTTCGGATTAATCGGAACTTGGTAATTAAAGTCGAATGAATTGGAACCTCCAGTGGTCGAGCGATAATAGGAAGCACTAAACTGGTCCCCAATTCCTGTTACATTGCGATAGTTAACACCACCTCCAAACCTCTCGGAACCAACAGCAGGAGTTGAATAGTTATCAACACCGAAGGAAAGATTAAATGCAGGAGCTTCTTTCAGCTTAACTGTGAGAATACTTTCCCCTAAATCAGTACCCGGTCTTAAAGTCGCTTCAACATCACTTAATAAGGGATCTGTTTTAAGTAATCTGAGTTGGTTTTCAATATCAATTTGATTGAGTGGTGTTTTTAGACCTGGTTTGATTCGACCACGTATGTAAGATGAATTGAGACGTTGATTACCTTCTATATCAATTTTTTCTAAAGAGCCTTCTATTACAAGTATTTGAACCAAACCATCTTTGATTTCTTGATCTGCTAGAACTGCTCTAGATGTAATATATCCCTTTTCCACATATAGCTCAGTAATTGTATTAGCAATACTTCTGAGTTGTTTTAAACTTACAGAACGGTTTTCGAAGGGTTTAATTATTTTTTCAATAACATCTGCATCAAATATAGTATTACCCGTGACCTCTATCTTACTTACAGGGATACTAACATTTGTTTTTGGTTCTTCCAGTTTTAGTCTTTCTGGTTGAGGTGAGACAGTTGGTTCCTCATTTTGAGGAAGAGGTTGAGGATTGGGAATAGGTAGTGGAAAACGATCTATATTGGGATTACCTCGATCTTGCTGTAATTTCTGCACTAAACTTACTCGAGCAACCGCAGGAGAAGAAAGTGCAAGTAAAAAGGTAACAAATAAACCCGTTATCTTCAAATTCCCTAAAATAAGTGATTTAGATAACATAAAATCTACAGATACTTAAATTTAATAGCCTTATAATATAGGTCCTAATAAGATTGACCCTTTTAAGTTTAGAAATTATTTATATCACCAATAGATGTTTGTTGAGCACAGCGATGTAAGTATATATTTTTACCTTGAAATTGTAGATTTATCAACTCAATTCATACCAGGGTGCTTCATTGGTATGCACATACAGCAAAAAAAATAACTATCAGTCTTTTTCATTAATTGTGATGGGTTGTAGAGACGTTGCAGAGCCTGCGGCGTCGGCGTTAGCCTCTGCAACGTCTCTACCAGGTTTTGTGGACAAACTAACCCATCATATTTAATGGGACAAAGCACCAGTACTCCAATAGGTTTTAATAATAGCTTTGACTTTTCAGATACCGTAAATATTCAGAAGATTGCAGAGTTGTAACCGCTTGCTAGCAAAAGATCCGAATAATTTTCAATAAATTTTCACTTCAACTTTATTTCAAGTGCATAAAGGCTAAAACCCATCGTAAAGGGTGACATACAGAGGACTGAAATTCACACCAAATAAACTTCTTAATTCGGAGATAAGCAAATGAAAAAACTATTAGCTTCTGCAACCGCTCTATCATTAGCTGTAATTGGAATGAATGCACTAACATCATTACCTGCTGAAGCTGGGTTGATGGGAAAAATAAAAAGAATAGGTCGTAAAATAGATCCTACTAGTAGAAATTCTAGTACTAGAAAAATTTTACGCAGCATAGATCCGACAAGTCCAGGTTCAAAAACATATAGAACAAAAGGATGTGGAAGTGGTGCAAGTTGGTATTTTGTACCAAACTCTCCTCGATTTGGAGCAAATTTTAAACCAGCTTGTAATAATCATGATATATGCTATGAAACCAAAGGTAAATCTAAATCAAGTTGCGATAAAAGATTTCTTTTTGAAATGAAATCAGCTTGTAGAAGAAAATATAATTCGATAGTTGAAAAAGCATTTATTCCTAAGTGCTATGCTGTGGCTTATACTTACTATCAGGGTGTCGTTAAAGGCGGAGCAAGTGCTTATAAAAAGGCACAAGAGGCACACAGATAAAATCTATAGATCTAAGTTTTTCAAGTATTTAAAATAGTTGTTAGTGTGTGTTATGGGTATTTCATAACGCACATTTATATATTTTAAGGAACTGAATGATTTTCAATGAATTTCTATTTCAATTTTGTTTCAAGTGCATGAAAGCTAAAACCGAATTCCGCTCGCTACCACTAACTTAAGGCTCATCCGCACGCTAGCTAGTGCGCGAACAAATCTTGAACTGGTGGGAAGTGTGGGAAGTAATTTTATGCAACAATATGCAACAAGCCTCATTAATTAAACTCCCCCTCTTTCCACACCTCCTTTCTAGCAAGCCTTTTAGCTTTTCTTAGTGCCATTCGGCTAAAACCCATTTTAAAGTATGACATACAGAGAAAAGTTAAAGTTTTCACCAACAAATATGATTGCTATAGTTTGTTGCTCTGAGTTTAAATTCTCACTAATGCTTCAATAAAGTCAGATTTCTTGAAACAAATAAAACTGTAGAGATACGTTAGCCTAATAACGTATCTCTTCTACCAATAAATTCAGTTCGTAATTAAAACCGTAAATTTAAAACTGTAAAATCTAAAACCATAATATTTCTTGCTCCCAGTCATCCGATACTGGTTCTGTTTCCCAAACCAATCCTTCCCCAGCTTCTAAAATAACTTCCACATACAACATTTCCACTGGATTTGTTGCTATATCTTCATTGTTTTCAAATTCTTGTAAATCTTCGGTTAATAATCGCAGTTTGAAACCAGCAGGAATTTGAGCATCAATTTGTGTACCTCGTAATTCAAATCGCCAAACTTTATCTTCAGGATTACCTTGAGGAAAAATACGTAACTCGTATGTATTATCTGCAATTATTAGTAGACGGGATAAACCTTGAACAGTTTCTGCACTCCTTATCCCTGTGGGTAGGATTGTAAATTCTCGGTTTTCCCACCCCCACTGTTGAGCTAAGCTTGCTACCCCTGTTTGCAACCATTGGGAAATAGACCACTGTGTCTGTACACCTTGACGTAACTCGTATAATTTTTTTCGCCAGCCCCCATGGGTTAGTAATGCACCCCAAAGTGAAAAGGGAACAGCTAAGCGGGGAAATTTAACATTGGAATTACCCAAACGTTCTAAAAGATTTTCCACCTGGGTTTGGGATATAAAATCTAAAGGTGCGATTTCTGCTCTCAATTCTTCTACATGGTTTAGTTGGTGAGTAACCCAAAGTACATTTATATCTGGAATTAAATCTTCATTTTCTAAGCTATAAGTTCGGTCTGCAACATCATAAACCCCTTTGTTTTTCAAGTTTTGATGGGTTGTGTAGCCAGAAATTTTAATCCAGCTATCATCAGGATTTACCACAGCTGCAATGTAGTAATCAGCTACTAATTTGGGAATATCTACCCATTCTTGTTGTACCCGCAACTCATCCCCATCAACCGCTAAACTAGGAATTAAGATCAAGCGATATTTATCAAAAGTAATTGTTGTACCATTAATGAATTCCCAAAAATTTGGTAATGCTGCGGTATTGGGGTAAATTCTTGCATCTGGAGCAATTTCTTCCCTAAACCAAGATAAAAATGCTTGCAAACAAAGTTGATTAATCCAAGCACGTCGAGAAGCACCAGGTGTTGAGTACAATTGTTCTTGTACCTGAGGAGATGAGGGAATTTCCAAGTACAAATGCTGCGAATCAATAGACAAAGACTCAGATGCGTTAGACATAATTAAAATTGCTCCATAAAATACAACAATAAATAACCCCAAACAGAGGAAATAAAAGAAACAAACTTTCAACTTTTGATTTTGAAATCTTAGATTCTAAGTCTTGATTGTTAAATCTAAGATTTTAGGTTTTAAATTTTCAGTTTTCCCTTGTATTATTATTTTCATAGTGAAATTTAAGCCATTCTTCTAAGCTATTATTTATGGCAGCCACTACGTCTGGTTTTGGAGAAATATGCAAAATTTTTTCGCTCCATTGAGTAAGAGCGAGCAATAATGACTTTTTAACTCTGCTGAAGCGACGGGAAACCTGGTATTGTTTAATTTCTAATTGCGCAGCAATTTTCGTTTGAGTCAGTTGCTTAACATAGTAGAGTTGTAATAGCTGTTGTGACTCATTATCTAGTTCTGCTATTGCTTGATTTAATACCTGGTTTAGCTGAGTTTGTTGATTTTTGAAATTGTTAGCTTTTTCCTGTTCAATGATTTGAGCAAGTAAAGAACTTTGTTCATCTACAGGTAACATATCTAACAAGTTACCATTTCCATCATCTTTTAGGGGAGCATCTGCAGAAACGACTTGAGGATAAAGAAAATTACGAACAGCTTGAGCGGATGATAATAACCATTTTTCTATAGTCTGCGAATCAACTGCAGGGGAGGAAAAATTTAATCGACTTAAACGCTCTGAATTATAAGCACTAGTAATCGCTTCCCAATACTTAGTATCTGGTTTGCGATGTTGACGAATATTTGTATTATCAGTACTGTAAAGTTCCTGGAAGCATTCCCAAGCTAAAACATAACTCTCAACATTTTGAGTATTAAAACCCATATTCTGTAATGACTTTACCAATCTTTTACGGCTGATTTTATGTAATAAACCCCAATCTGAACAAATGTCTGTTTCTCGACGCAATCGCAATTGATCTTTAATAATTCGCTCAAAAGATAACCCCGCGTAGCTTTTTAAATGGGAACTGTATTGGGGATTAAAACCTTTGAGAACTTTTCCAAGGTGAGCGATCGCAATTTGAAAATAATCTGCAAGGGAAGAATGACTAGAAAAATTAAGGATAAACTTTCTTGCGCTCCAGTAACAAGCTTCTTGTAAGTATGCGGACAGATGGGAAATCGCTAAAGAACTAGATTGAGTATGCCAAGCTTGATACCAGTAAATCGCCCAGAAACTATCTGAATTTTGACTCGGAGAAACCTCCAAGCAATTTCTCATACTGCGCCTTAGTTTTGGGTCTGCTATCCAACCGCTAAACCGGTCTAAATCAAATTTTATAAAGGTGGAAAACATTTCCACTTTATCCTGTCGCCGTTGCATGGAATACTCACTTATGTTTGCATTTTAAGTGATTTTAATTATACAAATATGCTTCCAAAAATAAATAAATATTCTTAACAACAGCTAATACTGTTATTTATAATACTATCAGGACTTACGCAAAATGAACGTAACTACGTCATTACGTTAGCGCTTAGCGGAAGCGTACCGTAGGTATTGCGTTTCCTTTAGGAAAAGCGACAGCGACGTATATGTCCTGCGGACACGCTATAGCTATGCTACCTGCGGATCCGCGAACGCCAATCCCTACACTGCGTTTCGGTCGCAATGACAAATCTATGTCCTACRGACACGCTGCGCTATCGTTGCGTAAGTCCTGACTATTTTTTCCGTTTGAACAATAAAAACTAGGGTTCCTTAGGTTTTAGAGTGGAATGTCCTAAGTTAAGGCTCATCCGCACGTAGCGTGCGTGAACAAACTTTGAACTGATGGGGGGTGTGGGAGGTAGCTTTATGCAACAACATGCAACAAGCCTCATTAATTAAACTCCTCTCTATCCCCTCTTCCCATAGTTCCCTTCTAGCAAGCCTTTTAGCTTTTCTTAGTGCTATTCGGTTTTAGAGCGTAATTACCAGATATCATATAAACTTTGGTACTAAACTGTTTTGTGGCGCTCGTAGCATATTATTTATTATGGCAACAATTAACGATAATTACCTCAAACTTAAAGCTGGCTATCTATTCCCCGAAATTGCTCGTCGAGTGAATACCTTCGCTGAGGGAAATCCAGAAGCTCAAATTATTAAACTAGGTATTGGTGATGTTACCGAACCTTTACCTGAAGCTTGCTGCAAAGCAATAGTCAAAGCGGTAGAAGAAATGGGCGATCGCGCCACATTTAAAGGTTATGGACCAGAACAAGGTTATCCTTGGTTACGCGAAAAGATTGCCATACAAGACTTTCAGTCACGAGGTTGTGAAATTGATGCCTCAGAAATTTTTATTTCAGATGGCTCTAAATGTGATACTGGTAATATCCTAGATATTTTTGGTCACGATAATACAATTGCTGTCACTGACCCCGTTTATCCAGTTTATGTGGATACCAATGTGATGGCGGGAAATACCGGAGATGCGAAAAACAATGGCGAGTATGAAGGTTTAGTATATCTACCTATCACAGCGGAAAACAACTTTACTGCAGAGATACCTTCAGAAAAAGTTGATTTAGTTTACCTCTGTTTTCCTAACAATCCCACGGGTGCTACTGCTACTAAGGAATACTTGAAAAAGTGGGTTGACTATGCCAAAGCTAACGGTACAATAATTTTCTTTGATTCTGCATACGAAGGTTACATTACCGATCCTACTTTACCTCACTCTATTTATGAAATTGAAGGAGCAAGGGATTGTGCGATCGAATTTCGTTCCTTCTCCAAGAGTGCTGGGTTTACAGGTACTCGTTGCGCTTTTACTGTTGTACCAAAAACTTTAAAAGGAAAAGCATCTGATGGTTCGGATGTTGAAATCTGGAAACTCTGGAATCGTCGTCAATCAACTAAATTTAATGGTGTTTCTTACATTGTTCAGCGCGGTGCGGAAGCTGCTTATTCTGACGAAGGTAAATCACAAATCAAACAACTGATTAACTTCTATTTGGAAAATGCCAAAATAATTTGCGATAAACTCACCGCAGCAGGTTTGAAGGTATATGGTGGTGTAAATGCACCCTACGTTTGGGTCAAAACTCCCAATAATTTATCAAGTTGGGATTTCTTCGATAAGTTACTTCATAATACTAATGTGGTGGGAACTCCCGGTTCCGGTTTTGGAGCAGCAGGTGAAGGTTATTTCCGAATTTCTGCTTTTAATAGTCGACAAAATGTTGAAGAAGCAATGAGACGCATTACTGAAAATTTTAAACTTTAGATTGGTATCTCACTACTAAAAGTTTCTACTTAAAAAGACGTAGCATGCTACGTCTTTAATATATCTTTGCTATTTATCTAGCAATATTAGTCATAAAAAAATGTTTTATATAAAATAATTAGTTTCTATATTATAAAGCTTTTGAGTGGTTTTCTTCTGGGGAATCAAGTTCTGCAAAAAAGTTTTTAATTTTACCCCCAATTTCATCTGCGGCGCTTCTCAGTTCCTGTTTTTGTGTTTCATCAAGCCCTTGCCAAAAAGCTTGCCATAAACTTGCTGCCATTTGAATACCAATGAAGGGAGAAAGAACACTCAGAGGAACAAGAATAGAACTACCAAAAATCATTACAGCTATTACCAAAACCGCTCCAACAGCTACACCTTTTTTACCAGCTTGCCAAGCAATTTTACTTACTCTTTCAATAATCTCACTATTTTTTATATCACCTCGACGTCGCGCCCCTTCAAGATGCAGAAGTTCTTTCACGGCTTTGTATATTGCAAAAGATATACCGGCTCCAATTAGTCCAGCAGTAGCTGATTCAATTATCTCGAGTTCTCCTAGAGCTTCGAGTATTTCACCATCCTTTAACTCTTCTATACTCTCTTCAAAAGAAGGATCCACCTGTGAAGCAGTTAACTTAGAACCTTTGGATAACTTTGCAACATCGAATAAATCCATATGTACTTCGGGAGATTGATATTTGATATTATTCATTGCCTGATAACCTCTTAGTTAAATTTACTTGTCTCTAGTTTGGGTAAATACATCTACAATTTGGCTTTTTCGATCACTTGATTTATCAAGTCTATATTTTGATTCTTAATCAAATCATTAACTATATATTTGTCTACCTTTTTACTTTTATCATTCCGGATTTTCTGAGGGTCGTTTTTAATAAGAGAATCTAATGATTTACATTACTAAATACTTTGAATTAACCTAAGTTTTATTTAAGCACTCCTTTTTTTTTCTTGCGCCTTACATCATTTAATTTAGGGATTGTGAATGAAGGTTCTATTAAAAAAGAATTAAAAGTTTCTCATAATTTCTCATAAAAGAATTTATTTAATCCATATTTATCTATATTCTCAAAAATGAATAAATTAAATTACTTAATATGATTAAGCATCTAACTAAAGTATGAATAATGCTCATGGATTTAGCAGGATTACCAAATAAATTTCCCACAGCAGATACTAAAAAGCTTGTGGGACTTGGGTCTATGACATTTAGGCTTGGAACTGCGATCGCCGAATTTTAAAATATAACACTACGTTTTTGGGTCAGGACAAAGGTTGTAGCGGAAGCTAAAAAAAACGTGTTACTTTAATTTTTCTAAGGGGCTTTAATCCTTTTGGGGATTAATTAACAGTTGTTGAAAATTACTTAATTCACAACAATCTACCATCTTCCATCTCAATAATACGATCGGCAATATCTAAAATACGGTTGTCATGAGTTACCAGTAAGATAGTACATCCCTGTTCTTTGGCTAAACTTTGCATAATCTCTACCACATTCCGACCTGACTTCTTATCCAGAGCTGCTGTTGGTTCGTCAGCCAAAATAATCTTGGGTTTAGCAACCAACGCACGGGCGATCGCCACTCGCTGTTTTTGTCCTCCTGATAAATTATCTGGGTAGTAGTTAAGACGATTTCCTAATCCCACAGCTTCTAATATCTGTGCTGCAGCTACTCGTCTTTTTTGATGGGACATTTGTTCGTGCAATTCTAAGGACATCTGGACATTTTCTTGTGCTGTTAAACTTTCGAGTAAGTTGTGAGCTTGGAAAATATAGCCCATCTGTTTTCGCACTTGCAATAACTCAGACTCAGAAGCGCCGCAAAGTTCTTTCCCCATAATTTCTAGACTACCTTCTTGGGCTGAACGCAATCCACCAATCAACGTTAATAAAGTTGTTTTTCCAGAACCAGATGGTCCTGTCATGATGATAATTTCGCCTTGGTCTATTGTTAAATTAATATCTAATAAAACTTGATTGCGCAGACTTCCTTTACCAAAGTAGTGATTCAGATTAGAGATTTGAATTGCAGGTTCATTACTTCCCAGGTGATGGGGAGATGATTCAGAACTATTTAAAATTTGCATTTTTATGGGTCTAATTTGTAAAGGTCTAATTTCTCCCAATCCAGATTTTAGAAATCAAAAACTTTAACTTAAAAAATATCTGCAGGATCTGCTGAACGTAATTTTTGGGTTGCGAACGCTCCAGAAACCATACACATAATTATTGTTAAAGTTAAAACCATAAATCCTTTTCCTAGGGTCATAAATAATGGTAATTTTGTTGCGCTGCGAATTAATCCGTAAAATATAGTAGAGGTTAAAAAACCAGGTAAATACCCCAAAATAGCCAAAATAATAGCTTCTTGAAATACAATGCTTAACAAATAGAGATTGCTGTAACCCATAGCCTTAAGTGTGGCATATTCGGGAAGATGATCTGCAACATCGCTGGATAATATTTGATAGACTACAACCACACCGACAACAAAACCCATCACCACACCAAAAGTGAAAATAAAGCCAATAGTGGTGCTTTCTTGCCAATATTTTTTCTCAAAATCAATAAATTCCTGAAGAGTCAAGACTTTTACATCATCTTGTAAATAAGAACGTAATTTAGTTGCTACTGTTTTTGCATCGTTCCCAGGTTTAAGAGTAATTAAGCCTACATTAACTTGACTGGCTTGTTGTCCAGAAAAAATTCTTAGGAAGTTTTGGTCGCTGGTCATGACGCTACCTTCAGCAACAAATGATGCGCCAACACTGTACAAACCAGTAACATTTACCCTACGCCCTTCTAATTCTGTAGTCATCGGTTGACCTTGGCTAATTTGAGATATCAGCTCCTGATATTTACCTGCAGAATTTTGGTCAAAAATTAATGTATTTGGGTACTTGATCGAATTTAAATTTTCATTAACTCCGGGTAAATTGAATGGTGAAGAACTGGGGTTAAAACCAAGTACGAGAATTGTTGACTTAAGTTGGGTTTGCTTATTTTTCCAGACTCCCAAGCTCAGATATAAGGGAGAAGCCGATTCTATTTCCGGTAAGTTGCTAGCCTGGAATAAACGCCGCCTAGGAAAACTATTGATGTTACCTAAATACTGAGCTTGGGGACTAATTAAAACAATATCCGCATTTAAAAAGCTTTGCAAACGGGTCGTACTATCAAATAAAGCCGTTTGAAATCCTATCTGCATTAACATTAATATATCAGCAAAAGCAATACCTGAAAGCGCCACCATAAAACGTCCTTTTGTCCGCACTAGTTGACGCCATGCTAAGGGAATTTTTCGTTTAAATTTAATCATAGGGTGTTAATTTCTACGTTTACTTGCAGGTTAGTTAGATTGGCAACTTTTTGACTTGCTGTTTTTTCTAGGCGAATTTTGACTTCAATTACTCTCGCATCAGTGTCAGATGTGGGATCGCTATCGAGAATATCTTTTTTCGCAACTTGCCAACCAATGGTTTCTACTTTTCCTTGCAACTTACCATTAAAGGTTTTATTAAGGCTGGTGATGGTGGCAGTTTGACCAGGTCGAATTTTGCCAATGTCACTTTCGTAAATTTCTGCGATCGCATACATTTGGTCTGTTTCAGCCATTTCTACAATGCCCTCATTCCCGGTTGTTTCCCCTGGTTTAGTGTTTATCTTGAGAATTCGACCAGCTTTGGGAGCACGAATATATGTTGAATCTAGTTCTGTTTGAATACGCTTTACGGTAGCTAAAGCACTATCTATTTCTGCTTGTGCATTTGCGACATCCGTGGGTCGCACTTCCATTGTTTGATTGAGTTGTCCTTTTGCTTCATTTATCTGCTGTTGTAAAGTTACAATAATTTTTTCCCGCTTGGCTTTTGCTTCGTTTATCTGTTGTTGTAAAGTCGCAATTGTTGTTTCTTGCTTGGCTTTTGCTTCGTTTATCTGCTCTTGCAAGGTTGCAATAGTCTTTCTTTGAGTCGCTTGACTTTCCAAAAGTTGCTGAGTTGATGTTTCTGCTGTCAAACGTTTGTTTTCTACTTCCTGACTGGAAATAGCACCTTCTTGAAATAAGTTTTCGAAACGTTTCACTTCAGTTTGAGCATTACGTTTTTGGGCTCCACTACGGGCTACAGTTGATTGTAAAATTCGTTTTTGACCTTGGAGTTCTGCTTCTAAGCGGTTGACAGTTGCTCGCTGTGTGAGAGTTTCTCCTCGTAACTGTACCTTTAATCGAGTAATCTCTGCTTTTTGGGTTTGAGTTTCCCCCTGTAGTTCAGCTCGTAAGCGATTAATAGTAGCCTCACGGAAAGCAATTTCTCCTTGTTTCGCACCTGCTCGTACTTGAGCCAGACGAGACATTGCAACTTTCACCTGCTGTTTAGCTTCATTTAAACTGGCTTCCTTTTGATCCCGCTCTTCTAAAATAGCAATCAATTGTCCAGCTTTGACTTTCTGCCCTTGTGTAACTAAAACTTTTGCAACTAGACTACCTTGACCAAAACTAGAAGGAGCTGATATCTTAATAACCTCACCACGGGGTTCTAATCTTCCTAATGCGTTGATTGTGGTAATTGTAGGTTTGGGGTTGACAGCTGTCGTAGCTTTATTTGTCTCGCTTTGGGAACGATTTAACGATACGAAGCTGATTCCCACCATTACAATTGAGATAATGCTCAGTGCCAGCAAGGTACTTCTACTGCGTGAGAATAATAACTGTTTCTGGAGTAGTTTTAGTTTTGTTGTTAAAACTGTTAATTGTTTCTTTTGCTGCATAATATAAAGTTTTTAAGTCTTTTTCCTTAGACGGAAATTTGGAGCTAAGGGTATGTTTTTAATATTTCATGGTTGCGATTGAAGTGGATAGGGGAAAGGGAATGAATGACCTAACAAACAAGTTTTTTCTGGATAGTTGTTAATTGCATTCATGGTTTGAATTGTAGATTAATCCCCGCAAACAACGCGTCCCATTATCCCCTTATCCAATTTAGACCTAAAATCTAAAAATCATACCTTTGAAAAGAGGTTTAGAGAAGAACTAATTTAAATATTTTACTTCGCTGTGTGGGTAGTAACTTCAACAAATTTGCGTTCTAAAGCATGTTTAAATTCCCTGTGAGAGCGTGTTTCGAACGCTGAAACATTTTGTTCTCTCACATCTAGATTAAATAGTTCACATACAGTTTGGAGAGTCAAGCGTCGTACTTCCAAATCCTGCTGTGTTCGTAGTTGAACCATTGGTTCGTGAAGAATTTTATTGATAATACCTTTGGTTAAAGATTCTAGTACTTTTCTATTTCTTTCAGAAAATTCACTACCCAGGCGTGATACAGCTTTTTTCAATTCTTGCTCGCCAATACTTTCTACTTTATTTCTAAGACAACTGATTGTAGGGAGTATTTCTAGTGATTGAAACCATAATAGAAAAACTTGTAATTCTTCTTGGAGTAATACTTCTGCTCTCTGTGCCATTTGGCGTCGAGTCTCTTGATTTTGTGCTACAACCGCTTGTAAATCGTCGACATTATAAACTGCAATATTTTCTAATTCATTGACATCAGCGTTCACATTACGAGGAACAGAAATATCAAACAACATTAGAGAATGATTTTTTGGCAGTGCTTGTTCCAGTTTAACTCGATCTAATATGGGTTCTGGTGCAGAAGTACTGGTAAATACAATATCAGATTTAACGATCGCACTCATCATCTCTGATAGAGAATACAATTGGAATTTGTGATTTGGAAATTTACTTGCTAATTCCTCCGCACCGGTGAAAGAACGATTGACGATCGAAATTTGGACAGCATTTTTTGCTAATAGATGCTTGATCAATAAACCGGACATTTTCCCAGCACCAATCACGGTTATATTGTATGCTGTCAAATCCTGGACTTTCGTCTTAGCTAATTCTACGGCTGCAGAGCTAATGGAAACCGCACCAGAACCAATACTAGTTTCATTACGAATTCGCTTACCTGCTGTAATTGCCTGTTTGAATAAGCGATCTAATATCTTTTTCAAACCTTTGTATGTTTGTCCTAGTCTATAAGCTTTTTTGACTTGGCACAAAATTTGCCCTTCTCCTAGTACTAAGCTTTCTAAACCAGCAGCTACTCGCATTAAATGTAACACTGCATCTCTGCCTGATAAAGCAAATATGTGTTTTTGTAACTCAGAAACGGAAGTTGTAGCAGTTTCTGCTAAAAAATGATTGATTTCTTTTACACCTTGTTCGATATGTTTGACGACGGCATAAATTTCTAACCGGTTGCAAGTACTAATAATTGCAGTTTCGTCAATGTGAGGTAGTTGAAGCAAATTTGCGATTGTACTTTCTAATTTTTGTTCTGAAATACTGAGCTTTTCACGAATCTCAACTGATGCTGTTTTATGGCTTAAACCGACAACTATAATATTCATGTTACTCTCCTTTAAATGTATTCTGTAAATTAAATCACTACTACAGCTAGGGTAATAATGAAGTGGGAACAGATTCTAGACCATACCCATTCGAGTTATTTGACTCACTTTGATTAGGCTTTAGATTCAAATTCTTAGCCAGATGTTTTTGTTGCAACTTACGCAGAGAAACGCCCAAAGCATCAGCAGCAACATGAATTTCTTTGGACATATCTGGTAATGGTTGAGGGTCTAGACTTTCTATAACTACTGTATCTTCATGGGCAAGTGCCCGATCGAGCTTCACAAATAGTTTATCTACCCAAGAAAATGGCAAAACATTACGGTACAAAGTACGTTTAACTAAAGTTGTTTTTTCGTCAATTGGGCAGTAACTTGCTAAAACAGCAAATTTGATATTAAGTCTACTGTCTCCACCTACATTAATTTCAACAAGTGTAAAGTTAGGTAAATAAAAGCTTAATCTTAATGTTACTTGTGGACGTCCACCCAGTAAAACGTTTAGAAAACTTTTTGAACTACTTAAAGAATCAAAGGTAAATTGAGCAACTGCGCTACTATCCTGTTCTTCAACTTTATATTTAACAGTAGAATTGAGTGGGATTCTTTGACCAAAGGATGTTCTGTGGACAGCAATAACATGGGCGAAGTCAAGATTAGTCTCCATGACCCGCATGTAATTCGCAGCATCTAAATGTGCGTGGGAAACAGGGTGCATAGATGAAAATATGGATTCTGGAATAGTTGGTAAGGAAGGACGTTCTGCTTCTGGTAAGTCTCCATAGAACATCCAAACATATCCATATTTTTCTTGCACTGGGTATGTTTGAACTTTAGCTCTTTGGGGAATAGGCGTTCTAGGTGCATTTGCAGGTATGTCAATGCATTTACCATCTGATAAAAATTTCCATCCATGGTAAGGACAACGAATACAGCCATCTTCTACCCAGCCTAAGGAAAGAGCAGCACCACGATGGGGACATTGGTCTTTCATCATGACTACTTGCCCTTGAGTGTTGCGGTAGACAACAAATCTCTGATTAAATAGGATAATTTGTTTGGGCTTATTAGTGACTTCTGAACTAAATTCGCAAGGGTACCAAAAGTTTTGCAACATCATCATTGTCATTGTGTCCTTATTGGTGATTGTTTTTGTTAAAATTATTAGGGTAAGAATGAGTCTTATTTACAGTTTTTTTCATTACTTGGTTTAGAAAGTTTGGTTTAGAAAAGATATACCCAAGCTAATAAAACTCATTACCAGGAATGAAATTAGTTAACTGATGTAGTAGTAGTTTTTAGTCGATGTTCGTGGTATTTATCTGATTTATTTTGTTCGCCTGTATTTAATGTCAGATATTTTTGTCGCAACTTACGATAAGTTATTTGTAATATATCAGAAGCAACGTGGACTTCTTCTGATAAATTAGCAGGAAGAATGGGGGAATATATAGATTCTGCAACTACTTTATCCTCAATATTGGCTTTGAAGCTACTTTTCTTGAATAGAAAATCTAACCAAGGATAAGTTAAAAAACTACGGAACTGAATTCGCTTAATTATGGTAGTGTTATCATCAATCGGAATGTGGGTACCAAAATTTACAAGTTTACCCTCTGCAGAACTGGCTTCTAGTTTATTGATGTTGGGTAAGTAAAAACTAATTTTTGATTCTACTTTTGATGTTGATGGACGCACAAAATATTTTAAAAAATTATTTTGCTTATGGTATTTTAATAGGTCCACTTTAGCGCTGGCACCCCAATCGGTGATTTTTAGATCGTACGTTTCAATCTTTTGGTCTAACTTAAATCCTTTACCAAAAGAATTACCATGTATGATTGGAACGTGGGCAAAATCAATAGCATTTTCTAAGGTGCGAGTATAGTGAGCATTGACCTTAAATTCATAATAGATAGGATGTAAAGTTGGATCTTCAAGTTCTGGTAGTGATGGAATTGGTGGACGTTGTTCTTCAGGTAAGTCTCCATAGAACAACCAGATAAAACCATATTTTTCTTGTACTGGATAGGAGTCTACGCGAGCTTTTTTCGGAATAGCAACTCCTGATTCATTTGCAGGGATATCAATACATTTACCATCAGCTTGATATTTCCATCCATGATAGGGACAACGAATACAGCCATTTTCTACCCACCCCAAAGAGAGAGCAGCACCGCGATGGGGACATCGATCCTTGAGTGCTATTACTTTTCCTTGAGAATCGCGATAGAAAACAAATTTCTGTTTTAACATCACTATTTGCTTCGGTTTATTAGTGATTTCTGAGCTAAATGCACAAGCATACCAAAAGTTTTTTAACATTATTTGCTCCTAAGTTAGTTAGTAGGTTAGTTAGATATATGGTGTTGCGGAATTATCGGGTGATTTTGTTCGATTAAATAAGTGCTTGTTCCTTGGGATGTGCAACTTGTTCGTATTCGTATTGGAAAAAGCCAGGGTTTAGTATTCCTTGGGGGTCATATTTGCGCTTCATCTCATTGAGCTTTAACCAATAATCACCAAACTGTAATCGCCATTTTGGAAGATCCAAATCTGACCAACTTGCAATATATCTTTTACCACCCATTTGAAATCCCAATTCTGTCAAGTAATTCATTTTTTCTAAAACAGGTTGAACATGAGATTTTGGAACACTAGGATACATTCCAAATCCAACAAGAAAATCTTCTTCTGGTAAGGAAAACATAGGCATTTTGCTATTTTTCTTAAGCATGCTAAACGAACCAATTGGCGTATTCCTAAAATCTATGAAAGAAGGTGTTATTTCAAGAGCGGAATCAATATACTCTTTCGCCATAGATCCTGGTAAAATCACATCCAACCAAGGATGAGCGTGACTTTCTGGAAATGTCATTGTCATAGTTGGTTGGATAAATTTCTCAAAGGTGAGGTTTTCTGTGTAGATATGACGGTAAAAGTTGAGTTGGGAAAGGAATTTGTCATCATTCATCTCTGCTTCTGAGCTAAACTCCCGAGTAATTTGCATTCTATAAAACCATTTGATCAGAGGTTTTAAACCATTATTCCCCGTCCTAGATACTCCCATAATGCAAGGAGAAAATAAACACATTAAGGCATCAACCAAATTTTCTGATGCTGCTAGAAAATATTCATCTTTTAATAGAAGATTCAGATCGTCATAACAGAGAAAATAAGTACGAGTGAAGGGTTGGTATTTTCTTAGTCGATGTTTTACTTGAGTAATGATACCAAATTGACCATAACCGCACAGAACGTGGTTAAAAAGTTCACTATTTTCCTCTGGATCGCACCAAACGATATCACCATTTGCTGTTACAACTTCCAAACCCAGACAATTATCTGCTTGAGTTCCATAGCGAAAAGAACTTGGACCTAAACCACCAGCAGAATGGGTTCCTCCTATAGTGACACCGAAGTAATTGGTAAGAACAGGAGGAGTTACACCATTTGGTAAGGATCTATCAACTACCTGTTGCCAAGTAACACCAGTATCGCCTTTAAACCATAATCGATCTGGGTGAAATTCGTGAATTTGATTCAAACCTCTCATATCCAAGAGGATTCCATCATTATTAAGTGATTGACCACTTAAAGAATGTCCTGCTGCTTTTGATGAAATTGTTAACCCTTGTTTTTGAGCGTATTTAATTGAAGCTGCAATATCAGCAGAATTTTGAGGACGAACAATAACTTGAGGTTTTTTCTGAATTATACCTCCAAAATCTTCAGAAACAGCAAGTAAATCTTCTTTTATGTTACTTACTTCTCCGCTAATAATATTTTTTAGATCTCTAACAATACTGTTCATGACTATTCTGCCTATTTTTATGATTTTAGTTAGTAAATTCTGAGTAAAAGTAGGAACTAGATATCAACATAATTTTAATAATTAAGTTTTATTCTAGTCCTCTTATTCATGCAAACTAGGCTAATAAACGCCTTTTTAAGGTTTTAAATCCAATCTTTACTAAGGTCGGAGCTAGTTTGAATAACCCTAGTATTTGAGACAATGAATTAGATTTATTCTCGATGGTTTGCATTGCTGTTTTGGCTGGCCTTTCATATTTGAAGACACAAGCACATTCTCCTTCTGCTTGTTTACTCATAATAGAGGCCTTCATTCCAGGGAAAGCTCTTCTCGCAGCTTCTTGTTCCATCTCACAAAGAACTTGACAAGGTGTCTCAAATCCATATTCTTTTGCGAGATTTAAAACTGGACAAACTCTCTGAATTTCTAATGCTGCATCTATTCCGTTCTGAGAAATATCCACTATTTCCGTTGTAAATCCCATAAGTCTCAAGAGGGGAATTGATTTTTTAAAACCCTCAGCAAGAGTATTTTCATCAATAAAAGCCCCCATTAATGCTTTCTGTTGTTCGGGATATTTCTCTAGCATTTTCTCATATGCAGCAGCTTCTCCCATTTCATTTATTAGCCTTTTATACCTGCTAAATCTCTTCCTAAATAGGTTTGTGGCTTTGGATGTATCCATTTGTAGGATATCTTCCATACGTAAGTCACCACCACCCATTTTTTCTTTCATTTTATATCTCCTTATTTGTTTATAATCCTTTACAGTTATTGCGGAATTAAGAAAAAACTTGAGAAAAAATAAACAAAGAAGAAAGTAATGGTAAAGTATTTTAAAATTTGAATAAGAGCCAATACTATTTCGACTTCTACATTACTTATTAATTGATTCTCTTCTCTGTAATTACTGACTATTCTTGTTGAAATATTGTTGTTAGTTTTGTTTAGATCAACACTCCTATATTTAAGTTGTAAATCTTCCAGATTAGGTAATTTTTTGGTTTCCATTACCACCAACTCCTATATTTTTGGAATTTTTATACCCATGTTGAAGGATGTTTGAGTAATTCCCTAAGTCTTGCTTCTTGAGTACCACTTAAGGGTTTATCATCATATTCCCAACAAGCTCCTGGAGGCATACAATTAAAAACACTTTGGGAATTAACCATACCGCTTGCTAAACCAAAACGTAAACCTCGATCACTTGTCAGAATAAACTCAACATAGCGTCCGCGAACAAGATGTTGCCAATGCTTATTTTCTTTAGTAAAAGGCATATTTTTCCGTTTTTCTACAATGGGTATATATGCAGGAGCAAAGGCTTTAGTGCAGTCTGTGACAAAGGAAAGTAATTGTTGTATATCTTCTCCTTTAAGATTGTCAAAGAAAATACCACCTATGCCTCGACTTTCACCACGGTGGGGTATATGAAAGTAGTCATCGCACGATTTTTTGAAGCGAGGGTAATAGGAAGAGTCATAACGATCGCAAACTTGTTGATGTACCTTGTGAAAATGAGTAGCATCTTCTTCAAATAAATAAGCTGGGGTTAAATCCGCACCACCACCAAACCACCAAGAACCAGGTTGAGAACCATCACCAATTTGAAAATAGCGATAATTAGCATGGGCAGTTGGTACCATGGGGTTATGAGGATGAATAACAAAACTAGCACCAGTAGCAAAGAAAGGAGTACCTTTATCATCGGTGAGCCCATCTACTTCTTTTGTTGCTAAAGCACCTGATGTCTGGAATGTCATTCCCGGTGGAAGTTTACCTGTAAGAGCTACATAATTAATCCCAATTTTTTCAAATACATTACCGTTATGTAAACTGCGGTCAATATATGTAGTATCTTCACTACTTTCTCCAGGTACCCAAACTCCGTTTAGATCGCGATTCCAGGATTTCTCACTTAATTTTTTACCGTCTATTTGTTCTAAGGTTTGACAAGTATTCTCAAACATCTGTTGAAAAACTTTATCTGCGATACCACGCATTTTAGGTTGTTTTACAACTGATTCTTCTTGAAGTTGAACCATTTTTATTACCTACTAAATTGACTAATTGATGTCTGCAATTTATCAAAATGGAAAAAATATATTTTTACTTTCCAGAAACTACTCCATTTGCCCAATCTTGGGGTTTTAAGAAGGTGTCATATAGTTGTGCTTCCGGGGTATTAGCTTTTGGTTGATAACCATACTCCCAGCGTACAAGGGGTGGTAAAGACATTAAAATCGACTCGGTACGTCCGTTAGTTTGCAAACCAAATAGGGTGCCACGGTCATAAACTAAGTTAAATTCTACATATCTACCTCTGCGATATAATTGGAAGTTACGTTGATGTTCGCCATATTCCATTAACCTGCGTCGTTCTACTATTGGTAAGTAAGCAGTGATGAATGATTCTCCGCAAGTACCGACAAAGGAAAATATTTCTTCCCAAGGGCAGGGTTTAGGGATACCAATTGTATTGCTGACTATCGCCGCTGGGGAATCAGAATTACTTCCTCGATATAATTGACCTTCCCCATCTTGATAATCAAAGAATATACCACCTATCCCACGATTTTCTTGACGATGTTTGAGATAAAAATATTCATCGCACCAAGGTTTAAATACTCGGTAATAGTCGGGATGATGAGCATCACAAGCCTGCTTGAGGGTGGAATGAAAATGAACTGCATCCTCTGCAAATGGATAGTAAGGCGTTAAATCTATACCACCACCAAACCACCAAATCGGACCTGCTTCAAAGTAACGGTAGTTTAGATGGACTGTTGGTACATAGGGATTTTTAGGATGTAAAACTAAGGATACACCTGTGGCGTAAAATTTATGACCTGCTGCTTCTGGACGTCGGCTGAGAATAGAAGCTGGAAGATGGGAACCCCAAACTTCAGAAAAATTAACTCCTCCTTGTTCGAAGACATTACCATTTTGCAGAATGCGCGATCGCCCTCCACCTCCCTCAGGACGTTCCCAACTATCTTCTTTAAATTTGCCAGTACCATCTATTACTTCTAAATTACTGCAGATTTGTGACTGCAAATTTTGCATGAACCGGCTAACAATAGCCTTACTATTTTTTGGAGGTAAAGATTGAGAAGTTTTCGCTTGAGAAGATTTAACTTGCTGAGTTGAAACAATTGTCATAATATCTCACTTTTGTTTCTATTTCTACTGAGAACTACACAATTACAAACTTACGGATTGTTTGAGGGCTAAAGTTTTTGACTTTGCGAAGCGATTGGATATCATCCTCAAATACTTATAGGAGATTTTGAACTTATAGGAGATTTTGACAAATCTTTATACCCACAATCAAAGGAATTTTACGGTCAAATTCTATGTTAATTATTCCCGCTCTGTAACCAACGAGCCGCATCTTTAGCATGATATGTCAAAATCAAGTCTGCTCCAGCCCGTTTGAAGCTCGTGAGAGTTTCCATAACTACTCGTTTTTCGTCAATCCAGCCATTGAGAGCAGCGGCTTTAGTCATGGAGTATTCTCCAGAAACATTATAAGCAGCTACAGGTAGATTACTATTTTGCTTAACGCGCCAAATAATATCCATGTAGGCTAAGGCTGGTTTAACCATCAGTATATCCGCACCTTCAGCGATATCAAGTTCAATTTCTTTAATAGCTTCCCGAGCGTTACCGGGATCCATTTGATAGGTGCGGCGATCGCCAAATTGGGGAGCTGAATCTGCGGCGTCACGGAATGGACCATAATAGGAGGAAGCATATTTGGCTGCATAGGACATAATTGGTATATCTTGATAACCATTTGCATCTAATGCACTTCGGATTGCACCTACAAAACCATCCATCATTCCAGAAGGAGCAATGATATCAACGCCAGCATTTGCTTGAGAAACTGCGGTTTTTTTCAGCAGTTCTAATGTGGGGTCATTCAAAACACGCCCAGTTAAGTCATTTAATTGCAAATATCCACAATGCCCATGACTGGTATATTCACATAAACAGGTATCTGCAATAACGATTAATTCTGGTACTGCTTTTTTGATCGCGGTTGCTGCTTTTTGAACTATACCACAATCATGCCACGCACCTGTTGCTTCTATATCTTTATCTTCAGGAATGCCAAATAGAATGATTGCAGGAATACCTAACTGATAAACTTCTTTGGCTTCTTCTACTACTTTGTCTACCGATAACTGGTAAACTCCAGGCATGGATGATACTTCTTTGGCTATCGCTGTACCGGGTACAGCAAATAGGGGATAAATTAAGTCATTGGTGTTGAGGACTGTTTCTCGTACCATCCGACGTATTTGGGGATGGTTTCTTAGGCGACGAGGACGATGATTTGGAAACATAATTTATCAAGGAAAACTACTGAGTATTGGGTGAGGAGATTTACCTTTGTAGCAATAATATTCTGGGTCAGTAGATAGGTTAGGAATTTATACCTCAATTTTTGTTTCAAAAAAGGTAGGAAATGGGAAAGGGTGAAGAGAAAGACAAATCCTAACCAGAAGACAGAATGCTATGTATCGTAACTTCCCATCTATAGATATTTGTACGTGTATTTTGACTGATTACCTATGTGTTTGGTAAATTTCTGATAAGATTTCCTGTGCTCCCATGTTGCGTAGGTTATCAGCCAGTTGCAGACCTAGCAGATCTGGGTTTTTAGAGCTTCCAGTGACGGAGTCTTTGAGCATCCTTTTACCATCGACGCTTGCGACAAAACCAGTCAATGTCAGAGTCTCTTTGTCTAGATGACTGTTAACCCCAATAGGTACTTGACAACCACCTTCTAAATCTCTTAGGAAAGCACGTTCTGCGGTAACGCAAATACGGGTAGGTACATCTTCAATGTTTTTAAGTAAGGACAATATTTTTTTATCATCACTTCGACATTCAATACCTAAAGCTCCTTGTCCGACAGCATGTAAAGATATTTCTGGTGGTAACACTTGATGAATGCGCTTGTCCATCCCCAATCTTTTTAATCCTGCTACGGCTAAAATTAATGCATCGTATTCGCCGTTGTCCAGTTTTGCTAGACGAGTATTGAGGTTCCCGCGCACATCTTTGAAGGTAAGGTGGGGAAATTTATGCCGCAACTGGGCTAGTCTGCGCAGGGAGGATGTACCAATAACTGTACCTGCTGGTAATGTATCAATTTGCCTATCTTTGTACTTTTCGTGGACAACTAAAGCATCTGCAGGATTTTCTCTTTCTGTAACTGCTGCTAATACTAATCCTTCTGGTAAACGAGTTGGTAAATCCTTGAGGGAGTGAACGGCAAAGTCAACCTCCCGATTTAGCATTGCAATTTCTAGTTCCTTGGTAAATAGTGCTTTATCACCAATCTTAGATAGTGCAACATCCAGGATTTTATCACCTTGGGTAGAAAGTTTTTCAACTTCAAAGGATATATGAGGAAAGTGTTTTTGGAGTTGTTGTTGGACCCAATAGGTTTGAACTAAGGCTAATTCGCTTTTGCGAGAACCAATACGAATTGTTGGAGAAAGAAGAGAAGTTGTAGGTGTCATAGTTTTTAGTTACTTAGTTACTTAGTTACTTAGTTGCTTGCTCGATTGAGTTATTTGGTCATACTAATTTCCAGCTTTGTTGCTACACTTCCATTTATAAGAGAGAAAAGGGAACAGGTTATAGAAAACAGATTTAAATAATTGATGTGTAGCAATATTTTTTGAAATTAGTATTTGAAATTAGTATTTGAAACTAGTATTAGTTAAAATCTATAGATGAGTAATTGAGCCCCTTGACAGTCTCAAAAAAGAAACCAACGTTTTCTTCAGGAGTATTTTGTAAGACTCCATGACCAAGGTTGAAAATATGTCGGTTTTTCCCAGCTTTACGGACTGTGTCGATAATCCGCTCGCGAATCAAATCTTGAGGACCAAATAAAATACAGGGATCTATATTTCCTTGAACGCCAATATTGGCTCCAAGTCTTTGTCGTGCAACAGCCATATCAACTGTCCAATCTACACTGACAATGTCTACACCGGATTGTCCCATTAACTCGAGTAGTCCACCACTATTCTTGATGTAAAGGATTATGGGAGTGCTTGGATGGATTTTTTTGATATGTTTCACTACCTGTTGTATGTAAGGTAGAGCAAACTTTTTAAAGTCTTCAGGACTTAATTGTCCAGCCCAAGAATCAAATAGTTGCAAAACTTGAGCGCCACAATCTATTTGATAACAAGCATAGGTAGCGATCGCTGAAGCTAATTTTCCTAAAAATTGATGCAGCATGGCTGGTTGATAGTAAGCCATTTTTTTGATGATGGCATAGTCTTTTGAACTTTTACCTTCAATAGCATAAGCTGCTAATGTCCAAGGAGCACCCACAAATCCCAAAACCGTGGCTTGATTATCAACTTCTTTTCTGAGGGTAGTTAAAATCTGACGGATGAATGGTAAAGATACTTCTGGTTCCAATGGTGTGAGAGCATCAATTTGTTCCTGAGTGCGGATTGGAACTTCAAATACCGGTCCTTTACTTTCAACGATATCAAAAGGAATCCCAATACCTGGTAGTGGTGTCAAAATATCAGAGAACATTATCACACCATCTGGTTTAAAAGCATGAAAAGGTTGCAAAGATATCTCTACAGCAATTTCGGCGTTTTCCGAACGCTCGCGAAATGAAGGATGTTTTTGGCGTAAATCCCGATAAACCTTCATGTAACGACCTGCTTGACGCATCATCCATACTGGGGGACGATCTAGTTCTTGACCCCGAGCAACTTGCAATAATTTATGTTCGATCATTTTGCCTCTTACGTTACAGATTACAGTTTTGAACTCAAGGTAAGCTCGTTTGCTTCCCCGTCTTGTTGTAAAGAATAAAAAATTTACCTGCGGTTAATAAACTGTCATTTATGCTGCATTATGTACACTTTTATGTATTTTTAATTCGATAATTACAAAAATATAGCTCCATTAAAAATCGATCTATATCCACGGTTTGGAATAGCTATGCATCAATCATATTTTTGTCTAAACTTTTTACCTAAACTACTGTAAGCCTTTTGAGGTAATCTTTTGAAGATATAGATGCGGATATATTTAGTAATGTATGATGCTGTTGGTCAATTCTCACAGGGTTAAACCCCTCGCCCTCAAAACATGAATATTGCGTTGTTTTTATGTCCTGTAATAAATTGTGAGCTAAAATCCTAAGTCAGTTCCAAGGAACTGAAATTCAGAAAATTAATACAATTTAGAACTGATGGGTTAGACCCCTTTTTAATTCGCCAACAGCATCATGTATATGTAGTTCGCATTTATTAAAGCTAGACATTAATAATTATATTTTTATTAACGATCCTGAAAGGTCTGTAAACTATAGCAAACAAATCGTTATAGCTGAAAAAAACTTTACAAATTTTAATTTATTATTCCGATAGTAGAGTAAATGAAAGAGAAGTGATCCATAAATCTGGAGAAACCAATGCAAATATCTGAGAAAGTTGTGGAGACCTCAGTAAAAAAAGCAATTGTCATTGGAGGTGGTATTGCTGGCTTGACCTTCGCACGTGCTTGTCTTGATATGGGTATAGAAGTTGAACTATACGAAAAGCGTCAATTGGATGAAATGCTTTCTGGACCAGGAGGTATTTTTATTCAAAGAAATGCAATGCGAGTTTATAAACTCCTGTGGGAAGGAAGAATTTATCAACGCTTGTACGAACAGGGAGGTAAAATTCTAAGTGGTGGTTTTTCCAGTAAAAAAGCAACTCTCCTGTATGTTAATACTCCAAAATTTGTCGGGGAAGAAGATCTAGGCGTATGTCTTCTGAGACCTAAACTGCAACAAATTTTGTACGAGACATTACCTGAAGATACAGTAAAAACAGGCTTTAACTTCTCGCATTTTGAGGATAATGGGGAAAATGTAAAAGTTTACTTTGAGGATGGTAGCACAGCGACAGGAGATATTTTAGTAGGTGCTGATGGTCTTTACTCCAAAGTACGCGCTCGCCTAAATGGTACTGAAAAGCAACAAGAGCCATTGTACAGTGGTATGTGTTGCTGGAGGGGATATTTCAACAGTTCGAAGGTAACACTAGATGAAAGATATAGTTGGATGGAATACTGGGGACGGGGAAATCGCTTTGGATATTTTGATGTGGGAGGAGGAGAATATTCCTTCTACGGTTTTAATAATAGCGAACCTGGCGGTAATGATGACAAGGTTGGTGGAAAACTCAAAGCTTTGCAGTTACTGTTTTCTGATTATGCTGAACCCGTACCAAGTATTATTCAGACTTTAGATGAAAGCACAATTTATCGAGATGATATTTTTGATCGGGAACCTTTGGGTGTTGAGTGGGGAAGAGGTAGAGTAACTTTAATTGGAGATGCAGCACATCCCTTCCAACCCAATCTCGGTCAGGGAGGTTGCATGGGTATAGAAGATGCATTTGAACTTGCAAAAGTACTTACTTTCACATCAGATGATAAGCAAGTTCCATCAGTATTACGTCAATTCGAAAGTCAACGCAGTCCAAGGGTAGATCGTGTCTTTACTGTTTCCCGTCAGGTAGGAAATCTGGGACAAAGCAGTTCTGTAATGGGATGTTTCTTCCGCAACTGGATTTATAAATTAACTCCCACTTGGTTAGCAGATTTACAGTTTAAATGGTTATTTGACTACCAACCTTCATGGGATCATAACTCCTATCCTGGTGAAAATTTATCTAATTAAGTTAGAGGAAAGTGTGAGGAGTGTGGGGAATTTGGGAGACGTGGGAAGAAAAGGAGAAATTTTTATCAGTTATCTCAGAGTAAGAAAGGAGTAACTACCATTTCCTATCCCCTATTATTTTCATCTTCCATTACCCATTACCCATTACCCATTACTGTGCGCTGTGTACACTTACGTGTCCCGCTTTGCTAACGCGCCCCGCTTCGCTAACATTACTTATTACTTATTACTTATTACTTATTACTTATTACTTATTACTTATTACTTATTACTTATTACTTATTACTTGTTACTTGTTACTTGTTACTTATTACTTATTACTCATTACTCATCATTCCCGACGTCTCCCCTGACCAAATAAAATCTTTTTGGACTCTTCAGTGACGGTTGATTGTGTATTTATTTCTGCAGCTTTAGCATAAGCTTTTTGGACAGCAGGACGTGCTTTTATTACTTCAAACCATCGCTTAACATGGGGAAAATCATTCAGGTCTTGTTGTTGTCTTTCGTGGGGGACAATCCATGGATAAGCAGCCATATCTGCAATTGAATATTCCCCTGCAATAAATTCTCGGTCGGTAAGTTGTTCGTCTAAAACACCATATAGACGCTCTGTTTCTTTGACATACCTATTAATTGCATAGGAAATTTTTTCCGGTGCGTAGGTGACAAAGTGATGATTTTGACCGAGCATCGGTCCTAGTCCGCCCATTTGCCAAAATAACCATTCCATTGTTTGAGTTTTTCGACGCAGGTCTGTGGGTAGAAATTTTCCAGTTTTCTCCGCCAAGTATTGTAATATGGCACCGGACTCAAAAACACTGATGGGCTCACCACCGTCAACAGGGTTGCGATCGATAATTGCGGGTATTTTATTGTTAGGGGAAATCTTTAAAAAATCAGCTTCAAACTGTGCTCCTGTAGAGATATTTACAGGTTTGATCGTGTAGTTCAATTCAGCTTCTTCTAAAAAAATTGTAATTTTATGTCCGTTGGGAGTTGTCCAATAATAAAGCTCTATCATGTTTTAAAATTTCCCCAAGAAGGTGTTTATGAATCAAAAATAAAAAATGTTGAAACAATTATACGCCTATTTGATATTCACATTGATTGGTCAGGGCGCACCGATGTGCGCTCCTACAAAATAAATTAACGTCTCAACTTATCTCTTATAAAGTTGAGTCATTTCCAACAATCGTTGACTCAACTCAGAAGTTAATAAATTAGAACCGGTATAACGCCAACGCCAGTTACCAGGAATAACACTAGGATCGTTCATCCGTGCCGAATTATCTAAGCCTAAAATGTCCTGTAATGGTAAAACAGCCAAGTCTCCCACGGAAGCTAAAGCCATACGAATAAATTCCCAGTTGATTTCTTTAACATCTTCTGGGGAGTCATAACCCAAGTACTTTGCTACATGTTGTTTCTCAGCCTCACCAGTTGTTTGCCACCAACCAACAGCTGTATCGTTATCGTGGGTACCGGGATAAACTACACAGTTGGGAATGTAATTATGGGGTAAATAAGGATTATCAGCATCCCCACCAAAAGCAAATTGCAAGATACGCATTCCTGGAAAATCAAAGCGATCGCGCAATTCTTCAACTTCGGGAGTAATAATCCCCAAATCTTCCGCCATTACTGGTAAACTACCCAAACTATTACCCAAGGTTTCAAAAAATTCCGCACCGGGAGCTAGTACCCATTCACCATTAATTGCGGTTTCTTCGCCAGCTTTTACGCGCCAATAAGCTTCAAATCCCCGGAAATGATCGATCCTGACGATGTCCACATATTGTAATGTGGCACGAAAACGTTCGATCCACCAAGCATATTTAGTTTCCTTTAATTTATCCCAGTCGTAAACTGGATTACCCCACAATTGACCTGTAGCACTAAAGTAATCGGGTGGTACCCCAGCAATATATGCCGATTCTAGGGTTTCAGGATCTAATTGGAAAATTTCTGGGTTTGCCCATACATCCGAACTATTGTGGCACACATAAATCGATATGTCCCCAACTATTTGAATATTTTTATCATTGGCATATTTTCTAAGTTCTTTCCACTGCTCAAAGAACTTAAATTGTAAGAACTTACGGTATAAAATCTGGTCTTTTAGTTCTTCATTTTTGGCTTTGAGAGCATCGGGAACGCGACGTGCAACACTTTTATCCCAATAATTCCAGGCTTTATATTCGTTTGCCTCTAATAGAGACATAAATAATACATAGTCATCTAACCAAGCCGACTGTGACTGACAAAAGTCTTCAAATTCGGGATTAGATTTTTCAGCTAAAGATTGCCCAAATCGTTGATAAGCTAGTTTAAGGATTTGAGTTTTGTGGGGAATCGCCTCATCAAAGTTAACCCGTTGGGGATTATCTTGAGCACTTGGAGATAGGGGGATTAATTCATCTTGATTCAGTAACCCTTCTGTAACCAACTGTTCCAAACTAATCATCAGGGGATTGCCTGCAAAGGCGCTGAAATTCATTGTGTAGGGAGAATGTTCGTATCCTGTCGGTCCCAAAGGCAGAATTTGCCATAATTTTTGACCGCTATTCGCCAGGAAATCGATAAATTCATATGCGGATTCTCCTAGATCGCCAATACCATGATGGCTAGGTAAAGAAGTTGGATGTAACAAAATTCCACTGGCTCTGGGAAAACTCATGACAAATTCCTGATACTGATTTGCGTTGGAAGACACTAATTTACTTATGAGGTTTTAGGCATTCAATCGTCAACCCCTTAAGGGTGAGGTTAATGTCCGTGAAGAAATCCTTTCACCACCAAATAAGTACTTATACCCTTGACAGTTAATATTTTGTATTTGAATGCAATGCCGGTACAACCACAAAACTTTAAATTAATCAAGCACAGTTGATAACAATTAATTCCAAGCAGCAATTGTGCTTTGTAAAATAGCGTATGGGAATAAGGCAGTAGATATTACGATTATGCAAAATCCATTATTAAAAGACGACCCCCTTTGGTTTAAAGATGCAGTAATTTATGAGGTTCCGGTACGTGCTTACGCGGATAGTGATGGTGATGGTATCGGAGATTTTCGCGGTTTAACGTCCAAGTTAGATTATCTTCAAGATTTGGGAGTTACAGCAATTTGGCTATTACCCTTTTTCCCCTCACCATTACGGGATGATGGTTATGATATTGCTGATTACACCAGTGTTAACCCAATCTACGGCAATTTAGAAGATTTTAAAGCTTTTTTAAATGCTGCTCACCAACGGGGTATTCGGGTAATTATCGAACTGATTGTTAACCATACTTCCGACCAACATCCTTGGTTTAAAAGAGCACGTAGAGCCCCTGCAGGTAGCGCAGAAAGAAATTTTTATGTTTGGAGTGAAAATCCAGAGAGATATTCGGAAGCGCGGATTATTTTCCAGGACTTTGAAAATTCTAACTGGGCATGGGATCCTGTAGCTAAGGCTTATTATTGGCACCGTTTTTACTCTCATCAACCAGATTTAAACTTTGAAAGCCCTGAAGTACAGAAAGCCCTATTTGAGGTGGTTGATTTCTGGTTAGAAATGGGTGTGGATGGATTGCGTTTAGACGCTGTCCCCTATCTATACGAACTGGAAGGGACTAACTGCGAAAATTTAGACGAAACCCACGCTTTCTTGAAAAAACTGCGATCGCACATCGATCATAAATTTCCCAACCGGATGTTGCTCGCTGAAGCCAATCAATGGCCTGAGGACGCAGTAGAGTATTATGGTGCAGGGGATGAGTGCCATATGAATTTCCATTTTCCCCTAATGCCACGTTTATTTATGGCTATTCAGCAGGAAGATAGTTTTCCTATTACTGATATTTTGCAACAAACGCCATCAATTCCCGATAACTGTCAGTGGGCGTTATTTTTACGCAATCACGATGAGTTAACTTTGGAAATGGTCAGCGATGAAGACCGAGATTATATGTATCGGGTTTATGCGCAAGACCCCCAAGCTCGGTTAAATTTGGGTATCCGCAGAAGGTTAGCGCCTTTGTTGGGTAATAACCAACGTCAAATAAAGTTGATGAATGCTTTGTTAATGTCCTTACCCGGAACTCCCGTACTTTACTACGGTGATGAAATCGGGATGGGGGATAATATCTACTTGGGCGATCGCAATGGTGTGAGAACTCCAATGCAGTGGAGCGCTGATCGCAATGCTGAATTTAGTAAGGGAAATCCCCAGAGGTTATACGCACCGGTAATTATTGAACCGGAATATCACTACGAAGCAATTAATGTTGAAGCCCAACGAGAAAATTCTAATTCTTTGTGGTGGTGGACGAAGCGTTTATTAGCAACTAGAGCCCGTTTCCAAGCTTTTGGTCGGGGTACATTTGAGTTTTTGTATCCAGAAAATCGCAAGGTATTAGCTTTTACTCGTACCTATAACGGCGAACATATTTTAGTTGTTGCGAACCTATCCCGATTTGTACAGACGGTAGAATTGGATTTATCGGGATTTAACGATATGGTTCCAGTGGAAATTTTTGGACGTACCCAATTTCCTCCCATTGGTGACGACCTTTATTTCTTGAGTTTAGCTCCCCATACCTTCTATTGGTTTACTCTCCAATTACAACCAAGTCTTACCTGTGGAGTACGGGGTTACACTGAACCGTCCCTATTAGAAATTAACGAATCTTGGCACAATGTATTTAATAAACCTGAAACTAGGGTTGCTTTAGAATCTGTTTTATCTGATTATCTATGTAGTTATCCTTGGTTTGGTGGTAAAAGTCGGGTTATTCAATCAGCCCAAATTCGCGAAACTTTTCCTTTATCCTTCCGTAATAGTCAAATCGAGATAATTTTATTACAAATTAACTATACCGAAGGCGATCCAGAAACCTACGTCGTTCCTATGGCTTATGAAGCAGGTAGTAAGGGTAAAGACCGCTTAGAAAACAATCCAGAACAGGTTATTGCTCAAATTAAACTCCGGGACAAAGATGAAGTTGGGGTTTTATTTGATGCTTTTGGCGATCAAGAATTTCTTGATTTCCCCTTAGATATAATCGCCCAAGGACATACCTACAAAGGTAACATCGGGGAACTCGCAGCAACCCAAACAGAAGCATTTAAAGAATTATTTGGTAATGAAAAAGATGCTGCAGGTGATACTAATTTAGAACCACGTTTACTAGGTGGTGAATATAGTAATAGTGCAATAATTTATGGCGATCGCTTTTTCTTTAAACTGTTCCGTAAGGTAGAAGAAGGAAGTAACCCAGATTTTGAAGTTGGTTGTTTTCTCACAAAGAGTTCTACTAACAAAGGTATACCCCAACCAGAACACTTTGCAGCGATCGCAGGTGCTTTAGAATATCGTCGTCGCGGAAGTCATCCAATTACCCTAGGAATTTTACGCCAATATATTCCCGATATTACTGATGGTTGGGAATATAGTTTAGATACCCTGCGGGACTTTTTCGAGCAGGTAATGGTCAAATTAAATGATGATGTTGAAATTCCCATTCCGCCATCATCTCTAGTAGAAGCCTTAAAAGTCAAAATCCCCGATCTAGCTTATGAGTTAATGGGGTCTTATTTGCGTTCTGCTCAATTATTAGGACAACGTACCGCAGAATTACACATGGCTTTAGCTTCAGCAGATGAGGAAGATACGGAATTTGCTGCTGAAACATTTTCTACATTTTACCAGCGCTCGATTTATCAGTATATGCGTAACCAAGCAGGTCAGGCGCTATTATTACTGAAAAAACAATTGGGTCATCTTAATTCTGACATTCAACCCCTTGCTCAAACAGTACTTAACAGTAAAGAATTACTTTTGGATAGATTCAAAAAAATCTTGAATCAAAAAATTAGCGCTATGCGGACGCGCTGTCATGGTAATTACTCCCTCAAAGATGTACTTTACACCGGTAAAGATTTTATAATTATCGATTTTGAAGGGGAAGTTTCCCGTCCTTTAAGCGAACGTCGTATGAAGCGATCGCCTTTGCGTGATGTTGCGGCTATGCTAGAGTCTTTTTATTACGCCAGCTGCATCGGTTTGCGTAATGAAAAGGAAAGCGGTTTAATTCGTCCGGATAATTTGGCGTCGATGGAAAACTGGACTCAATTTATGCACACTTGGTCTGGAGTAGCATTTCTGCAATCCTATATGGAATTAACTGCAAATGCACCGTTCCTTCCCCAAGATCCCGCAGAATTGCAAGTATTGCTTGATGCTTTTGTGTTAGAGAAAGCTATTCTTGATTTGGATTACGAACTTAAGAATCGTCCCGATATGGTGGAAATTCCTTTGGAGCGGTTGTTTGATTTGTTGGAGTCGAGTAACGGTAACTATTAATTGGTATTTCCAGTTAATTATTTCCCAGACGCAATATTAATTAAATGATGATGTAGAGACGTAGCATGCTACGTCTCCACCAATGTCTTGTGGGTAATGCACAATTAATATTTTCCCCGCACATATAGCGCTACATGATGTCGAGAAGGAGGAGGTCACATCATGGATAAGTTATATCATGTCCGCTTAATTACTTATGAAAAAATATGTTTGTTTGTAGTAGCGCTTTAGCGCCATAGTAAAGATATTGGCGCTCAAGCGCTACTACGAACCTTATCGTAAGTGTTTTACCGGACATGATATCACATATTTTGGGGGGGGAATAAGCTCTTAAAGTCCCCCAGTATTAGGGGATTTAGGGGGCTATGCACAAATGACTTTTAATAATGACTTTTAATTTTTGACTTACTATACCCGAGAAGGCTTACGCTAATGACTTGCGCGCAGCGCTATAGTCCTTCCTGCTTACGCAACTCCTCTAACACTTTAAGCGTCAAAGGATCCCCCCCTTTGCGTAGGTAATTAATCCAACTTCGACGCTGCGATGTTTTCTCTGATTCATAATTGTTATTTACAAACACCTCAAAATCCTCAATAGCACCTTGAGTATACCCAGTTAGCATTCTAGCAAGCCCACGACTATCTATAATATCCACATTTTCAGGTGCAAGGTCTACTGCTTTCTCACAAGCAAACAGCACCTCCTTGGCGTGATTATGTAAGCTACCACCCCAACAAAGTGAGTTCCAATCTTCTGCAGATATTTGCAAGTTATGATAATATTTCAATGCTTTGTTATAAGCTGCAACAGCTTCTTTGACGTTACCCTGGCCTACAAGTTCTTTCCCTTGAGTTACAAAAGATTTTGCTTTAAACTTGTCTATAAGTTTTTTAGCTACTAGTTTGGGATCGTCATCTAACTCCTGTGTTTCGTTATCAAGATCAATATTTGGATAAAATTTTTGTGCTTCTTTAAATTTGTCTACTGCACCTTTGAAATCATCTTTTTGTGCTAATTCTCTACCTTGTTGTACAAAATGTTCTGCTGTAAGTTTTCTAGCGACTAATTTGGGGTCATTATCTGATTGTTCTCCGTTGGGGTCAAAGTTAACACTTGGATAGAGTTTTTGTGCTTCTTTAAATTTGTCTACTGCACCTTTGAAATCACCTTTTTGTGTTAATTCTCTACCTTGTTGTACAAAATGTTCTGCTGTAAGTTTTCTAGCGACTAATTTGGGGTCATTATCTGATTGTTCTCCGTTGGGGTCAAAGTTAACACTTGGATAGAGTTTTTGTGCTTCTTTAAATTTGTCTACTGCACCTTTGAAATCACCTTTTTGTTGTGCTAATTCTCTACCTTTAGCAACTAAAGTAATTGCTTTTGCTTTTGAATGTGGATTAAAATCTAATTGCGGATTCCAAATTTTTGCTTGACGAAACTTCTTCAAAGCACCTTCAAAATTACCGTTTTGCGCCAAATCTTCACCTTGTCTTGACAAAGTCTCAGCGGCGGCATGAGCGATTATTTTTGGAGTTTGACAAACTTTAAGTTCTTCCAGTTTATCTGGATTGTTAATCAAATAATCTTGAAGCTTTTTACAACCCTGCATTAGTAAATCATCAAAATCCCAATTCCACAACTTCACTGTTTTATCACTTGAAGTGGAAGCAATAGTTTTTCCATCTGGGCTAAATCCCACACTCAAAACCGTTTCTTGATGTCCAGTTAAGGTGTGAAGTGATTTACCATTTTCTATTGACCACAATTTTATTGTTTTATCATCTGATGCGGAAGCAATAGTTTTTCCATCCGGGCTGAATCCCACGCTTGTGACATAGCTTTGATGTCCAGTAAAGGTGCGAAGTGATTTACCATTTTCAACTGACCACAATTTTACAGTCCCATCTGATGAAGCAGAAGCAATTGTTTTTCCATCTGGGCTAAATCCCATGTTCAAAACCGAATACTGATGTCCAGTTAAGGTGTGAAGTGATTTACCATTTTCTATTGACCACAATTTTACAGTCCCATCTGATGAAGCAGAAGCAATTGTTTTTCCATCCGCGCTAAATTCCACCAAATTAACTGAGAATTGATATCCAGTAAAGGTGTGAAGTAATTTACCATTTTCTGTTGACCACAATTTTACAGTCCCATCTGATGAAGCAGAAGCAATTGTTTTTCCATCTGGGCTAAATCTCATGCTCAAAACCGAGTTTTGATGTCCAGTAAGGGTGCGGAGTAATTCACCATTTTCTATTGACCACAATTTAACTGTTTTATCATCTGAAGTGGAAGCAATTGTTTTTCCATCTGGGCTAAATTCTACACTTAAGACAGAGTTTTGATGTCCAGTAAAGGTGCGGAGTAATTTACCATTTTCTATTGACCACAATTTAACTGTTTTATCATATGAAGTGGAAGCAATTGTTTTTCCATCTGGACTGAATCCCACACTCCAAACCCAGTCTTGATGTCCAGATAAGGTATGAAATAATTGACGACTATGTTCGATTGACCACAATTTCACTGTTTTATCCCATGAAGCGGAAGCAATAGTATTTCCATCTGGACTAAATTCTACATCGCTAACTGTTTTGTGATGCCCAGATACTGTATTTAGTAATTGACCATTATTTACAGACCACAATTTCACTTTTCCAGCAGAAGCAGAAGCTATAACTGTGTTATCAGGGCTAAACTTTATACTCCAAACTGCGTCTTGATGTTCAGGTAAAGTACGAAGTAAAATACCAACATAATCATGAAATCTCCTTACCTTAGCATGTGGACCAAATTCCACCTTCCAAACTCTGTTGTCATTTTCGGATAATAGAGTATGGAGTAGTTGACCATTGTCCGCAGACCACAATTTCACTGTACTATTATTTGAAGCGGAAGCAATAGTTTTTCCATCCGGGCTAAATTTCACTCTCCAAACTGCGTCTTGATGTCCCAAGAGAGTGTAGATTAATTGACCATCAAGTGACCACCATTTAATTGTCCTATCGGCTGAAGCGGAAGCAATAGTTTTTCCATCCGGGCTAAATTCTATATCGCTAACTGTCTTTTGATGCCCTTCTAAAGTACGGAGTAATTGACCATCAATTGACCACAACTTTACTATTTTATCTGAAGCAGAAGCAATTGTTTTCCCATCTGGGCTAAATTCCACGCTCCTAACAGTTTTTTGATGTCTTTCTAAAGTATGGAGTGATTTACCGCTTTCAACCGACCACAATCTTACTGTTTTATCTAGTGAAGCGGAAGCAATTATTTTCCCGTCCGGGCTAAATCTCACGTGATTAATATTGTTTTGGTGTCCCTCTAAAGTGTGGAGTAATTTACCGCTTTCAACCGACCATAATTTTACTGTTTTATCTAGTGAAGCGGAAGCAATTGTTTTTCCATCTGGGCTAAATCTTACCCTCCACACCGATTTTTTATGTCCTTCTAAAGTGTGGAGTAATTTACCATTTTTGGACCACAATTTCACTGTTTTATCTGATGAAGCGGAAGCAATTATTTTTCCATCTGGGCTAAATTCCACGCTTTCAACCTGGGATTGATGCCCTTCTAAAGTGCGCTTTTCTTCAACCCAAGAATGATTAATTGACTGATGCATTGCTATTTTAACTTTCTGTTTGATATAGATAGGTATCCAATTTTTCCACCAGTAATTATCTAATAATTGCTGCGCTTTAATTGCTTCAAATAATGCATCCCCATTATTTTGTAAATTCAAAAAGGTTTCTGAAGTTAAAACTGAATTATTAAGCTTTTCTTCTGTTGTGCTTATCTCTGCTTTGATCCAATTGAATCCAGCAAATCCGGTAGCTAAGGAAGCTGCTAACAAACTACCACCAAGCCAACGAATTGCACGTTTTTGCAACCGTATTTTTTCCTGTCGTTGACGTTCTCTTTGTACTTTTTCCCGATTCCTTGCATCCAAACTCTCTTGAATAAATTCACTTTGAGAATTGCTCAAATACTCCCGATATTTCTCATCAAAATAGCAACCCTCTGCTTCACCTAAATTTCCACCACTTAACAAGTATTCCGAATCGCGCTGTTTATCTTCCCATTTAACTACTGTAAACTGTAACCGTTCCTGCCAAACCCGGAACTGACGATTACTTTTGATCCATTCCCGGAGCATTCCCCATTCTCGAATCAGCGCTTCATGGATAATCTCTACCGTTTTTTCTTGAATGCTTTGATCCCAACCAGTTATCAGCAAACGTTTATTTACAAAAAATTCCACCAAATCCCAATTATCTTTCCCTACTTCACTATGAGTAGCTTTACGTTTGGTATCTTCCGTCCCTTCCCCAGGACTAACCAACTGAATAAATATCTGCTCAGCTTTTTCTTTGTCCTCAGTAGATGAGGAATTTAATATTGAATCTGCATATTTAGCTAAAGCTTTTTCTAAACCACCAATTTGTTCATAAGCTTGATGGGTGAGATACCATTTGTCATGTCTATCCCAAAGCTGGGATAAGGTAAATTCCAATAAAGGTAAACGTCCTGGTCTATCGCCAAGATCGTCAATGATTTTACTAGTTAAACCCTTCTCAAATTCAACCTTCATCTTAGCCGCTGGTTGTTCGATCGCTGCGGTTAATTCAACACGGTTCATCTGTGTGACTAATATTGGGGGGTATTTCCGCAAAGTCTCACCCATTGGTTTATATTCAACAAAGGCTTTCCCCATAAAATCAGCCCTGAGGGTGAACACCAGGGTGAAACATGGGGTAAATCTGACCGCGTAAAGCAATGCATCTAAGAAAGCTTGACGTTGTTCTTCCGAGGTTAAAGTATAAAGTTCTTCAAATTGGTCTGCGATTAATACAAAATGTTGGTAGGATTTCTGTCCGTTAAATGTCCCCACAACAGAATTATCCTTTACCCCATAATCCCCTGTAGAGACGTTGCATGCAACGTCTCTACACATTTGTGGTACGTTTTTAGAGGATTGTGGGGAAATTTGACCATAAGCAACAATATTTTCGATTAATCGATGCAAAGCCTTTTCATCATGAAGCAAGTTTATTTGTGTTGGACTTGCGCACTTGTTACTAATTTCTAATGGATTGGGATTGCTTCCTTGGGTCGCAATTACAGTAGACCTGGACCTGATATGGGAACTCAAAGCAACGGTCAAAGCATCAAAAGGATTATTCCCCGGACGGAAGGATACTATCTCTACCTTACCAGTCGTCCTTAAATGAGGAACTAAACCTGCAAACACCAAGGACGACTTCCCACTTCCAGAAGCACCAATCACCCCAACCAAAGGTTGAGTATCTACCGCTTGAACTAAATCGGCGATCGCATTATCTCGACCAAAAAAGTATTTTGCATCTTCCTCTGTAAATGCGGATAATCCCTTGTAAGGACAATTGGGAAGTTTACCTGTTAACCCTCCTAAATCTTCCCAAGTCGGAGGTGGATTGCTGGTATTTTTACAAATGATTGGTAACCAGTTTAATCCAGGTATTTGCTTTTTCCTTTCCTCCGAGGAGCTTAGTTCAAAAAGCTTAAGTCTTGCATCTCGCACCGAGGTAAACAAAGATTTTCCTTCAGCATAGGAACTGAGAAAATACTCAATAAACCGAATTGCGGTTTTATCCGGTACTGGTTCGCGCCAAACTATGATGTAAGGTAAATGCAAATCTGCTAACTGTTTCGCCAAACCCAAGCCATCACAGGAATTAAATATCGCTAACTTTAAACCCTTTTTTACAGCTTCCCCTAAAGTATTTCTGATTTCCTGTAATTTTAAACTTTCTTCTGAATTAATTTGCAGCGAACCAACAGCTCCATCATTATAGGTTTCGCTATGACCGCTATAAAATAAAATATCGCAAGGTTCATCCCATAACTTTCTAAAATCTTGGCGTTGTGGTTGCTCCAGATTAATTAATTCTGCTCCGCGTTTCTTCAGTTTAGCGATTAATTCCTTATCGTCAGCAACACTTATATTCTTACTATCGCCAAAGATACTTGTAATTCTAACCCTTCTAAATATCCCATCATCTTTAACCTCTGGCGCACGGGAATTCGATTCACTCAAACACAAAACAACTTCAAATTCAACTTTTAAATCAGAACGTTCTTGAAAATAATCCCATTCCCGCCAAGGTAAACGATGTAAAATGTCTTTCGTTTGCTGCGATGTAATATTTTGAGTATGAATCTCCAACAAAACTTGAGAATTTGCTTCTAACAGCAGTTGTCTTTCTAACTGTGACCTGATTTTTTCTAACCATTGGTTAACTTCAGTACATAAATCCAATGCATAACTATCGCACTCTTGCTTAGACTGCTCAAATGATAAATTAGTTGGTATTTTCGTGAAACCTCTGATAACATCATTGTCATTCTCTGGATAAAAACTTGTCGCCAAAGATTTGGAGGGTAAAAGTTTGATCCCACGAGCTTCAAATAACTTAATGTATTTATTTCGCCAATTTTTATACAAACTAGGAATTAGTGGTGCAGAGGGTAACTGGACTTCTATATCTTTAGAGTACTGACCTGAAGCAATGCTTGCCCTAATAACGATCTCAGAGAATCCGTTACTAAAGTCACCATCACCAAACTTCAAACTTAGCAGTACCTGCATGCCTCAGTTCCTAATTTTACATCTCATACCACAAAGACCATTGGAAAACTAGACCTTGGAAACATTATTTTCCAAAGTTGGGCATCACTCATACTACCATTATGGAAAAATATTCATGCAATCCTTGCTAGTGAGGACATCAATCATGAGGATTTGTAGAGGATAACCAGAAGAACCTGCGGTATTGGCAAAACCTTTGGTGATTTCTACATTTTTTTGAGTAAACTAGCCCTTCAAAATTAGTGGGAAAAAGAACTAGGTAAACTAGCTCTTCTTTCAGAATTTGTGGACAATTATATTTGTCACCATTCTATCAAAAATTACAATAAATATAAAGATATTAGCTGTATCGACACGCTAAAAAAATCAGAGTAAATCTTGAAAATTAATGTCAAGGAAGTTTTAATACTTATTTATTTTTAGAAATAATCGGATAATTAGGACTACACCTACCCGAATAAACACTCTAGGGTAAACTACGTCAACGTACATCAAATCACTCTGCTAGATTAGCTAAAATAATTGATGTTGTCAAACATTTTATTTTTTAGATTCTCTTTCAAGCCTTTTGATTTGCATTCGAATAACATCAGACATTGATATTCCGTCTACTTCCGCCATTTTTCTTAAAAAGTTGTACTCTTGATCGTTAACTCTTATTTTCAGCATCTTATTTCTTGAAATTGAATTTGTAGAATTATTTTTTTTCATAGGTCAATTGATGTTGTTAGGGTTCACGGTAAATCTTTTCACTACACGCGTACTACATTTGTGGTGTAGAGAAGTGCAAATCAAATAGGGTTGCTGTCTGAATTTTCGCTAGGGGTTCTCCCTCAAACCACGAAGCAATTTTTCTTTCCCACAAACTTATTGTTAACGGTTTTGAATCCTTGAAAAAAATAAGGGGTTAGCGGAATTCTAAAGAGTATTGACAATTCAAATATAGCCCGTTACCATTATTTTTTGTGGTCCTTTGTGGTCTTTTGTGGCCACAAGGTTATATTTATAGGGTGTGGGTATTCATTATGCGTAATTTGACGATAAATTTAATTTCCTCTCAGTTGGCTTTTCTTGCTTTTACAGTTCCTCCTGGAGACTTTGTATCATCGGATAAACCAGGAAATCAGGTTATAACCACTCTAGTACCAGTCGAAACGAGATGCGACGCGATAAAAAATGTGATTGAAAATCGAAAATGTAGCTATAAGTGAACTGAGTTGTGTTTAGGTGGATTACAGTAAAATTGAGCCTAGCTGATATTAGATTTTTGAGCTTGGTTACAAGACAAATTCTTCTGTAAGTACGGCATCTTGATAGATTGCTTCCACTTTGAACTGTTTACCAGGAGATTCACAAAATCCTAGCTGAATAATGCAATCTGATTCTGTAGCGATCGCTTCTTCGCTTTCTACTTCATTTGTATTATGATTCAGCGTTACTTTTAATTTCAAACCCTGTGGTAAACAATACTCATTTTCCGGACGAATCTGTACAATTACACCTTTTTCTTCATTCTCTTCGGGTTTCATCTTTACCACCAAGGCAAATTTTTTATTATTTAGTAAAGATCCAAAATCAAACAATTTACCTTTCTGAATTGGATATTCAGGATAATTTTTATTTCTCAAGTAAACCGGATCGGGCATTTGCAGTGTTAAAATTTCTTCAAGAGATTCCCAACCTTCCTCGAATATTCCATTTCCCCATTGGCCAAGGTTCACTAAAGATTGAGCTATAGCGTGGGAAGCTTTATGAATATTTGCGATCACTACTGGAGCGATTGTATCGTCTTTGGGTAAATTAATAGCCTCAGGTTTCAATAAACGGCAACAAATTAGAAGATTATTGATTTCAGGGTCGAAACGAGAGAATGGGATTTTAATACTCTTATTATCTTGAGTGGTACTAGTTATATTAACGGACTCTTGATATTTCAATATTTCATCGCGATACATAAAACCATGAATTATCAATTGTTTTTCCGCTTCCATAATTTCGAGCAATACATACAAATGACCTGCTAGTTTTGGGGAATTGATAATTTTTTCCGGTACAGTTATCCAATCATCCACTAAATTGTCGGTTGTAATTAAACAAAGCTTAAAATTGCTAAGTTGTGTATTACAGACGGTATCCGTTAAGTTTTGATGTTGAAGTTGAAAGATAGAAACATCATTGATATCAAATTGAATATCTGGTATTAGTTCCTGTAAGTATTCTTCAAAAGCAAATAAAGCGATCGCACTCAAGTAGGTTTTCCACTGATTTCTTTCACCAGTTACTTTCTCACTGATTTTTCTAGCTTTATCGAAGTATTTTGATTGTAAAGGAATAATTAGTGGTTCCAAGTTTAGACCTAGATATTTTGGGTTGTTTAATAGTGAGTACAACATATTTGTAGACAGAAAACGAATTCTTCAGGAGAATTAAAGGTGAGATTGTGTTTCCCCAAGGAAGTGAGCGTTTATTGTAGTTGTTGTTTGTTTGGATTCGTAGATTTTCTTATTTGATGGGATTAGCATCTATCCCGACGAATAAACTCGATTTGGTACCGCACGGTTTTATAGGACTGAAGAAGTTTTACTCCTATATATAGGATTGAATAAATTTTACTGATCGATTTAGGGCAGTGTGATATGTTCGCAGAGCTAGACAAATTGAGTGTCCAGAGATTGCTGAGAAAGTAAAGCATTGTAAATCGAGAAACCACATACCTTGCAACATAATAGTTTCGTCTCTTAGCTTATAATTTACCCGGCAATATAACCGACTAAAGTGCAAGGTTTTTGATACTACTGTTATTTCCTCGTATTTACTTTGCAAAAATCCTTGAAAGCTTTACCTGTAATGTCTTCCAATGTTATTTAGCAAAGATATCTCTACAACATAGTGTAGTAATTTGGTTAGGCACAGTACAAAATCTGTATTTAAGACAAAATCTTTACAAATAATAACAGAACAAAATTTTATTGGAAGGTAAACAGTAAAAAATAATGAACCTATATAGTAAGTGTAATATCAAGTTCCCTAAAGTAATTGCGATTGCTCTAGCGTAAACGTGACAGATTATGTATTAGTCGCGCATAGCAAAGTTGAGCGCCATCAGGTGTGGAATCTCTGTTTACCCTATTCCGAATTCCATATATGAACGCTTCAACTTTTATCTCAGAGCGGCGATTGCTGGAAATCCCTTAAAAGCAATTAAGCAAAAAGGATTAGCTATGAGTTCAAACTATTGTAATTATGAATGTGACCAAAGTAATTGTCCGTTTAAAACAGATCCTTTAGACCGCTACCGGGAAGTTTGCGTGAAGTGCGGTAAAGAATATTCTTTTCGCAGGGGTCGAGCCCCTGTTTTTCTAATCATATGCCTAATTTCTGCTATATTAATACTAATGGACACTTCCAAACCACAAACAGACAATCAACCCAAAACTCAACCCTTTCCAGAGTTACGCTCGGATTATTAAATTCTTCTCTGTACTCAATTCATAATAACTGATAACTTGCGCCATTCTCAATAATCGTCTTGGATTAAGATCCCTGTCCTCATAGAATAAAGTCTGAGAAGTCAAACTGTGTAAGGCTTTATAGTTTACAGACACGCTGTGCTAACAGTGGTTTTTAGAGTACGATTGCTAACACGACATAATACTTATGGAAGACTTCCGGGCTTGGAGTAAATCCTATGAGGGCGAAAAATTAATTTTCATAGGTGATTGGACTGAATCAGATCGGTGCAGATTATCAGTTGTAACATACTCTCGTTATTGCACGAAAATTTGGTATTGCTGGAAGAAGAAATTTTATGGTGATTCGAGTGTATTGTTATAAATATTGTTGGGATAATTACGAGTTACCAATAATTTAATAACGCGATGTGCAATTTTTTCAGAAACGTATATTTTTCGTATTTTCAGGAAGAAAAACTTTTTTGAGGTCGTTTGAAAACTTTATTTTGTCGTGAAAAGTTGTAGTTGGGATTCATTAGTGAAATGATACCAATTTTTTATAAATACGTAAACATGAAAAGCTTTGATTTGCGAATACTTAAGAATATGAATAACTGGCTGAATATTTTCTCTGTAATAGATAAAGGTAATAGATCAATAACCAAGATTCTTAGGAAATGTTTCTGTTCTCCATTCCCCTATGAGCAAAATTTTACAGTATATTTCAGTTTGGTGACGTACATTCAGACAGGTATTAATTCTTATACAAAAAGAGTTTGAAGATATGGGTTTGCTACCTCGTTGACTTGCAAAGTGTTTTATGTCCCAAACAATATGTCTGCTACTATTTTTCTTCACAAAGCTGAACTCACTTGAGAACAAATCAAACAAGAACATATGAGCTAATTAAAGGTGCATATTGAAACTATGGATATCGATACTATAAATACTTCAAGGTATTGGATGATTCGTATTATTACCAATCCTAGAAACAGGGATAGTCACCTAACAAGAGGTTATAAAGATCGAGAATCTGACCTAGCAAAACAGTTCTTCGCAGAAAATTTCCCAGAAGAAAGCAACCAAAAAACTCTATCAAAACAAGTAAACAGGAATATTCAAACAGATCTGTGGAATATTTTCCACAATCACACTCTCGACTTTAAAATTCGTGCTTTAGCTGGACTTTGTTTGAGATGTTACATTTCTCACGCGATCGGAAAAACTTGCATATTAATTACCAATAACAATTTTGGGATTGATACTCCTAAACCCTTTACATACCATGAATTACTACCATACGTTCTCAATGATGATGGAAAGACCCTCATCATTTTGGACAGAGATGGAAAAACTCAGTTGATTCTAAAAGAAAATGGCTTTACTCAAGCAATATCAAATAAGGGGAATTATCAAAGTTTAGAAATTTTACGAACTTATAATCCAAATTTAAGTAAAACAGAAAGCTTAGATAATTGGACAATCAGATGTACCCGACAGAATAAAGAATTGAGAAATTTCCTGTTGGAATATAGAATAGGTGTTCCTAGTGATTGGTCAGTTTTATGTAAAGATGTTCCTAATTCCCTTAAGTTTCATTTACAAAATCACGAGCGTGAAATTTTAGAAGTCTTTCATCAGGTTTACCGTCGGGATAGACGCTCCTGTGGTCAAACAGGAAAATGTACTAATCCAACGAAAGAGCAACTAACAGAAATGCTCGCTTCCTTAAAGAAAAAAAATATCAACCTGAATTCTTATGAAGAACTGATTCGACTGCTCAAAGAAATTGCACATATATTACGTCAAGATATATACTCTAAAAAGCTTGGTACCCCCCATGCTGAATCTATAGATACACCATTGGAAACAGATGAAAGTAATAATTATTCACTTCAATCTCATCTCCCTCCTGGTAGTTATTTAGATCCAGTATCGATTGAATGGCAAGAATTATTAAATTTTCTTAATCAGTTATTCATGGAAGTTCTGTCTCAAGCGATCGCCCAAAGGATTTCTGATAAGATTTCAGACTTAGCAAAAAGTCGAAAATATAACCGTTTTGCAAGCATATTCCCAGAAGGATTAAAGCTCTATTATCGAGAAACGAATCCTTTAAGCATCGTTCAAATTGCAGATCAATGGTCTATTGATAAATCTCAAGCTAGACGGATATTCAAGTTAAAAGAACTGATCAAATCTACTGAGTACTTAACCCAGGAGACATTGATTAAAGATCTCATAAAAAACCCGGTAGATCCTCGCTTAACTTCCCTATCTAAAAATCGAGAGGAACTAATAAATATTGCTGAAGTAATCAAAGAATACATGCACCAAATGGCTTTTAAAGAAGCATTTGCAGAAATCAGTAACGGTAGATATCTTAGCAGAAATAGTTTGTTTGCCCAACTATTACGTCAATACCTCGAAGATAAGAATACAGCATAAACAAAATTATGTACTAAAGTAATAAATCTAAAACTTGAAATCTAAAATGTAAAATTGGATACTGGATTCAAGCCTTCAGTGAAAATAAGTAGTAAATATCGCAAATATTTTACTTCAAACTCCATCTCACCTTAAACTCCGAAGTCATACAAAAAATCTACATTCAATAATGAATAGACAAGATATGCTTTACTCACTATTAAATAATCCAAAATATCTGGATCTAAACGTGGAACCACCAATTATTCCCCTACAATCAAAATACTTCGATCAAGCTAGAGAAATTAGTCAGAAAGTAATAGGTGAAGAAAATCAGTGGAAAACTTACTTAAGTGCGATCGCTTTGTTTGCTTTTGTAGAAGGATTGCAGGAAATAGTACCAGATATCAAAATCGACATTGACAACGCTTCTATTTTTCAACCCCAACATAAAAGCTTAACCGATACAGTCTGTAATATACAACTTAGTAACTTGAAGCTTTGTTTAATTACAATTGATAATTTAAGCGATGATTGGATAACTGTACCGGAAAGTATCATCAATTCCCCTAAACTAGCAGGTCATTTATATGTACTACTCCAGATAATGGAAGCAGAAGGACAATTGATAATTCATGGTTTTATGCATCGTGATGACATTTTAAAATATCAAGAGTCCGTTAATACTACTAGTACAAATCGACACAATAACAGTGTTAAAGTCCCATTTTCTCGCTTCGATCCCGAAATCAATAATCTTCTAATTTATTCTCGCTTATTGGAACCTGACGCGATTACCTTACCCACAGAAAATGTAGTCACTCCAGTAGTGATCGCAAAAATTCATAAAGCTTCCCATGCTATTACTCAATCTCTGGTAAATCTGGGTCAATGGTGGAATGACGTATTCGAAGAAGGATGGGAATCTCTTGGAGAAATTTTAACACTGCAAATACCCGATCCTGTTTACTTAAGAAGTAACCATTCTCCTGAATATCCAATTCAGAAAGGTAAATTATTTGATTTCGGATCATTACTTAATAATAAAAAATTTGCCTTGGTAGTAAAGATGAAACCCGAAGAAAATGAAGAAAAAGGTGTAATTGTACAAATTCGTCCAAAAACGGAAAATGAATATTATTTACCACAGGATTTAAAGTTAAAAATAACCCTAAACCATAATACAAATCAAGCAGAAAGCGAAGAAGCGATCGCAACCGAATCAGATTGCTTTATTCAGCTAGGATTTTGTGAATCTCCTGGTAAAAAGTTTAAAGTGGAAGCAATCTATCAAGATGCTGTATTCACAGAAGAATTTGTCTTGTAATACCAGTATCGACAAAATACTGCCAAATATCAAACATTTGAATTTATATTTGTTTTCTGTTCCCTGTTCCCTGTTCCCTTTTATAAACAAAGTACAGGAATATTAAAGAAAATTGATATAACTATTTTCCGATCCTCACAACTTCCCCAAATTCTTGTCCTAATCTAATAGTGGAGTTAACGGAAGCAGTCAAAGGGTAAACCTTAAAGTCTCACAATCTTTAAGAAATTAAACCCGATCGCCAGTGGGGGAGGTGAACATGAAGACCCAAGATACCAATCCATTCCATCAGAAACTTTCGATTGCTTACATAATAATGTTATTTATAACCTTGCTCGTAAGTATTTGGTGGACGCGACGCACAACTCCTAAACCCGAAATTATAGATCCGAATATAGCAAATACCGAACAAACAAATAATGTACAGATTGTTCCCCCGATTATGGGAGAGCTAGCTTATCGCTAAAACAAATTAAATTGCTGTTTCAGATTTTGCGATGTTTCAGTATTTAGAGTCTTTATTTAATATTAGAGAAATTTGTTGAAGATTTTTCAATGAATGAAATCAAGGAGCATTGATTATGTCCGCATTTAGTAAAATTGCTCAGTCAATTGAAAATATTTTTCAAAAAACTATTGAATTTATTTCCGGTGGGGCTAAAAGAATTTTTACTCCTACCGATGATGACTATCCCAAGACAGGAGTACAACCCTACGAAGGAGATCCCGCAACAAATAAGGATTAGCTCTGTCTAAAGTCTAAACTATCTCTCAAAGAGAGATTAAACACCTCCCAGTGTTTAGGACAACGGTTTTTCGGTTTTTCGATTTTTCTAAAAATTCATGGATAATTTACGTCTAACGTGAATTAAATTGAGATCGCTTTATGGATGATTTCTCTCTAAGTTTGCACTTCTAGAGAAAGACCGATTCCATGAGCGAGATTTTTTTGTACCCGGTTAAATAACAATAACATCAGTTACTAGTTACAATTCTGTCGGATTTAGATCCCCCTAACCCCCTTAAAGTTAATGGGGGGACTTTGAGTCTGTATCATTTTTACTTTTACTGTACCTGCATATATTCAAATTTTGAATATATAATAATTATTAGGATAATCATCATTTTAAAGATATGGCTAATCGTAAGAAAGAGGACACCCTAGATTTAACACTCATAGAAGAAGCCATTCTCAATGCGCTCTCCTTTAAAGAAAGGTATGGATTAGAAATCATGGACGCGATCGCTAAAGCTAGTAATGGCGATCGCACAATTGGTTTTAGTTCCCTTTATCCTACATTAAGGAAACTAGAAAAACGGGGATTTGTAGAGTCTCGATGGGGAGATGAAGCAGCAGAGGAGACAACAGGAGCGCGGAGAAGATATTACAAAATCACAGGTTCCGGGTTGCAAGCACTGGATAAAAAGGAACAATTTTTAGAAGCATTAAGGCTATTTGCGACTTGATTTAATCTCTACTTGATTTAATCTCTACTCGAATTAATTTTTTGAACTAATCTAAGGAAAAACTAAAATATGAAAAAATATAGTCGAAAATCTACTAATTATTTGCTCAAGAGTATTTTTAGTCAATTGCGTCTAGTATTGATTGCAATTCCTAAAACTCTTCTGTATCTAATTTGTGAAGGTGCAATTTACGCTCTTATTTTAGTTATTGGCGTTCTATTGATAAAATTCGGCGTACCTCAAGCTTTTGCTCTGGGTTTGAGTATTACTCTTATTATTGCAACTCTTATTATTAGCTATACAACAATTAGACAGCATAGAATTATTACCCGTCGTTCGAGAAAAAATAGACCACACAACTCAGTTAAAGGTGAAGTCAGGTTTGCTGATGCGATCGCTGGAATACTTTCACAAAATTCACCGCGAGAATGGGAAGAGTATCAAGACTGGTTGCACGATATTTTACTTGCTCGTCGTCAGTTACTTAATAGTGGAATTGCAAAGTGGAAAGTAACTTTAATTACTTATTGGCGGTTAACTGCATTATGTGTAACCGTGGGTGCGATTAAGTTGAGAAGGTTTGCCAGAATTGTTAGGAAATTGCGTTAGTTTTTCAGTTATTATTCTTTTCAAAAAACCATTATTTTGACCTTGTATATTTCGAGCAAAAATATAAATAGTATTGCGTAATAGTAATACAAACTACATAGCTGGTTACATTTAAAACTATTAATCTATAATTAAAGGCTAGTACTCTTAACTATGGAAAGATGACGCCAAAGCCCAGTGTAGCTAGCTTAATCCAACAAGGACACGACCGACTAGATAAGGGAGATTACGCAGCCGGTTTACAAACTTTTCACCGAGCTGCTGCACTGGAACCGCAAAACCACAAGGTTTTGTATGGTTTGGGTTTAGCTTGTTACCGACAGGAAAAATATGAGGAGTCGGTAGAATTTCTCAAGCGAGCTTTGGAGGTCAAACCGAATTATATTTTGGCGTTAGCACGTCGGGGTATGGCGTATAAACAACTAAAGCAGACACAGCAAGCAGAGTTTTTTGAGCGAGTTATTAAATTGACGCCTCAAGATGCGGAAGATTGGCGGGGTAGAGGTCTTGCACTGAGTAAGTTAGGAAGATACGAAGATGCAGTTGCTTCCTACGACAAAGCTATAGAAATTCAACCTGACCACTACTATGCTTGGTACAACCGGGGAGTGACGCTGGATGATTTAGGAAGATATGAAGATGCAGTTGCTTCCTATGACAAAGCCACAGAAATTAAACCTAACCACTACTATGCTTGGATAAATCGAGGAGTAGCATTGTATTCTTTAGGAAGATATGAAGAGGCGCTTGCTTCTTATGACAAAGCCATAGAAATTAAACCTGACTTCTATTGTGCTTGGAACAACCGGGGATTAGCGTTGGTTGATTTAGGAAAACACGAAGATGCATTTGCTTCCTATAACAAAGCCATAGAAATAAAACCTGATGACTATGATGCTTGGGTCAACAAGGCATCAGCGCTGTATTGTTTAGGAAGATACCAAGAAGCAGTTGCTTGCTATGACAAAGCAATAGAAATAAAACCTGATGACTATAATAGTTGCGATTACCAAGGATTGGCACTTTTTTATTTAGGAAAATATGAAGAAGCAGTTAATTCTTATAACAAAGCAATAGAAATAAAGCCCAATGACTACGATACTTTGTGTTACCAAGGAGCAGCGCTGTTTCATTTAGGAAGATATGAAGATGCACTTATTTGTTATGACAAAACAACAGAAATTAAATCTGACGACTATAGTGCTTGGGGAAATCGGGGAGCAGCGCTGTTTTACTTGGGAAGATATGAAGATGCAATTGCTTCTCATGACAGAGCAATAGAACTTAAACCTGATGACTATAATGCTTGGTACACTCGTGGGGTAGCGCTGGGTAACTTAGGAAGATATGAAAATGCGGTTGTTTCCTACGATAAAGCCATAGAAATTAAACCTGATGACTATAATGCTTGGTACAACCGGGGAGTGGTGCTGTTTAATTTAGGAAGATATGAAGATGCTGTTGTTTCCTACGATAAAGCCATAGAAATTAAACCTGATGACTATAATGCTTGGTACAACCGGGGAGAGGCGCTTGCTTGCTTAAGAAGATACGGACAAGCACTCATTTCTTGTGACAAAGCCATAGAAATTAAACCTAATGATTATAATGCTTGGTACAAAAGGGGGTTGGCGCTTGCTTACTTAAGAAGATATGAAGATGCTGTTGCTTCCTATGACAAAGCTATAGAAATTAAACCCGATGACTATAATGCTTGGAATTGTCGGGGAGGGATGCTGTTTCTTTTAGGAAGATATGAAGATGCAGTTGCTTGCTATGACAAAATCATAGAAATTAAACCTGAATTCTATAATGCCTGGTACACTAAGGGGTTAGCGCTGAGTGATTTAGAAAAATATGAAGAAGCACTTACTTACTATGATAAAGCGATAGAAATCAAACCTGACTTTTATCATGCTTGGAGTAACCGGGGTTCTGCACTGCGCTATTTAGGAAGATATAAAGATGCAGTTGCTTCTTACGACAAAACTATAGAAATTGAACCTGATAACTACAATGCTTGGATAAGTCGGGGATCTATACTTTGTGACGACTTACAAGAATATAAAAAAGCGATCGCCTCTTTCGAGCGAGCCATAGAAATTGAACCTGATGATTACTCTGCTTGGTACACCCGTGGAGTAGCATTGGGTAAATTAGAAAAATATGAAGAAGCGATTGCTTCCTATGATAAAGCAATAGAACTTAAATCTGACCACTATAGTACTTGGAATAACCGGGGATGGGCGCTAGCTAACTTAGAAATATACGAAGATGCAATTGCTTCTTATGACAAAGCGATAGAAATTGAACCTGGTAATTACTCTACTTGGTACGCCCGTGGAGTAGCGCTGAGTGATTTAAAAAAATATGAAGAAGCACTTGTTTCCTATGATAAAGCAATAGAAATTAAACCCGATCTCTACTATGTTTGGAATAACCGGGGATTAGCTTTGGCTAATTTAAGAAGATATGAAAATGCACTTGCTTCTTATGACAAAGCAATAGAACTTAAATCTGACGACTATGATACTTGGAACAACCAAGGAACTGCACTCATAAGTTTAGAACAATACGAACAAGCGGTTGCTTCCTATGACAAAGCAATAGAAATTAAACCCAGTGACAACAATGCTTGGAACAACCGGGGATTATCACTTAACTATCTAGGACAATATGAAAATGCAATTGCTTCTCTTGACCAAGCAATAAAACTTAAACCTGATGATAACAATGCTTGGAATAACCGGGGAAACGTGCTGAATAATTTACAAGAATATGAACAAGCACTTATCTCTTGTAACAAAGCAATAGAAATTAAACCTGATGACTACAATCCTTGGTACAACCGGGGAATTGCACTGGCTAACTTAGAAAAATATGAAGATGCTATTGCTTCCTTCGAAAAAGCTGTAGAAATTAAACCTGACTTTGATGACGCTTGGAATCGCCGGGGAATTGTACTTTGTGACAACTTACGAGAATATAAAAAAGCGTTATCATCTTTTGTTCGAGCCATAGAAATAAAACCTAATTTCTACGATGCTTGGTACAACAAAGGAGTTGTGCTAGCTAATTTAGAAAAAAATGAAAGCGCAATTACTTGCTATGAAAAAGCCATAGAGCTTAAACCTGACTACTATAATGCTTGGAACAATCAGGGAAATGTGCTGAATAATTTAGGAAGATATGAAGATGCACTTGCTTCCTTTGACAAAGCCATAGAAATTAAACCCGATCTCTACTATGCTTGGAGCAACCGGGGTTTGGCGTTGGCTAATTTAGGAAGATATGAAGATGCAATTGCTTCCTACGACAAAGCTATAAAGATTCAACCTGAGTTCTATAATGGTTGGAGAAACCGGGGTTTGGCGCTAGTTAACTTGGGAAGATATGAAGATGCAATTGCTTCCTATGACAAAGCTATAGAATTTAAACCTGAATTCTACGATACTTGGAGTGACCGGGGCTTAGCATTGGTTAATTTAGGAAGATATGAAGAAGCGATTGCTTCTTGTAACAAAGCTATAGAACTTAAACCTGAATTTTATGATTCTTGGAACACTAGGGGGGCTATACTTTGTGACAAATTACGAAAATATGAAGAAGCGATCGCGTCTTTTGATGAAGCCCTACGCCTAACAGATTACCAATATTGGCTAGCTTGGAGTAATAAGGGTATAGCACTTCTGAATTCCCAAGGTTATAAAGCTGCGGTAAAATGTTGGAATAATGGTATCAAAACACTCAAACCTGATACTCCCAACTATGAAGAAGGTTGTGGTGAGTTGCATCGGAAAAAGGGCGAAATCTTATACATCCACGGGAAGAAACAAGCTAATCCTTTCCCTGACTGGTTTGACGCTAAGGACAGCTACGAACAAGCCCTAAATTTCCTCAGCTTCGAGAAATTCCCCCAACGTCACTTACAGGTTTTGCAAGAATCGCTCCAAGTTTATTCTACCTTGGGTGATAAAAGCGGATTCCAAAGACACTTGGAAGAAGCCACTCAGCGCTTAGAACAGTTACTAGCAAAATCTGAAAATAAAGGAAGTAAAATTAGTCTAGCGCGGAAATTTGCAGCTTTTAACCAAATGCGGGTAGATCTTCGCCTCCAATCAAATGATGAAAACAAGGAAATAGCTGCTTTAGAATTGGCGGAACAACGAAAGAACACTTGTCTGGCTTGGTTGCAAGAAAATTGGGATTATCAACCGCCTCAGTTCACTTACAAGGATATGCAAAGACTGCTTAATCCCAAAACTGCAGCGATTTACTGGCATATCAGCCCTAATGTTATTACTACATTCATTATTAAATATAATAAGTCTCCTATAGTTTTATCCCCTGCTGATTTTTTGCAAAACTCATCACAGCAAGAATCTAGCTTCACCCATCTCGAACAATTACAAAGTTTTCAAACTTGGATGGAGAAGTGGAAACAAACTTATCAAAATTATTGCCAAGGAGATTATACAAGTGAAACTAAAGAAACAGCATCTTGGCGACAAAATATAGAATATATGTTGCTCAATGAACTCCGTGACATTTTAGAAATTAATCGTCTCCGAGAATATCTCACAGATGTTGAGCAGTTAATTTTGGTACCCCACCGGGAATTACATCTACTACCTTTAGATTACCTATTTCCCTCACGTTTCAACGTTACATACTTACCCAGTTTTCAAATCGGTTTAAAGCTTGTAGCCCAGTCACCAAGCAAATCCAACCAGGTAAAGGATAAACAGTCTTTTCCTGCGTTACTAAATATTACAACTAATGATTCACCATTTACAGCAATTGAATCGATCGCACTTGCAACCCTATATCCAAACTGTCGCGAGTTGAAAGCTCCTGAAATCAACCAAAAATCTCTAATTACAGCTTTAAAGCAAAGCAATAATGGTTATTTCCATTTTACCGGACATGGCGACCACATCCCAGAACAGCCGCGAGAATCATTTTTGCAGCTAACGCAAACTGATAAATTAACCTTGGGGGATATTGTTGATGACAAACAATTAGATTTGAGTCACTACGAATTAATTTGTCTTTCCGCATGCGAAACGGGAATTACTAGTGCAGAAAGTCTAGTTGATGAATATGTAGGTTTAGTAAGTGCTTTTCTCGCCAAAGGTGCAAGCTACGTTATCAATAGTCTGTGGACAGTAGACGAACGTTCCACTGCTTTATTAATGATTCAATTCTACCAGTTACTCCAGCAAGGCAATACCGCTAATATTGCTTTGAAACAAGCTAAACAATGGTTGCGTCAACTTACTTACGAAGACCTAGCACAATGGTATTTAAATTTAGCTGCAAAATTAAAGGAACCCCAATGTATTGATTATTTAAAGACTGAAGCATTAATGATTAAAAGTGACCGAAATAAAATGATATCGAATAAATGTATCTATGATCATCCTTATTATTGGGCTGGATTTATTTTAACTGGTAAACCTGCGTGATAACTATAAACTCTAATATTGGTGGTTCATATCATTAATTCTGACTTATTCGTTTGTTGTCAAAACCTTGTAGAGACGCGTTCATCGTTAGCAAAGCGTGTCCGTCGGACATAGATCCATCTCAATTTCGCGTCTCTACAAAGTCAATTTTCAAATCGGAATACCATCTTCTAAATTTCTATGCTTAACCAACTCCAACAAGTCACACTAATTTCTTTTCTCAGAGCTTTAGTAGAATTAGATTCTCCATTACCGGCACAATTACAAAGGGAAATTAATGAAGTTGCTAAAATGTATCAAACACAACCAGATAAAGCAATTAATTACTTGATAAAATTAGCAGAATCTGATGTTATTAAAGAACCTTATCAGCAAGCAAGAATTAATATTCAGAAAAATTATGAAATTCAAGAACGTAATAAATTCGATAAACCCAGTCAACAAAAAGCTCCAGCAGTTCCTCCAGAACGGATAGCTAATATTGCGATCGCTATCTTTCAAGCTCCTGATTCGAGTAAAGAAGCAAAAAACCACAAGTCAGAAATTATGCCTCAAGACCGTGTCTAAATCATACCTAAAAATCATGCCTGAATAACTACAAAAATATTAATGAGTAAGATTGTATATCCGACACTGGATTTATTTATTTATAACCTTATAGAACAATCAGGTGAAATTGAAGTTGAAATTAACAAAGTATATGAAAATTATTGGTCAAATTTACCAGAGCGACTACAACAAAAGCACTTTTCAACTGAAATCAACCACGAAGACACACAACGTCTAGATTTCAACGGTCAGATTCGCTATGGAGTTGATGGCTGTTATAGTCGGATAATGTTTGATGATACTACTTGTTTGCGCTACAGTTGCTCTTTAGAGAAAGAAGTAGATATATCACAAATTCCATCTACCATTAAAGAACTTAAAGATTTTGCAGATTTACCCAACGCTAATAAATTAACTGATAATTTATCATCCGGACAACTCTCGCCTCATGGCTTTTTGGGAAAAACCTGGATGGTATCCGGTTGGACTGTTCCAGATAGTTCTCAAATTCCTACCTATCAAACCACTGAAGACATCGCCAGTAGGATTTACAAATCTTTAATTGGTAAACAACATCAACATCAGCAAAAGGGGGAATTTTTAGGCGCGACAGTTTGGGAAATGTGGAGTAGCGATACCCCAAAGACCTCTAGTTTAACTAACCGTCGTTGGGAAGGAATAGACAAAAATAGTCACGTTATGGTTATTTTCTATCAAGATAAGGATACATTTGGCGAAGCTGCTAGACGTTATAATGCTTGGCGATCCTTATTTTATTGCAGACATAAAATTATTTGGGCTTACGAACAAGGAAGAGAACTCAAAGCCCGCTTAGCAAAACAATTGAAGCAAAATTTAATAGATACACATAATAACACTACATTATTAAAAAAAGGATTGGGCGAACTCAAAAAAGATTTACAAACAAATAGTAAGATATTATCAAGTTACATCCAAGATATAAATTTACTACCAATTCAACAAAATACAGTAGCAGTCAATTTAGATAACTACGAAAAACAACGTCAAGATGACTTTCCTACAGAGAAATTTTTAGCAGAATTCGGTCAAATAGCCAAAAATAAGTATCAAGTTCAATTAGAAAAAGATTACCTTAGTCTCAACCCAGGTTTAGCAATTCTAGAAAACGTTACCAGCACCATTCGCGGGATGGTAGAAATAGAACAAGCACAACGCGACCGCAATCTCAACAACACCGTAGCGATCGCAGGAGTTGGATTAGCAACCAGTCAACTAGCATCTGCTGTAATTATTGCCCAAAAACCTCCCGAAAAATGTACCGAAAAATGTCCTCCTTTCTTCCTGACTGAAGCTTTCGTTTTGAGTATTGCTGCTGGTTTAGTAGCAAGTTTTCTGGTTTGGATTATACTTACTTTGTTTAGACAGAAGTGAGATTTTCTTCATCCCTAAAAAATACAGGGAAAAGAAAAATACAAAAAAATTCGCAATAGTAAATGTTTGTTTTGAGTATTGTTACTACTTTTGCCAAAATCTTCCTACTTGGGTTTATACTTTGCCTCTAAGGCAATATTGAAAATCGACCATTTATATCAGATTCCACTAATTACTTACTATACGGTTGAGGTTGTCAATAATTGTTGATTAACCAATTACCAATTACCCATTACCAATTACCCATTACCAATTACCCATTACCAATTACCAATTACCCATTACCTACCCATTACCAATTACCCATTACCTACCCATTACCAATTACCCATTACCTACCCTCACAGATATCATAAGTTTTCTCAAAGTTTATTTTTAAGAGTGCATCATGGCAAAACGCCTTCTCATAGTCGAATCTCCCGGTAAAGTTAAAAAACTCAGTCAAATTTTAGGCGGAGATTGGATTGTGCGTGCAAGTTGCGGTCACATCCGAGGACTAAGTAACAAAGGTGAAGATTCACTCGGTTTTAGTATAGATGGTAATAGGGTTAAATGTAATTACATTCCTCGCGATGTGCGATCGAAAGAAACAATTCAGAAGCTAAAGTCTGCAGCTAAACAGGTTAGAGAAGTAGTTTTAGCAACCGACCCTGATCGCGAAGGTGAAACCATTGCTTGGCATATTAAAGAAGAATTAGGATTAAGGCAAGCACCAAAAAGGGTAACTTACAGCGAAATTACAGTATCAGCAGTTCGGGAAGCGATCGCTAATCCCAGAGAACTCGATTTAAAGTTAGTCGGTGCGGGATTATGTCGAGATTGTTTAGATAAATTAGTCGGTTACAAATGTAGCCCTCTAATCTGGAAATTAAATAATGGTGCGAAGAGTGTTGGTAGGGTTCAAAGCGCCACATTACACTTAATTTGTAAACGAGAAAGGGAAATCCAAACATTTGTCCCTCAAGATTATTGGAATGTTTGGGTGGATTACATTCTTGGGTCTGATGGTTCAGAAGGATTTCGTGCTTATTATAAGGGAACCGAAGATTCTTCTTCCAACAGAAACACTACAGAGCAAGAAACAGAAATCTTAGATGATGCAACAGACAATAAAAATACTAAGACACCCGAGTCGAAACGTGTTTTATCTGAAGCAGAAGCAAAAAGATTAGTCGAAATAGCAAGAAATAATTCCCATAAAGTTATTCAAGTTGAAGGAAAAGTTGTCCATCGCAAACCACCTCCACCATTTACCACTTCCACTCTCCAACAAGCAGCGGGTTCCAAACTAAAGTTTTCTCCAGATAAAACTATGGTTGTCGCCCAAAAGCTATATGAGGCTGGTTTAATAACATATATGCGGACAGATTCAGTCGCTTTGAGTCCTGAATTTACCGCTAGCGCTCGGAAGTGGTTACAACAAAACGATCCAGAAAATTTACCAAACAGATTGACAAAATATCGTAGCAGTAAGTCCGCTCAAGAAGCTCACGAAGCGATCCGTCCAACCGATGTATTTCTCAAGAGTGTTGATTTACGCGAAAAAGTCCCCCCTGACGAGTTCGACCTGTATGTAATAATTTGGAAACGAGCAATCGCTTCTCTATGTAAAGATGCTCGGCTACGTAAAACAAATATAATCACTCAATCAGAAAAGTTATTATGGCAGGCGAGGGGACAAGTTGTCGAATTCCGTGGTTATTCCCGCTATTGGAATAATATCAGTAAAGATTCTGTATTACCTCATTTGCAAACTAATCAAGCACTGACCCTGAAAAATGCAGAGTATGAGAAGAAACAAACTCAACCACCACCTCGTTACAGCGAACCAAAGTTAGTGCAATTAATGGAAAAAGTGGGAATTGGTCGTCCTAGTACCTATTCTTCTACTATTGCAACCCTGAAAAAAAGAGATTACGTCCAATTAATCAAGAAAAATTTACAACCCACAACTTTAGGGTTAGAGGTCGATACCTTTTTACAAAAAGCATTACCCGATTTACTAGAAGCACAATTCACCGCTCAGATGGAAGATGCTCTAGATACTATCGCCCTTGGCGATCGCGACTGGCAACAATATCTGGCAAATTGGAATAAAACTTATTTAATACCAGCCCTTTCTAAAGCTCAGACATTAATTCCAGAAGCTGCAAAGAATAGCAGTTCTTTCCAATATCAAACTAAAAATACACACAAAACTAAAAATACAACTCAAACCAAAGCTCAAGCTGGGACTACAACTAAATCTGCAGGTAAATCTGGAACTACAACTAAAACTGGAACTACAACTAAAAAATCCAGAACTCGTTGTCCTGAGTGTAATCAATTTCTATCCAAAATTCCCAGCACTAAAGTTAAGAAAAAATATTTTCTCAAATGTACGAGCGGTTGTGAAAATCTGGTGATGTTTTGGAATGATTTTAGCAAAAAATGGCAACTACCTCGGAGTAAAGAAAATCAAACAGATAATAAATCTTTAGATCAAAAATCTCCAAATAATAAATCTTTAAATCATAACTCTCCAAATCATAAACCTCCACAATCCCTTACTTCCTATCCATGTCCTGTTTGTAAAAAACCATTGGAAGAATATAGTTATAGTAAAAATGGACAGAAAAAAAGCATGCTGAGATGTTCTGATTCAAAGTCGCGTCAGGATAAGAAGCATAAAGATGTAGCATACTTTAAAACCAAAAATGGTGACTGGTGGAGTCCAAAATTTGGCGAGCTTTAAAGGTTTTAGTAGGAGATAGAAGTCAGGAGTCAGGAGTCAGGAGTCAGGAGTCAGGAGTCAGGAGTCAGGAGTCAGGAGTCAGGATAGTGTTTTCCCTAAAATATTATTAGCTTTTATAATGAGGTTTAAACCCAAATTTTAGCTTTTACCCTACACTTACTCGATTAATTATAAGTGATTTTAAATAGCTTTTCGTGCAATATGAAAAGCTGAAATGTAAGAGGTTTGAATATCTCCTTCGCAATTCTGCTCCAAAACTTCTTTTAAAGCTGTAAATAAAGAACTTCGTTGCTGTGATTCCAACGCAATGAAAGGAGACAAAGTACTTAACATCGCCAAGTAATCATCAATACTATAATTTACTTCACACCGTAAGTATTCGTAAAACAAGCTTTGGAAATAACTAGAATCGATTATCCTTCCCCCAAACTCCCTGATAGTTTTTTCCTGAATTTCTGGATCTTCATATCTTGTTACAGATGGAGCTTGCTTTTGGTAAACTTCACTTAATAACTGGTAAATTTCATAACTTGGTTGTGGTTCTTTGTTCGATAACAGAATTAAACTACTATTATCTTTTAAAGCTTGAGCAGATTTAGAACAGCGAATTTCAGGTGAAATCCAATGAAAAGCAGTTGCAGCAATTACCGCATCAAATTTATTAGTTCCTAATTCCCACTCCTCAAACGTAATATTTTGGATCTCTACATTAGGATACTGAGCGCAGTTTTCACGAGCAAATTCACAAGATTCTGGACTCGGTTCCAAAGACACTATAGAAAAACCCAACTTAGCAAATTCCACAGTTGCAATTCCCGGACCGCATCCTAGTTCCAGAATTTTAGCGTTCGGGGTAAGTTTGGCTAACTCTACGATACGATTAATAAGTTGTTTGGGATAACGCGGTCTAGTTTTGTTGTAAGCTTCAGCAACAGAAGAATACCAAGTTTTTTTCTCCGATAAGTCTTGGGAATAAATATGTTTAAATTGTTCTTCGAATTTTTTCATGATTTATATTTCATGATTTATATTTCATGATTTATGTTTAATGATTTGTAACTCATAATTTGTAATTCATAATTTATAAATTATTCTATTTTGGTTCCCAGAAATCTTCAGACTTGGAATTATTATCATATTTTTCAATCGCTAAATTTACATCCTTAATATGCTGATAAGCCCATTCTCCCAAAACAGCAAGTGGTTCAGCTAAAGATTCACCCAAAGGTGTCAGTGAGTATTCAACTCGAGGTGGAACGCTTGGAAATACTTTTCGTTCGATTAACCCCGAGCGTTCTAAATTGCGGAGATTTTGCACCAGCATTTTAGGTGATATATCAACTATTTGTTGTTTTAAACCGGTGTATCTTTTTTTCCCTTGAGTTAAGGCATAGATTATCAAAATTGTCCATTTGTTCGCTATTTTTTCTAGAAGTTGGTGTCCCTCACAACTAGTATCAAATACCCCCATATTAGCGATGCGATCTAGTGCGGGTTGAGGTGGATAATTTAGTTCACCTCGGTTGCGATCAAGATTAAAAGTCATCTTTGACTTACCAAAAGGTTACTAATGTACTTTCCCGTAAATCCTTCCGGGTGTCTATTTGTTTATGTTACTCAATTGAGTACAAAGTTTGGACGAATAAATAAATATGAAAGCTATTGTCATTGAACGTTTCGGTCAACCCAGTGTTTTCCAAACAGCAGATTTACCCATACCAGAAGTACTTCCCCATCATGTCTTAATTCGGGTCGCTGCAACCAGCATCAACGCAGTAGATGTAAAAATCCGTGAAGGTGTTGTTCCTGATATTGCTCCCAGTTTTCCAGCAATTTTACATGGAGATGTAGCCGGGACAATTGAAAAAATTGGTGATAATGTTGAAGGTTTCAAAGTTGGTGATGAGGTTTATGGTTGTGCTGGAGGGGTCAAAGGAATGGGAGGAGCTCTGGCTGAGTATATGTTAGCGGATGCTAGGCTCGTTGCCCATAAACCAAAATCTTTGACTATGTTAGAAGCTGCTGCATTACCACTCGTATCAATAACAGCATGGGAAGGTCTCGTCGATCGCGCCAAAATCCAACCAGGTCAAAAGGTTTTAGTTTATGGTTCAACTGGAGGAGTGGGTCATATTGGTGTGCAGTTAGCAAAATGGGTTGGTGCTACAGTCTACGCATTGATATCGAGCGAGGGAAAAGCAATGATCGCAAGTGAATTAGGTGCTGATTTCACTATCAATTATCGCCAAACTCCTATTGAAGAATTTGTTGCAGAGTACACGAATGGTGAAGGCTTTGATATCGTGTTTGACACAGTTGGAAACGATAATTTGCAAAACGCCTTCAAAGCAGCAAAACTCAACGGAACTGTAGTCTCTTTGGTTTCTTTATCTCAACAAGATTTGACTTTACTTCATGCTAAAGGATTAACCCTACACCTTGTTTACATGCTGCTCCCAATGTTATTTGATGTTAATCGCTCCCATCATTCTGATATTCTTTCTCAAATTGCTCATCTTGTCGATGAAGGTAAATTACGTCCACTTCTAGATTCTAAGTCTTTTAGGTTCGTGGATGTCAGCGCAGCCCATACATATCAGGAATCAGGAAATGCAATAGGTAAAGTTACTTTAGAGCAATCCTTCGAATCCACTTAAACGCAAATATCGCCCTACGTAATAATGTTAGGACATTGATAAATCCCAACAGCTATGATTTGTAAGCTTTTGCTCACCATTAGGAGATTCGCAGGTAGTTACGCTACTTGCGAATCTCCTAATAACTTGTGCGTAGGGCTTACTTTCATATTTCTAAGACAAATCTCAGCTAATTCTCACTAATTAATCACTGATTATTCATACTCATACCCCATATTGTTAATCAAGATAAAACAACCAAAGGAGATATTGATATTATGGCAACTTTATGCAAACCCAGCGTCATCCTACCAGATTATGTAGTTACCCAAGATCAGATGATTGAACTGATGGAGAGATTTTATGCTGATAATCCCAATCTTGAGCGCGTGGTGAAAATGGTACGCAATACCCAGATAGATAAAAGACACTTTGTTAGACCTTTAGAAGAGAGTATAGTACACCAGGGTTTTGAAGAGCAAAATAATATCTATGCTCGAGAAGCAAAGAAATTAAGCAAACAAGCTGCGCAGGAGGCTCTCGAGAATGCTCAATTAACAACAGACGATATTGATATGATTATCGTCACATCTTGTACTGGTTTCCTAATGCCTTCTTTAACAGCATATCTCGTCAATGAATTAGGTTTACCCTCGACAACTAGACAAGTTCCAATTGCTCAACTAGGTTGCGCTGCAGGGAGTTCAGCAATTAACCGCGCCCATGATTTTTGTCTGGCTTATGGGAATGTTAATGTTTTGATTGTTTCTGTAGAACTGTGTTCTCTTTGCTTTCAGCCAACCGATGGACATATTGGTCCGATGCTCTCTTCAGCTTTATTTGGTGATGGGGTTTCAGCTTGTGTGATGAGAGGCTTGGGGGGAACTGGTTTCAAACTTGAAGCCAATGCAACTTTTGGACTCCCTAATACAGAACACTATATTGCTTATGATGTCAAAAATACTGGTTTTCACTTTAGACTAGACAAAGAAATACTAAACTCCATTGAGCCAACAACGCCAGCAATGAAAGGTTTTGTCAATCAACAAGGAGAGAATATATCAAAACTTGATTTTTATATATTCCATACAGGTGGACGAAAAATATTAAATGAGATAGTTAAAAATCTTTCTATAGACGAGCAACTAATCAATGAGAGTAGAGCTAGTTTAGCTGAATCAGGTAATTTAGCTAGTGTTGTAGTATTTGATGTTCTCAAGAGAACTTTTGAAAATAACCGACCAAAACATAACGACAAAGGCTTTCTTGCAGCTTTTGGACCTGGTTTTATTGCTGAAATGAGTATTGGTTCTTGGTCAGAAGCATAAAGAAAATAATTTTGCGTACTAATCAAGTTTAATTTGTAAGCGCCCCACAAGGGGGAATTCAAAATTCAAAATATGACCTGCGGTCATGCAATACCTACGGTACGCTATCGCTAGCCGCTAACAAAATTCAAAATTAATTAAACCCCCTCGTAACGAATAAAACTAACATATTTTTTGGCTTTGACTGAAACCTTTGCTATGTAAGGTTTTGAAAATGTACAAGTTAAGAGTAAATGAAACTAGAAGTAAATAAGTACTGGTATTTTAATTATGAATAAGTCAATTGAGTTTTACCAAGAAAAACAGCAAATAAAATATATATACTTGCAAGCAGATGTAGAATCTCTATTACTAAAGTTAAAAGTAGAAATAACAGATAACAAAACTATAGAGTTAGGAAAGCTTTCAAGGGCAAACGGTTAAAATTATACAGTACCAATATTACTGCTGCTCCCAATTCTATTTGACGTCAATAGCTCCTAGCATTCTGATATTCTTTCTCAAATTGCTCGTCTTGTTGATTTAGGTAAAATAGCTCTGAAGCAATCGTTTAACCTTAGTTGACATGATATCAGTTAGCATGACAAAAAAGAGCAATAACTTCCTATACAAACTAGCAATTAATCCGTAATAATCAAATGTTGTGTAAATTCAAAACTTAAAGCAAATACCAACTATGTCCCTCAATAACTATTACACCCTCGGTCGTTCTGGATTGCGTGTTAGCCCTTTAGCTTTAGGTACAATGACTTTTGGAACCGAGTGGGGATGGGGTACGGATCCTGCAACTTCCAAAACTTTATTTGATACCTATGTCGATGCAGGTGGAAATTTTATTGATACTGCCGATCTGTATACTAATGGGACTAGTGAAACTTTGGTGGGAGAATTTATTCGCGATCGCAATTTAAGAGATAAAATAGTCATCGCTACTAAATTTTCCTACAATGGTGAACCTGGAAATCCTAACGCTGGCGGTAATGGACGTAAAAATATCATGCGTGCGGTGGAAGGCTCACTTAAGCGTTTAAATACTGATTATATTGACCTCTATATACTGCACACTTGGGACAGAATTACTCCTGCACAAGAAGTTATGCGTACCCTAGACGATCTAGTAAGTTCCGGTAAGGTGCGTTATGTTGGTCTTTCTGATGTTCCTGCTTGGTATGCTTCTCGCGCTCAAACGATTGCAGAGTTAAGGGGTTATGAAAGGTTATGTACTCTGCAGCTAGAATATTCCTTGGTGGAACGAAATATTGAAAATGAGTTTGTTCCTTTGGGGACAGAACATGGAATGGGAATTATGGTTTGGAGTCCCTTAGCTGGCGGTTTGCTCAGTGGTAAATATCGCCCCAGTGAAGAAGGAGCGGGTGAAGGTCGCTTGGAAATGATGAAAGGTTCAAATAATCCAGCCTTTCAAAAATTCACTGAAAAAAACTGGCAAATTGTCGCTGAATTAGAAACAGTAGCTAAAAAGATAGGGCGCAGTATGGCGCAAGTAGCAGTGAATTGGTCTGCAAATCAACCTGGAGTTGCTTCAGTAATTATTGGTGCGACAAAACTCCATCAACTTCAAGATAATTTACAAGCTTTAGATTTTACTATTCCTGATGAGCTTTTAGTAACTCTTAACCAAGTTAGCGCTTCAACTCCAACATTTCCCTATAGTTTCTTTGGTTCGGAAATTCAAAGTATGATTCATGGTGGAGTAACAGTGGGTGCTAAACCTGAAGGTTACTATCCCAAAATCGAAACCAGTGGTACTGCTGCAGGCGTTGACTCCGATCAATAATATTACTTTCACGTAGAGACGTAGCACTGCTACGTCTGCGACTGCTACGCCTCTAAAAAAATGATATTTTAATATTCAAACAAAATAATACAAACTACCGATAATCTTTTCTTTGAATATCTCGTAAACGCGCAGCATCACGCATACCATATTCATGACGGCAAAAACGATTTAATTGGGTTTCAAAGAATTCTCGGTTTGATTTCAAATGCTCGATATTTGGATCGTCTAATGAATACAAAAGTGCCGTCCGTAATGCTTGAATAACTGCTGATGTCACATTATACATTGACCTTTGGAAAGTAATTCCCAATTGAATCAACATATCATCTTCACCACGGCAGTATTCTTGATAATAATCGACTAAATACTGGGGCAAGAAATGCAACATATCTTGCATCAATAATGTTGGGGGAATCCCAGCGGTACCTACAGGAAAAACATCTGCATAAAGGATACCATAATGAAAATCTTTTTGTTCGTCCGGAACTTGTTTGGCTTGGGCGTTATAGGATTTTGTACCCCTGAAGGGAGCAGTACGATAGAAAATTGCTTCTACATAAGGTAAAGCAGCTTCATACAACCAAGTAAATCCTTTAGATTTGGGAATTACCTCATAACATTCACCGCGAATGTAAACGTGATGGTAAATGGGACGACCTGCGACAGCAAAGATTCCATTAACAAGAAAATCCATTGCTTCTGGGACGCTAGTCAGTTTTCCTTCATCATATAAATCTGACATTTCAAAGAAAACTGGTGCCATTACTTCCCAGAATAAACCCAAGTTCGCATAATAGGAAGCCTGACGACACTGCTCTAAAAACATGTCCGGGAACAGTTTATAAAAACCTTGCATGATCGGATTACCTTTAAAGTAAGCCTTAATTGCTCGGTCGGCATTTTCTTTATATTCTTCAGAATCTAAATAAGCATCAAACTTACCTAAACCCATATCTCTACCATGCCATAACATTGACCGCATACAGGCTTCAGCAAATTCCATATTGATGCGATCATGAAACCAGTGATGCAATAATTTGGGCATTTTAAAGGTTTCGCCCTTTTCGATGAATTCCATCAATTCAGGATGGGCTGTAGCTTCACCACGCCAAACTCTTAAGTCTGCATCGTCACCAGCATAATGATTGTGCAATTCTAAGTATTCCTTTGGCAAGAAGTATTTAAAAAAAGGTAAGGGATTTAAAAATACTCTCTCGCCAATATAAAGCAAATCCCGCCAATAAAAATCCATCGGTACGGCGTAAGCTTTATAAATACCAATAATTTGCATTAAATTTTCCGGAGTATCCGGTAACATTGAACCACCTGCTTCCAAACGGTGAATTACTTCTGCAAATTCATGATCCGAAGGTGGTAATTTTGAGTTTGTTTTATCTGGGGTTTGTACCATTTTTTTAGCTTGGTAATGGGTAATTGGTAATTGGTAATGGGTAATTGGTAATGGGTAATTGATTACTCCCTCTGACTCCTGACTTCTGACTCCTGACTCCTGACTCCTGACTCTTTACTCCTTACTCATTACTCATTACCCATCACCAAAGATGCTGTTTGTACTGATTGCTGAGTAGAAACGTTTACAACCATCGCAGCGCTGGTTTGTTCGCTCCAACGCACTAACCAATTTGGCTGTACTCCTAAGAAAATAATTAAAACTGCTAATATCACTGCTGGCATTTTTTCATGCCAAAATACTTTGGGATAGTATGCTAAATCATTATCGAGTTTGCCGAAACAGGTACGATTGAGAAGAATTACGAAATAAACTGCTGTTAAACCCGTCGCGATAACGCATAATAATGTAGGAATGGGGAAAATCGAGAAACTACCCTGAAAAACAATGAATTCAGCAATAAAACCTGTCATTCCCGGAATTCCGGCACTACCCATACCTCCTAAAATTAGTAGAGCGCTAATAAACGGTAAACCCCGTACCGGACTCATTAAACCATTAAGTTTATCTAATTCTCGGGTTCCCACCTTGGATTCCACAACTCCCACCAGATGAAACAGAATCGCCAAGATAATACCGTGACTCACCATTTGGGATATTGCACCAACTAACGCTAACGAAGTATTTGCAGCAGCAGCTAACAGAATGTAACCCATGTGACCAATGGAACTATAAGCCACCATACGTTTAATATCTTTTTGCGCGATCGCGGTTACAGCTCCATACATTGCACTGACTGCTCCCCAAATTGCTAAACCAGGAGCGACAAGACCCCAAGTTTCGGGGAATAAACCCATTCCAAAGCGTAAAACACCGTAGGTTCCCAATTTTGCTAATACTCCACCTAGTAAAATTGCGACCGGTGCAGAAGCTTCAACGTAAGCGTCTGGTAACCAAGTATGTAAGGGAACTAAGGGAATTTTAATTCCAAATCCAACTATGATTGTAGTAAGTAGAATTAATTGCAGAGTTAATGATATACCTTCGGTTGAAATAACATCGTAATTGAAGCTTGAAGAGCCACTTAACCAGACAATACCAAGGAAACTTGCCAGAATTAGAGCGCCGGAAACAGCAGTGTATATCAAAAATTTTATACCAGCATAAGAACGCCTCTTACCACCCCAAATGGAAATCAGTAGGTAAAAAGGAATTAACTCTAACTCATAAAACAGGAAGAATAACAGCAAGTTCTCTGCAGAAAATGCCCCAGCAACTCCACCACTCACCAGCAAAACCAGGGAGTAAAAAAGTCGAGGCCGTTCAGTAGTTTTACTACTACTGTAAATAGCAATCCAAGTTAGCAAACTATTCAACAACAACATTAAAATTGATAACCCATCAGCCCCCAACTGATAACTTAAACCTAAAGTTTCATTCCAAGATAAATATTCTTGTAGTTGGAACTGGGGATTAGCAATATCAAAATTGAACAGTATAAAAATATTCCATAGAAAAGTAATACCTGCGATAAATGCAGAAGCAAAACGAATTTGATTTGCAGGAATCTTTTTTGGCAGTAGTGCAATAATAACTGCACCAAAAATCGGTAACCAAATTAAAGTACTGAGCATTTTTTGTAAGGATATTAGATGTGAAATTTAGATGATTTTTGAGATGTATTTTGATGTTTTGATAATTATTTTTTCATCGTCGAAATTTTTAATTATTTACTTTTGTTATTCGTTTTTTTAGGATTTAATATTTGATTTTTATAATTAATAACTAAATTTTTTGGATGGCGGGATTTACCCGCCTTAGTTTAATTAAGAATTAAGTCAGGGTTAATTCAATAAAATTAAGCGACGAGACTAACTTTACCTGTATCTAAATCATAATATCCAGCAACTATTTTCAGCTTTTTATCCTCCACAAATTTAGCAAGAACTGGTGATGTCATCAGAGTTTTAATTTGCAATAATGCATTTTCCTTACAAGCATTTTCTAGAGCATCGCCATACTTACCTTTAACATTTTTTACTGCTGGTTTAATCGCACTAATTAAAGTACTAATATGACCTGGGAAATCACCATCTGTCATAGCTGCTGTAACTGCACCACATCGTTTATGTCCCATAACCATGATTACTTTTGTACCTAGTTTATATGCACCATATTCCAAACTAGCGATTTCTTCGGGAGTGGCAACATTACCAGCTACTCTACATACAAATAAATCCCCAAAACCCTGGTCAAATAACATTTCCGCTGGGACTCGCGAATCAGCACAACTTAAAATTGATGCAAAAGGTTTCTGACCATTTGCTACTTGTAATAAACGTGCATAACTGCGGTTAGGTTTCTTTTGTTCTCTGAAAAGAAAACGTCTGTTACCATCTATCAATTTTTGGAGTGCTTCATCAGGACTTATATTGTTTTCAGCAACAGCTGGTTGGGGAGATATTAACTCAGAACCTAATTCTTCTGCTAATATTCCTGCCCCTAATGCTCCTGCACCAAATCTAATTAAATTCCTTCTAGATAGATGTTCTTTCACCTATTTTTCCTCACATTAATAGTCAATAGGAAACAAATGGAAACAGCGTAACAAAACATACAAATGAGTTTTAGCTTCACCCATTTATAACCAGTTAACTGTTAAATGTTTACTTTACCTGTTAACCGCAAACTGTCAACTGTCAACTAATTGTCCTTGCAAACCTTTCCTGTCAACTAAACGTTTAGAAAATGTAAGACTATTAACGCCGAGCGGAATTAAATCTCAAGCTTAAAACTTAAAATTTAAAACTTAAAACTTAAAATATCACTTCCAAAAAACTGTTCCAGTATTTCCAAGTTAAAGCAACTCCTAAAAAACCAACTCCCAAAAGTACGGTAAGGACATAAAATTGGGTTTGTCCTGAGTTACTGTATTTGAGACCTTCTCCACCTCCCAAAGATGCTAAACCAACCAAATTCACAATTCCATCCACTACAAACCGATCAACAATGTCTGCTAGCTGAGACAATAAACCAACACCCAAAACTATAGTCATGCGATAAAGCTTGGGGGTGTAGAAATCATAAGCAATTAAATCTTGCAAACCTTTCCAAGGAAGACGAATCGGTTTAGGGATGTTACCCAGATAAATTACACCGCTAATGCTGCAACCAAAAATACTCGACCAAATCAGCAGTAATCCCACATCTTTGTTTAAAGTTGCCCAACTGGGTAAAATTGATACGGTTTGCAATAAGATAGGTAAATGTAAAACAAAACCGACTAAAAAAGTCATCGGTAAAATCATCTGCCAACTCACTTCAGGAGAGCGATAACTCATTGACTGATGTTTACCACCCCAAATTAAACCAAATTCTCTGGTTAAACTAAATGCTGTTAAGCCGTTAACCAATATAATCACCCCTGCTAACCAAGGTTGGGTAGTCCACACCCCGGAAGCTAATTTTAATAACGCCCAAAAGCCACCTAGAGGTGGAACAGCAATTAAACCCAGAGTCCCTACAATATAGCCAATTGCGGATACGGGACGACGGGACCACAGTCCTCCGAGTTGGGTAACATCTTGGGTAATATTATTCCAAACAATTGTTCCGGTACCCATCACTAATAATGCCGCAGATAAAGCATGAATTAGTACCAATAAAAGTGCAGCTTCATCTTGTTGGGTTCCTACAGCAATAAATACCAAACCCATGTAAGCACTCACAGAGTAAGATAAACAACGTTTGATATCAATTTGAGCGATCGCAATTAGTGAAGCACCAACAGCAGTAATTGAACCAATTACTACCATTGTGGTGGAAACTACGGGCGACAAACTCAACACCGGTTGTAACTTAATTAATACCCAAGCTCCACTAGCAACTACTACCGAGTTCCGTAAAATTGTACTGGGAACTGGACCCTCCATTGCTTCATCTAACCACAAGTGCAAGGGAAATTGGGCGCATTTACCCATAGGACCAGCAATTAATGCTAAACCAACTAATAACATTAATTTTGGATCTACATTAGCTGTAGCAGCCCACTCACCTAATTCCCAATAGTTCCAAGTTCCTGCTAAGGGATATATTGCTAACACACCCATTAACAAAAACAAGTCTCCTACCCGTTTGGTTAGAAAAGCATCTCTTGCACCCGTTACCACCAAAGACTGACTGAACCATAAACCAACTAAGAGATAAGTTCCTAAAGTTAGGACCTCCAAAATCACATAGCTGAAGAATAAATTATTACATAAAGCTAGGGCACACAGACCAGCTTCAAATATACCCAATAAAGAATAAAAACGCGCCCATCCCCAGTCCATTTCCATATATCCTACGGCATATACCTGGGCGAGAAAATTCAAACCTGCAATTACAGCCATGGCTGTCACACTAATTGCAGATATTTCCAAATCAATAGATAGATTTAAACCTGCTGTATTTAACCAAGGAATAGATAATTCGTACGGGGGCTGATTCCAAGCTAATGGTATTGTTAGAGCACTGTGAACAAATGCCAAAAAGGTCGCAATTAAGTTTACATAACCCGACGGTCTTGGACCCGTACGGCGAAGTATTCCCGGCGACCAGGGAATAGATAAAAGTCCCCCAATTAGTGCATAACAAGGCACTAACCAAACGCTTTCGAGCAAGAAATCAGCCATAGATATCTGTTTCTAAAATGTTTCTAAATGTCTCTGAATGTGAAAAATTCTAAATTTGCAAAGATAGTAGTTACGGTCATATGCACGAAAAACTGCAACCGCTGCCCCTTAATAATACGTGTCTCAAAAATTTAGCCTAGTTAATTTTTATTACAGGTTATTACTTATTAGGTTAGCTTTATATAAGGAAAAATGGAATTATTTTCATAGATAATTCAACGATATATATTGTAAGAAATTCTTATATATAGAATTATCTAATAAATAATATTGTTTTATCTTAGGGATTTTTTATTATGGATTTTTTAATCTGTAAAGTATACCATTTTATCAGGATTTACGTAACGACAGCGGACCCATAAGGTAGCAGTTCCCTAGGTAGCGCAGCTATAGCTTGTTGCTGTACCTTTCGGCGTAAGCATCTCCGTTTAGGCTTAAGGTCCCTTTAGGACCGCACGCAGCCTGCAGGTCATATTCTTAATTTTTTAATTTTCAGTTTCCCACTTCTGTAGTCTTTTTCTGACTTCTTCAAAGTCGCTATATTTAGGAGGAACTTTCTTGAGTAATTCAATAGCTTCTTGCTTGTGACCGCTAGAAGCTGATACTTCAATAGCATAGGTATGCATTATTCTACCTAAATGTTCTTCTAAGCAATCTGGTTTCCCGTTATTTTCATATGTTGTTTCTAATTCTTTAAGTGTTTCCCCAAATCTCAATATTGCATCTTCACTAATATTTCCATTTTGATTTATTCGGCTTTTGTAATTCATAATACCTGCTTGCGCTTTAGCTGTTGCTTTTTTACAAATCGTTTGGATCGAAGTATTCTGCTCTTCTCTACCAGAGATGACAAACCATATCCAGGATATAAAACCAAACGACAAAATGACTAATAATATTAAAGTCGCCAATTTCCAAGGATTTTTTGGTTCAGTATCATCTGGTTTTTTATTTTTTGGTTCAGTATCATCTGGTTTTTTAGGCGCACTTGGAGGTTTTATACCAATTGGTGTTTTAGGTAAGTCTAATTTCCAGACTTTAATTGTTTCATCACCACTTGCAGATATCCCATAGCTATTATCTGGGGTTAAAGCTATGGAGGAGACAACATCCGCGTGTTCTTCAAATACTTTTAAAGTTTTATCTGCATTTTTCTCGCTGATATCCCAAATTTTAATAATTGCATTCCCGTTTCCCGATATGGCAAAACGATTATCATTGGTTAGAGAAACTGAATATACGTCAGCGTCTTCATGAAATGTATGCAAACACTTACCCGTATTAACATCCCAATATTTTAAAGTTCGATCAAAAGCACCAGATAATGCAAATTTACCGTCGGAACTAAAACAAACCGAACGTATTTGGGCTGTATGTTCTGCGAAAGTACGCAAGCATTCTCCTGTCGCGATATCCCATAATTTCAAACTGCAATCGAAGCTACCGGATAGTGCAAAGCCATCGTCCGGACTCAAAGCAACTGAACGCACTGCATCTTGATGTTCGTCTAGAGTAGAGAGACATTCTCCTGTTTCAACATCCCATATTTTTAGAGTTTTATCAAAACTACCAGATATAACGAAACTATTATCGTGACTCAAGACAACCGAACTTACTGTATTGGTATGTCCCTCGAATGTTTTAATACAATTTCCGGTTTGAACATTCCAAAACTTAATAGTTTTATCGGCGCTACCAGAAATAGCTAATTTGTCGTCGCGGCTGAGATAAACTGAATAGATTGCTTCTGTATGACCATCAAAAGTAAGCAAACAATTTAGTAACTTATTTTGAGTAGAAATGTTTTGAGTAGAAACTTCCCATAACTTTAGGGCTTTATCAAAGCTCCCAGACAAGACTTTTGTCCCATCCGAACTCGGACAAACTGATGTTATATAATCTGAGTGCTCGACAATAATCTCGGATTTTAATTGTGGAAGTAAAGCTTGTATATGTGGAATTAAATCTCGCGCGTTGACACTTTGTGCTTGTAAAAGTGCTTCGTTGAAATTATTTTCAGCCTCTTGATTTCTCTGTTGTCTCAAGAGTAACTCACCGCGTTTAAGCAAAATAATTGCCATTGCTTCCGGTGAAATTTCTCGGTCATTAACTTCAGTTTCTAAATATTTTAATAGAGAATACTTGTCGTCAAGACTAGCTTCCGACGCTAAAGCCCGTTCGAAAAGTTGCCAGCGCTGCTTATACTTTATTGTAGATGTAAAAACAGTAGCATCTTGCAAAAGATTGCGTGCCCAGTTAATATTATATTGCCATCCCAGTATTAGATGTTCTGTTAGTTTAGTATCGTTCCAAACAAAGTTTTCATCATATTCTTTTTCATCGCGCCACTGCCAATGATGAACTAAATTATTGATTGTCTCGGTAACTTCTTGTGTTTCTAATTGCTGCTTAATATTTAAATTTTGAATCAGGTTATCCAAACGTTGTTGGAAATAGTTTCTCGCCCGTCTGTTGAGGTCTAATATTTCTGGAGTAAAGCGCTGCTCTGGTTCTAACAAATACTCTTGGATAAACACTTTATACTGCTCATCCAACTTAAATTCATCCGGTAAAACAAATGAATAGCGAAGATGGAGTTGTTGCAATCTTGAGTACAATTCCGTATCGTCTTGAGCTTTGAGTATCCTTCTTAATAATTCCTTTTCGGGACGACGCATAACTGCTAATGCATACACCGCCTGTTTATCTTGTTCGTTTAAACATTGATTGAGAAAAAGTTGTGCGACTAAACGTTTTTTCCCTTTTGTAAGAATCGGCGCTTCTGGATGATTAAATATTGTGTCTTTAGCGACTCCATCACGCCACATATTTGCTAGCATTTTAACTGCTAAAGGATTCCCAAATGTCAATTTTTTAAATTTCTGAGCATCTGAATTTGTTATCGGTCTATATTCTGCGAATTTATTAAAATATTCTTTGATATTATCGATACTAAACTCATTAATTTGAGAACTTATAGTATGTCGGGGAAAATCTTGGATATAACCCCGAAAATCAACACCATCATCTAACTCCGCTATGGAATTAACAGCTTCATAGCAAACATTAGCATCAGTATTTTGGTCTTCTAATAAAGTAATTAGTAACTCAGAAGCTCTAGGATGATTTATCCCACCTAAAGCTCGTGCTGCTTCAATCTTAGTTGCTGTTGTAATGTTACAAATCTCTTTTTGGAGAAAGTTTAATGCTAAATAATCTCTTAGTATTAAATGTCTAAAACTATAAGTTACAGGATTTTGATTAGTAGAAACTATTAAGTTTAACTGTTGAGATAGTGTGATTAATTCGTCAATTTTATTTTGAGCAATAACTTGATAATGTCTTTGGATAACAAGCCTAAATGTATTCAAATAAATTTCATTGTCATCGGGGTGTAAATCCCCCATCATTGCAATCGCAACATGTCCTAATAGATTCTTGAGATCATCTAAAGATAATGGTAATTTTTCTCCATGGGTTTCCCAATTTCGTTTTTCTAAACGTTCATAAGTCTTGTCCAAAAAACTATTGAACAATTCGCCAATATTACCAATAGCTGCGACTTTATCAATATCTTGAGTACTTTTACAAGTCTCGACAAAAATACTTAGTAGTAGTGGATTGCTAACTATCTTCCGCAATCCTCTATTTTTCCTGAGTAGATTCCAAAGTATCTTACTGATTTGAGTATCATTATCGAAAATTTGGTTTATATAGTCTTGAATATCCTGGTTTTTTAAAGCTTTAAGTTCTACTGCTCCATTGAATATAATTTTTATATTATTATTGCTTGATATATCTTTATAATCTTGACTCCGACAGCTAACAAGTATATTGACCCCTGTAAATTCTTGGTTAAACTCAGATAACTGTTGAAGAAACTCTAAGCGGTAATCTTCTTTTTCTGAGTTTGGGTCTTCCGGTAATTTAGAGACACGATCAGGAAGCTCATCTAGTCCGTCTAAGACTAATACAACTTGTTGTCCTTGAATTTTTTGTTTTAACAACTCTGCTGAATATCCTTTATGGTAGGCTACCCAATCAAGAATTGGAAGTTGTTTGTTACTCCAAGTCCAAATTTGTAAAAATATTATTAGATGATCGTTATTTTGCTGTTTGAGATTTTGTTGAAATTCTTTTAATAAAAAACTTTTACCTATTCCCGGTTCACCTAGTAATAATAAACTACCATCATAAAAGCTAAAAGCATCTTGTAAATTATCGAAGGAATGCTGTTCGAGTTCGGGTATTAAATTAGCTTGAACGAAACTTGGCTGATTTTCTAAATTACGAGAAAATGAAAAGAAATGATTGTGGTTATTCATAATCTTTCCTATTATTTGTAATCGCCGACACCCGCTAAGGATGCGGCGGCTAAACCTAGAAAGTCCGGTTGCGCGGACGATGAAAAATAAGATTTTTGATTTTATCTCCTCTGATAGAAAGAAGAAGAAAGAGGAAAGAGGGAAGAAGTGTTTGTACGTATTATATTAACGGCTTTGTTTCTGTAGAGAGGTTCCAGAGACTAAACTAAAGCCCTAAGCTCTGAAATATCTCTACAGTAGGATAATTCTTAACTGACCTGTATTGGTTTATAGCCTGATTTGTAATACTTCCTTATCTGCAGCTAGTTCTTCATCAGTCATTTTGGTTAAGGCTTTTGCAAAATAAGCATCATTTGGTTTTCCTGTATTAATGATACTTTCAAGTAACGGAGGACGACGACCTTTTGGGTAAAGAACAGTCATAAACTCCTTATAACTTGGTATTTTATTTTGTGCTGTTTTAGCACATTCTATGCAGTAAGAAAGAATATCTCCTCTCCCATGAAATTTATCGTTAAGCTGCCTAAGTTTTTCTCCTATAATGTCAATTTGTTCGTCACTTGCACCAGCAGCAGCAGCAACCGCCAAAACTAGTGCACTTCTTTCTTGAAATGAAGCGCAAGCACCCCCCGTACAAAATCCTGCATGTGCATCATTAGCTCGTCCTTCCAAAGCTGCTGTTCCCCTACCAGTCATTGGGATTTTGCGCTTTTCACCCCAGGGAGTTTTGAAGTTGACGTTACCAGCAAAGTTGACCCCATCTTCAATAAATGGTAGCAAGTATGCTCGTATTTCTAAGGCTTGGGGTGGGTTTTGCTTTAAAGCTAATTCTACAAATACTGTATCACTTATTTTTTCACCTAATTTTGTTCTATCACCTTGAGCATCAGCATAGGGATTACCTGTTTCGAGAAAATTAAGTATTAGACGATCGCCTATAAATTGAATGCCGATATAATTTAATGCTTCCCTTTGGGTTTGGGGTGCAGAAATTTTGGTAAAAGTTTCAGATATGGTTACAACTTTTCCTTGTGTTGTGGTGTAAGAATTACCTTCTCTAGCATGCACTAAAAAATTCATCTTATTCTCCAATATTGTAGTAAAGATTTGTAATCAAAAGTAAAAAGTAAAAAGTAATAATTTACTAATCGCCATATGCAAGGCGTCACGCAGTGCTATCTCCAGTCGCCATATGCCGCTTGCGGTGGCACGCAGTGCTATCCCCAGTTGTCATATGCCGCTTGCGGTGGCACGCAGTGCTATCCCCAGTTGTCATATGCCGCTTGCGGTGGCACGCAGTGCTATCCCCAATACCTCATTTCTAATCAACTATTTATAGATAGAGGATATTGCTCAAACAGCAATTTATATTTTTCTCGAATTTCATTATTGGTATAATCGGGATATCGTTTTAAAGCTTTATATACAGTTGGATGCTGCGTACATTTGTATATGTTATATAATGTATTCTCAATAGAATTTCTCACCGTATTAATTGGGTCATTTCGCCACATATTTATTAACCTTTCTATGACTTTTAATTGATTTAATTCATCCTTATTTATGTTGACTTTACCCAATGCAATCACAGCAGATTGTCTCTTGATTCTGTCTTGACTATTTAGTTGTTCAATTAATTCTAGAACTGTGGATTGACAAGGTGGTTGGGGAGTCAGTTGCTCTATATAAAGTGCAGCTTGTCTTGCATTTTCTGAATCTGCTGTTTTTGCGATCGACTCTAAAGATGCTTGAGCAGGATTGCGAACGCTACTAAATTTATCTTGGCGGCAAACTTTATTTAATGCATCTATAATTTCTGCTGTAGCTGTGAGTTTACCTAGTGCGATCGCCGCCTGTTTTCGCACATAAGAATCTGGTTCTTGTTCGTAATCTACTGCTTTGATTAGTTCGCTAACTGCATTTATCGGCGCAGTGATTCCGATTTCCCCTAATGATTTTGCTGCTGTCGCGCGGACATCGGGTTCTTGCTGTGAGCTACAAAGTAATTGTACGAGATGTTCTCCCGCTTGTTGGTGTTGACCTAATTTTTCAGCGCTGCTTACTCTAATATCTAAATCCTGACTAGATAAACCTTCGATGAGTATTTCAATAGGTGTGTTGTTTAACTCGTGAGAATCTTCTCGATTTAACTTACCTGCAAGTGTCAGATTACGTTGAATTCTTTTGATAATTTTTGAAGCTTGAGTTTCTCTTAACTTGATTATCGTGTCGAAGATTTCTTCTAATGTTTTCCCTGCTGTTTCACGAACATTGCTAATGTAGTCATTTCGCATTGCAGTAACTAAAGCTTCAACTGCTTGCGAAAGTTGTTCTAAACTGGTTTGATTTTCAAGAATTTTCCCCAGTTCGCGAGTTGCTGTTTCGCGCACATAGCGGTCACCTGCGGGGTTGTTGGGAGAAGGGTTTGCAGGTAGAGAGAGAAAGTTGATTAATTCGGGAACTGTAATTCCATCATCATACTTTGTTAAAGCTTTAATAGTTGCTACTACCACATCGGGATCTGTATGTTCTAAGGTTTTTTGTAAAACTAATTTAGCTATATCATTTCTCTTTCCGCTATCTACAAGGTTTCTTTGAGAGGCGATCGCCCATGCTACTTTCTGGCTACTTCGATCAATCACATTGCGGAGAATATAGTCGCATTTTAGTGAATCTACGATTTCGTAAGTATCTAAAAATATCACCAATGGTTTTTCTTCAACTATTTTGACAATTCCAATTCCTAAAGAAACAGCGAGATTTGTTTCTTGCTGTTGAAAAACTTCTAACTCTTGGGGTGACAGTTCAAGCTGGATAAATTTCTCTGCTTGTTGAAATTCCTTTCGCTCTTCCTCATCTAAACTTACTTCATTTTCGTTTAACAAGTCGATAATTCCATCAACACCTAAAGGACGCAAATTTTCAATAGATTCTATATTTTTTACACTCGAACTTTTTAATGCTGCGGCAATTTTTTGATTTGCACTACTACACAAATCTTTAGTTTGACGGTAATTTTCGAAGTAATTTTCCCAACCTTCAAACACAAATTTTTGATAGATTACTTCTAAAACAGTAGTGGGTTCAATATTGTCGTGTCCAACTCTCAATTTGGGGTAGTTTTCATATTCAACAGCCCAATCTAAAAATAAATTGTTAATCTTACCTGTGAAAGGTTCTTCAGAAATCATCTGACGCAGACGTCTAAGAAAAGCGGACTTACCCATTCCTTGATGTCCGTAGAGTAAGAAAATTTGCGGATTATTATCTTGGGATTGTGAATTTAATAAAGAATGTAATATTTGTTTAAAATATTTTTGTTGTTCAAAACGTTCTATAAATACAAACGGTGCACCATCGGGCTCTGGGATAACATTTTTATTAAAAATATGCTGGTAAATTGGATTGAAAAATTCTAAATAATTACCCCTGCGCACCACCAAGCCAGTGTAGCGAAACTCAAGCTGTTCGGAAGTCTTATCAATGGGAATTTTACCATTCTGAAAAAGCTGATGACAAAGATGTCGCAATTTATTACTGTTTTTGCTATCTAATATTCTGCGGTAAATAGTTCTAAAATGTACAGGAGAATCTTGCTTATCGCTATCCCAATACTCAATTATAGTTTGAATTAAATTTTGTACTGCTTCTGATTCTGAACCCTCAGGAATCACCTCTCCTTCAGATAGAAGACGACAAATTTTTTGGGTTAAAAAAGGTTGTCCGCCAGTCCACTTCCACACCTCTTCTAACAGAATACGAAAATCATTTGTTTGGGTACTTAAGCCCGTACCTAAATTCAGTGTTTGGTCTAATTCAAAACCTCTTAATTCAATCGCTCTACCAATTCCAAAAGTTGGTTTTTGAATCAATTCATATGGAGTTGCTCCGCCAAAAAATGCAAAGGAAATACGTTTATATTCAACATTTTCGGAACGTTTATTATAAATAGCTGTTATTTGCTTAAAAAATTCATCGGCTACATCAAAATTCAACTCAATGATATTATCAATTTCGTCTACAAAGATAATGATATTTTTCTGAATATTTTTTAGTAAAACTTCACCAAAAAAATCTCTAAATCTACTAGCAGGTCTGCTTTGAGTATAATTACAAAACCAATCTGCGAATAAATTTGTTTCTAATTCTAATCCTTCAGTAATACTAAGGATAATTTGTTCGTACCAGTCTTTGCGGGTAATATCTTGCTCAATGATTTCCGACATATCAATCCAGCAGCATGCACAGTCTTCTGCTTGAAGACGGTGCATTGTTTTCTTACCCAAGCTGGATTTTCCCATTTGACGAGCATTAAAGACATAGCAATACTCTGCTGATTTAAGAAAGCTGTAAAGCTCGTGGTCTGCTTGACGGCTTACATATGTGGGAGAATCTTTACTTAAAGCTCCCCCGACTTCATACTGAAAATTCTCCATACTCATCTTTCTAATCCTAAATGCTGGCGAAAGTAGAGGCGATATAACTTACAAAAACATTTGACTTTGTTGGGATTATTTTTGTCACGCCCGATTAATCCCATACTTTCTAAAATATTTGCTTTTTGAGCATCTATCTGTACTGCTTCTTTTGCTGCTAACACCTTTCGATACTCATTTTTGACGTCATATTTTTCTAAGTTCCCCCAGTGATAAAGCAAATCTCTTGAGAAAGGACCTGCTTCAGTTGGTGCTAACTGCAAAAATTTAGAAAATGTCATTTCTTGATTGGCAATATTGTATAGAGCAACACGCACCATATAAGGATGACCTCCGACCATTTCCATCAACTGGTTGATTTGCTCGGATGTCCAATTCAATCCATGTTTTTGTAATAATTGTTCGATCTGCGATTCTTCAAATTCTGGTAAATCAATAGATTCTCCAACGTTAAAAGGCGATTTATTTTTACTTGTTTCTGTATAGTCCTGAGAATGTACAATTATCATTTTCAGTTTTTGCCAAATTGCTTCCGATGCACGTTTTTCGTAAAAAACTCGCAAAAGTGCAAAAAATTCAGCATCTATTTGAGAATTACCAAATATTCTATCGACTTCATCTAAGACAATGACTAAAGGTTTATTAATGACTGTAAGTATATATTTTTGAATATATATTCTACATTTAGCCTTATTATTTGGAACTAAAGAATTCTGCCAATGCTCGGCGACATTATTCTCTATTTGCAATCCTTTATCGTTCAATTCTTGGATAATACTTTCGCAGAAATTTTGCAAGAAAATGCCTAAATTTTGCAATGGTTTTGTATCTAATTTGTCAAATTCTTGAAAATTTAAACAGACAATATGAAATCCTTGTTCTCGTTCATGCTCAATCATGCGAATAGTTGCAGAGGTTTTACCCCACTTTCTTGGGGCTTTAACTCGTCTCAAAGCTGTACTGCGCCCATACATATTACTACTGCAACGTTCTATGTAAAATGGCGAATTTAAAGGAACCGGACCATTTGGGACTTCCAATGGTGGAATTGTGTCATCATAATTATCCAGTGATGGGACATCTATCCGTGGTGGAAATGGGGATTGTAAAGAGTTAGTGGTTTCATCAGTGTTATCTAGAATCTTTTCCAACTCTTGCAGTGCTATTCTGGCATCTTGGTACCGCTTTCGAGGAGCAAAAGAAACCATTGTGCTCAAAAAGTCTGCGAAAGCTTGACTAACACTATCGCCGACCTCATTACGCCAAATTACTTTACCATTTTCTTTGAATAATTCGATTGCAGATATTCCAGTTAAGGCTTGGATGGCTGTGATTCCGAGTGCGTAAATGTCGCTGCTAAAAAAATCTGGCTTTCCTTCTGACTGTTCCGGTGGTGCATACCCGGGAGTACAAAAGACAAGCGTATTTGGATTTATGCGGATTTTTCCATTCTCCACTACCTGGGTACTAATTTGCTTCACCGAGCCAAAGTCTATTACTACCAGTTGGCGATCGCTCCTTCTGCGCATTATGTTCGCCGGTTTTATGTCCATATGAAGTATTCCTTCCTTATGAACAAAGGTGAGTACTTCTAAAATTTCTGCTAGAAATTCTGTGGTCTGGGCTTCACTCCAACGTTCTCCCGGTCGAATTTCCTCACTTAAATCATGTCCATCAATATATTCTTGTATGAGATAAAATTCTTTATTTTGTTCCAAATAATCATAAACTTCGGGAATCTGGGGATGGTATTGTCCCAGTTTTTTAAGAACAGATGCTTCTTGAGAAAACTGTTTCCAAATCTGTGGATCTGTTATGGTTGGCTTGAGTTTTTTTACTACATAGTACTTATCATCTTGAGAATCTAGACTTTCAGCAATAAAAGTTTCTCCAAAACCACCTCCTCCCATCCGATGCTTAATTCTGTACTTCTCGCGCAGTATTTTACCTATCATAGAATTATGTCCATCGCGCCTTCCTGGAAATAGCCAATTTCTTGGAAAACTCATTTGCCATTTCATTTGAGAATTTCTCATAATTCTTCATAAGTTATAATATTATTCGTCAAAATCTACATGGTGTCTGCTTTCCTGTATGGTAATTGCAAGCTACTATATGTTACTTAAGGCTACATCTTTATTTTGATGCGAGATTTCTATTTTTATAAAACTTATTTACTTAAAAGGGAGCAGCGAACAAAAAAGCTGATAACTTTTGACTTTTGTTAGCGGATCCGCAGGTAGCGCAGCTATAAGCCTCTAGCGTATCCGTAGGACATGTTTTGTTTGCGTTTTGCACGCGTCGTCCAAACAGCTTCGCTGTATTTGCATGACTGCAGGTCATATGCTTTACTTTTTACTTTTAAGTTCCCCCTCCCATGTTCTCTTGTCCATCAAGATCGACGTAAAGTATATAACCACTACCTTTGACGGTTTGGAGAAACTTGGGTTCACCAGAGTCTGCTTCTATTTTGTTGCGAATGCTCCAAATTAAGCGATTTACTTCTGTGTTAGTATGACCAAACTTTTCTAACCAAATTGCTTGTACTAATTCTTCGTAACTACACATTACTGGCTCATTCCTATTTTCGTGGTTGCGCTGAGCCATATGCTTAATCAATCTCCTTTCTTGTGGAGTTAATTTAATTTCTTCTCGATTTCGAGAGGTTTTACGAAACAGCTTTTCTTGGGGAAAGCTATATTCCAAAGACTTTACATATTGAAATTTTTTGACTTCCTCTGTCTGGTTTGGATCTCGAAATGTAAAATGCCAAAATATATAATCATCTGGTTCAATAAAATTACCCAATATTAGAATTTCATCCCCATCAGCCAAAGCTAACTTTCCATCACTGCGAACATCAAGAAAATCTTCTTTTTTGAAACGCTGAACAAAAGTACCATTGGCACTACCTTCATCTACAACCCACCATTGACCGATATTATGCTCTAACATACAGTGCTTTCGAGATACTTTCTTTTTCGGATCGGGTAATACAATGTCATTTTCTTTAGAGCGTCCTATTGTCACAAAATTTTTGTATTGCTGCTGTTGAATAATATCTTTAAGGTTGATTAAATCAGACGAACCATCTGGTCTTTGAACTTCTAAAAATGGGTATTCTGAATCCATTAATTTATCCAAGCAAATTACAGCTTTTCGCTTTCCTATAAGATTATCACCACATTCCTTTTATATGAATTGAATATGAATTGAAAAATTATCGCCTGCGGTTGATGTTGAGGGAATAAGAAGGTTAATAGATATCTCCGGAAATTAAGTTTTATTTCAGTAATCACACTAGTTTCAAGCTAATTATCGGAGAGATCTAATTTATCTGATATCTCCCTGATGTTGTTCGTGTGTAAGTCCTGGTTTATCTTATTAAGTATGACAGATTAGTTTGTCGTCAAAACCCTATAGAGACGTAGCGGTGCTAAATCTCTACAACTGCGTTCTCCAATTAGTCGGGATATTTAGAGGGTTTAAGAAATTTTTCCTAAACCCTAGGTACAACACCAACTCCCGTCTCCTGAAAACTCTTAAAGAAATAACTATAAAGTATTTGTTATTTTTGTTTTATTTATTGCTTTTAATGTAAGTATTTCGATGTAGAAAGCTAATGAGATGACTATAACCCATATTCTGCACTCAAAAATGTCACAATTGCCCAGAATGTAACAATTGGTCTCGAAAAATAAAGTCGTAGCAACATGGAATCTACACAATAGCTACCATGATCTCATGAGAACAAAAAGCGTAATATTCGACTCCACAACCCAGACGGTACACAAACCTACTAAAAACCATTTACCCAACCGATCGCGTCGCTAAAGATGGAAGAAAACTCACAATTCCTGGGAAAATAATTATTAGTAACAAAACTACCAGTTGCAAAATTACAAAAGGAATTGCACCCCGGTAAATGTCGCTAGTAGTAACTTCTGGTGGTGCAACACCTCGGAGGTAAAATAACGCAAATCCAAAAGGTGGTGTCAGGAAAGATGTTTGCAGATTTGCTCCCAAAACTACACCATACCAAACCAGATCGATTCCCAATTGCTGGGCAATCGGTACAAATAACGGTATGACAATAAAAGCAATTTCGAAAAAGTCAATAAAAAAGCCCAATAGCAATACCACCAACATACTGACAGTCATAAAACCAATTTGACCGCCAGGTATACTGCTCAAAAATGTAGACATAATGTGTTCGCCATTTAGCCCTTGGAAAATGAAGCTAAAAGCAGTCGAACCCAGCAAAATAAAAATCACCATACTAGTGATCTGTAAGGTTGCATCACATACATCACTCAAAGTTTTGATGGTAAGTTTGCCATTGAAAGCAGCAAGGATAATCGCACCTACACAACCAACAGCACCAGCTTCTGTCGCTGCAGCAAAACCAAAAAATATACTACCAAGTACAAACAAGATTAGTAGCAAAGGTGGTACCATCACGCTACAAACCCTTTTAAATATTGCCTTACCACCAATTTCTCGTACTTCCGCAGGTAAGGGTGGAGCTAAATCAGGTTTGAGAAAAGACACAATTAAAACATGCAATCCAAAAGCACCAGCCATCATCAAGCCAGGAATTAAAGAACCAATAAATAAATCTCCCACCGAGATTCCTAACTGATCTCCTAGTACCACCAACACAACACTAGGTGGAATGATTTGTCCTAAAGTTCCAGAAGCAGCAATCACACCTACAGCTAATTGCTTGTTATAGCCATAACGCAACATAATCGGTAGGGAAATCAAACCCATTGCAACTACCGTCGCTGCGACAACACCTGTAGTTGCAGCTAATAGAGCGCCAACAATGACTACAGCTAATGCTAGACCGCCACGCAAACGTCCCAGCAAAATCCCCATAGTTTCCAACAATCTTTCAGCTATTCCAGTTTTTTCCAGCATCGATCCCATGAAAATAAAAAAGGGAATAGCCAAGAGATTGTACTTTGCCATGATGTCAAAAATACGGTCTGCGATCGCTTGGAAAAAGATTGGTTCAAAAAACCCGAACCCAACCCCAATAAATCCGAATATAATAGCGACAGCACCCAGAGAGAAAGCGACAGGATAACCTACAGACAGTAATAATAAGGCACCCACAAACATTAATGGGCCCAAAAAATCATCAATTACCATTCTCTTCCTCCTGAGCTTCTATTCTCCCTGTAATAATGGCCACACTTTTGATTGCCTGGGAAATTCCCTGTAAAATTAGTAGAGAAAAACCGACTATAATTAAACTTTTAATTGGATAACGCGGTAAACCGTTTGGGTCGGGTGACTGCTCCAAGATTTGCCAAGAAGTAATAATCCCATCCCAAGAAAAAATAATGGTCCAGATGCAGAAAGGAAGTAAAAATAAAATTGTTCCCAACAAATCTGCAATTGCTTTTTGTCTGCGGTTAAATTTACTATAAAAAATATCGACGCGGACATGCCCATTATTGTTGAGTACGTAAGCCGCGCCAAGAAAAAATATTAAATCAAAAAGATACCATTGAGCTTCAATATAAGCATTTGAACTCAGATTTGTACCTATCAGTTGTCCTAAACGTCGTCCGACAACATTCCAGGTACCGATAATTATCATTACCAGTACCAGCCAGCTGCTCCACTTACCAATACGTTGATTAAATCCATCAATTAATCGGGATATTTTTAACAGTTGCTCCAACGCCCCGTTCCCCTTTTTACACCGTAAAAGTAGTTTACAGCCCAAAAGGGATAAGTGATGTTAATTAGTTCGCATTTTGTTGGGGATTGGGGATTGGCGACTGGCGACTGGGGATTAGCGACTAGCGTTAGTGGCTAGCGTAAGCGTACCGGATCCGTAGGTAGCGCAGCTAGAGGCTCTGTCACAAATATTGAATTAAATTTTATCTCCCAAAAACCCACAGAGTCAACAGCCTAGTTTTTACTCCCAATCCCCAATCCCTAATCCCCAATCCCTAATCCCCAGTCCCCAACACAACACCCCAAAAATAATCTTCAAACAAACTTTCGTCTTGGTCAATTTGCAATTTTTGTCCCCAGGAGTAAACGTCTAAGCTAATACGCTTATTGTCTTCTTCCCATTCATCATCTTGAATGGAAATATTTCCCATAATTGAAAGCCAATGATTCGGACTGGGAAGAAATGAAAGTTCTTTACCAAATAAACTTTGACTGGTAATTAAACCAAAAGCCACACCACCCGATGCAATTACTTCTCTGGCTTCTTTTAATGCTTCCCATTCACCGTAAAGAAAAGTATTGTGATATCTGACGTAACTATAACCCAATACTTCTTTTGTCCAACCCTTCATTTGCCATGATTTGGTTAAACCTGCCAAATTTCGCATGATTTCCGGTGCGTCTGCTTCCACCGGTAAGAAACGATTTTCTGATTCTCGCAAAGTTGATAATATCATCCAATCTACTGGATTCATTCGCAAGCGACATTCACTATGACGTAGTTTTTCCGAAGCTTTAAAGCGGACACTTTTACCTTCAAATCCACCTGTTTCGTAGATACTACGACAAATTTCCAAATAACGTAATGGTTGAGTACGTACTAACTCAAACAAGATTGCAGCCGGTCCACAAAAAATTTGTTTTCCTTGATTGACCTGAAAAGGATCTTGCAAACGTAATTTAATTTGTGCCAATAATAGGTTTTTATCTAAACATTTCCAAGCGCTGGGAGATGAGGATTCCTCAAACTTGACTAATGCAGTTCTGACGGTTGGAGCTAGAGTTTGGGAAAGCATCAATATTTTTTAGTATAAAAAAGTACATTTTAATCAGACAATAGACATTATAGCGATGTCTGTTATCTGCGAATCCAGTAGACATCTGCAAGAGATTACTTCGAGACCCAGGAATATGTGTCTCTACTGAGGTTCAGATCGGAAATCTCCCATGATTTTGTCGGAGATGCCTAGTATATTTATACAGAGATGATGGAATTATTTAAAGAATCGTTCGACACATCGGACAAACATTTCCACACCCATTGCTAATACTGTCTCATCAAAGTCAAAACGTGGATGATGGTGGGGATATGCTAAGTTTTTTTCGGGGTTTGCAGAACCGAGGAAGAAATAACAACCAGGAACTTCTTGCAAAAAATAAGACATATCTTCGCCGCCCATTGTTTGACATTCTGGTACTACACCAAGTTTAGTTTCCACAACTTCTTCTGCTACGGATGTGACTAATTTTGCCATATCCGAATCATTAATTGTTGCAGGATAAAGGGACCAATAATCTAAGTCATAACTTGCACCATGAGCCTGACAAATCCCAGCAATAATATCATCAACTCTTTTTTCAAAAAAGCCAGCAAAGGTGGGATTGAAATATCTCACCGTACCGCTCATCTTGGCTGTATCGGCAATAATATTACCCTTGGTTCCAGCATGGAGTTCGCCCACAGTCACTACTGCGGACTCAATGGGGTTGACATTACGCGCCACGATGGTCTGTAGGGAATTGACAATTTGTGCTGCGATCGCGACTGAATCAATTGTTTGATGGGGCATCGCACCATGTCCGCCCTTACCAAAAATTGTACATTTAAAAGATTCTACTGCTGCCATTAAGGCTCCTGCTCTGACGCCCACAGTACCCAAGGGCAAATTATTCCACAAATGCAAACCAATTATGGCATCAACATTTGGATTTTTCAAAACCCCTGCTTCAATCATCGGTTTTGCACCACCGGGACCTTCTTCTGCTGGTTGGAAGATAAATTTAACAGTTCCGCTGAACTCTTTTCGATGTTGCTGTAGATAGTAAGCCGTACCAAGTGCGATCGCAGTATGTCCGTCATGTCCGCAAGCGTGCATCACCCCGTCATGTTGGGAGCGATAAGGTACTTCATTCAATTCTTGGATCGGTAAAGCATCCATATCAGCGCGAATTGCCAAAACTTTTTCACTCGATCCACTGTCTGGAGTTTTTCCTTCGCCTTTAATAACAGCAGAAATACCAGTTTTTGCAATTCCTGTTTGATGTTCAATTCCCCATTCCTGTAATTTTTGAGCGATAAATTCCGAAGTTATTTGTTCTTGGAAACCTAACTCGGGTTTTTGATGTATGCTTCGTCGCCACTCTACCAATTGTGGTTGTAATGAACGGATAGGTAAACGCACGGAAGACAAATTAACAGAAGCAGAGTTTGGGAAAGTAGAAACCATTTTTATAAATTAATTTTTAAGCTACAGTCGAATATTCTTATTATCTTTGTTCTCAAAGGTAATTGTTTATGAGTAATGAGTAAGGAGTCATTTAGCTTATTAATAATGAGCAATTATCACAATGAAACTGTAGACACTTCAGTGTCTGTGCTTACGCCTCGCCTTGCTAACACTTTATGAACGTTTCACCTTTGCTAACACCGTAAGGCGCAGGCTTTGACCATTACCAATCACCATTACAGCAAGGCGGTGGCACGCAGTGCTTATGGCTTTCCACTAATGCCAATCCCTAGTCGCCAACCCCCAGTCGCTAATCCCCAATCCCCAGTCACTAATCCCCAAACCCCCGATACAAAACTTCCAAATCTAAATTCGATGCAACTTGTGCTAACTTATCCAAATCTTGTGGATTTTCTAGATAAGGTAAGCAACCCAAAACAGGTATCTGCGTGAGTGATTCGATTAATTGTTTAGGAGTCCAATTAGCAATTTCTGTCTCTGTACGGGGCTGACAACAATTGAGAACAATTCCAACTAAATTTACTTTTAATTGCCTAGCTAAGGCTACATTTGCTACAGCCTGAGAAATTGCACCTAGCTTTACAGGTACGACTAAAACTGTAGGAAAACGCCACTCACGAGCAAGATCCGCGACTGTAAATTCATCAGTTATAGGGGAACCTAATCCACCTAAAGATTCAACTAAAACAAACTTTCGCTGTTGCTGTAAAGCTGTAAAAGCTTGCCATACAACTGCTAAATCAACAGTAGAATTTTCTTGGGCTGCTGCGATTGGGGGAGCTAAAGGAGCTTGAAAATATAAGGGAGTAATTTCTGCCGCAGATTGGGATAAATCAAATAGCTTTTGGTAGAGTTCCAAATCTCCCACACCCGATTGAATGGGTTTCATAATTCCCAAACTCTGTTGGGAAGAAAATTTCTGCCAATGAGCAGCCAAAGCAGTGGTCAAGACAGTTTTTCCGGCTTCCGTATCAGTTCCAGCAATCAGTAGTGAATTCAAAACAACAGGCGATTTTTGATGAGTTTTTACGATCATTAATGCGATCTCTAATTATTGTACTAGTCCCGAACTACCAATTTCTTTGATTCGCTGTATTTTTTGTTTTTTAGCAACTAATCATCATCCACTTCCCGCTCGTCATCCTCTGACTCTTGTTCTGTATCTGTTTGGGAATTTACAGAATCATTTTCGGTATTTCTATCGGTTTCAGTATCTATGGGGAAAGATGGATCCCGATCTGGATTTTCCAAGGGAAATTGTCCTGGGGGTTTTTCTGTATCGTCTTCCGTAGTACTTTCTGTGGGTATGTTTTCACTTCCTGTCCTAGGTTCTTGTGTCGGATCTCCTGTTACAGGTTCTCGCAGTATATCTTCTGTGGAAGGGGTTTCTTCTGTAATCGGCTGTTCTGGTATGGTTCTAACAGCTTTTTCCAACTCAACCTTTAGTTGATAGTCACTTTCACTTATCCCTTGAGCAGTTTTTAACTGTATGGTATATCTACCACTAGAAGGTAATCTAGCTTGTACAAAAACTTCCAATCCTCCAGTATCAATAGGTTCCCCATTGGGCGTGAGTACAGTCATCACAACACCAGCATGTTCACTAATCAATGCGGTGAAGTTTTGATCTTCCTTCGCAAAGAAAATGTATTGAACTACTTCATTGTCTTTAATTCTACCCCTGACCTCTGCTTTATCTTGAATATCAAATACGAGACGTTTAGTTTTAGTGGTGTATGTAACCGCTTCTTCATCCTCAGGTTCTTCATCCTCAGGTGTAACTGTTGGAGTTGGTGTTGGGGTATTAGAAACAATTGGTGAAGGGAAAGCTTGTGGAGTTACTGTTTGTGACTCAGCATTTTTGTTTTGCAGCAAGAAGCTAACTACCGCCCAAGAACCAAAACCAGCGAAAATAGCAACAGTAAAAACAATAATAAAAATCGCTAAAGGGCTATCTAAAATAGAAGAATTATTAGTATTTGCTCGAGGTTTCTGTTTTTTTGAGCTTGGTGTACCTGTTGAGGAACGTGACTCTTCAGGAGGACGACCAACCGCAACAGTTTGCATTTGCGATAAATCTGGATTTGAGGGAGAAACACCTTTTTGAGTTTGTAAACCAGTAGTTTGCGACCCAGTATTTGGATTTAAAGCCTGCAGCGATCGCGTAACCTCTGCTGCATTTCCATAACGTTCGCTGGGTCTGTAGCTAAGCATACGATTTAAAACCCGAGCAAATGATGGATTTACAGTTACCTGTTTTTCCCAATTCCAATCAGCTTGAGTTTCGTCAAATAGCTCATTAGGTTCCTTTCCTGTAAGTAAAACTATCGCTGTAACAGCCAATGCGTATAGATCGCTGCTAGGATATGCAGTTCCTGCTTGCATTTGTTCGCTGGGAGAATAACCTAATTTCCCCACAGTTGTTACTTGTGCGATTTTATCTGGTGATTGGATCTGAGTTGCAATTTCTTTAACTACCCCAAAATCAATTAAAACTGGCAATCGGTCTCGTTCTCGCAAAATAATATTATCTGGGGAAATATCTCGATGAATAATTCTCTGGGAATGAATATATTCTAAAATAGGTAATAAAGAATTGAGTAAATGTAATACTTCTTCCTCTGTGAATCTACCATTTCCATTTGCTTGGCGCTCTTCCAATAAAGCTCGATAATTTTTTCCTGCAACATAATCCTGAACTAGAAATAAACGATGACTCTGCTCGAACTGCTCCCGGAATTGTGGAACCTGAGGATGGTGAAGTTGATACAAAGTAGCAGCTTCTCGAGCAAAAAGTTCTTGAGCTTTTTCCCAAGCTTCAGCATCTTCAGCAATCGGAATTAACTCTTTGATTGCACAAAATTCCTCAAAACGCCGTTGGTCTTGAGCTAAATAGGTTCTACCAAATCCTCCCTGACCTAGGATTTTAACTATGCGATAACGATTTTGTAAAAGTGTGCCAACTGGAATAGGTGGTTGCATGATTAATTTATTAAATATAGTTTCCCCTTTAGGGATGGGTTACTAAATTCGCAAGCATTTGGAGAAAAACCGATTTTATTTATCAATGTTAACGTTTCAGAGAAAATAAGCTTTTTTGTTTATTCTCACAAAAATTTGCTTGTTTGTGCCCTAAATATTTTTCCTAGAGAAAGGTGATAAGAGTCAGAACAGGTCTGCTATACAATAGGTGTTTGAACAATAGGTGTTTTAGCTCAAATGAACTTTATAGCAGAATTGTGTGAGGTAGTACACCACTTCTTGATGCAGCCGCCTGGAGAAAACCCCCAAGACCGCCCTGCATCGCTTTGCTAACAGAATTCAGAAGACATGAGCCAGGACTAGAATACTCTTTATACCTATTTTTTAGTTTTTTAGCTCTACCCCATTGACTTACGATCCGCGACAGGTGTCTCAGTAAGAGTTCTTGAGTTCTATTTTTACATTCCTTCTTCGGTACTTATGTATCACAGCAACCTTTGGAAAATTAAATTAATTTTATGAATATAATATTTTTTGCTGTATTTTCACTAGATACATGTATTAGAAGGTTATTTATTACTTTCAATAAAAATATTTAATTAACATTACCCAGATACTTATGAAATAATTTTTAAGTGTCTATTTCAAATCTTTACTGAATAGTCATTCAAATTTATTTAAACGCGTACATTTGCCCTTAAAAATAATTTTGATGTGTCCTGAAATACGCCAATCAAAAATTTTGATACTTTTAATGTAGCTAATATTTCGATGTGGTTAATACTTCAATACAAGTAATACAAAAATAGATTACATCGAAAATACCCATAGATATAATTTTTAGTACACATAAACTACAAATAGCTTAGTAGCCGTATACTTGTCAGTCAAAAATCTAACTCAAAAGCTCTCACAAAACACATAGCACATTAATCTCAAAAATATGCAGTGAGAATCATTAAATGTAGCTATTTTTATCAAATTTTGAGATTATATATGTAATTTTTTACTTATCCAAAAAATACTTAACCAACAAATAATTAAATGCTCAACAAGTTTCGTAATTTATGACAAATTCATAGAAGTCTTAAATGTAGCTTGTAATTCCTCGAAATATGTTTATACAGATAATTTTTCTACTGCCAAGATTGAATACCTTGAATTTTCAATCGTTAGCTCTTGACAACCAAGCAGGGAAGCAAAATATTATGAATCTATGGTATGGCGACCAATATTATTCAGATTCTTATTAGTCAATAGTTATGAGGAATTCTATGAAGAATTTTGCTATTTTGTGTTGAATAACCTTCATCATGTTAAGTGGTCTTACATAAAGTCTTTATATTCTTCTAAGTTATGCTATCAGTTAGAAGGATAGATTTTGAATATTGCACATTTTGGTTGCCATATAGCATCCAATATAAATTCAATAAAAATCTATAATCCTTATTCTACAAAGAATATAGCTGATTTTCATCAACTAGAAGCACAATAAGTACAATGGAATACCAAATTTGTTATTAGCATATTGGGTAGAAAAATGATAGATTTTCATATACCTGTAATTACAGAATTTAAGACTCAAGTCGTTAACGCTCTATGCTGACCTACAATTATAAATTATCATCTGCTATCAGTTGATTGGAGTATATTTTAGATATTACACAAGCACTTTCCTGATGTTTGACACCTACGGGAACAGTACCCTTAAGATCTAGTCAATAAAATTTGCATACAACTAAGCAGTCAATGGCTAATTAACTAAAAGATATTCAGAATACACAAAATGTAGTTTCATGAAAAAATGTTTAAAGATTAAAATAAATATTTTGGAAAATCTCCCAAGATAATTCTAATAATATTTCAGTTAAAGAAGCTAAATATCTAATGATAATATTATTGCTATGAATGCACATCGAGGAACTGCTGTGCTCAGTACTGCAACTTTAAAAGTGCAACCAACAACAACAGAATTATCAGACAATCATCGTCTGCGGTTGTTTTCTGGCTCTGCAAATATACAACTGTCTCAAGAGGTTGCTCGTTATCTGGGCATGGACTTGGGGCCAATGATTCGCAAACGATTTGCGGATGGCGAACTTTACGTTCAAATTCAGGAATCTATACGGGGCTGTGATGTTTATCTAATCCAGCCCTGTTGTCATCCTGTGAACGATAATCTAATGGAATTACTAATTATGGTTGATGCTTGTCGTCGAGCATCCGCGCGACAAGTGACTGCAGTAATTCCCTATTACGGCTATGCTCGAGCTGATCGCAAAACAGCCGGGCGAGAATCAATCACTGCTAAATTGGTGGCTAATCTCATCACAGAAGCAGGTGCAAGCCGTGTTTTGGCCATGGATTTACATTCGGCTCAAATTCAGGGGTATTTTGATATCCCGGTCGATCATGTTTATTCTGTACCCGTATTACTTGAATATCTGTCAACAAAACAACTTTCTGATATTGTTGTGGTTTCTCCAGATGTTGGCGGCGTCGCACGGGCGAGAGCATTTGCCAAAAAGCTGGGTGATTCCCCATTAGCAATTATTGACAAGCGTCGTCAGGCTCATAATGTAGCTGAGGTACTTAATGTTGTTGGTGATGTCAAAAATAAAACAGCAGTTTTAGTTGATGACATGATAGATACAGCCGGTACAATCTCTGAAGCTGCGCGCTTACTACGTAAAGAGGGAGCACGTCAAGTTTATGCTTGTGCCACCCATGCAGTCTTTTCTCCACCAGCCATCGAGCGACTCTCAACCGGTTTGTTTGAAGAAATAATTGTTACTAATACAATTCCCATTCCTGAGAGCGATCGTTTCCCACAATTAAAGATATTGTCAGTAGCAAATCTTTTAGGAGAAACTATCTGGCGTATCCATGAGGATAGCTCAGTAAGTAGTATGTTTCGCTAGATAATTTTCCTATAGACATCTTGCCACATATGTTACTAAATAACTTGGCATACTAAGGAGAAGTCTTGTGTAGAGGTGTAAGATACATCTCTACACAAGATTTGTAGCGGATAATCCATAACTATTAATACAGCATTAATGAGTCCGCAGATGTATTTTGTTGGATTGCGAGCATCAATAATAGGTTTACTGATGATAAATTTTCAATGACAGGTTAACAATCAATAAATTGTTTACAACCTAGCTGCAGAAATCGCCGCACCGATTAATCCCACCTGTGAGTTAAGAATAATATGCACGGGTATCTCTGTGAGAATGCTGCGCATCCTACCTTTTTGAGTGAAGTTTAATAAAAAGCTACCTTCTTGTAACAAAGGAAGTATTTTAGGTGCGATCCCACCAGCAACATACAAACCACCATGGGGTAGAAGCTTTAATGCTAAATTTCCTGCTTCGGCTCCATAAGCTTCAATAAATATCTGCATGGTTTGTTCAGAAATCCGATCGCGCTTTTCTAAAGCTGCAGTACCAATTACTGCTCCAGGATCGACACTTTTTTCCGTTTGTCCGGCTTGTTCTTCCCAACTTCGAATCATTTGAGCAATATCCGGAGATTCCCGCTGCATTTTGCGATCAGCCACGCGGCTGCGCCGATCGCGTAAAAATTGGTAGATAGCAGCGATCCCCAAACCAGAAACCACTCTTTCCACCGATACCCGTTGAATATCATGTTTATCCATCAGATATTTCAACAGTTGGAATTCCAATTCGTTACGGGGAGCAAAATCTGAATGTCCCCCTTCCGAAGCAAAAACTTGATAGATATCTCCTTGTTTAACTAAAAAGCCTTGTCCCAATCCCGTACCTGCACCAATAATACCAACAGGTGCTTCCGGATTTGGTTTCCCTGCTTGCAAAGTAAATACATCTTCCTTTGTTAAACCTAAAATTCCGTAACCAACAGCAGCAAAATCATTGATTAGTGAAACACGTGCTATACCCAAATCTTCCTGCAATCGTTCCCCATCTAAAAACCAAGCCAAATTAGTTAACTTAGCCGTATTATTAGTTACAGGGCCAGCGATTGCAAAACAAGCCTTTTCAGGTGTCACTTCTTGTGCTGTTGATTTACCAGCTTCGGCTATAAACTGTTTAACCATCGGAACCAAATCTGGGAAATCTTGACTGGGGTAGCGTTCCTCATAAATTGTCTTTAATTTAAAATCTGGGGAAACCTCCACCAATCGCAAAATGGTTTTTGTACCGCCAGTATCTCCTGCCAATAATAAAGTCATTGCTGCTTTTACTAATTAAATCTAACCACTTCCTCAACATTAGTTAAATGGGAAGTATCTCCTTTTAGTTCTAGCAGCCATTGGCCTTCTTGACGCACAACTTTCACTAAAGAACACAATGAAGCTTTAACTTCAGAGATCGCAATATCTCCGACTAAACCCATAGCAGCTCCCAAGACTGAAGCACCGTGAGCTACCATCAAAATATTATCTGGGGAACACTCTTGCACCAAACATCTCGCCGTTTGTCCGGAACGTTGTCTGACCTGATGCTTTGTTTCTGGATATTTTGCAGCAATCCGAGGTGTATAACTGATATCAATTCTAGGAAACAATTTGAATAATTCAGCCAAAGAATGTTTTTTCGGTTCCTCCGTCATCCAGTCGGGATTTAACCATTCACTCAAACCAGTTTCCAAGTAAATTGGTAAATCCAATACTTCTGCGACTGCATGGGCTGTTTGCACAGTGCGCAAAAATGGCGAAGCAAAAATATGAGAAATTTTTTCTCTTTTCAGACGTTGAGCTAACTGACTTGCTTGTACAAAACCATCATTTGATAATGGAGGGTCGTAACGCCTTTCGGCAGTAAGAAACCAATCAGGGTTTACAAAATCTAGACGATTAGCATGTCTTGCAATCCATACAATTTGACTCATGCAGAGATTCCCAGTAAAAAAGTTTAGCCCAAGAACGCGGGTAGTAAATAAAATATTACGCCATTTTTGTAATATTACGTAATATTTTCACTACTGAATCTGCAGTAATTTTTAAACTGTAATTTATTTGACTCGTAGCTGTTAAGTGTTTACAGCTATTAATTAAGGTTGCTAGCTGAATAGTTTCTAATACAAGTGCTTTATTTCATTACTTTTAAGGTCAAATAATATGATGTAATAAAGTACAAATCAATATCGTAAATGATATTTTTTAAACAAATTATAGATAGTCTGTGCAGTTCAAACATGGGTTTTACCCATTTACTTCTGGTTTGAATATGTCTGATTTAAATATGAGAGATACTTGGGAAAGGTCTGAAGCGCTCGTAAATTTAGACTTTTAGATGAAATTAATACTCACGCCCCTTGTTTAGTTGATTCTGACTACGGTGCTTCAAATATTCTAATGCGTTTAACTCAAAAAGGATGGATGGTAAGTGGAATATTAGATTGGGAGTTTGCTTACAGCGGTTCAACTCTCGCCGATATTGGACACATTCTGCGTCACCCATTGGGTGCGAAAAGTAGATTTGAGCAAAATCTAATTGATAGTTTTGTGAAAAATGGTGGTTTTCTCCCAACGAAATGGAAAGTTATGAGTAAACTGTTATACTTGCTTGGGTTGAATTTCTCAATCGAGCAACTCTGAGGAGAAATGTCATAATTTCAGCACAAAAGACGATCTCGAACACTATGGATGAATTATCATACTTGTAAATGAAATAAGCTCATATAGAAGTTAAAAATATTACTTATTACTATACTAGATAATTATTTGTTTAAAGTGGGTAGTCTAAATCTAAGGGACACAGCACAGTAAGCAGAAAAATAAGGTGTTATCAGATTTAGAATTAATTCAAGCATTCATAAAAAACTCAATTGAGGGAAAAGAAGTATTACTTTCAAACCCAAACTTGCGGGCTGAAACAATATACGATAGCAATCAGTTATCTTCTAAAGGTGAAGGTCTGTTACTTACATTCAAGCTTAGTGATAAATTACCTGTCTTTCGCCTAAAAGAAGGTACATTGTATTGGGAATCTATTAATCAAGTTTTGGTAGCTCGCAATTATCTTCTCTTTGGTAAAATGGATAACAAGAGATTCTACCAATATCAATACGTTCAACTACCCAAGGGCTATGAAGGTAATTGTACTAAAGCAGTGCTTTTGTGGCGTTCTTGGTGGAAATATCGTCAAAAAATACTTAAGGGAGGAATTCCTTTAGAAATGCTGATTCGAACCAGAAATACCTGGTATCCGATTAAGAATGTAGAATGTGGGCATGGTCTGATTTATATTCAAACACTAGGTCAGGAAATTCCACTCCATGTTGGTGATTTAGTTGTCTGGCTTTGCAAAGTAACTTGAGGAACTAGAGTAGGTTAAACTTCTGTTTGGAGCATTAAGTAAAACGTTTATAGAGTTTTTATTGTGATGGAAAAGTGCTTAGGTCATTTGTGTACTTTGTATATGAACTTTTAAAATTGGCATTATAAAAATAAATTTATTACTAATCTAAATTTCTTCCTTACTAAGACCAAATATTAAATACTAAAGCATTTTATTCAAAAACTGTTGGGCGCGTTCGCACTTTGGAGAGTGAAAAAATTCCTGTGGTGAACTATCTTCAGCCAAAACACCTCGGTCTAGAAACATAATTCGACTAGCGACTTCTCTTGCAAAACCCATCTCATGAGTCACGATCGCCATTGTGATTCCAGTTTCAGCTAAACTTTGAATCGCTTCTAAGACATCCTTAACCATTTCTGGATCCAAAGCAGAAGTTGGTTCGTCAAATAGGATCACTTCTGGTTCCATTGCTAGAGCTCTGGCGATCGCTACCCTTTGCTTTTGTCCACCTGATAGTTTCGCGGGATAAACATTAGCTTTTTCCGTTAATCCCACTCTTTCTAAGAGTTTCATCCCTTTAAGTTTTGCTTGATGTCTCTCTACTCTTTTCACTTTGATTGGTGCATAGGTGATATTTTCTAATGTTGTCATATGGGGAAATAAATTAAAGTGTTGAAATACCATCACTAAGTGCTGACGAATTTTGGCAATATTGGCTTTAGGATGGGTAATTTCTTGATCGTGAAAATAAACTTTTCCTGTGCTTGGACGCTCCAATAAATTGATGCAGCGCAAAAAAGTAGATTTTCCGGAACCACTCGCACCGAGAATTGCTACTACTTCACCTTGGTAAATTTCTGTAGAAATACTTTTCAAAACTTCGATTTTCCCAAAGGATTTACTTAGATTTTCGGTTTTTATGATTATTTTGTTCATGATTAATCGACCGTCGGTAAGTAAATACTAAAATATAATTCACTTTAGCTTGAATTTATTTTCTTACTTATTTTACTTTTTCCGTAGTTTCAATTTGGAATTATTTATAAATTTATTCAAATTTAAATCCAGATTTTTTATAGTAAGATATACAATTTAAAATTAGTATTTTTACGGATTTTTGCATAATAGGAGGCTCAAGTATAAAAGATTTCTCCATAACTTTTATCTTTTAAATTTCATGACTATTCTCAGTATTTCCTCTGTTCATTAAACCAAAAAATATAAGTTTAATTCACCCAAAATATATTTAATATTCAAAAGTTCTTAACCCAATCAGAAGTGAATAATTTTAATATGATTAGTGTGGATAAGAAACGAAAGTGTTTCTTAATAAAGAAGAAAATAAGAGAAGAGAAGAGATGACTGTAATTAAAATAGCAAAAACTTTTACTAAAATCGGTCTTGTTGCAGCTAGTTTAGCAACTTTGTCTATAGCAACCATGAAAGAGGCTCAAGCATCTTCTTTTATCAATTTTGAAACTGTACCGGGTAGTAGTGCAAGTGATAACTTAGCGATTTCTAATCAATTTTCCAGTATTGGAGTTAATTTCGGCATTGATAACGATTTTGATGGTATCGCTGATGCTGGTTTATTACCTCAATTGGAGAAAGTTGGTCAAACTTCTGGCGATAAACATTAATTATCACACATAATTCAGAACGAAGCTTGTTGAACGAGTTTTGCTGATTCTTTTCCCAAATAATTAATTGCTTAGCATTTTATTAAAAAAGGGTATATTGCATACTTATTGCAACCGCATCTACATTATTTATACGTTCGGGAACCAAATAAGCACTAAATTATCATGTATCCCTATCACTCGTAGATAGGGATATTTTTTGTTTTATTCTGATTTTATCTTTTGAGTCAGGCTAATTGAATTCTAAATTCCTAAATTCCTAAATCCCTAAATTGATAAATTTCTATTCACTTTGTCTTAATCTTTTTTCCAAAGCCGAAGCAGCGAAGGTCAAACCCATAACTAAAAGATAATAAATTGATCCTGCAAATAGCAAGGGTTCAAAATATATATATTTATTTGCTCCGACAATTTGAGCGCTACGTAAAATTTCTACAACACCAATAGTTGCAACTAAAGAGGAATCTTTTAATAAACCAATTGTTTCATTAACCAAAGCTGGCAAAATATTTTTTAAAGCCTGGGGAAATATAATGTCTACCATCATCATTGGGTAAGGTATACCCATGGAAATTGCTGCTTCTGTTTGTCCCTTATCTACAGCCTGAATTCCACCCCGGATAGTTTCTGACATGTATGCTCCAGAATTGAGGGTAAAACTAAAGACGCCTGCTTGCAAAGCTGAAATGTCGTAACCCGTAAGTTGGGGTGTGGCAAAATAAATTAAGGATAATTGCAAAAGTAGAGGTGTACCTCGAAAAATAGAAGTGTAAGCATTTGCAAACCAAGTTAGAAATTTGATTCTAGAAATTTTTAATAGCGAAAGTAAGGTACCCCAAATTAAACCCAGAAAAACTGATAAAAAAGTAAACAATAATGTGGTGGGAATACCCTGGAGGATAAAAGGAATTTCTGGAATAATTCTTCTAAAATCTAAATTTAGAGTTTTTTGAGGATCTTCTGTTGTTGTAGATGTTGCATCTTTTGCGACGCTCTGAGCGAACCACTTTTTTGCTAATTTCTCCAACTCACCATTATCTTTCATCTGTTGTAAAACCTTGTTAAATGGTTTCACTAAAGAAGAACCCTTAGGAAAAGCAATTGCAGAACCTGAAGCACCTTCAACAGAAGGAATAACATTTAATTGTAAACTTGGATTGACTTGTATCGAACCTCGAGCTACGTTATCTTCAATAATTGCAGCATCAATACGCCCAGATTTTATTTCCTGAATTATTTCGGGTACTCTGTTGAGTCGCTTTATTTGAATACCGGGTACTTTAGCAGCTATTTTCTTCGCATTTTCTTCCTGAATGGTCCCTAATTGAACCCCGATCTTTTTACCTGATAAATCTTGTGTATCTGTAATCTTACTGTCTATAGGACTGACTATCGTATCTTTTGCCTCATAATAAACGATGGAAAAATCTACATTTTGACGGCGTTGAGGAGTTGGAGTCATCCCAGCCATGACAAAGTCTGCACGATTAGCTTGTAGTGCTGGAATTAAACCATTGAAATCAGCTTCTGTAACCTTGAGAGTAAATCCTAATTCAGCAGCAATATAGTTTGCAATATCAATATCAAAACCAACAATTTGGCGTTTGCCTTTCCTGGTATCGTAAAACTCGTAGGGGGGATAGTCAGGAGAGGTAATCATTGTTAAGGTTTCTTTACCAACTAACGAAGCTGCTTGTAAAGAATTATTGTTTAAAATGATGGAAATAAATACCACCATAAATATTGATAGCAGAGTTAGTAAGAATAATTTGGGTTTTATCATCAGCTTAGTACTTATACATAGTAATCTTAATCGATTTGCAAACAGATAAATCCCGTAGAGACGCAACATGATGACCTGACATTCGTGCTGCACTAATGCATTTTAATTTCTGAAAGTATCTTTGAGATATACAAAATAGAAAATAGCAAATAATACTGATAACTGTTAATTGATAACTGATAAATGTCTTCCGTTTTTTCTTGGACTTCTTTCCACGCCAAAATACATCGTACGATCCGCGCCCGTCACTTATTAGAACCTAAGCAAAGGATACTAGTTGCAGTTTCTGGCGGACAAGATTCCCTGTGTTTAATTAAATTACTCTTAGATTTACAATCGAAATGGGATTGGCACTTAGGTATTGCACATTGTGACCATCGCTGGCGTAGCGATTCAAAAGCGAATGCTCAACACGTAGCTAATTTAGCCCGAAGTTGGGAAATTACTTTTTATTTGCAAACAGCTAGTGAAGATTTAAGTATAAATAGTGAAGCGAAAGCAAGAAATTGGCGCTATCAAGTTTTAGCTGATATCGCTCGAGAAAATAGTTATAACTGCATCGTTACTGGACATACCGCCAGCGATCGCGCCGAAACTTTACTTTATAATTTGATGCGAGGTTCCGGTGCAGATGGTTTACAAGCTTTGAATTGGAAGCGTGTTCTGGATGGGGATATTATGCTAGTTCGCCCGCTTTTAGAAATTACCCGCACTCAAACAGGAAAATTTTGCCAAGACTTGCAATTAGAAGTATGGGAAGATTCAACCAATCAAGATTTAAAATATGCTCGCAACCAAATTAGACAAGAATTAGTACCCTATTTAAAAGAAAACTTCAACCCACAAGTTGAGTCCGCACTTTTTCAAACAGCAGAACTCTTGCAAGCTGAAGTAGAATATTTAGAGGAAACAGCTAGAAAATTACAAGAACAAGTAATTATTCGAGACAATTCAGATATTTTTCAGGTAAATCGCCACATATTAAAAAATGTACCCCTCGCGTTGCAACGAAGGGTAATGCGCCAAATATTACAACAAATAATGCCTTGCGCTCCTTCTTTTGAACATATTGAAAAACTCACTAGCTTGATTCAAGCACCAAATCGTTCTCAAACCGATCCATTTCCAGGTGGGAAAATAGCTAAAGTAGAAGGTGATCGAATTATTTTCGAGTTTTAATTTGCTCCCGTTTTCCGTCCCCTTTTTTATGATGCAACCAGTTCTGGTTCAACCAATAAGCTATCTATTATTTGGCGCATTTCAGCAATTGCCTGTAGTTTAGCATCTCCTAATTCTTGGGCTTCCCCTAATGTATTGCCAATTCCTTGTAACTGTTCGCGTAAATTATTCAGGTAATCTTGTATTGGTGATAATACCTGCTGAGAGATATTAAACCTACCAGAAGATTCAGCAGTTTTAGTCCGTAAAGAAAGTAAGTTTTCTTTAATTGTTTGGATCTCTTGACGCTTACTTTCTTGTTCTTGGGTGAGAGAGTCAACAATATTTTCTAATTCTTTAATACTAGAAAGAATCTGCTCAATTTCAGATTCTAAATTTTTTATATTTTCTGAGTGCTGTTGTTGATGAGCTTTCAATTCTGTAAGAATAGGTGTCAAATCAACAGTATTATCTGTTGTATCATTACCGTTTGTATTGCCCTGTCTGCGATCTAATACAACTTGATGTTTTTCCAATAGAGATCGACGTTCTAATAAACTACGGCGTTGTCCCACCAAAGTTTCATTCAACATCTGGTAACTATCTTTTTCATCTTGAAGTTCTGTTTCTAAACCCGAACGCTCTTCATCTGTTGCTTGAGCAATTTTTTGTTCTAATTCTGTGATTGTTTCCTGTTTATAATTTAATTCTTGTTCTTGTTCTTCAACAAAGCTAGAATCAATTTTCAGTTTGTCCTCTAATTCCCTAACTGTTTGTTGCAGTTCCTCCAAGGACATATTTTCCAAGGCTTTAATATCTATGTTTCCATTGAGAACCGTATTCCCAGTTGCAAGCAAAGGTTCAAGCTGTGTATGTAACTCTTCCGAACGTTGCAATTGTTCTCGAAGTATTTGAACTTTTTCCTGTTTAGTTTCTAAGATTGCTGTTTCGATCTGCAATTGCGATCGCTTATTATCCAGATCGTTTTTAACCTGCTCCCACTGATTTTGATGTTCAGTTAATCTTTGTGATAATTCATCTACCTCAGTTTGAGAAAGATTAATTTCATTTTGTTGTTGTTCTAACTGCTCCAAGTAAGGATGTAAGACAGCTTGCTGGCTATCAACAATTTCAAATGCTTGTTGCAGATAACTTCCTAGTGCTTCAGTCGGAGTACTAGGATTTGACATCCGCTCAAGTAAATCTGCAAGTAACTGCGATTTATCTCGATCTAGAACTGGTTGCTGTTTAATTCCAGATTTATACTCCTCTATTAACCGTTGTTCGCCCCGTAGATGTTCCCAAGCTCCTTCCAATTCCTCGCGGTTACGTTCAATTTCTGCTTGCAGATTTTGAATTTCTTCACGCTGAGTATCAAACTGCTGTTGTTCTTCTTCGAGATGCTGAAGCTCTTCTAAGCGCGTTTCCATCTCCATTTCTCGACGGTTAAACTCTTGTGCTTGAAATGTTAGAGACTCTTTCCATTGATCTATTTCTTGCTCTTTATTTTTGAACTTTTCCAATTGTCGGGAAAAATTCTGCAAGATGTTCACCAATGGATGTCCAGCTTCCTGAATTCGCTGTACTTGATGGCTAGAATTAATTTCTACCAGGACAAGAACACCATCATTTAATTTGCTTGCTTCCTCAGCTCCGATAGTTTCTTCTGAAACAGTTGCCCAACTTTGATCTTTGCGTTGACAAGCAAGTAGCTTTAATCCTGTTTTGGAACTGCTACCGAGTAAACCACCTTTTTGTTTTTGTACCTCTGCTAAATACAACACACTTTTTATTCCTGTAGTTTTTGGTAAAGCACTTAACTCATCAGGACTTACGCGAATCTTCCAATTGAATATGGAAGTATACAAAGAGTTCAGAATCGCAAATTTTGAGTTACGGATTCTTTACTTTCCTTTGATGCGTAAGCCCTAATTGTTTTATTGCTGTATATATCTTCTTTTAATTCCTTCGATTGTCTTGCTTGATTCAAGTTGATAAAAGCAAAACAGACAAAATATATTTTAGAGTTTACATTGCTTGAACATAACAATAAGGTTTTTGAAATTTGATTCTCTTTCAAAAATTATTTTTATTGGGATGCTTGTACAAACCCTAATATGTGTTTCTCATGCAAGAATACTAGGCTGGACTACAAATAAAATACACCTATTAATTCACTATATTCTGTCTTGTTATTAGCCCACTGGGCCACCGTGTTATCACTCAGTTTTATATTATTAATTTATTATGAATTGCGAGTTCTTAGTGTTGAATTACACTAATAAATAGAAAGAAAATAGGATTGAAGTAAAATTGGCACAAAATATTATATAAAAAATAAATACCACTGTTTATGATTTTTAGGAGCCATTATTACTTGGCAATTTACTCCAAATTACTGGTAATCTGGGGTAAATCACTCTGCCAATTTTTATAAGTTGAGGTTATGTTTATTAGGCTTAAACAAAAATCAACTTCAGATGTGCCTGTGTCAATCTTACCAAGTTTGAACAGTCTTACTTGTAAGTAATTTTAATTAAATTAGTTTTCGATGAAATAAATGCAGGGAAATTTAAATGAAATAGATATTCGTAGCCTTTTAGAACTGATCGAACTTGGTCAACGCAGTGGATTTCTATGGGTTGAAACTGATAATAACGCTGGGAAAATAAACCCTTACAACCAAAGACAAGAAGAAAAATCCCAATGGTTAATATTTTTTGATAGCGGTCAAATTATCTACGCTGTTGAAGGAGAAAGTGATACATCCAAAATTGATGATTATTTGCGCTACTACCGCGTTAAGGATTGGCAAAATTGCATCGAGTTAGCTTCCTTATCATCTTCTGTTATTCCAGAGTACGGATACCTGTGGGCGCTCCTAGAACAAAAAATTATTACACCCAATCAAGCCAGAAATATTATTTACAGTCTGGTGTCCGATGTTTTGTTTGATTTGTTTTCTTTACATCAAGGTAGCTTTTCATTTTGTAATGCTTTAGTTTTGGAACCCCAAGTAACAACTTTTGAAATTTCTTCCCTTACAAGTGAAATTAGTCAACAAACACTAGACTGGAAAAAATTATACCCGTACATCCAATCTCCCAGGCAATTTCCAATACTCACCGATATTGAAAAACTAAGTTCTAATCTTCCCCAACCAACCGTTAACAAATTAAAGCATTGGGCTAATGGTCAAACCTCCTTACGTCAACTAGCTCGCTGTCTCAATAAAGATACTGTGACTGTAGCTAAGGCAATTTATCCTTACATGCAAGATAATTTAGTAAGAATGGTATATTCAAATACTAGAAAACTTTCTATACAGTCCCAGCCGAATCGAAAGAATCGGATTATTTGTATTGATGATGCAGTAACTACTGTAAAAAGTATTGAGTCCACCCTGCACGCAGGAGGTTATGATGCAATCGCGATAACTAGTCCCCTAGAAGCAATAGGTCAAATTTTCAACATTAAACCCGATTTAATTTTTTGTGCTTTTACCATGTCAGACTTAGATGGATGGGAAATTTGTGCGATGTTACGCAACTCAAGCACTTTTCGTAAAGTTCCAATTATTATCCTGGGTACTTCGTGCAAATTTATTGATCGCATAAGAGCCAAAATGGTTGGAGCAACAGATTATTTAAGCAAGCCTTTTCAGAATAATGAGTTACTCGTTCTGGTGGATAAATACCTGCAAAGCCAACCAGCTTTCAAGTAATTAGCCTAGAACCAGTCAAGGTTAAAGTAATAAAAAAAACATAATACTTGTTATTTTTATAAAATGTAGGGTAAAAAATATTATCAACATAACTAAAACTTCATCTCATAATTGCAATTAGCAATTATCTAGTAAATCATAGATAGTACTAATTAATACATTAAATGTTAAAAAAATGCGGGGAAATCAGGGAACGTTCCATCCTGGGGAAGTCTACGTCAGGAGGTAGGCATTTATGAATACAATTTTGATTGTTGAAGACAGTCTTGCGCAAAGGGAGATGATTACAGACCTCCTGAAAGCCAGTGGTTTAAGTGTTAGCCATGCTAGTGACGGGATGGAAGCACTTGAGACTATACAAGCGACTCGTCCGGATTTAGTAGTTTTGGATATTGTAATGCCCAGGATGAATGGTTACGAAGTTTGTCGTCGCCTAAAGTCAGATCCAAAAACTCAGAATGTTCCCGTTGTTATGTGTTCTTCTAAAGGCGAAGAATTTGACCGGTATTGGGGAATGAAGCAAGGTGCAGACGCTTATATCGCTAAACCTTTTCAACCCACAGAATTGGTAGGAACAGTCAAACAACTACTGCGAGGATAAGGATGAAAGCAATATGGTTATGAAACCGGACTTTTTAGGTGGTGGGGGCGTACAAGAAGATGATTTTAGTCCGGAATTGCAGGTAGAAAGCCCTGAAGGTGAGTTACATTTACGCTTTTATATTCCTTCGCATCAGGAGTTTGCCTTGCTTGCAACCGGTATTAAGGAGGTGATCGAACTTTCTCCTGATAGAATCACACCGATCCCTAATGCTTCTCCATTGTTGCTGGGTACTCTAAACTTACGAGGTCGAGTGATTTGGGTCGCGGACTTGGGTCAATTCCTTGGGGAAGTAACCCCATTAAATACCGATCGCGCTGAAATCTCAGTAATTGCAATTGAAGAGCAAGATACGATTGTGGGTTTAGCTGTAGAGGGAATTGGTGGGATGGATTGGCTAGATATTCAGAACTCAGTCGCACCGAATAATGTACCTGATATAATGGCTCCTTTTTTGCGGGCAGAGTGGGTACTGGACTCTCAAAAAGGTAATTCTTTGAAATTACTGGATCAAACAGCAATTTTAAGAAGCGCAAGGTGGGTCGGATGAGTTTAAGCTGGAGTAATTTTGGCTGGATAAACTTGGGAGGGAGGAAATAGGAAATGACAGCAAGTATAAACCCTTATTTTGATAAGTATCAACAAGCTTGTAAAGCTTATGTTCAAAAAGACTACAACCAGGCAGTTGCTTTAATTGATGAGGTAGCAGAAAATTTACCAGATGACCCAAACACTCATTTACTTAGAGGTCACATTTACTATGTGTTAAATAAATATGAGATCGCACAAGCTGAATATCAAAGTGTATTAGATTTAACCGAAGACTTGGAAGTAATCAGTTGTGCTAAGGAAGGTTTGGATAATATTTCTAAATCTCAATCTCAATACACATCTCAAAATATGTCAGAAGATCTATCTGAAAATATTTCAGAAAGAAGTTTTACAAATGTTTCTGAAGTCTCAATAGATCTAAACTCTAGTTTTAAAGAAAATAACAATTCAGAAATTGAGAATACAGAGGAATTTGCTGATAGTGGTTTTAATTTGGATACCTGGAGTGAATTGTCGCTATCCCAAGGGGAAGTGAAGAATCCCTTTGAAATGGTAATGAATGATCTGGAATTGGATAGTACGCCTAATTCAAATTCAGACCACAATGCAAATGAAATTTTTATAGATCCTTTTAGTGTTGAGCCGAATATATCTAAATCTAGTAACTCAGAGAATAAAGAAGATAATTCAGTTAGTTTAGAAATACCTTCCTTTTTGAAAGATAATCAAGATTTAGAATCAAATGATATTTTTTCTTATGGTTCAAAAGATTTGGCTGAGGAAAAATCTTCTGGTGAAGTTCATAACGAAACCGATGATTTAAATAACTCGCCGTTCGCAGAATTTGAATCATCGTTCGATGATAATTCAAATGAAGAGTCAGATATCTTAGAAAATGAATTGATTGAGATAGAAAATAATCAAAGTATTCAATTTGGTAGTCATAATTCGGAAGATCATACCTTATTTACAAATAATACTATTCCGAAAATAGAAGAACAACTAGCAGAACACGTACAAGGTTCGCTTATAGATCAGCGTTCTTTAGATGATAGTTCTGACAATAGTAATTTAGATAATAATTCCTTAGATAATATTTCCCTAGACAATAGTTCCCCTAATAGTAATTTAGATGATAACCCCCCAGAGAATATTTCCTTGGACAATAGTTCTCATAATAATGAGAATCTTTTAGAAGATAATTTTGAAAGCACCACTGATGTGGATGCTAAAGATGAAATATCAACTTTAGAAAATATCTCATTAGATGATTCTCCATCAAAAACTTCATCTTCCTTCAGTAGTTTTGACCTTGACGAACAACAATCGCAAAGTTTTGATTTAGGTGGTAATAATAGTTTCGACCTAGAAGCGTTTGAATCGGCTTTTGCTTCTCAAGATCCTAGTGAAGATAGCAATGCGATAACTGATAGTGATATTCCTCAAAGTAGTAATATCGAATTTTTAGATGATTTTGAAGAGTTTGATGATTTAGGTAATATTCCTGGGTTTGACACTCCTGGAGATTCTAGTTTTGGCGATTCCCAAGCCAGTTCTGGTTACTTAGATACCGGTAGCAACTTTTCTTCCAGTCAACCACTAGAACAAAAAAGTCATAAAAAGTCATCTAAAGATCCCAGGGGGACTGATAGCGAAGCCGAACTATTTAGTATTAACTCTTCCCAAGAAGCAGTTCCAATTTTTACCCAGACAGACATCAAACATGTTGATCCACAAGTGAATGTCGAGCAAGGAGTTTTGGCTCCCTTAGAAAATGCCCCATTAAAGAAAAAACAATGGCTAATTACTGGTGCTGTGGGTGCTGTGTCTATGATAGTGGTGGCTACTGTGACCTATTTGGCTTCCAACTTTAACCCACCTCAACAACGAGAATCAGTCAGAAATACAGGTTGGGCGATGGCTTTAGCTGCAGGAATTTCTAGCGCTGCAACTACAGGTTTTATGAGCAGCTTCACAATGCGGCAAATTCGCCGGACAACTCAAGACTTGCAAAATCAATTTAACGCTGTGCGTCAAGGTAATCTTAATGTCCAAGCTACAGTTTATTCGGAAGATGAACTGGGACAATTAGCTACCGGTTTCAATGAAATGGCACGGGTCATCTTTACAACAACCTATGAAGCCACCCGCAAAGCCCAAGAACAAGAAGAAGCCAAAGAAAACCTACAACGTCAAGTAATTCGTTTGTTGGACGATGTGGAAGGAGCGGCTAGAGGAGATTTGACAGTGCAAGCTGAAGTGACAGCAGACGTACTTGGAGCAGTTGCAGATGCTTTTAACTTAACAATTCAAAATTTGCGCGATATTGTCCAACAAGTTAAAGTGGCAGCACGAGAAGTTACTAAAGGTGCGACAAATTCGGAAACCTTTGCTCGAGCATTATCTAGCGATGCTTTACGTCAAGCGGAAGAATTAGCCGGTACCCTTAATTCAGTACAGGTGATGACTGATTCCATCCACCGGGTAGCAGAAGCAGCAAGAGAAGCAGAAGCTGTTGCTCGTGATGCTAGCGATACAGCTCTTAAAGGTGGAGAAGCGGTAGAAAATACGGTAGCTGGAATTCTAGAAATTCGGGAAACAGTTGCTGAAACCACTCGAAAAGTTAAGCGCTTGGCTGAATCTTCCCAAGAGATTTCTAAAATTGTGGCTTTGATTTCCCAAATTGCTTCTCGGACAAATTTACTCGCACTTAATGCTAGTATTGAAGCTGCAAGAGCGGGCGATGCTGGTAGAGGTTTTGCGATCGTCGCTGATGAAGTACGTCAGTTAGCAGATAAATCTGCCAAATCTTTAAAAGAAATCGAACAAATTGTTTTACAGATTCAAAGCGAAACTGGTTCTGTGATGACCGCAATGGAGGAAGGTACGCAACAGGTAATTAAAGGTACTAAATTGGCGGAAGAAGCTAAACGTTCCTTGGAAAATATTATCCACACAGCCAAGCGTATCGATATCCTAGTGCGTTCTATTACTGCTGATACTGTCAATCAAACAGACACATCTCGAGCTGTTGCCCATGTAATGCAATCAGTAGAGTTAACTGCACAAGAAACCTCCCAAGAAGCACAAAGAGTATCCGGTGCTCTACAGCATTTAGTTGGTGTATCTCGCGATCTCATCTCATCTGTGGAACGTTTCCGTGTAGAAACTGTCCAATCAAAGTAAAGTGAATAAAGCTAAAAGTTCAAATAATTGAGCTATAGTTAGTATTTTAAATCACAACTAATTACAACTATCCCCGAACAATCAGTATCATCGATGACTTATGAATTGTGAGCTTTAACTATGCTGCCAGAACAACAACAGCGCATTTTAGGTTACTTCATTGAAGAAGCAAGAGACCATTTAAATACAATTGAACAGGGTTTGCTCAATCTTCAGGGTACCCTAAATGACCCGGAAACGATTAATGAAGTTTTTCGGGCGGCTCATTCCATTAAAGGGGGAGCTGCGATGCTAGGTCTGAGTAGCATTCAAAGGACGGCTCACCGTTTGGAAGATTGCTTTAAATTACTTAAAGAACACCCAGTTCAAGTAGATCAAAAATTAGAATCTCTGTTTCTTGGGGCCTCAGATACTTTAAAATCTCTTTTAGAGCATCTTCAAGGACCTTTTGGGCTTTCCGAGGAAAAAGCCTCAGAACTAATGTTGGAAGCAGAACCTGTTTTTAAGTGGTTACAAGAACACCTTGACTCATTGGTTAAGGAAGGAGGTGTTTCAAGTGAGAGTGGGACAACAGGTGTCAATGGAGATGGTAGTAACTCATCTACAAAAAGTAACATTCCCTTACCAAGTACAGGTGATGGTTTAGTTAATTTGCAAAACCAAACGCTACAAACCCTACGGGTAATGTTACAGTTATTCAAACAGGAAGTAACATCCCAAAGCAGACAAGAACTACAAAATTGTACCCAAGAATTGCTGAGCGTTGGTAAGGTCTTGAATCTGCATAACTGGTGCAAGTTATGTGAGACAGCCCAGGGCGCGATCGCAAATCCAGATAATAGCTATTTAGTTTTAGCAAAAATTGTTATCACTCAAATTAAACAATCTTTAGAGTTAGCCGTAGCTGGAAGAGATGACGAAATAGTCGTTTCCCAAGAATTGGAAGCTTTGGTTGCAGTTCCAGAAATTGATTTATTAGAAATAAATTCTCCACAATCAAATTCTACACCTGTACCTTCTACAAAAACGCAGAATCCAGAATTAACTTCTGATATAGTACATGATGCAGAGTTCGATACCTCAGAACAAGTCAATGAAATTGACACAGATTCTTTAAGGACTGGAACTTCAGAGAAAACCGATCTTGATAATGCAGTTGAGGTTGGAAATAATCATCATCTGGATAGCGATGCAAAGATAGATTTCCAGGAAAATTTGCATCTTCCAATAGCACAAGATCGAGTTACCAGTATTCCGGAACTTTCTTTGCAATTTGATTTCGATCAATTTTATGATGAAGAAGATGAGCTCGAACTTGATAGTTCAGAACCCCCATGTCCTGAAGTTGGAATAGCTGAATTAAACACCCTAGCAGATTTGTTTGAAGGTGAAACTCCCGACTTGGAAAAAACTTGGGAAAAAGAAGAAATTCTTGATACTGCTACTACCAATAAATTCGCAGTTGAAAACAACGAAGAGCAGCAACATGATACTGACAGCGAATTTATTAAAGATATTCTGTTTGAACATGATAGTAGCAATGTGGAAGTTCCTAATCGGGATGAAAAAGAAGATTTAACTTTAGTACAACTATTTGGTGATGACTTTTTTGAAGAAGATTTCAACGAGAAACAATCAGAAACTTCATCTAGTGAATTGGGAAGCACGGGTCAAAGCTTGGATCGGATAACTAACTCCACTTCAACATCAAAAGATCGAGAATTGGAAACCGTATCTCAAGATACTAAGAACAATTTTGACCGGGAAATCGGCGAACAGGTAGATGAAGAAATTGAGAGTTTATTATCCCTGGCTTTCGATTCTGAAGAATTGGAATCAAATTCAGAAATACCAACAGCATCACCAACAGAAACAATTGCAGAGTTAGAATTATCCCAATCCCAAACAGGGAATTTAGAAGAGTTAACTTTGGATGGGAGCGATAATTTTGAATTACTAGAAAATAGAATTTCTACTGATGAGCATAATTATGAAGCTTTAAACTCTGAGAAAATATTAGCAGATGAAGGTTTACTATTAGAGAATTTATTCTTTGAGGATAACGAAACTAGTACCGCACAGACTGAAAATCACGAAGATAGCAATATATTCGATGAAATTAATCATGAGAGTAATGAAATAACTCCAAATCTAGCTGTTTCTAGCAATGATAATTGGTGGGAACATGAGCATCTAGAATTACAGAACTCAGAAATGGTTCTTCCCACTGAAGAAGATGTTGTAGAAGAATTGGAAGCAAATTTGTCTTTAGACCGGGAAAACGTTTTCAGTTCGGATATAGGTAACGATACCTTCGACTTGGAGGATTTATCTCTGGATCTTGGTTCCGAAGAACAGTTTGCTTTAATGTTTTATGACGAAGATACTAATGATTTATTCGGTCATCCTTCAAATGAGCAAATTATTTCTCCCCCATCCCACGATGGAGAATTTCCACCCCAGGAGGTGCACGCTGTCTCGCAGCAACCAGAAGAATTAGAATTATTTCCCGAATTTACTGGTTCTGATGCAGAAAATTTGAATGATATATCAGAATCTGAAGTGTCTATTTCTGAAGATTATACAGATTTAAGCACCGATGAAATGAGAAAACTGTCGGGTGGATTTGCTTTTATTAAACAAGAATCAAGTCATCATATAAATCAAGATATAATTGACGATTTATTTGGGGTTCCAGTCGAAGATAATAAAAGTATAGAATTACCTGGGGCTGAAGCAAAATTAATTCAAGGTTTTGATTCTAATTCAGACACTGCAGAATTAGAAATATACGAGAATCTCGATAATTTATTTTCATCAGATGAATTAGAAGAATTTAACGCACAATTAAACTCTAATGAAGTAGATTCTAAAGCAGAAAGTCCTGAAATTTTAAGTTCTGAAATTTTAAGTTCTGAAATTTTAAGTTCTGAAATTTTAAGTTCTGAAATAGCAAGTCCTGAAATAGAACATCCTGAAGTCTTAGATACAGCAGTATTAGATTCTCAAATTATAAATCCTGAAGTTATAAATCCTGAAGCTATAAATCTTGAAGCTATAAATCCTGAAACTGTAAATCCTGAAGCTATAAATCCTGAAACTATAAATCCTGAAACTGTAAATCCTGAAACTGTAAATCCTGAGACTGTAAATCCTGAAGTTCTAGAGAAGAAAAAGGTAGATTCTAAAGTTGTAAACTCTGAGTTGATAAATGCTACAGAAAACTCATCTTCAAATAAAACAGACGGGAATGAAATAAATAACATAGATGCAATAGATGAATTTGCAGAGTTAGAAGGATTATTAGATGAGAATAAAGCATCTACTCCAGCCATTGAAAATGAAGATTTTGCTGCTTTAGAAACATTACTAGGTAAGGAAGAACCAAATAGTAATAGTACCGCAGATCCTCAAAAACATAATTTACAAAATAATTCTCAAAACACACCTACATCCGACACACCAAATTCAGAAAAAGATTCTACCTTATCCAGTATTGAAGATGAATTTAGTGATTTACAAAAATTATTAGATGAAGTTGTTAACACTATACCAGCTTCAGGCAAAATTCAAAAAAGCAATACTGTAGGTCGTCAAATTTCTCCCACTCGTCGGGTTGCTCGATTTGAACAATTGATGAAAGTACCGGTCAAGCACCTCGATGAAATGAGTAATTTGGTTGGGGAGTTGGTAGTTAATCGTAACACTTTAGAACAAGATCAAGACCGTTTGCGACAATCCTTGGATAATTTACTACATCAGGTACACTATCTCTCTGATGTAGGTTCGAGAATGCAGGAGTTGTACGAACGCTCGCTCTTAGAAGCATCATTACTTGCAAGTCGTCACAAAAGTTTGTTGGATAGTAGTGACGGAGACAGAGGTTTAAATGAATTAGAAATGGATCGGTTTACTCCTTTCCATACCTTGTCTCAGGAGATGATTGAATTAATTGTTCGGGTACGGGAGTCATCGAGTGACATTGAATTTGTAATTGAAGAAACCGAACGAGTAGCGCGTCAATTTCGACAAGTAACTACACAACTCCAGGAAGGACTTACGCGATCGCGAATGGTACCTTTTGCTGAAGCCACCGATAGACTCAAACGTGGGGTACGCGATAACGCAATCAAATGTGGGAAACAAGTTGAATTAGTAATTGAAGGTCAGGATACCCTCATCGATAAAATGATTTTGGAACACCTGACTAATCCCCTCACTCATATGCTTAATAATGCGATCGCTCACGGGATTGAAACTCCAGAAGAACGAGAAGCAAAGGGGAAATCACCAATAGGGGTTATTACTGTTTGTGCATTATATCAGGGTAACCAAACCGTAATTTCTGTAAGCGATGATGGTGCAGGTATTGACCCCGAGCGAGTTAAAGAAAAAGCCGTAGCTCGAGGTTTAGTCAGTAGTCAACAAGCCCAAAAAATGTCTTCCCTGGATGTTTACGAACTATTATTCGAACCAGGTTTTAGTACCAAGGACCAAGCTGACGATCTTGCAGGTCGAGGTGTAGGAATGGATGTAGTTCGTACGGAAATTAGTGAAATTCGGGGAACAGTTAGTATTGATTCTAGCATCGGTAAAGGAACTTCCCTCACCATTCGTTTACCAGTAACCCTAAGTATTTGTAAAGCCCTTTGTTGCGTTTCCGAACGAGCAAGAATTGCTTTCCCTATGGATGGAGTAGAAGATACCTTAGATATACCCGTCAAAAAAATTCAAACTGATTCCCAAGGTAAGCAATTTATCTCATGGCGTGGAGTGAAACTACCATTTAAACCTCTCAAAGAACTTTTAACTTATAATCGTCAACTCAGTAGAGGTAACGTTTATGCTGGAAATCGTGATGATGATATGATTTCCATCATTATAGTTCGTTCGGCGAACAAAATGATCGCTCTACAAATCGATCGCGTACTTAGCGAACAAGAAATTGTAATTAAACAATTTGAAGGTCCAGCTCCTAAACCTTTTGGTGTTGCTGGTGCTACCGTACTCGGGGATGGTCGAATTATGGCGATCGCTGATGTTTTAGAAATACTTGATATCTTTGAAGGGCGAACATCTAAACAAAATATAACAGGTATTTGGGAACAAAATACGATTTCTCATCCCCCAGATACTACTGATACAAAAGTCGATCCGACTGTATTAATTGTTGATGACTCAATTACAGTTAGGGAATTACTTTCACTCACATTTAGCAAAGCAGGTTACCGAGTAGAACAAGCTCGCGATGGTCAAGAAGCTTGGGATAAATTACGTTCTGGTTTACCTTGCGATATCATTTTCTGTGATATTGAAATGCCCCGTTGTGATGGTTTAGAATTACTTTCACGAATTCAAAAAGATGAAGGTCTCAATCATTTGCCCATTGCAATGTTAACTTCTAGGGGTGCGGATAAACATCGACAAATGGCGATTGATTTAGGTGCTAGCGGTTACTTTACAAAACCATATCTAGAAGAAGCTTTGTTGGAAGCTGCAGGAAGAATGCTCAAAGGTGAAAAGTTAGTTGGTAATGGTTAGCTCACGATAAAAACTTACTCAAATCAAATTCTTCATCTGATTGTTCTTCATTATTTCTTTCCATACTCAACATCAACAAAATCCGCTCGGAGTAATCAACCGCTCCCCGCAATTCTTTCTGTAATATTTCCAAACCACCATTAGCATACTCTTCGAAAATATGATTGCGTTGAGTCACATATTCTTCTTCATTGGGGGAAAGTACTTTGATATCTCTACTTTCGGTTACTCCCAGCAACTTTAAAACCCAATCATGTCCCATCGATGCGAAATACTCTAACCTGATAGGTGCTGGTTCCCGCTTAGAAATTTCACCGAGTGGGACCCGTTTATTATGTTTCGCTCCCAAAGCAGCAGCAAATACAATTGCATCAGCAAAAGTTTGAAATGGTCCCGTTTCACCATCTGCACAAGTCAAAGCTTTTACTAGATCCGCCTTATCCTTTGCAACCCTGATTCTACCAGTCTCAGCCATATCACAAACATTTAATTTGCAACAATCTTAGCCGAAAGCCGCAAATAATGTCGAAAATCTTCTTTCTTCCCATACTAGAGTTCTATGCGGCTTATTTATTTTCCAAATATATCTAACAACCAACGGTTGATTTCTCCATCTTCTTCCGTTTGACTTTTTTTCAATGCTTCTTCCACTAATTCAATTTTTAACCCTTTGAGTACTTCCGATTCATCAATCTGACCGCTACGTCCATCGGCGATCGAAAAAGCAATTACACGATCTACATTTGCATCAACTACCCAATACTCCTGGGATCCCGACTGTTCGTAAAGCAATCTTTTCATCCCCAAATCATCATTAATGGATGTTGCACCAATTTCTACAACTAGAGTTGGTGAGGGAAATTCATTTAAATTAATTGGTTTATTACTGCGTGGCGGTAACTTAAACTCCAAACCGATGTAATATGACAAATCTGGTTGTAATTCACTTCTACCCGAACTGCGAAAACTAGCATTATTTAATTCCACGATTCTGATATTTTTCAGAGTTGCGAATAATTTGATGATGCTGGAAATAATTGAGTTATGTCTAGCATGAAGCGGTCCGATTGGTGACATTTCACTCCTCATGTAGCCATCATGGTAATAAAATTTGGCTTTTTCATCAAATTTCTCATTTTTATCGTCTGCAAATTCAATAAACTCTTCCCAGGTTGCTTTCACCCAAATATCTGTTACTAATTTATTTTGAGTAAGTTTATTCTGAGTGGAAGAACTACTAACCATCACGATTTACCTCGATAATCTCGGTATACTCAAACTCGTTGGGACTCTGTCTTACCAAAGGATAGCGATCGCCACCTAATTCAATATAATCCTGTTCGCAGTCGGGCTTTGAAGAATAATAGGTCAATACATATTCTTTCCCAATTCTTGGGGATATTTCTGTTTCGACTTCACCACGCCATTGAGTTTTTGTTACTAATATTATTAACTGATTTGCTAAAGAAGGAACAATTTTGGCAATATGTCGGCGATAAACTTCATCTAAACTACCGAAGGGTGAGTCCATCACTATAGGAAAAGTGCTACTGTCCGTTAACATCAGCATTTTTTTCGCACTCCATTCCCGCACCCGGTCGATTATGCTGCTAATAAATGATAAGCTTAAAATTTGGTTTTCTCCTGTGGAAGCTGCTACGGGCATTTCTAAACCTACAGTGTTTTCCACTAAGGTGAGTTCGTATTTTTCGCTAATTTTGGGAATATAAGGGGTAAAAGATATCTCGCTAAAAATTTCTTTTACCCGTTTTTCTAATTGCAAGCGAAATTGTTTTTCTTGGCGTAATTTGACTTCGGTTAATCTATCGATCGCATCCTGAGTTGCAATAATCCGGCGTTGTGCTAAAGCTTGTTTTTCTTCGTTTAATTTTTGCTTAGCGACTTGTTTAGTTAAAACTTCTAATTCTTTATTATAATTATTAATCTGCTGTTGATTTGCACCTTGTTCTAAGGTTAATTCAGTAATATGCTTTTCTATATCATCAAAGCGTTTTTGTAAGCTGCGAATCTCTTCACTGGGGTCTTTTCTCAACTTTTCTTGAATGCTATCTAACTCTGCTTCAATTTCTGAAAGATTTTTTCTTAATCGGGTAATTCTGGTTTGTTCCCGATCAATATCTTCCCAAAAAATTATTCCTTGTTTATCTATTTCATCTGCTTGGGAACCCATGCGGATTGTCATTTCTTCTACTGACGAGGAACCAGCTTTTTTTAACCAGGTTCTGACATTTTCACAGGAATGATTTTCTGCAGATAAATCCGCACCACATATACAACTTCCAGATTTGAGTAAATTATCAATAAATTCCCGCGAAATTCCCGAATTTAAATCGCCCCGTTGTTTGGATTGTGTGACTATCTCGCGAAATTTTGCTGTCAGTTCCGGTAATAAAACACTATAACCCCTTCCAGAAATCGCTTTTTTGATAACTTCTTTGGTTTGTCGCAGTTGATTTTGATAATATATCTTTTGCTTTTCTAAATTTTCCCTTCTACTCTGTAATTCTTTGGCTGCACTAAGTTCTTGTAACCTTACGCTAGTATCTTTCTTAAAAGTTTGTTGATAATCTAACTCTTGGATTCTTTCAGTCTGACGTTTTTTTATCTTTTCAATTTCTAATTCAATTCTTCCTTGCTCTTTTAATAACTTTCTAACTTCTGAATTCCCAATTATTTTTAACTCATTCTCTAAACTTTTCTTCGCTTCGGCTAAATGTCTGATAGAACGATTAATCACTTCCACACCCAAGAATATCTTAGTTGCTTCAGCGATTTCCGCTTTTTTATCCGAACGAACTATCTCTTCAATACGTTCCCCATCAAAAAAGAAGTATTGATGCAGACTTGCAGGTAAAATTTGCCCTATGACCTCTTCTGGTTGTTGGGGTGGAAAATACCAGCGTCCGTCATCCCCTGATATCTGCATCAGTAATTCAGTCTTACTAATATTACAGTCAGTTTCATTTTTGTAAGCACGACACTGACGCTTGACCCGGTAACGTTTACCTTCATGCTCCCAAGAAATTTCTACCCAACATTCAATGGGATTTCCTGTTTTAGCTTCTGCGATCGCGCGTTTGTTTACTAGTTGTTCGACAGATGCAAAGGCAGCACTAAATTTCTCGTATAATACCCAAGTAAAGGCATTGAGTAAACTAGTTTTACCCGCACCATTATTCCCGTGAATCATTGTCGTGTTGCAGATATCTCCGACGGCTAGGGTAATTTCTGGAGTTTTGCCGTAAAATGACCGAAAATTACACAATCTAATTGAAGTCAGCTTCATTGCACAGCTTCCTTGACGATTGCTAAAATATCATCATTGATATGGCTGAGGCTCTTCTTATCTAACCTGCTTTTTTCTAATTGCCATACTCGCTCAATTATTTGCCTTACTTCTGGAGGAGCGTTAATAATTGGTTCTTGGACGTCATTTATATTATGTTGTTTTGTCATTTTTGAACAATATTTTTATAGTATTTTTGTTCTATTTAAGCATATATTTTTTAGATTTTTTCAATCGGATTATTAAGAATAATAAAACTACAGAAACGCTAAGAAAATTTTTCGTGAATTAGCTTGTTCTGATAGAGTGCTTTTTGAACAAAAACATCGCTTGCAGAGGTGTGACATCAAGATCTGAGGATGTTATGCACAGCGAAAGAACTGGTCAAAGCGAAGATTTGTCCCATGTTTATTACTTTTTTTATCTAAAGTTGTCACTTTTCTGTTTTAAAATTCATAGAGTGAAAAATATTTCGATTTTTACCGAACAATCGAAAATTAGATTCCAAAATTTAAAGCCAAAAATTCAAGTCCAACAATCCAAAATTCAGGGCATGAAAGTATCAATTTAAATCATTTTTTCACTATAGGTGTGTGCCTTATACTACTGAGTAGACGGATGTCAGCATCAATAACGTAAATCATTCTAGGTCTGAATACCTGAATAGAAAATAATAAGTTTATTCGGTCAAGGTTTAACTTTGTCCTTCAAATAAGAATTTTGTCGTGATTTCAGAGTAAAGCTAACATAATGTTTATCTTTCTGATTCCACTTGTAATGACCCTTATAGCCCTTTATTTATTTACCAAAGCATACAATGAAATGCGGTATGTGTGGGCTTCTTTTGCTGGTTTTTGTTTGTTCATTAGTATTACATTAGCCCCTTGGGAAGTCCTATTAGTATTTCTGATTCCTGCAGTTATAATTATTGGGAAAGGTGTTCAAAAAAGTGATTACCAATTCCATCTTCAGAATATTCAGAAAAATAATGAGAAGAATAAGAAGAAGCAAAGAAAAAGAAGATAAAATCAATTATATTTATCTTTCATTTAATACTTTCTTGATATTCTCATCAATTATTTATAAGATGAAATATTTGTGATTGTTTTCTAGGAAATATTTCAATGTACTTCCAATACAGAAAATGCATTTCCAATAAATAAATAGGAAATAGGGCGCACGTCGGTGCGCCCCTACAAACTAAATAATGGTATAAATTATTGTTTTGATTGTTTTGAAAATTCTTTATTAAATCATAGGATTACAGCCCCATTCCCTGTTACCTCACTTCCCAAAAATTTTGACCATGATAATTCCACCCATATAAAGTGTAACTACAGCGCCTGCAAGTAAACTTTGGGTGAGCGGGTCTGTGGAAGGAGTGAGAATTGCACCTGCAATTACAGAACCAAAAACGATGTAACGCCATCCCGAAAGCATTTTTTGGGATGAGACAATTCCTAAAGTTCCTAGAAGTAATTGAATAATCGGGACTTGAAATGCTAAACCGGTGCTGAATAATAACAATAATATAAATTCAAAGTATTTTTCAATTGACCATTGTTGTTCAACGACATCTGCACCGTAACTAATAAAGAAGTTTAAAGCTGCAGGGATAAGTGCAATATAAGCGAAGAATAAACCAGCGACAAATAAAATACTGGAACCTAAAACAATTGGTGCGAGTAAACGACGTTCCCGTCTTGTGAGTCCGGGGAGGACAAATTGGGCGATTTGGTAGAGGATGAAGGGAGTGGAAATCAGTAAACCGCTATAACCTGCAACCTTTAGGGAAACAAAGAAAAATTCTCCCGGTGCGAGTTGGAGGAATTTAATATCTCCTGCTGGAACTTCTAAAATTCGGACAATTGGTCGAACAAAAATAAAACAGGTAATAGCACCGATCGCAACCGCAATCAGAGCGTAAAAAAGCCGCTGTCGTAGTTCTTCTAGGTGGTCGAATAGGGACATTTCGACTTCACCGGGTAATTCGTCGAGGTATTTTTCCGTTGGATCGTCGGTTTCGGTTTCTAATGTGGGTGTTTCTGTTTCTGGGGAAGATGTCATGGGTCAGGGATAGGACAGTGTTTGTTAACTATTCTATCCGGGGAGTTGGGGTTGCAGAAATTTTTGTTTGATTTTGGAGTAATGTAGAGTCTCACAAGTGTAGGTTTTTATGTTTAATGGCTTTCATGGATGAAAAGACATGAAATATGCACATAAGAGAAATATTTTTCACGACAACTAGTATATTCAAATACTTTAATATGAAGTTTTAGTACTTAACCAAAATGCTTAATCACCCATTTGTGAAAAACCTACATCTGTCAGTGAGAGTTAGGGGTCAGTGATAAAGCAGTACAGATACAAATACTCTAAGTAGATAATCACAAATGAATTATCTTATATATACTAGTTTTTTGCTTAATTCACTTGTCGTTTTTTACACTAGATCTTTGTTGTTTTTTTGATTAAATACTTAAGTATTTTTAAATTGTCTTTGGGATTCTCTTGAATTTAAGAATAGGTTTATTTTGTGTCAAGATCCTTAATATCCAAGGGATTTTAAGAAAAAGCATCTCAATGTATTTCTCACCTTAAATTGAATTATTAATTAAATAGATATAAAAAAATACATTAATACATGTTGTGCATAAACATGTACATGTGTCATAATACACAAGATTTTTTGATTTAACATATATTGCATTAATTAATTCATGCTTTAGTAAAGTAGTATTTATTTTTACTTATTCTTTAATAAATATTTTTTGTGAGCACAAAAGTTTGATGAAGAACGAAAAGTCTGAATTAGGAGGATTGTTATGACAGATTATACATTTGGTGTCAGACGAGATAACTTTGATGATCGGGATTATATTGTAGTAGACACTCTTGAAAGGTTGAAAGAAGAACTTGCTAAGTTACAACAGCAAGGTATTAAGATTGGTATTTGGCAGCCTAATCGAGATAAAGAGGGAGAACCAACAAATTACGAAGTAAAAATTTATCAAATTGACCCTAATCAAATAAGTCAAGCACAGAAAGAAATTTTAGTTCCTTTAAAACCTTCTATTTCAAGTAGATTCTCAGATGATACAACAAAAATAAATTTACATTTACCAACTAAATTCCTACTTCATAAATCACCTAATAATCATCAATTATCTCATAATACAGGTCAAGTAAATATATTAACGAAAGCCCTGACTTTTAATGGAAATAATGCATATATAGAATTATCTGACGAAGAAATTATTCAGAAAGTCAACTTTCATAAATTCGAAGAATTTACAATTGAATTATTGATTAAATCCAGTTCAATACAAACAAACTTGCATGAAAAATATGCTTCTATTTTAGAAAAATGGGATGGGAATATAAAAAAAGGATATCCATTTGCTATTAGATATGAAAAAACATCTGGTAAAGTAGTATGTAGCCGTTATGATGGTAATTATAATCAACCTCAATTAATTTCTAAAAAATCTATCGATGATGGAGAATTCCATCATGTTGTATTTGTAAAAAGAGATTACACATTATATTTGTATATTGATGGTGAACTAGAGGATAAAACTCTAGATACAATTCATGACATTAATTCTTCTAAGGAAAAGACACAAAATTTATCAAATGTTTATCTAGGTTGCAGGGGAAACAAAGAAAATTTATTCAAGGGTCAAATTTATTATATTCATATCTGGAAAGTATCTTTTCCAGAAGACGAGATTAAAAATAAATATTTCCGAATAACTATTGTACCTGATACAGAAATAAATCATAAACTAATACTCAATATTAATTTTTTAGATTTATCAACAAAATTAAAAGAAGTCTTAATTCAAGTTATAGATAATATTAATCAAGGTATTGAAGGCTCTGAGAATATTAATTTTTTCAGAAAAAAAATCAATGATTACTTTATTGAAACTATTTTAAATGTTCCTCTGAATATTGATACTATAAATCAAGATATTTTGAATTTATTAAGAATAAAATCAAAAGGAGAAAAAGAAGAACTATTAAAAATAGTAGATAAATATTTCATTGATAATTCAAAAGAAATAAAGAGAAAAATTTTAGAAAAAATATTTTATCCTTACCAATTAAAATGGCATGATGATAATGAAAATAAAAATAACCATTACTTTAATATAAAATTTTTAGATTTTAATAACTGGTCTAAGGTTAAAGAACAATCTGAATTACCTTCATGTACAACGCATGCAGCGGTTTCTTTGTTAGAATATTTTGAGCGTAAAGCATCAGGAAGATATCAAGATTACTCAAGCTTATTTCTATATGTAGTAGCATTTTATTTGAGTTCGAAAGCTAGTGATAACAATGATGGTTTATCTATTAGGGAAGTTATGTCGGCAATGATAACTTTTGGTGTACCACCAGAAAAGTATTTCCCTTATAACAATCTAAAAAAATATTTCCCTGATTTGATAAGGGAAGAACAAGAAAAACAACAACAAAATACAAATAGTACTGAAAATGTTATTCATAATAAAACTTCTGATTTTTATCCGCTTCCTTTTATATATAGTCTTGCTCAGAAATATAAAGCAAAAAGTTATTTTCGTTTAGACAATCCTAACATAAACAGTAAATTAGATTTACTTGATAGTATCAAGATATTTATCTATACTGGTTTTCCTCCTATGTTTGGATTTCAGTTTTCTCAAGAAGCTAGGAAGTTTTCCGAACAACATCAAGGAGATATATCGTTTTATACTGATGAAGGCCAATTAAATAATCATGCAGTTGTTGCAGTTGGTTATGATGATGATAAAAAAATAGAAATAGATCTATATTCACAGAGTCAAAATTTGCAATGTTTAAACAATAATTATATTCAAATTAATATAGAAAGCAAAGAGAATAAAAAGGAGATAAAAATTATTAAAGGCCATAATTTTATTTACCAAGACAAAGATAATAAAATTTATACCAAAGGAGCTTTCAAGATTAGAAATTCTTGGGGAAAAGAATGGGGAGATGAAGGTTATGGTTGGCTTCCTTATATTTATGTTCTTACTGGTCTTACTTTTGACTGGTGGTCAATGCTCAAAGCTGAGTGGTTTGATACGGATTATTTTGGCTTACAATTAGAAGATCTGTCTTCTGGTGAACCTGATGAATCAAAAACTCCTCAAACGAGATAATAGTTGATTGTTAGAATAAACTATTTATGCATTGTCGAAAAAGCGGAAGCTCAAGATTTAATTTTTCTAAAAAACCATAAGTTATAGATTTTCAGATTGACTATTTATAACTTAAAATACCTTTAATTTGCACAACAAAACGGAAAATATACTTGTGTTACAAGATTTTTTGTTAAATTAAATGTGCAAGTTAAATTTCCTAATACTTACTTGGGATTAATCATGTAAGGCAAAACAGTATCACAGATTTTACCTATTTTAGGTTTGGAGCTAGTTTTTAAATAACCGTAGCTATTTAGTGCTGTGCAACTATACTCAAGTAGACTATCAAGATCTGTTAATTTATAATTATTTTTCTTGCTTGTATCAATTTCCCAAATTCTCACAGTTTTGTCATCGCTACTAGAAACAATTATTAGTTTGTCTTTATTCGTACTAAATAAACCAACTCTATTAGCTGCACCCGAATGTCCCTTCAAAGTTTTATAGGGATTTTTGAATGCTCTACCGTGATTATTCACATCTTCATCTAATTTCCAAAGTTTTATGCTTCCATCTTTATTCGCAGCTGCTATGATACTACTATCAGAGCTAAAAGCAATACCGTAAGTATATTCTGAATGAGTATCAATAGTAGCAAATAATTTTCTATTTTCTACATCCCAAATTTTTATCATTCCACCCATCCCAGCAGAAGCAAGAAGACGACCATTAGGACTAAATTTGACTGCACGAACTTGGTCTGCGTGTTTTTCAGGCAAAACGACAGGAGTATAACTTTGGTTACTGTCACCATCTAAGTACCAAATATTGACATTACCGTCAAAATAACCTGAGGAAGCAAGTATACTATTATTTTTAGGATGAAAATCTACGCTGTAAACTCTATAATCTTGCTGTTGGAGGAATTCTTGGTTTGTTAGTGTTTTTTTTAGAGTACCAGTCTGTGTATCCCAGATTTTAATAGTTCCATCTCGACTTGAAGAGGCTAGAAGACTACTATCTGAGCTAAAACTAATACCATAGACACTACTTTTATGACCAGAATCTCCCGTGAGTGTATGTAAAAGTTGTCCTTTCCGAGTCCAAATTTTGACATTTTTATCCCAACTACTTGAAGCAATCATTTCACCATTAGGGCTAAATTTGACATTCCAAATGACATCTTGATGTCCTTCTTCCTCCGGAAATTTTTTTTCTAACTGACCCTTTTTTATATCCCACAGTTTTATTTTGTTATCAGATCCAGCAGTGACAACCAATTTACCTTTAGGATGAAAGTTAACACCTGTAGTTTCCGCTGTATGATCTGTTAATCGATTGCGTTCGTGTGTACTATAAATTACTGATTCTAATTTTTTGAGTAATTTAGGTTCGTCTGAACCAAATTTCTTGAGAGTTTCAAGTGCTTGAACACTCTCTAACAATGCCTCAAGTTGATTATTCTTTACTAACGAAATTTTTGATTTTTCAACTGCTTCTGTAGCAATAATAGCCTCACGTACACTTTTCTGTTTTGCCAGTTGTTGAGTTAATAATCCTAAACCAAAACTCAAGAAAATGAATACTCCTGCTGTAATTGCAAATCTAGTTCTTTGTTTCTGAACTTTTGCTCTAGCTTCGGCTTCTTGAGCTTTCTCCTTCTCAGCTTTTGCTTGATTCTCAGCAACTTCCCTTAATTTCTTTTCCTGCTTTAATTTATCTTGAAATTCACGATCACGCTTCTTCTGACTTTTATCAATAAACTCTTTCTCTTCATCAGAAAGTTGGAAATTGCCTCTCTGCTCCCACTCAATCACATCACTCAATCGTAATCCTGTCAGCAGTGCTTCATCGGATTTTTTATATTTATCTCGCCACGCAAGAAAATACTCTCGAAACCAACTTCTGATACGAATATCCTCTCGACTATCGGCAATCCAACACTGTAATGATTTCCATTTAGTTAATAGTGCTTCGTGGGCGACCTCTACGTAATTCTCAAAATCATCCTCTTCCTTTTTCTCACTTCTCACTACAATTAGGCGACCTTGTGTCAATTTTCCTAATATCTCATCTAACCGTTCGGCGGAATCAGCAATATCTACCAAACTATCTCTAGTGACACGACGACGTGTCACTGTTTCCCCTTCTCCCAACTCTACCAATCCTAAAAACAACTGCTGCACAAAAGCTCTATCGGTTTGAGAAACAAAACTTTGGTAAAGTAAATCTGCTTGACTGTCCAAAGCTCCACCAACTTTACCCATTTGCTGATAATGTTTCCAACTTAAAGGAGATTGGGGTATTTCCGGTCTTTCAATGCATTCATGCCATAATTGCCACAATGTATATTGCAGTAGAGGTAAAGCACCTGGTTGGTTTAGTACATCTTCGACCATTGCTTCCACTAAACCAGATTCAAACTTCACTTGATGTAATCTTGCTGGTTCGATAATTGCTGCTTTTAATTCTTCCGCAGAAAGTGGTTCTACCAAATATGTTGTCGGTTGAGTACGATTAATTAAGTTAGCAATTTCAGAGTACTCTGCACACCGATCTAAAAAATCTCCCCTTACAGCAACAATTAGTTTGCTTTGGGATCTAGCGTTTGTAGCCTCTTGTTGTATTAAACGGAAGAATGCACGACGTTCTTTATCATCTTTGCAAAGGGTAAATACCTCTTCAAACTGATCGATAAATAACACAAATGGCTTATTGAGATGATGCAGGGGGGTCAACTTGTTTATGAGTGTTTGTACAGGATGATCGCCAGGAATTAATTGTTCTATTTCCCATTGATAACTATCAAAAATGGGTTCGCTTTGTATTCTTGGTAATAATCCTGCTTTCACCAGCGATGATTTACCACATCCCGAAGCACCAATTACAGAAATAAAACGACTTTGATTGAGACGATCTAATAAAGCTCTTACTGCTTGTTCGCGACCATAAAAATACTGTTTCTTTTGGTCATCAAAAGATTTAAGTGCTACATATGGATTGTGCTTGTTCAAATGCATTGTGGGATTTATAATTTCATATTCATGAGTAACCAACTTAATAGTTCGCCCTCCACCCATTTGCAGCACTTCTACTTCTCTCGCCTCACTGCGAAAATACTTTAAGAGTGATTGACAAGTAACTTCTCCTTTATTATTCATATTTCCGACTGACAATCCTTTAAGCAAGATATCAGTGAAAATACTATGTTGCTGATGAGGATTGTATTTAACACCATGCTTATGAGGATAAGCAGCTATCAAATAATATTCCTTCTGGTTGCTGAAAGCTTTTTTAAAAGTTTCGTGCAACAACTGATGATTTAAAAACGAACCACTATGACAACAATCCAACAGCATCACCAGACGTCCGACATCTGATTTTTCAATATAATTATTTAGATCTTTAAGTTGTATCTCGTTAGACTGTTTGACTAATTTTTCACCTCTGAATTCAAGTTCACAGTTGGAAGTTGCTAAAAATCCTGTTTGTTCATCCCAGTCATCAAGTATCTGTAAGCCATGTCCTGTAAAATAAATTAACGCTTCATTTTTAACAGCACGCTCCTTAAGTAAGGTTTTTATTGCTTGAACAATCTGTTCTTTGGTAACTGGTTCTGCAACTACTTCCCAACTCTTTGTTTGTTGATTTTGGCGTTTTGGTAGACGTTCTACCTGAAATTTGCCATGTTTTTCTAGTATCTGTGCAATCGCCTCAGCGTCGGTTGCTGACTGGGAAATAGAAGTTAAATGTTGACTTTGATAGTCACCTACAGCAATTACAAGGGCATACCTTGCCATCGGTTTGCCAGGAATGATTTTTTTAAGTAATACAGGAATCAAATGTTCGAATAATCCCGGTTGACCACCAATTTCGGCTTGAATGCGATGACAGCCAAACTTATAAGCAGATTCTATTGTCTCTTCTAAATTAAGTGCATCATAAAAACCACGTGTAAAAGCCCTAGCTGCATCATCTCTTATGGATTGCTGCATACCAATAACATAATTAATATATTTCCCAATTGCTTCGGCTTGTATTTGGGAATAGCAAGCATTAAGTAGTACACACTCTATCCCCCGATCAGCAACAAGCCTAAATAAATCCGCTAAAGCTTCCGTGCTCACCAACTGCTGTTGTCCTAAATCATTTTCTAAAACTAGTCCTTCACTTCCGCTACCATGTCCACAAAAGTGAACAATCCAGGGCTTCTCCTTCAATATTGCATTTTGCAGATCTTTGACACGTACAGCTAATTTGATTTTGAAGTCAAACTGCTCGCGATAAACTGAAACCTTCAGAGCTTCCTCGATATCACGTATTTCTTTGTCTAACTCGAGATCCCCTCTGGGATTTGCTGCCAAAATCAGAATTTTCTTAACCATGTTTTAGAAATAAGAATAATAATTTAATTGATAACTTTGATTTTTATTTGCTTATCTAGAATTTTAATGGTGTTAAGTACATCTCATATCGCCTTTTAACTTAACTCTAGCTAGCATTACTAACTATTGACGTTCAGGAAAAGCCACCGAGTTAGCCTTACAAGTAGGTGGTTTTTTGCGGCAAATATTACTTCTGATTGTGTTGTTTGTTTATTAGTTTGGGATTAATGGTGTTGTTTCCCATGGGTGCGCTGCGCTGTAATTTTGTGAGCCCAATCAAGAACTGTTAATGATTGGAGTCAATTCTCAACTTTCTCAAATCAAAATTAGTGAGCTTTTATGGATATTACATATTTATAATTCTACAAACAAGCGATTTAAACTACATAGTTGTTATTTGTTACTTTTGTGTTATCTTTTTTCCCACTGACTATATTACGGTTACTCGATGCGACTCCCTTGAAGGGAATCACACAAATCATATGTAACTGTGGAAAATAACTTATATACTGCTTTTAAATAAATCTTGTTAATTTAAATTTAATACATCGTCTAATTTTTAACACATACTTGTTTGCGATTTTTCACTTTTACGTAATTTTCAAAAAAATTTATAAATTTTATTACAAGTGCTTGTTCCTCCTCCAGTCTGCTTGTGTTAAATATCTGTGATGAAGTTGTGAGAAACTCATTACTGTGTACATTTAATATTTTTAAATTACACGATTCAAATATTTTTTACAAAAACGAAATAATAATTTATTTAACGAAAAGGTGTTAATTCAAATTATTCTAAAACTATCTGATTGACATACGTGAGACATATTATTCTCTCCTCACATATACAACAAATCCCCAACATGTCTTGCAAACAGGTGGCTAATTATGAAAGAACTGATATGAGAAACCAAGAGATAAACTCAGATAATTGAACTTAAGCACCATATTTACCAAGATAAAGCTGCAATTTCTCCATAATTCTCCTTCTCTCCGTAACATATTCCCAATTTTAAGCATCAAGCTAATATAGCCCTAGTTTGTCACTTTTTCTATCTAACTTTGTCACTTTTGACCTTTAAACTTCAAAGAAGGAAAATCTTTTTTGAGCTAGTTCAGCTTTGCTTAAGCTCTTATAGATAGCTATCTTATCTGCAAGCTTGTCAAAAATATTTATAGTAACCCCATTAATGGCAGAAACTCTATTTAGCGATATGGACGATAAGCCTACAGAATGGCAATTTGGCTAGAAGGAACAATCCTAGAAATATTACCCATAAGTGATTCAAAAGAGGTTGTATTTAAGTCATGACAATATTTACTGTATCTAATACCAATGATGTTGGTGCTGGTTCTCTGCGTGATGCAATCCTAGGAGCAAATCAATCCTCAGGTTTGGATAATATTTTGTTTGATATTCCAGGGATGGAATCCCACACTATCCAACTTGCATCTGCTCTACCTGATATTACGGATAAAGTTATTATTGATGCTACTAGCCAATCTGAGTTTGGTGGTATGCCGAGCATCGAACTAAATGGTGTAAATGCAGGGACTGATGTTAATGGATTAACTATTACTCGCGGTGGTCGTGGTAGTATTATTCGAGGATTAGCAATCCATAGTTTCAGTGGTTCAGGTATTAGCCTCAATGGTTCTGATGATAACAAAATTATTGGTAACTATATTGGTACTGATATAACCGGTACTGTAGACCTCGGTAATCAGGGTAATGGTATTAGTCTTGAAAATGGAGCTTCTGATAATATCATTGGTGGAGGCTTAAAAGATACAGTTACTTCTACTAGCCTTGCTAACGTCAAGAGCTTGGGAGTAAATGGTAACCTCATTTTGGGTAATGATGGTGACGGTATTGCGTTGAGTGGTCGTGGAACCAAAAACAATCAGATAGAAGGAAATTATATCGGTACCGATATCCAAGGTAAAGCTGCTTTGGGTAACGACAATGGTATTAGTCTAAATGAAGGAGCTTCACGGAATAATATTGCTGATAACTTGATTTCGGGTAATAAGGATAACGGAATCAAAATGATTGGTAGAGGGACGAAGCACAATTTACTTAAGAACAACTATATTGGTACAGATGCAACTGGTACCATCGCCCTAGGGAATGAAAATGAAGGTGTAAAAATTAAGGAAGGAGCTTCCAAAAACTTAATTGGTACCGGAGATTTCCGCGATCGCAACCTTATGTCCGGTAATATCGATGATGGTGTTGACATTGGTGGTGAAGGTACGCGACGCAATGAAGTAAAAGGTAACTATATTGGTACAGATATCACCGGTACTAAAGCCTTAGGTAATGATGATGGGATTCAAATCAAAGATGGAAGTTCTAAGAACATTGTTGTGGGTAATATTGTTTCTGGAAACTTAGATGATGGTATACCTATAGCTGATCCTGGTACGGTGGATAACCTAGTTATCAATAACTACATCGGTACAGATATCAGTGGAACTAAAGCCTTAGGAAATGGTGATGATGGTTTAGCGATCGATGATGAAGCGGGTCGCAATTTTGTTATCAGTAATATTATTTCGGGTAATATCAGCGATGGTGTAGAGATTCAAGGTACCGGTGCGAGAAAAATTTTAGTTGCAGGTAACTACATCGGTACTGATGCTACTGGAACTAAAGCCTTAGGAAATGGTACTGACGGTGTTGATATTGATGCTGGAGCCTCCAAGAATATAATTACCCGTAATGTTATTTCTAATAATGGTGAAACTGGGATTGAAATGAATGATGAGGGTACCGCTAAGAACTTAGTTTCCTCGAATTTCATTGGTACTGATGCTACAGGTACTCTCAATATGGGTAATGCTGAAGATGGTATTATCATTTTTGATGGAGCTTCGGGTAATATCATCGGCGACACCAAATCAAGCACATCCATCCCGAACAAATTTAAGAATTATCCTATACGCTCCCAATCTCAAAAACTACTGTTTGGTAATACTCCCTCTCTCCTGAGTAATGAATCCTTAATTGGTAAAGGTAACCTTATTTATAATAACGGTGGCGCTGGCGTATTGATTGCTGATATCACCTCAAGTGGTAATACCATTTCACGTAACTCAATAAATAACAACACTGGATTAGGGATTGACTTAAGTAATGATTCGACCAGAGATGGTATTACTCCAAACGATACTGGAGATATAGATACTGGAGCAAATAACCTTCAGAATAATCCAGTTATTGAATCGATTGGGAGTGGTGATGATGGTATAGAATTAACTGGAAAACTCAATAGTTTATCTAGAAGTTCTTACAAAATTGAGTTTTTCTCAAATCCCATCGCAGGGGGTTCAGACGAGGGTGCGAATTTCCTGGGTTCAGTCAATGTGAGAACTGACAGAAATGGCGATGCGAGTTTTGAGTTTGCAAGCGATGATACTGTTCCAAGGGACCAAGTAATTACTGCGACAGCCACTAACCGTAAAACTGGCGACACTTCAGAATTTTCTTCTGCTGCGATGTTTGGTTAAGGTTTCTGTGAATTAAGTTTTTTAGTGTATGATATCATGTCCGCCTAATTACTTATGAAAAAATATGTTTGTAGTAGCGCTTTAGCGCCATAGTAAAGATATTGGCGCTCAAGCGCTACTACGAACCTTATCGCAAGTGTTTTACCGGACATGATATGACCGACTTTTACCTCTGCAACGTTTCTACAGAATGGGAATATAAAAATGTATTTGATTCGAATGGAAACTGCCATATAAAGATACTTTAAGACTTACGGCAGAGACTTTGGTTCTCTCTGCCGTATTACTATACTTACATCCTAATATAAGGATACTAATGGGGTATAGATGTGCACAAATACTCAGCTTGCTATCACCCTAAACGCTTTGCGTATTCACCAATTATTTCTATTTATTACTTATTACTCATTACTTATTACTCATTACTTTTTATTCTTTACTCTTTTCTTTCTCATCTTTCTGATGTGGTAATTTAGGATGTTCCTCTGAATATTTAGCAACTAATTTCGACATTTGTGGATTATAGAGCCTCAAATAATTCCAATAGTTACCCAATACTTGTCGCACATAATTTTTGGTTTCATTAAAGGGAATTGCTTCCACAAATTCATCAGGGTCTTCTCTAGGTATAGTTTTCAACCACTTATTTACATTTCCTGGTCCAGCATTATAACTAGCGATCGCCAACAATGAATTTCCCTGATATTTGTTGTGGGTATAATTCAAATACCAAGTACCCAAACGAATATTATCGCTGGGGTCCGTCAATTCAAAATCCCTAAAATCTTCTCCAATTTTTGGTGCAATCCATTCTGCAGTAGAAGGTAATACTTGCATTAAACCCGCTGCATTAGCTACCGAACGAATATTTCGCTGGAACCTTGACTCCTGACGCATCAATCCAACTACTAACAAAGGATTAATTTTATTCGCCCTAGACCACTTTCGGATCAACTGAAAATAAGGAAAAGGATAACGAGCTTGCCAGTAAGCCATTCGTTTACTTAAGGCTTGGTACTCAGCAACTTCCTCTGGCTTTGTCCGATCTTCTAGTTTTGCAACTTTACTGATACCGGCTAAATAATCTCCCTTTGTCAAACGCATTAAACCTTCAGTAAATTGTTCTGCAACCGAAGGCTGGATTTGGTTGTTAAATTCGGTTTCCCACTGCAACCATGCATCCCGATCTTGACCCAACAAATATAATTCTTTAAATGTTTCTGTCCCAGTAGGAGGTACCGAACGTCGTAAAGGAGAGATTTCTGGACTCAATTGACGCACAGAATTAAAGTTACCAACATCCAATCCTAAAACTGATGCCGAACGCCACGCATAATAGGAGTAAGGGAAATTAGCGATTACATATTTGTAAGCCTCTTTAGCCTTTTGCTCTTCTCCTAGCTTTGTTGCCCATTTCCCAACCCAAAATCCTGCCCTGGGAGCCAAAATACTATCAGGATTGTTCAAGGGTAGAGGTTCCGCCCATTGCCAAGCAGCTTTATAATCTTTTTCCTTGGCTTTTTTCAGAGCAACTTCCCAACGATATTCTGCAGCTTCCTTGGTAGTTTTGTGCTCTTCAATGAGTAATTTTAAAGCTTCCCGTGCTCCTTTCTCATCTTTTTGAGCTTCTAAAATTTTTGATTTTTTAATTAATGCAGCACCCGCTTGCCTGGGAAAATTAGCAATAATTCGATCTAAATATGGCAGAGCATCTTTTTTATTTTTCTGCATTTCAGCCAGACGCATCAGCGCCATTCCCGTTTCTTCTGCTTTGGGAAATTCTTCTATTAGTTTCTGATATGTATCATTAGCCTTTAGGCGACCGTTACTGATTTGATGTCCCCTTGCAAACCGATAAATATTTCGGGGAGTTTGTGGTGCTCTTTCGTATGCTGTTGCTGCTTTACCAAATTCATTCTTTCGCCATAAACCAGTTGCAACTGCTTCCCAATCTTCCGGTTTTAAATCTGGTAAATTTTGTTCCAGAAGCTGCTCTAAAATCGGAGTCATTCCAGGCTGATCGAAAGCATGTCTTGCCAAAATCAATTTTAATTCCGGCTGCTCAGGATTTTCCTCCAAGCGTCCCTTAATAATTTCCCAAGTCAAAGGATGAGATGGGAAGTCAGCGATCGCCCGATCCTGGTAATCTTTTGCACCAATCAAATATAACGCTTTTGCCGTTGCTGGATGCTTGGGAAAGCGCTTGATAACAGCTTGCCTCATATCTGAAGCTTGACCGCCCTTTTTCAAAATGTCATAGGCGTGAGCTTTTTTGAGCAATACATAGGGAGCTAAAACTTTGTATTCCTTATCCAAATCCTCCAGCAATTCCAAAGCTGAAGCAGCTTCTCTTCTATCAATTAAATCACTTGCTAATAGGTAACGAGCTCGATTTTTATCTCTAGGCGAAGACTTCTTAATTAACTCTTTGAGTTGATTTTCTCTGTCCTGTGGCGGTTGTAAAGACAATGCCAGAACAGGAGAGTTAGCGGCGCTTTTTTCAGATATTTTCTCGGGTAAACTTCCCAAGATAAACAATTGACTCAAGGATTCGCCAATTTGAGGCGCTGATAACATCGCCCCCGCAAAAAAGGCACAAATGCCTGCACCCGCAATTAAGGAAATTTGCTTTTTTTGTAGCTTCTTCAGCATTGATACTGGCTGAATAAATTTAGATGAGTTGTTGCAACTTTAGCACTACTTATGATCGATGTAACCAATTTTAAATTTCAATTTTTATTTTTTTTATTGAAGTTTACTCGTAATAAGTAAGTATTATTATTATCATTGATTTTTCATCAGTAGTTGTTAATGAGTAATTGATTGTTTAGAATAAATTCACAAAATTAGCCCCATATAGAGCATATTTACTTATTATTTGTTAACTTATTTAAACAACAAGTGTGAAGATTATTTGTATCACTGTCAAACATAAACGTCAACCGTGAACCTAACACAGCAATGAACGATCAACAGTTTTACATTGTGCCGATACAATACATTTGCCTATACGGTTATGAGAGTATTTGCGGACAAATACAACAAGCGAGTGATGGGAATATTTGGTAGTTATATCGATTTCCTTTAAGTTCGTTACACTTAATAATGTGGCAAGCCGAACGTTTATAAAAGGGAACGAAAGGGAACGGGAAACAGGTATTGCAAAGTTTTAAGGTAAACATAGTCAAATGGGGATACAGGGGGTTGTAGTTCCCCCACTGAGGATTACTCCTCACAAATAAATTTTATAGTCGATGTTATCTTTGACTACAAAATTTACAACTATATAGATTCAAAGCATTAATGTGTAGTAGTATTTTTTGAAATTAGTATTTAAGTAGATGCCAATTAATAACGAAGCTTGTAAGATTAAGCTTCCAAAACTTTTTGGACTAATTTAGGAGTCTTGCCAGTTAAACCAACCATTAATTTAAGATTAAAAATCTTGATTGGACGTATTCTCTTCATCATCCATAAAACTAAACGTCTTCCCAAAACTAAAGGTAAAAACTGATTGGAAAATGTCCGATCCAATAAATCGGTCATACCGAGAATTGCTAAGTTTTCTCGTTGACGCCAACGTTCGTAGGATTTGAGTACTTTAATATCACCAATATCTTGACCGCGTGCTTGGGCTTCTTGGATAGTTTGCGCTAAAGCAGCAGCATCTCTTATACCTAAATTTAAACCTTGTCCTCCCACTGGATGACAGCTATGTGCTGCATTACCAATTAAAGCTAGTCGATTGAGGACATAGCGAGTGCTTTGCATTAACTGTACCTGGAAAGTGAAGCATTCTCCCAACAATTCCAGTTTACCCATTTGGTTTCCAAAACGCTTTTGCAATTCTGCTAAAAATTGCTCATCGTCTAGTTCACATAGTGCTTTTGCTTCTGCATGGGGCGCAGTCCAAACGATCCGGCAGCGATTTCCTGGTAAAGGTAAAATGGCAAATGGACCACTGGATTGGAACTTCTCGTAAGCTGTATTGTTATGAGGTTTTTCTGGCTTCACAAAAGCTACAATACAGGACTGCCAATATTTCCAGCCATGAGTTTTAATTCCAGCCCCTTGGCGAATACGCGATCGCGCTCCATCTGCACCGACTAACAATTTAGTGCGAACAGTTCGTACTTCTCCAGCAACCTTCACATCAACTTTCGCCATATTCGTTTGATACTGGGTATTTACTACCTCCGCTGGGCATAAATAGCTGATATTGTGACAACCTTTCACAAATTCTTGCAAAGGGAACAAAATGGCCTTATGCTCAGCGACATAACCTAGATCTTTTTGATTAATATCAGAATTATCAAACTCTACGACACAAGGATGATCGGCATCAGAAAGGCAAACGTGGCGATAAGTTTCTATTTGGGGTCGAATTTTGTCCCAAACGCCAATTCCTTGAAAAATTAGCGCTGAAAGCATATGAACGGCGTAGGCTTGTCCTTTCATTACCGAATCAGATTGCGCCTTGGCTTCAATTAGCAGCACGCTCAACCCAGAATCTTGGAGTGCAGCTGCCAAAGTCAAGCCTACAATACCACCACCTACAATTACTAGATCGTAATCATATTCTTTTTCTTGGGTGGAGGTTTGGAGATTAGAAACAGTTTGATTGGGCTGCGCTTGCAACATTGTTAAGAAAAATGACAACGTTTTAATTATTATTTTGGCGCAAACCAAGGATTTAAGGCAAGGTTGGGGGTTGGGGATTGGGGATAGCCCCCTACACCATACTCGCAGTCATTAATTCATCGGTCATTTCAAAATTAGCAGTTACATTTTGCACGTCATCTAAGCTTTCGAGGGTATCAATTAACTTGAGTAGCGATCGCGCTTGGTCTGGGTCGTTCACTTCCACGTTATTGCTAGGAATCCAGCGCAATTGAGCATCACTAACATCAAAACCTTTTGCTTTTAATTCTTGATTTAGACTTTCTAATTGTGTTGCGTTAGTTAAAACTTCTGCAGTATTCTCATCGGTCATTTCATAAGATTCAGCACCACCATCTAAGGATGCTTCCAAAAGTTCTTCTTCGTTGGATACATCATCAACGACGCAAACCCCTTTTTGGGCAAACATCCAACTTACACAACCCATTTCACCTAAATTTCCACCATTTTTACTAAAAGCAGCCCGTAGATCTGCTGCAGTTCGGTTACGATTATCAGTTAAGGCTTCAACCAAAATCGCTACACCAGCTGGACCGTAACCTTCATAGCGAATTTCTTCTAAATTGCTACCATCATCAAAAGTACCGGCACCTTTAGCGATCGCTCTTTCAATATTGTCATTAGGAATTCCTGCAGCTTTTGCCTTTTCAATTGCTGTCCGCAGTTGGAAATTTCCTGCTGGGTCTGGAATACCACTTCTTGCAGCCACGATTATTGCTCGCGAGATTTGAGTAAAAGTTTTACCTTTTTTGGCATCTACGACTGCTTTCTGACGTTTAATATTTGCCCATTTACTATGTCCAGCCACAATTTTACTCCTTTAACAGTTATCAGTTAACAGTTAACAGTTGACAGTTAAATCAGTTAACAGTTGTCAGTTATCAGATAACCTCACTGGCTACGATTGATGTGTGACTATCGATCTAATACTCACAGTACACCTGTGCTGACTACTTCACTGTTTTAATTACTCTGTGTTAACTGTTAACTGAGAAAATAAATAACCCTACCATAATTGTGTAGCAACCCAAACAAAAGCATCAAAGTTGTGATTGTTAAATTTTCTCAGTTTATTAAACCTTTGAAACTTTTTAGATCCCTTAGGTCTCTTAAGTTTCTGAAAATATCTAAACTTCTCTGTCAATGTCCCTTAATCTTTCCCAATAGATTATTGACCAGTAGATTATCGATCTTATGCATGGTCATCATCTTCGCCATTGCTGGATGTCAACCTTTAGCGGGAAATAATACCAAAGATAATGTAATTCACTTAACCTTATGGCAGGGTGTAAATCCACCACCCAACCGGGATGTTTTGCAAAAGTTAGTAGATAAATTTAACCAAACACACCCAAATATTCAGGTAGAATCGCTTTATGTTGGTCAACCGGACCAACAAATGCCGAAAATTTTGGCTGCAGTTGTAGGTAATGCACCGCCGGATTTATTGTGGTTTAACCCGACTATTGGCGGTCAATTGGTAGAGTTGGAAGCTATTATACCTGTTGATGACATACTGGTAAACTCCTCCATCAAAGATGCAATTGACCCGGCTTTGTTTGCTTCTGTGGAATATAAAGGAAAGTTGTGGTCAGTACCTTTTGCAACAAATAATGTGGGTGTTTTTTATCGTCCCAGTTTATTTAAAGCTGCTGGAATTAAGGATTTACCTAAAACTTGGGAAGAATTAAGAGAAGCTGCTCGGAAATTAACCCGGGATACCAATGGTGATGGCAAGATTGACCAACATGGACTATTTTTACCTTTGGGTAAAGGTGAGTTTACCGTTTTTATTTGGTTACCGTTTATGTGGAGTGGGGGTGGCGAAATTATTAATGGTAATCTGGACGAAGCTGCAGCTGTTAATTTAACTGATAATCAAGGTGCACAAGCAGCTTTGCAATTATGGCGAGATTTAATTACTGATGGTTCTGCAGTTTTATCTTCACCAGAACGAGGTTTTGAAACCAATGATTTTGTTAAAGGTAAGGTTGCAATGCAATTTACCGGTCCTTGGACTTTAACATATATTGCTAGTGATATTCCTGATGGAGATTATGGAGTATTTTCTATCCCCGTTGGTGAACGTCCTGCAACTAGTATTGGTGGGGAAAATCTATTTTTATTTAAAACTACCCCTGAAAAACAAAAAGCAGCATTTAAGTTTGCTGAATATGTTTTGAGTGAAGAGTTTCAAACTGAATGGGCGTTGGGAACTGGATATTTACCTGTCAATCTTAAGTCTCGTCAAAATCCAAAATATCAAGAATTTATTCAAAAGCAACCTGCACTTGAAGTATTTTTAGAGCAAACAAAATATGGAAAAGCGCGTCCAATTTTTCCTGGTTATAATCGAGTTTCTGAAAATATTGGTCGAGCAATGGAAGCTGTTTTACTGGGTAAAAGTTCTCCCCAAGAAGCATTGAAGGAATCGCAACAGCGTTTGGATTTAATCTTTAAATAATTATGTTGAATGAGTAATAAGTAATAAGTAATAAGTAATAAGTAATAAGTAATAAGTAATAAGTAATGAGTTATTAACAATTACCAATTACCAATTACCAATTACCAATTACCAATTACCAATTACCAATTACCAATTACCAATTACCAATTACCAATTACCAATTACCAATTACCAATTACCAATTACCAATTACCAATTACCAATTACCAATTACCAATTACCAATTACCAATTACCAATTACCAATTACCAATTACCAATTACCAATTACCAATTACCAATTACCAATTACCAATTACCAATTACCAATTACCAATTACCAATTACCAATTACCAATTACCAATTACCAATTACCAATTACCAATTACCAATTACCAATTACCAATTACCAATTACCAATTACCAATTACCAATTACCAATTACCAATTACCAATTACCAATTACCAATTACCAATTACCAATTACCAATTACCAATTACCAATTACCAATTACCAATTACCAATTACCAATTACCAATTACCAATTACCAATTACCAATTACCAATTACCAATTACCAATTACCAATTACCAATTACCAATTACCAATTACCAATTACCAATTACCAATTACCAATTACCAATTACCAATTACCAATTACCAATTACCAATTACCAATTACCAATTACCAATTACCAATTACCAATTACCAATTACCAATTACCAATTACCAATTACCAATTACCAATTACCAATTACCAATTACCAATTACCAATTACCAATTACCAATTACCAATTACCAATTACCAATTACCAATTACCAATTACCAATTACCAATTACCAATTACCAATTACCAATTACCAATTACCAATTACCAATAGTGCTAAATAACATCAGGGATTTCCAATAAATAATTCACTTTTACCTGTAGGAATGCACTTCAGCACGTTATACAAAGTGGTATTTATGACTCTGGAAATCCCTGATAGATGCTCTTATTTTGCCAACTGCAAAACCAAATTATTTTTGGTTATTGGTTGTTACCTACAGTTCTTACGGGTAGCGTGAATTATGCCACCAACTGCAGCACCCTTAGCAGCATCACCAACAACGTCGCGACGACGGTTGGTAATTATCCCAGCAACAGTGCTACCACCAGCACCTGCAAGAACATCTCTTTCTAACTTACGACTTCGACAACGGTTTGCTCTACGTCTGTTAAGTTCATTGACACTTGCACCAGCAGCTGCACCCTTAACAGCATCCTCTAAAACATCATCACCGGTGATAACCCCACCAACTGCACCTGTAGCAGCTCCAATACCAATATCTTTTAGTAGCTCGTCATTAGCTGCAGCATGTTCACTGGGAATTAAAGTCACGCCAACCAAATTGAACGCAATTACGCTAGGTAAAACGATACGTTTTAATGTTGTATTCATTACTCAAACTCCATGTGAAATTTAGAACTTTTTGAATTCGAACTTCTTGAATTCGAACTTTGTGAAAGTGACCTCACTTCTAGTTTAAGTAATATTTGGTTTGGTGGCTATTTTACAAGTATGAGCTTAGTAACAGTTTGGTTATACATAATTGTTTATACAGAGTCCTTTTTTATACTTATTGTTCACTCTTCAAAAAAGCATCATTGAGTGTTTGGAATTGAGCAATTTCGAAGAGATTAATTTTAATATATATCCTGATAATACTGTCATTAAGTTGTACAAATTGATTATTCTATAACCAAGTTTTTTAAGTCTTATTACTGATGATTGCTATAAAAATGTCACAATTTGTCTCTGTTTTGTCCCTACTTTGTCCCTATTACTATTCCATAATTTATCCAGAAGCTATAGATTTTCCTCTTATTACCCAGATAGTAGCAGTTGCTATCTGGGGATTTTCCATTTATCTGGGAATTTCTGACTTCATTAATTCTGGACTTTGACTTCTCAATCCTTAATCCTGAATTAATTTTTCAAGAATTTCTTAGTCAATACTTAATTTATCGTAATTAAGCAGAAAGTGTAAGATTTATGCTACCAAAGCGGCGATTACGTTTTTGATAGTGTAACAATGCTTGATGAAAGGCAGATCTATCGAATTCAGGCCAGAAAGTATCTGTAAAATAAATCTCTGTATACGCCATTTGCCATAATAGGAAGTTACTCAAGCGCATTTCACCACTAGTACGAATTAGTAAATCGGGTTCGGGAATAGACGTGGTGTAGAGATTTTGTGTAATTAAATTTTCGTTTATTAGCTCAGGATTCAGTTCTCCACGCTGCACTAGTTCTGCTATGTGACGACATGCTTGAGTAATTTCCTGACGACCACCATAATTAACTGCAACATTAAACTCAATAGCTTGATTATTTGCTGTTTCCAACATGGAATGCTGCATTTTTTGTTGTAAAGACTTAGGTAGTGGTGACAAATCCCCAATAAATGAAATTTTTACACCTTCTCGATGCATTTGTGCTAGTTCTCGATGGATTAATTTTTCAAATAACAGCATCAAGAAATCTACTTCTTCTGTCGGTCTTCGCCAATTTTCTGTTGAGAAAGCATAGGCTGTTAATACTTTGATTCCCCAATCTTTGCAACATCGTAATAACTCCTTCAAGGTTTTTGCACCTTGACGATGTCCAGCAATTCGAGGTAATCCTTGTTGAGTTGCCCATCGACCGTTACCATCCATAATGATAGCTATATGTTGAGGTAACTTTTCAGGAGCTAAGTCGGCAGGTAGTTGTGATAAAAGTTTATTCATAGGATTAGTGATTGGGGATTAGGGATTAGGGATTAGGGACCAGGAAATTAAAGTTTTTTGTACTTTTTTTACTCTTGATTCCTGATTTCTGTTAGCAAAGTGGTGCAGGGATGAGCGAGAGCGACTTCATCAAGAAGTGGTGCGCTACCGCGCATAATTCTGTTACATTTGCCAAATAATTCTTGTAAATAATCTGGCGTTAGGGAATTATTCCAAGCCATTAGTCGATGCATCGTATAGATAAAGGTAAATATTAAAGTTGCTTTATTAGTCAAAGTCCAGGATTTCCAGTTAAGTTTTTCCATCATACGTTTAAGGGTACGGAGTAAGCTGTTACACTTATAGTCCTGGCTGCGAGTTTTTACTAGTATGTTTCCTACATTTAGAAAAGAAGTGTCGGGGAATAACCAAACTCCAAATCCCCAGAATTTAGTCATATGATTAATTTCATCTATTAACAGTTGTTCAAAAACATCCTGGAGTGCACCGGTTGTATGTGCCATTAACCACAAGTAAAGACTAGTAGCTCCGTATTCAGTTGCAACTCGATGTAAGCCGTGACGATACAAATCTTCGTGGGGATCATCTGTGGGAATATATCCTCTAACGGTGCGAAGTTTGGCGGTTATTTTCTCACCCTTTAGTTGCTGATAAACCTTGATTAATGCGGGAGTATGCTGGCGTTCTTCTTTCTCCCATAAACCTATTTCTTGTATATTCCCATCTTCATTTAGAATCCCTCCAACGAAGTGAGCCATCTGTGGGTGTATTTTTTCCAAATATTGGCGACTAGTTTGGGTGTAATCTCTAATAGGAGCTTCAGTATCTATAGCGCCAACAAGAATTGATAAAAAAACTTCGAGATTGATACCGATAACTTGTTCATTATTAATACTTCCCCAATCAATAGTTTTCCAAGGACGCGATCGCGGATTTTCAAACTGTAAAGGTAAATCTTCAAGGCGATTGTTGAGTTTTTCAATTGTAAGGTACTTCTCTATAAGGGAAGTAATACGGTGCTGGATTTGAAAATAATGAGGATTTGAGTATTTTTTACCAGCTAAATCTGCATGGGGTGGACTGAGTGTATTAATCATATTTACTCAAGCGATGGTGTTACTTTTGCTGCTGTGTCCATCAGTTTAAGAAAAAAAACAGCTATTTGTCAGTCGGGGAAAGTTGGTTCTTTAATGCTTTGTTATGAACGATCGCAACAGCAAAAATCGATACCTGAAGGTAAAGCAAGTTGACAAAGTAGGGAAAAAAGTCGGATTTACTGATAACTTGCAACAATCTGGTTTTACCCAAAATCTTGAAATAAATTTCAACAGGCTTTGTGTCACCGCTCTAGCTAACAAGACTCATAAACTAAGTACATTAAAACGCACTATAAACCTTACCTAGGGCTTGCTGAAAAAGTAAGATACAGATTGATTCGTTATTCGAGGAAAAACAAAAAATAAGTTTTGAACATATTAAGGCAACT
>NZ_LMTZ01000025.1 GCF_001456025.1 Mastigocoleus testarum BC008
TTGCGAGCGGGCTTACGGTAACCGCGACGACGGCTCTTACCATCGATTACTTGTCTTTGGTTGTTAACGTTCTCAGCGTTTTGCTGGTTGAAGCTACCATCAGTTGCAGCACCGTTTTGCTCGTTAAACTGATCGTTAGTTTGACTTTGAGTATTTGCGAATGCTGCGGTAGGAGCAACGATTAAACTAGCAGCTAAAAGACCGAAAGCAACTGATTTCTTGAACATGATTGAAGACCTCATTGGTTATGTGTTGTTGAGCTTGGTTGTTGAACTTTGTCGTTGAACGAGGTTGAATTTTAGTGAGAGTTTTAATTCAGTGAGAGTTTTGATTTTGTTCACTCTAGATTCATTTAATTCATATTAAGAATAAGAACCTTGAGGATTTCCTCTGAGTGAGTTTGTTTTTGTCTGATATTTGAGGATACAAAGTGAGTTCGGTTCATTCCAGATTAAGTCTGATTTTTTTTTGGAAAAATTTTCGAACCCCTTAACAGCTCCTAATTTCAGCTTGATATAACATTCCTGGCTGGAGTTATTAACTGTTCCTAAGGAACTTTATTTAAAAGCCCTGAGGGAAACATAAGAAAATATCAGTTTCAATACTATTCATAACTGATGTATTTCTATTTTTGTTCCCGAAACAGCTTTACTAACTATATAGGATTGCTATAGAGTTAATAGTGAACCTGACACCTAATATTTTTAACCCAAGTTCTTGGGTGCGTCAAGTGTTTTGTTAAATTATTTGAGCACTATTTTTTTTTGGTGTTAGGATGTACGACTATAAACAAGACATAAATGCTGTAGCTGTGAAACGTAAAGCAAAACCACGAATTGCCTTTCTCCGCGAACAAGCAGGATTAACCCAGCTTGAGCTATCACGTCTTGTAGGCGTGACCGAAAGTACAGTTCAAAACTGGGAAAGTGGTAGGACCGGAATTAACCATATTGAAAGAGTCGCGAGGTTTTGCAAGGCTCTCAATTGTCGGGTGGAAGATCTATTAGAGTATGTAGATAATTCATCCAGTAGCGATGTAAAGCCGAATTCATTGAGTGAAATTCACGATTTATTAGGAACAAACGAACCTTCTTTAGGAAAGAATGAGAAATCAGGACTGACTGAAGAACCAAAATCGAATAATAAGTCTAATATTTCACTGTAAAACTTTATTTCTGACTCACTTTAAGGTTATTTTGTCTTGCCTGTGCCTGTTTGTTAAATTTTCCTAAAAGAGCTTGGTTGTTGTTTAAATTGACATTTCAGGTTCATACTTTTCGAGTTTACAAGGTAGCGGATAAACATAGAATGTACGATGTTCACGCATATTCGTGTTAATTCCGCAAGAGTCTTCCGATTTAATTATCTAATTCAAAGTTTAAGATTTTTGCCTTTTCTAGAGTGAGTCTCGTTCGCTTCTCCACGCTAAAGCTAATGGAAGAGATTCTAAGTGAGGTGCAATATATTGATCACATACGGTTAAAAGCACTCTCGTATAATGTTTTTGCAGTAACTGACTCTTTAAAAGCTTTTTTAGCAAAGCTTCTAGGGACTAGCAGAGCAATGGATTATTGGATAGGTTGTTGAATGAGTCTGCTTATTTAATCTTCTATTAGATTTCAAGTTACGAACCTTAAGATTAGAATAATTAAAATTAATATTCATGATTTTATCTTTCATGAAAATCAATATTTCCCTGAAAGGAAACTTATTATAGATTAAAAAATAATTGAGAATAAATAGAGAAGAAATCGGGAAGAAATCGAGAATTGAGACTCTCGCGTCCATTCATATAAAAAAATAATGCTACACATCAACTCTTTGAATCTGCTCCCTATTCCTTTTCATAAGCGGAGTGTATCAAAATTAAAGTAAATCAGTACTAAATTGCGTGAAATTTAAGTTGACCAATAGGAATAACCTTTCTCCCAGCACTAAATACAAAAATCTGATAATCTCCCTTTTCAGGTAATTGACAAGAGATTTTGGTTTTACCCGATCCACTTATTTGACTCGAGCATCTTTGAATTTCTAATTCCTTGCGTTGATTTGACTGATTATTTTCCAATAAGTCCCCAATTGAAAATTCCGTTTTTTTCGCCTTGGTAAATACAGCTACTATTTTCTTTCGATAGTTGGTAGAAGTGTTAATTTCAATTACAGCTGTTTTTTGAACGGATGACTCATACTGTTTTGGTGAGGTAATATCCAATTCTTCACTGAAAAAATAAGGAGTTAAAAGTGGCTGCTTCTCAAATTTATCTTGATCTGTAGGGTTTTTTAAAAGTTGCCAACTTGATAAATCAGGTAAGTGACTAATAATCATTACCTCTGGAGGAGGCATAAGATAATTAGCATTATATGAAATACCAGATTTATTAGAATTACTATCATCCCAGGTTGCATCAATTAATTGCCATTGACCTGCAACTTTAACAGCATTCCATGCATGCAAAGTCCAATCATAGCCACTGTTGAGAAACCTTAATCTCCTTGGAATTAAATCGACAGGAGCTAAATCTCGCCGGACTTTTCCTTCAAGATAAACAACGTTTAAACCTATACTCCGCCCCAACGCAGCAAATAATTTAGCATAACCTTCACACACTGCTTTGTGAGTTTGAAAAACCGTTTTCGCATCCTGAGGAGGTCTTATTCCCGTTTTAAGTACCTCTAAATCGTAAGTGACTCGACTAACAACATAGTCATGTAAAGCTTTTACTTGTAAATACGGGTCTTTTTGTTCCCTAGCTATATATTGTGCAACAGATTGAATACTGATTTCAACATCAGATGGAAGATTTGCAACAATAGGATCGATATCTCCATAATTGTTCCATGGCCAGTATTGATTTGATACGGGTGGTTTTGGTCGATATATTAGAGTATGGATATGATTATCGATTGTAAACTGGTTAGCCTGGTACACAAATGTCGATAAAAGTAAAGCTACTCCCAAAATATATTTCCATTGAATTTCACCAGAATTGGGATCTTTGAGGGTGTTTACAGAAAATACAGGAGATTTCTGATCGAACTCAGATTCTCGGAGATTAGTAAAATAAACAATTAAACTAATAATTACAATCAGTCCAAATATACTCAGTAAAATAGTGTGAATACTTAGGTTAGAGATTTGTAATATTATATTTTTTTGAGAAAATAAATATATAGATAATACTACCAAAGCAAAGATTAGGAAGAGCGAGGAAAATTTACGTATCATGCGCCTTTTTCGTCTTTGCTCGCGCTTGCGTACTTCCTCCCGAAAACGCGTTTCAAAATCTTCTGGCATACAAATCCTTTCTTGAACAAGAATACTATCTGTGTTCAATCTAGCAAGTAATATGTAGGATATGGGTCAAATTTAGTAAAAAACTTATCTCTCTCCCGACCTTAACCTTGCAACGAATACAGGTGGAATTTGATTGTAGTTATTCCATCCACCAAAAGAGTTAGTTTGAGCGGGATCTTGAGTTGGAAAAGCAGGTTCTTCTAAACCATCTAAGACAAAGCCAAAGTGAAAAGCTGAACTTAAAAGTAAATGTAAAGGTCGATGAAAATAAATGTGTGGTTGTGGTTGATTCTCAACCGCTAATCCACTTATACTACTTGGTTCTAAGTATGATTTAACTTTTATTGAATATTCAGTTACTAATTTACCCTCTACATCACTGGTTTCTGCAAGCATGCTCGCACCTACATGATTGAAACAAGGATGACACACTGAAAATACAAAACATCCTTTGGGACGTAATAACTTTGCAAGCGATCGCATTAAAGGATCGATTTGAGCCATATCCATCAAAGCCATTGTAGAAACAGCTGCATCAAAAGAATTTTCACCTAGTCTCAGTAAAGCTGTTTCATCAGTTGCATCAAGCACCTGAAACTTAACCGATGTTTCATCGGGTTTAGTTCTTTTGCATGCATTGATAATCATTTCTTCTGCAAAGTCAATTCCCAATACTTGCGCGCCAAGACTTGCTAACCAGCGGGAGGTTAAACCATTACCACAACCTACATCTAAAATTTTCTGTCCTGGTTGTAAGTTTAATAATCTTTGAGTAGAGGGGCGAATAAGGGTTTGATGAAAATCATTACCTTCGTCACCCATACGTTCATCCCAAATTTGAGAGTTCGCATTCCAAGCTGCGCGTGTCTGCTCGTTGAGTGAGTTTATAGATGCATCTGTCATTGAAATTTGTTCTAATTCTGATAGTAGTTGGAAATATTCGCTCAGAAATCAATATTTAAATGATTAATTTATATAGCGTTGGTGAATGCGTAATACTAAATAATTTGTAATGGGGGACGATGGTGAGTGTGTAATACTTTTAATGTAAATATCTAGGGAAAATCAATTTTTCAATGATGTTATTTCTCAATTAGGATTCTCTATTCAGCAAGACCTTTAATTCAGATAATTTCTCCCTAGTTAATAACACGAAAGTTTTAACATGGATTAATCGCGAAATAATATAGAAGCAAACTCTCGTAAATATCCTCGCCAAACCAACCATTCATGTCCGCCTTTCGTTGGAAACCAAATGTGTCTAATTCCAATTTTTTCTAATTGTTTATGGATTGCTTGATGGTTAGAGTAAAAATTATCTTGAGCACCACAACCTAACCAAAATAATTTTAATTTTAAATTAGCTAAAGTTGGATTTTGAAAAACTCCACCATAAGATGTATCAATATTAAAATCTTTCAATAAAGAACTAAAACCACCGACCCAGGAAAACTTATCTAAATTATTCAAGCCAACTTCTAATGCTTGTCCTCCTCCCATAGAAAGACCAGCAATTGCTCTAGAATTTCTATGAGCAATTGTCCGATATTGACTGTCAATCAAAGGAATTAAATCTTTAATTACTACTAGGGGGAAAGCTTCATTTTTCCAAGAATCTGGTGGAAGTTTTACCCCTGGTTTGGTTGCATAACCGTTGTCCATAACTACAATCATCGGTATGGCTTGACCTGTGTTTATGAGGTTATCAAGAATAAAATTAGCTTTACCTTGTTGAGTCCAAGCCCATTCACTTTCACCAGCACCATGCTGTAGATAAAGTACGGGATATCTGCGTTTAATATTAGCGTTATAATTGGGTGGAGTGTAGACAAGAACTCGGCGTAATTTACCGGTTACTTGGGAATGATACCAACGTTGGCGTACTTCGCCATGGGTTGCTACTTTAGGATTATAAAAATCAACTTTGGGATGGGGAACTTCCAATCCACTTGTAGCTTTTCCCCAACCAAAATAAGTTTTACTTGCTGGGTCGTTGACTGGGGTACCATCAATGATTAACTGGTAGTAATGGAATCCGGGATTTATGGGAATTGTCACTATCCATAGCCCATCTTCACCACGAATTAAATTAGTTGGCTCTTTCCCGAATGGGTTTTTAGAGTCGAGTCCGATAACTTGTACACTTTTAGCTAATGGTGCTTTAACACGAAATGTTACCTTTCCATCAGAATGGATATATGGATATTCTTTGTTTGGGACGTTAGAAGGTGCTCTAGAGCCATTTTTTAATTGTGCGTAAACTGGTTGGGAACAAATTAGAGAAATTATAAAAGCAATACAAAAGGATGTGATTTTGTTCATTTACTGTGGTAGGTGCAGATAGTAATGGTAATTTTCTATTTATAAAAATGGAAGTACCCATTTAATTTGAAGGTGATTTTTCAACTGACAAAACTCCCAAAGTATTTTTATGGGATTTTGCATTTGTTTCTTATCCTGTAGTTTTTTTTATTTTAAAGCTATAAATTTACAATCTTAACATTTTGTTTTCGTTACTCATTTAATTGAACCCTTATTTGTAATACTTAAATATCTCTATAGATAATTGTGGATAAATCATTAATTACCCATTACCCATTACCAATTACCCATTACCCATTACCAATTACCAATTACCCATTACCAATTACCAATTACCCATTACCAATTACCAATTACCAATTACCAATTACCAATTACCCATTACCAATTACCAATTACCCATTACCAATTACCAATTACCAATTACCAATTACCAATTACCCATTACCAATTACCAATTACCCATTACCAATTACCAATTACCAATTACCAATTACCAATTACCCATTACCAATTACCAATTACCCATTACCAATTACCAATTACCAATTACCAATTACCAATTACCCATTACCCATTACCAATTACCAATTACCCATTAACATCCACACCTACACTATTATTTTGAAGATAACCATCTTCCATATAAACGATTCGGTCGGCAATATCAAGGATCCGATTATCATGGGTGACAAGCAAAATTGTACAACCTTGTTCTTTTGCTAGCTTTTGCATTAATTCCACCACATCACGCCCAGATTTTTTATCAAGTGCAGCAGTGGGTTCGTCTGCCAAAATAATTTTAGGTTGACTAACAAGTGCGCGAGCAATCGCTACCCTTTGTTTCTGTCCACCTGACATATTTTCTGGATAATAATTTGCACGATTTCCCAAACCCACGCTCTGCAACATATCGTTTGCGATTGCATCCATGTCCGCAGTCAACATGTTGTCGTGTAACTCCAGGGACATTCGTACATTTTCTTGTGCAGTCAAAAATGTCATTAAATTATGTGCCTGAAAAATATAGCCGATTTGACGGCGAATCTTTGTTAGATTCTGTTTGCTTGCACCACAAACGTCTTTCCCTAAAATCTTCAAAATACCTTCCTGTGCAGAACGTAGTCCACCGATTAAGGTCAACAGTGTAGTTTTTCCTGAACCGCTTGGACCAGTCATAATAACAATTTCACCTGGGTAAATATCTAAATTAATATCAAATAGCACTTGTTTGCGCAGTTCACCTTCTCCAAAGTAATGGTTAAGATCTCGAGCACAAATAACTGCTTCTGTCGATAAAGATTGGTTAGAATCAAGAGAGTAAAGACTTTCCATGGGTTGAAGGTGTAATTAGCTTGAAAGTGTAATTAGCTTGAAAGTGTAATTAGCTTGAAAGTGTAATTAAATATGTTGTGGTGAAATTTAAAGATTATTCTTATATCGAATATTCGATATAAAAAGTCATTCCTAGTATGCCAATATGTTTCTATAATTTGAAACCTGTAATTCGAAACCCAAAACTAAAAAATGTCAGCAGGATCCGCAGATTGAAGTTTGCGCATTGCGATCGCTCCCGAAGCAAAGCACATAATGATGGTCATAACAAACACATTAATGCTTCGAGCTACTGTCATCCCAATAGGAAGCATAGTAGCAGCATATGCTAGTTGATAAAGTCCAAATGACAGTACAAATCCAGGAATGTAGCCCAGCACGGCGAGGAGAATAGCTTCTTGTAAAAGAGTTACTAATAGGTAGCGATCGGTATATCCCATCGCCTTTAAAGTTGCATATTCTGGTAAGTGATCTGATACATCAGAGTAAAGAATTTGGTAAACAATTACGATCCCGACAATAAAACCCATTACTACGCCAAAACCAAAGATAAAACCGATACCGGTGCCATCCGACCAATAATTTTTTTCAGTTTCGGCAAAGTCATCTGGCGTAAGCACTCGTACATCATTGGGTAGATTAGTCTCTAAATGCAATCGTACACTTTCAATATCTGCGTCTGCTTTCAGTTTGATTAAACCAAGTTCAATGCGATCAGGTTTGCGTTCTGGAAACAATTCCATAAAGGTCGAATCACTAGTAATAATATTGCCATCAGCAGCAAAGGAAGCACCCAAAGTGAATAAACCTTTTACTTGAATCAATTTACTATTAACTTCAGTCTCAACAGTACCCTGTTTTTTGAATATATCAGCGATTGCTCCATACTCAGGTCTTCCTGCACGATCAAAAAATACCCGGTTCAGTTGCTTGAGTTGTCCCAAATTCTGATCAATCTCAGGAAAATTAAAGGTAGATTTTGTCGAATCAACTCCCCAAACTAAAATGGCGCGACTGAGGTGAGTTTTGGGATTTTTCCATTGAGCAGTATTAATATATACGGACTGCACTGATTCGACTCCTTCATAAGCCAAGCTTTGGTATAAACGCGCCCTAGAAAAGCTTTTGACTGAGAATAAAGTTTGAAATTGGGGATTAATCAAGACTAGATCTGCTTGTAGCGATCGGTGAGGTTTTGTCGCTGAATTGAAAAGCGCACCTTCAAAGCCCATCTGAACAAACATAAGAATATCTGCAAAAGCAATACCGGCTATAGCTACAGCGAAGCGAGTTTTTTGCTTTGTCAACTGTCGCCAAGCTAATGGTGTTCTTCGAAACAATTTATGAAACATATTTAAATGACTTGTCTTAGAAATTTTAGAAATTATTTAATTAACAATCAAAATCAGCTATCTATTACCGTTTTGAGGTTCTCTTTTCATTGTCCAAAACTTGAGTGGTTGTTCGCCGGTTCTCAAAACTTCAAAACCATGTTTTTGGTAAAAGCGAATAGCCCCAGGGGTATCAGTTTCCAGATAACAAGGTAAACCTTCTTCGTCTGCTTGTTTGAGGACCGGTTGAATGAGTGAACCGCCAATTCCTTCTCCCTGACAAACAGGTGAAACTCCCAAACCAAAGAGATACCAATGAGGTACGGGCATATCTTGTGTGTGGTATTTGTCAAGTAACGCAAATGGGGAGATAAACTTTTTCAGGTTTTTCCAACCCAACTGGAAAGGAATTCTATAGAATCCTGTGAGCATAAATCGCAGGTTATTAAAAGGATATGCTCCTGGTGGGATCCAAATTGCAATCCCTTTAATTTCTGGAGTGGTATATGTACAGTTATGAGGGAGGGAATATCGTAAGCTAGCTTTCCATATATCGTGCAATAATTTATCTTTTACCTTATCTTCTTGGGGTAACGCATAGCTAAAAAGTGGGTCTTTAAGAAATGCTGCAGCAAGAATTTGGGAAGCTTTATCGATTTGTGATTTTTCTAGCAGGATAATTTCAGAAGTCATCATATTTTTCTCCATATGACTGCATCAAATTTTGTTTGAATAACTTATAGGACTTATGTTGCTTGTGAATCCCATATTTGTTCAATGTCAGTTCTTAAGTATTTTCTGACTTTGATATTGTCTGAGCTTGTTCGTATAGTTTGTGCCATAAAACTATTCCTTTATCTGCACGAACAAAATTATTAACCTTCAATCCACTCTTTCGAGGTCGAGTTGACATCAAAATTTTGTAGTCATCCGGTTGAACTAGATTTAATTCCACCCACACAAAAGCTCTGGAAATTAACTGACTAACCCAAGGCATACTGAATGGAGTATAGTAACGGAAATATGCCCAAGTATTCTCTTCATCGATAGGTGTTGCAACTACAAATAATTTGATTCCACCAAAGCCAAAATCAAATATAGCTAAGTTGGGGAAATGTAAGCGATGTCGGAAGTTCGCAACACTCATGCTTTGGCTTAATGTTGGGTGATTTGAATTTTGGTGATTTGAATTTTGGTCATCTGATTTTTGCGGTCTGATTCGTCCCCAAGTATGAATTACTTCACCTTCAACTTTTGCATCAAAAGGATCTAACAAAGTAGAAGAACCAAAACCAGATAACCGAGCAACGTTATGATGTGCAAATACAAAATGATGCAGATCGATTAGTAAACTTTCTACAGCTCGAGTAAAAGGAACATTCCAACTCATCATTCCCGAAGCCCAACGTTTTGGATGGTTTTGCAATTCTTCAAACCAAGGAATTTGGGATTGTTCGGATTGAGCTTCTCCCCACCACAACCATACTAGACCATGTGCTTCTTTTACCTCATAAGGTTTTACCCGCATTTTTGAACTGATGTGAGCCTTCTCACCTTCGCAAGGCATTAAGGTGCAATTACCTTGATTATCGAAACGAAAACCGTGATAAGGACACTGTAGACAACCATCTACTACCTTACCTAGAGCAAGGCTTGCACCTCGATGCGGGCAGTGTTGAGCTTGACAAACGACTTTACCACTACTGTCTCGCCACAGAACTAGATCCATACCCAAACGTCTAAGCGCAACAGGTTTTTTATTGATCATTTGCGATTCAGCGATCGCCCACCATTTGTTCTTTAAAAACATAACTTTTCCTTATATCAAACATTCGTTATAAAATAATTCAAACGTAAAATAATGAAAATAATTTTTATAGTTGTATTGCTGTTTCTACCTGTAAATTAGTCAACCCTGAAGCACGCTTGCTATCTTCAGGATTTAAGCGGATTTTGACATCAACAACACGACGATCTAAATTTTCTCCGGGCTGGTTACTAAAAACATTTTGGCGATTAACTTGCAAACCGATTTGAGTTACTTCCCCCTTCAATTTACTATTTAATGCTTGTCCGCTAATAATTGCTTTTTGTCCTACTTTTATTTTATATATATCAGTTTGATAAACTTCTGCAATTACCATCATTTGATTTGTTTTAGCTATTTCGGCTACACCAGAATCACCAATTTTTTCACCTTTACGAACATGAATCTTAATAATTTGCCCTACTATGGGAGCACGGATATAAGCTTGTTCGAGATTAGTTTTGGCTTGTTTAAGTGTGGCGATCGCGCGATCTAACTCTGCTCGTGCAACTTTAATATCAACTGGACGAACTTCAGCAATTTGGTTAAGAGTTGCTTTGGCTGCATTAATTTGTTCCTGTCCAGAGGAAATAATGCGTTTGAGGTTAGCTTGGGCTTCAGCTAATTGCTGTTGTGCAGTTTCCCAGGTCAAGCGTTTGCTATCTCTACTTGATGCAGAAATCGCTCCTTCTTGATAAAGATTTTGGTTGCGTTGATATTCCGACTGAGCATTATTTAATTCAGCTTGAAGTCGAGCTATTGTTGCTTTCTGGGCAGATATTTGCGTGCTGTTTTCTGCCTGAAGTCTAGCTATGGTTGCTTTTTGGGCAGTTATTTCCCCGGATTTGGCACCGGCTTTTACCTGTGCTAGTTTCGTTTGTGCAACTTTCACCTCTTGTTCAGCTTGGGTAAGAGCATCTTGTAAACGTTTATAGGAATCTAAAACAGCAATGGTTTCTCCTACTTTGACAGTATCCCCTTCCTTTACCAATAATTGTCCGATGCGATCTCCATCCAAAGTTAAAGGTGCGGATAACTCAATTACTTCCCCTTCTGGTTCGAGTCTTCCTAAAGCGGTAACTTTCTTCATTGGAGATGGTTGGTCAACTGCTTGAGCAGTAGGTTTTTGGAGTGATTGAAACTGAGATAAGCCATAAACAGTAAGTACACCAGAGACAGCGGTACCAGCTATTATCAAACCTAATAGGTTTTTGATCGCAGGTTTTTTACTTGCAGACTTAGGAAGTAGTTCTTGACTCATACTTTCTCCTATTAATTCTCTAAATTTTGATTTTCTAAATTTTTAATATCTAAATTTTGACTCTTTAAATTTTGATTATCTAAATATTGACAAACCATCTTTTTGAGTAATTCTCCTTGCTCCTCGTAGGAAATTACATCTCCTTCAAACATACGCCCGATTAATAACCCACTAACCACGTTCATGACGAAACTTGCTAAAACTCGATCTTGAATTTGTAAATACTTAGAAAGTTCTTGTCTTGTCTTTTCCTGAACAGTTTGAAGAATTTTATTACTTAAAACGATAGCTTTTCCTTGCTGCTGATAGAAGTCACATAATATTAGTGTTTGATTGATAAAATAATCTTCATTTTTCGCAAGGAAATCAATTAAAGTATGAATTCGCTCTGGTAAAGTTTCTACGTCTTGTGCTTCAGCCAAAAAATCAGAAAGATCCCGTTCGGCTTGCTCTTCAATTAGCTGTAAGAATAAGGCTTCCTTATTGGGAAAATAATGATATAAGGTTCCAGTTGAAACCCTGAGTTCTTTTGCAATCTCACGCATGGTGATAGATGCATAACCCTTTTGGGCAAACAAGTCAAAACTTTTCCATAATAATTCTTTGCGGTACTGCTCGTGGTCTACAATTTTCGGCATCGATCTACACTGAATTTATTTTTAAGGCGTAAAGGCAAGGTACTAATTATCCCATCCATTTACTCTACTCGTTAGCGATCGCGAAACGTCGCGTCACTAAATATTTAACTTAATCAAATCCAATACTATACTAGCACATATATCGAACGTGCGTTATAAAAAAACAAGAATTAAGAGCCAAGCAACTAAATAATAAATTATCGGTCGCCCTTACCAACCGCCAATCGAAATAAATTGGTCATTAATCATCGATCCTAGTTCAAACATCAGTGAACGATGACTAACGACCAATTACTAAAGATAACCTTCCATTATTATTCCTTTTTATTAACCTTTGCACATTTGTAAGACTTGGCGATCGCTATCACCAATCGAACTCAAACGATAGTAATTTTGAAGTCTAACAGAATGATTGTAGTTGGTGACAGTATTCTCTGTACCAGAGAACCCTCTTACAGAAGCCACTTGAGATGTGCTAGTTTCACCTGGATAGCTATTGACCGTCATTGCGAGTTTTCCATTTTGACGCAATGCTCCTCGGAAACAGCTAAATTCTGAACTGGGCATATATAAAGCACCCGTCACTCTACCGTACTTCCGTTCAAAAATTATGTAACCTTTACCTAATTGTCCTGGTTGGGGAGATTGACCGTAGAGATAAACTCCGTCTTTTTGGGGTAAGGTTGTCCGTTTGCGAAGTGAAGAAGTGCTTATAGAAGCTTGATACTGGTTGATATCGCCAACTGTTCTCAATGATGTATCCCAATTATGAGAATAATTCCCATTATTGTTAACAAAAAAATTAGTACTTTGTGAAGAACTAGAAGAACTGTAGGAGGAAAAAGAGCCTGTAGCAGTCTGCGAATTCAATGATGCAGTCTGGGAATGATGCATTTGACTCGCAGATACCGGATTTGTAGTTTCCGCAAATACTCCAATAGCCAAGGAAAGAGCAAAGAAGGGGACTTTCCAATTTAGATTTGAAGATAGACGCTTGATATTGTTCAACATTTTGTTCCCCATTTTAAAGCACGTAATTTTATGAATAGTTGTTTTTGGTTTCTGGGTGATATCGTCTTTTAGTTACATTGTCTGACAAAAAAAATACTTGAATAAATAAAATTTTGATTTTTTGTTGGATTTCGGTGGGCTGAAAAATTAGCTAATATGATTATTAGACTCACGTGGTCCAAAATCCGCCGAAGTTTAGTCACAACACAATTTAATTTTTAAATATTGAATTATCAGCAGAAGCTAACAATTTATAAATAGATCAATGATGTTAATTAGAAATTAAACAATTATGAGTTACAAGTTTTAAGTTAAAATCTTGAGTCACAAATGTTTAAATTGGTTCTGCACTTACTGCTTTGTGGTTGTGACGTAATGTTTAAGAACTAGTCAAAAGAAATTTACTATCATACAGACTAATTTACTATGCTGCAATAACTTGAGAATTCTTTCTTAAGTCTAGATTCTAAAAATCTTAGGTTCAGGTTATGTCTGCAACTCATTTATCAACAAATAAATATTACTAGAGATTTCCTCCTTTGGTACATTGCGCAATTTTCTATTTCTTACTGTTAGGTTGTGATAAATGTGCCGGTAAAGTAAGTGACTTAGATCACATATTGTTCAAGCAGTATCAATATTTAGGTTTAGATTATCCAAGTAAATAAAATTTTGACAGAGTATCCGCCTTGTTTGCTTAAAATATCCTACTTTTTCCGGTGAATAAAACTTTAATCAAACAGATTTGGCGTAAATTGGGAAAAATGGAGGGAATTTACAAACTAATTTACAAAATTGAAAAAAATATAAATTATTAAACTACAAAATATTTTTGAATCATTGCTCCTTTTTTTTTTAGTAGAATCTCTAAAAATTAACTTTCTTTGAGTTAATACAAGTTTTAGGAATTACTTTTCGGAATTTTTGCGGAATATTTTCACTGAATTTTGGGAAAATTTCTGAAATTACGTCCATAGACCGGAGAAAGTCCTGATTTATTTAACTTTGTAGTTGTTCCGTATTGGGTAAAGTGCAAAATTTTGAGGTTTTCAGAACGAGCACTGAGACTAAGCTTGAGTTGATTATTCTTTTTATAAGTGGGAGAAGAAGCGGGGAATTTGGGGAAATTTTAATAGAGATAATAGAGAAGATAAAAAAATTGGAGACGCAGCATTGCTACATCTCCATAATGAGAAGAAAGGGAACTTGAGAAGATGGAGGACCAACTTAAAACTCAATTTCTCCTTTCTATCTAAGAAGCGTTGTTTAAAGAGTGATAGATAAATTTGAGTAAGTCCCTACTTTTCGAGTTAGCTTGCAACATACTCTTTAACATTAGCCCGACGGCGACGTAGATGAGCAAGAGCTTGATGTTCTAATTGGCGAACCCGCTCTCGACTAAGGTTTAAACGTTCTCCAACTTTTGCTAAAGACAATTCGTTCCCATCTTCCAAACCGAAACGCAAACAAAGAACTTCTCTTTGCTGGGGTGTAAGTTCAGCTAACAAGTTATACAAGTCTTGGCGCAAAAACTCTTGGGTAGTGTAGTGTTCTGGAGAAGGTCCTTCATCTTCCAGCATTTCTTGCAATTCAGTGTCTTGGTTGTCACCAACACGAACATCCAAAGATACTGGTTGACGAGCCATATTTAAATATTCACGGATCTGACTGGGCTCTAAATCCAACTCTTTTGCAACCTCACCCGGTAAGGGAGAACGACCTAATTTTTGAGCCAACTCTCGTTGAACTTTCTTGATTTTATTCAGTTTTTCAGTGATATGAATGGGAAGACGTATGGTACGTCCTTGCTGAGCGATAGCTCGAGTAATGGCTTGACGAATCCACCAGTAAGCATAGGTTGAAAACTTATAACCTCTAGTCGGATCGAACTTCTCCACACCTCGTTCCAAACCTAAAGTTCCTTCCTGGATCAAATCCAGAAACTCCATATTCCGCTTCTGGTATTTTTTCGCAATTGCAACAACCAAGCGTAAGTTAGCTTCAATCATTTTTTGCTTAGCTCGCTTCCCTTGGTGCACAATTTGTTTTACTTCTGTCTCTGAAAGCTTAACATTATGCGACCACTCTTCCAGGGTGGGCGAACGATCTAATTTTTTGGTCAAAGCATCTTTCGCTTCAACCAACTTCATCATTTGTTGTACTTGCTTACCAAAAACGATCTCTTGCTCGCGGGTCAGCAACGGTACTCTACCAATCTCGCGCAGATAGGTTCGCACCATATCAGCCGTGAATTTGGTGTTTGCAGTTTCTAGTTGAGTGTTTGTACTTGGCATTGGTGCGTTATCCTCTACTCCATGAATACGTTGAATAGGTTGAGTATTATTAATTGTGATGAATAGGAAACCTAGGACTCATGTAAACTCTTACGTGGCACAACATCTAAGACAATGTATTCATACAAAACGCTGAAGCAGAAATCGCCGAGATGGTCCCCCTCAGTACTCATTCCCCATCATCGTTAATTTAAGTGCAAACCTATGAAGGCAAGTCAGATAAACTTGTCGTCTTTCTACTTCCCTTGATCGCTGTCGGCGATAGTAAAAATACGAAGTCAGTATGAGTTCTACTTATTTATATTCAATATTACGACAAAATCTTTGGCTCGTAAAGTAGCATAGATTAAACTTCCAATTATACTCAAAAACAGTTTTAATAGCAAAAAGCCTTATTGCGATTTTTGTCTCCTACTTTATATATAGTGACGTTAAAAACAAAACTTCTGTTGCCTAGAACTATCCGGATAACCGAACTGTTTTGGGTTTTGTGATGGGCGGATGTCACTAAACCGGAAAAACTGGAATAAAAGCTGCCAAATTAGTAGTTAATAGATTACTGTGTCAGTTATTCTCACTCCAGCTTTTAATCGAGGCTATTAACTCAAGATTGATTTTAAAGTAGAGCACACAATATAAAATATAAATAAAATTTTTGAGTATAAATTAAAAATAGTATACCAAACGCAATAATCTCAACTAGAAAACTTGATGTAAAAGTTCAGTAAAGAATTGAAATACAAGCATTGACCCAGTTTAAATCAATAAAATTACTCCTAAATCATTTTTAGACAACAAAACAGCAATATTGACAATTTAAAAACATTCTCATGTGGCATTTTGGAAAGCTGGTGAAGAAATATCATATCCAAGCTTTCTGTTACACAAAAATTGCGTTATTGCTTTTAAAGAGATTAGCAGAGAGGATTATTTTGTCAAGCTGAGAACTTGTGAGAAAAAGACTAGGTATGATTATGGGGCATAGCAAGATGAGTAACAAGTAACGTAACTACCAATTATCAGTTACCAGTTACCAGTTACCAGCCAGTTACCAATTAACAATAAATTACTGAATTAACTAAAAACCCAGGTCGGCTTTTGCAAGTTCAGCTTCTGCAAACACTTCCTCATCAGTTTTTTCCTCCCAAGCAGGGTCGCCAATTTCTTTGTAAAAAGTTTCATCATAGGGACGAGTGCGTACGACTACCGGCATGGGAACCGCATGACCTAAAATTAATGCTTGTTGTTTAGAGTCTAATTTTGCCAGCACGGAACGCAAACTACTACCCCCAGAAACCCCAGTAAAAATTGCGTCAATATCTTTTTCATCATTAAGTAAAGCTGTGACGCGCGTTCCAATTTGGGACATAACTTCATTATCAATCCCGGATGGACGTTGATCTACTACCAACAAACTCACAAAGTATTTCCGCATTTCGCGGGCTATAGTACCAAAAATAGTGCTTTGAACAATTGCTGGATCCAAAAAGCGGTGTGCTTCTTCAATGGTAATTACTAACTGATAAGGTTTGTCAGTTGGATTTCCACTTTGCAAAAACCTCTCAGCTTTACTAACATAATGCTGGTGAATTCTTCTAGTAATCATGTTGGTGACCAACATGTAAGAAAGCATATCTGACTGGGATCCAAATTCAACAACTACATTTTTCCCTGCTTCCAAAGAACGTAAAATTTGGTTGACGTAGTTATGGGGACAAGCTGAGCGCATATATTTTAAGTTATCCATCCGCAGCAATTTGCGCTGTAATGCTGTGATTGAACCCTGGTGACCCCGTTTTTCTTCGCAGAAAAGCTTAATTTCTTCATTGGTCATGTTCAATAATTGCAAAATCCAAGATTTGCCAAATTCGGCATACAGGATGTTGGCATTATCTAAACTAGCGTCGGAAAGCCCAAGGTCACGACTACATAGGCGAATATCTTCAACTTCTACTTGGTCATAACTTAAGTAAAGCTCTTGCGCGTCTCTTACGCCTCTACGACGGGTTGATTCTGGATCTAATGTGTAAACTTCTACTCTTCCTGGGAATAACTGTTTTAACCCTTTTACAGTACTATATTGTTTCCCTTCACAAACAGCTTGCCATCCGTACTCGGAATGCATGTCAAAGATGAGATTAACACCAGCACCCTTACGGATTATACCTGCTAATAGTAAACGGGTAAGAAATGATTTACCGGTACCAGATTTTCCAAATACACCATTACTGCGTTCCACAAACCGGTCTAAATCCAGACAAATTGGTACATCCATGTCCAAGGGTTTACCAATGGAAAAATTCCGACGGTGGATGTCATCTTCCCAACCAAATACCCGACGGAAATCTTCTTCAGAAGCTTCATAAACTTGACTGAAGTGGGAAGGAATTGTTTTGACTGGTAACAATTCCATAGTTGTACTGGTTTGGGGTTGAAAAGATGCTAAACCAGCACCTGCAGATGGTATAAAGGGATTGGCTGATTTGCCATTGATGCCATTAAGAGACTCCTTCTCCTCTGGAGTAAACATCAACATCGGAGCAAGAGTCATGGTGCCATAAGTTCCACTCCCTGCGAGAATGTCTCTAAGGAAAGTATCTTCCCAACGAGGAGGATTTGCTGTAATTCTTTGATTGGCTGTGCCTAAGGCTACGTCTGTTAACATACAAAAAAAGCGCGATCGCATACCCTGCACAACCAAAAATTTTCCCACCCGCATATCTTCTACAGATATATCGGGGTTCAAGCGGACTTCTAATCCTCCGGTAAGAGAGCCTTGTATAACTGAGCCAAGTGGCAGTCCCAAGTTCATGTGACTAATTACATGATGAATGATATATGTGAATTTTAATTGCAGATCGTGAAATTAGGCGATTTTTGGCATCAAACTGGTAGCTTGATCGGGAATTGGCAATTGGTCATGGATTATTTGTAATTAGTTATTTGTCCATTTATTTGTCCATATTTTGATACCCATTCGCCAGTCGCCAATCCCCAAAACTTACTCAATTTGAATAGAAGTTGGTCTATCCCCACTTGTGGGAGTGGAAATACCGATAATAGGCTTACGATAATCATTGTAAAGCCGATCGCGCCATTGGAAAAATGGTGCATAGGCAGGATTATCTGCAATCCCCGGTACACCTTTACCTAAAATTTGGCTGGGTAATTCCAAGTAAGCAGCGTCAGGAAATTTTAGCAGGATAGATAATCCAGCCACTGCGAAGTCAGCTAATGTTGGTTCTTCTCCACACAAATAGGGGCTATCGGACAGTATTAGAGTCAGAGCTTCCAGATCTTGCTTCAAGTCCGCCATAGCTCTATTTACTGCATCAGCACTGTAACCCACACCAGAACCCAAAACATTCAAGAAATCGCTCGGAACCTCACCAACTAAAGTTTTAAAAATGTCTGGAATTGAACTTGGTAGTAAAGATGTGCGAAAATCCCTATCCTGACTAATAGCAGAAAATAATGCTTTTCTACCTTTAATTCCAATAGATTCATCCGCCCATTCTTCCATCATCAAACATAGACCTCGTTGCTTGGGCTCTACAGGGATTAAGGGCTTTTCAGGATAATGAGCGTCTAAGTACTTAGCTATTTCTGTAGAATCTACAATAAATCTGCTACCATCTTTCAAAACAGGTACCTGACGTTGACCTGTCATTCGAAATAAGTCAACTTGACCAATACCAGGTGTAACTTCAATCTTACGATACTCCAGACCTTTGAAGTCTAAAATCAAACGTACTTTCTCTGAATACTGCGAAAGTTCAAATTGATACAGTTCCAACATAACCTAAACCCAGTTTATTTTGCTCATCAATTTTATAAGTTTACATTCGTTTAAATTAATTTAATTCAATCGTTCTGTTTATTGAATAATATTTTTTGTGTCAACTATATTTTGAGCAAATTACGACGTATTTTCCCCAACTACGGACTAATTACAGTAAGAATCAAGCGCCTTAAGATTTTTGGCGGTCTACGAAAATCCTAGTTTTTTGATGACGGTCGATATTGTAGAGACATCTCTGTGCAGATAGATAAGAGTGCTTATTTGTAGAGTACTGGTAGCTTTTGTTGAACCGCATTCGTTCAAAAATCAAATATAGTTGTTATACATAGAAACAGATATTCATCACTTAATGACTTTTCAAACAAGTTTTCTTCAGTATGAAGATCAAATTATTTATATGTAGGGCCATAAATAAATACGGAAAATACGGAAGTGAATCAAATAAATTAAATATTAATTTGGGCTGATGCTTTTAAAAGTAATCAAAAAATACTTATAGCTTTACAATTCAATTTGTATTTCTTAAAACAAATTCGTGCTACATCTGTGGTGTACCTATAGTTTTTGTTCCGAAGCTAACGCTTTCATCTCCATGCCAATCTGGGTATTATGAAAGTTCTGACACTTACTCTGATTATTGCAAGTTAAATTAATTTATTGTTATGCTTTATGATTAGCAACGCTGTTTTCTAAAAATATTTTGACAAATAATATAAATATCACGTTTTTTATGAACTGGGTCAATCTTGTAAATGTGTAAATATACCAAAAAAACATCAGAGCAAATCAAATCATATTTTACAGATAAACATCAATAAGACAAATATAGTATAAAACAATGTTTGATTAACGTAATAGCAATAATCAACGAGATTATTAACTATTATTCATAGACCGGTTATTTCGTAAAAATAGCAAAATATATAAGTAAAAATCTCTACTAGTAAATATTCATAAATTTACTCATCAATCATATATTTTGCTCAAATATAATTATTTATCTGTAATTTATTTGAATTATTTCTAAATGCCACCGTATCAACAATCCCAGATACCATAAAATAATCTCATGCACTAAAAAATAGCTAAAAATAATCTCTAGTTTTCAAACGGTAAATTACACTGATAATTATAGTTAGCGACCAAAAGTAATAATTATTATAAGTTTTAGTAAATTGTTCTTGGTGAGTTCATAGTTTATGACAAAAAAATATGGTAAAAAAGTCTCTAAAACGAGATTTTAGGTATAAAAAATGATATAAATCTTTGTGTGATGTGTGGAATCTCCAGCCGAATAATCGAAATATATGAAATTTGAGAACAGCAAAATGCTGACCAAGTTGGCTAGTGTAGTAGGAGTGACGGGCTTCAGTCTCCTGGTAAGTCTACAGGTCGGGGCGAAAGAAGCTTTCAGTCCCAACTTGACTATTGTTCCAGAGACTTCTCATAACCACTCCTCCAAAAATGAGACTCAAAATACACCGAGCAAAAAACATTCTTCTTTAGCAAGCAAGACTAAATCCAATTCATCTGTTTTAATTGCCCAAAGATCGGGTTCTCTCAATCCCAGTCCTAGTATTCTACAAGAATGTCCTTATAACCGTGCTGCTTGTGGTGATCAAACAACACCCGGAACACCGGAGATTCCTCCAAGCGTTCCTCCAGTTATTCCTGCACCAGATAGAGTACCTGTTGAGACCAAACCTTCTACAGGAACCGAACAAACTTCTGATAAAAACCTGGTACAGATCGCTGAGGCTAACGGTTCCTTCAATACACTTGTAGATGCGTTAAAAGCTGCTGGGTTAGCCGAAGCTTTGCAAGGTGAAGGACCATTTACCGTTTTTGCACCTACGGATGAAGCTTTTGGTAAGTTACCGCAAGATGCAGTTAAAGAGCTATTACAACCCAAGAATAAAGAAGTTTTGGTGAAAATACTCAGGTATCATGTTGTACCACAAGAAGTATTATCCACAGACTTAAAATCCGGTGAAGTAAAAAGTCTTGATGGTACTCCCATTAGTGTAAAAGTTGAGCCCAAAGGTGTAATGGTGAATGACGCTAATGTGACTACAGCAGATGTGAAGGGAAGTAATGGTGTTATTCATATAATTGATAACGTAATTTTACCTCCCGATTTATAATTTTCTACAGAAGATGGAAGCGTCTTCTGTGATTTGTTTTTCATTTTCAATAGAGATCCCGTTCAGATTAATTAGTTTGAACGGGATTTCCCATATACATATTAGGTTAGGGGATGCTGGAATAATTTCTCTATTATTAATGATTTAGTGTTATATACACTTTATTTTTATTGAAATCTCTGGGAGATTCTCGGGAAATTCGTTCCCTGATTTTTTACTTGAGTTAAGCTTTTTAACTTAGAAGCAGCTTCTTCGGGCTTATTGGCGACAGGAAATACTAAAATACTTTTCACGTCTGGGTTATTCACTAATTCTGATAAACGATTAAATTGTTGATCGCTAATCGCAATTCCTGCCGAATTTCTGACATATTTTAATTCTGCTTTGAAATTCGCATCATTATAAACTTGAATAAATGCTCTATCGATATTCCACTTTGACCAATCTGCAGCAAAATATCGTTTAGCCCAATAAGGATTATGGTGACAAATATCGAAACTAACTTTTGGGTTAGCCTGTTTGGTAGCAGCAATCATTTCTCGAACAAATTTGGTTAACTTAGCAGTACGATCTATCTGTCCGGGTAATTCGGCATGATATCCTAAATAATCATCCCATTGCACTGCATCAATTTGGGGATATTTTTTTACAAACTCGACTGAGATTTCTTTAAAAAAATTAGCTATTTCTGGAATTTCAACATTTAGAACATAATGGTCGACAGCAGGATAGGTTTTATCGATACCGGGGACAATCCAATTACTAGTAAGAGCTAAATGAAAAATTGGACTGTCTTGATCGATTTTAATCCCTTTTTCAAAATAAGCATGAACTTGCATACCCTGCTTGTGTGCTTCATCAATTAACCAGTTTAACCATTTGTCTTGAAATTTATTGGGACAGCTTTTCAATCCAACTTTTTGTTGCATTACTTTGCTGTTGTACATCGTACAACCATTGCCCCAAACTCCATGAATAATTGTATTAAATCCTTGAGACCGGTAATAACGAACTCTTTTACGAATTGTTGCTTCGTTAGTATTATTAGTAATATGATAACGACTTAAATAAATTCCCCTAATTGTCTTTTTCTCCCAAGGTGTTTGAGTTAATAATTTTTGCTCGGGTGTATTTTTGTTACTCGCTGTTATTCCTTTATTTATGCGAGCATGTAAATTAGGATTGTTTGGGTTAAAATTACTTCTTTGAGAATTATTGGAAACTTTTGGAACAATGGGAGCCTTAATCAAAGGCAATGATTTTTGTGGAAGTGAATCTTTTTTTTGATTTGTATAAGAACTCGATTTGGGTAAACTAGAGACTTTTGGTACAATAGGAGCCTTAATTAAAGTACTATTTGAGTTGGAATTTGCATTATTAGAATTAGAATTAGAATTTGATTTAGATGGACTGGAACTAGAATCTAAAATAGGAATAGCTACTATTTGATTTTTAGGTAAAAGCCTAGTGATAAATTCTTGATTACTTTTTTGACTAAACCACCACCAACCACCTCCTAAAATTATTAGGATTAATGATATTGGAATATTTGCACATCCAAACCCATTAGATTTTTTATTTTGGTTTGACATAATAATATAGTGGCTGTTTGGTAGTCATAATATACATATACGAAAGATATATACAGTTCGACATCCATGTTTTCCACATATAATTTACAGAGCCGATTGCAATTTGGGAAAAGCTTTTAAAATTTTTATCAACTTATGGAATAATAAAGAAAAATATTAAATAATAATAAATGTATTATTGTTATTTCGAAAATACTTAAAAGTCAAAATAAATATTCTAAAAAAAATTAAAAATAAATAACTTAATAAGTAATTAGACTAGAAAAAACTTTGTCAATAGCTACAAGCGTCTAATCATACGATCTCTGCCTAATTGCTTATGAAAAAAATATATTTGTAGTAGCGCTTTAGCGCCAATATTTGTCTACCACGCTAAAGCGCTACTACGAACCTTATTACAAGTGTTTTACCGGACATGATATTACTTATATTCTATTTAGTGGGTTTAATTTTAGTTTTGTAATTATGTTGCTTCTCTATAACCCCCTGCATAGGTAATAACGCACATTTGGCGATATGTATCATGAATGCCAAAAGCAACTCCAGTAACCTTAAATTGGGGGTTAAACATATTTATTCGATGACCGCGGTCGGGTACACCATCATCAATGATTAACTGCATAACAATATCTTGAGCGGTGTGGGAACCATAACTAATATTTTCTCCAGCTGTAATTTCCCAATTCCCATAGCGATTCAGACGGGTAAAAGGATCGCTACCGTCGCTACCAGTATGACCAACTATACCTTTTGGACCTTGATCCTGTACATGGTCTTTGGCTGCAAGTGACATTCCCTTTGATACAGTTAAAGTTCCAACTGGAGGAGTTGTTCTCAGAAATGCGATCGCTTCATCGACTGCTGAAACACCTTCTTGAGTCTGTAAGTAAACATTAGAACTAATTCTGACGCGCTTACCTTCAAAGCGGTTTCTATATTCTTCCAGAACAGATGCATAAGCTGCAGGGTTTGTCCTAGCTTTGTTCATTTCATCCACTACTCTCCTTTCCAAAGGAGAAAGGTGATTATCTGTAGTGACATCTGTATTTGCTGTTAAGTTTTCCGCCACAGACGATTTTTGTTCCATTAATACATCACAAGATGCGGTGAGTAAGGAAAATGGGGTAAGAATCCAAGAAATTAGGCGACGCATCGATAACCTCAAGATTCGGTAATTAAGGCATTAGTTTGTATATTTAATTTCAAAATTTAAAGTCCGTTTTCCAGAATTTTTTTATTTATATTATTTTTAAAGAAAAAGAAAAAATATATTTTATGGCTATATTAATTCCCCGTAAATTAACTTAATCAAAAGTTGATATACTCCCCATAATTGTTAGATAATTACTAAAACTTCTTGTTCTGTAAGAACTGTTAATAAATATTTTTGTTAGACATTTTCATTAGACCCCAAGGGAAGATAGCATTCAACTTCATGCTTGAAGAATATTAGTATGGCATGTTGTTCTGAACGGATATTGGGTTCCCAATCGTTGATTAATAAAAGGTAAGATATATGCCCATAACAGTATTCAACAGTTTCACTGATGGGCTAGATCCGAGTCAAAGAAGCCGCGAGCACTTTATCACCAATACTAACCTGGATGATGACCGACTCTGGGTTCCTTATGTAGATGGTGTCTGGATCCAGCCCTGTAGCTTTAACGTTACCTCCGGTGGGTTTAGCTTAGTCCTAAAAGGTCTCCCTGGTGCAATGTTGGGGACCCATTACCATGTTGGGACCGTTCATGGCTATACAATGCGTGGTTATTGGCGGTACCTAGAGCATGACTGGGTTGCAAAGCCCGGAACATTTATCTATGAACCCGCTGGGGAGGCTCACACTCTGGTTATAACTGATGACTCACCAGAACCAGCAGTCATCTTTTTCATTGTTGAGGGTGGTCTGATTTATTTGGACAAAGCAGTTGACGCTGGTTTTGCTTCCTATGAAGATGGGTTCACCTTTCTCGAGTTGAGCAGGAAACACTATCATAAAACCGGTCTTGATGTGCGTCAGTTAGATCTAATAATTCGTTAAATCCTTTCGACTGTAGCAATCATATTTGATTTGTGAACAGATAAATCCCGCAGAGAAATTGCAGAGTCTGCGTCGATCGCGGGAATTTTGAGAAAATTTAACCCCAGATTATTTAATGATGTGATTTTAAAATATAATCTGGGGATATTAATTATCTTGTTACTTTCTGTTTTCTCTTCCCTTTTAGGTGGTATATTCAGCGTTAATTTTCACATAGTCGTAGCTTAAGTCACAGCCCCAAGCCACAGAAGAACCGCTACCATTACCAACACTAACCGCGATCGTAACAGGATTATCTAAGTTTTGAGTTTTGATTTTAATGCGATCGACAACAAGATCGTTGCTGATCTCAGTTGCAAGTAAGTTTTCTGAAACGACAGAATCAGCAGCAGCTTTTTCTAAATAAAGACTAGCCGCTTTGCGGTCAAAATCTAAGGGATTACCATTTTCCATTAAAAGAAAGTCTCCCAACTCAATTCTGAGGTTTTCTTGCTCAAATGGTACTCCTGCACGCCCAGCAGCAGCAGCAATACGTCCCCAGTTAGGATCGCGTCCAAAGGTTGCAGATTTAACTAGAGAAGAACCAACAATAGTTTTGGCTATTTTACGAGCAGATAATTCATCGGGTGCACCACTTACCCGCACCTCAATCAGACAAGTCGCACCTTCTCCATCTCTGGCGATCGCTTTTGCTAAATGTTGACAAACTGCAGTTAACATTGCTTCTAATTTTTCAGCTTCTGCACCCATTTGTGTAATTGCAGGGGTACGAGACTGACCGTTAGCAAGGGCAATTAAGCAATCGTTAGTGCTAGTATCCCCATCTACAGTAATTGCATTAAAACTTCTATCTGCAGCACGGGATAACATTTGTTGCCAAAGTTGGGGTGATACGGCAGCATCAGTGGTAACAAAAGCTAACATAGTTGCCATGTCAGGGTGAATCATTCCCGAACCTTTAGCAATCCCACCCACTCGCACTATCTTGTCGTGTATTTTCGTTTCTAGAGCAATGGATTTAGTTACTAAGTCTGTGGTGATAATTGCTTGGGCTGCAGCATCAGAACCTGTTGGTGAAAGTTCGGCGACTAACTTAGGAATTCCAGCAGTTAAAGCATTCATGCGAATCCTTTGTCCAATTACCCCAGTAGATGCTAATAGAATTAAATTTGGGGAAATACCTAGGGTTTCCCCTAAAACTTGAGCGGATAATTTAGCATCCAACCAACCTTGTTCTCCGGTACCAGCATTTGCTTGTCCAGCATTACAGAGAATAGCACGGGCACTATGTTTGCCTTGCAAGCGTTGGCGACAGTAATCTATACAAGCTGCTCTTACCTGGGAAGTGGTAAATACACCTGCTGCGATCGCTTCCACTTCCGAAAATATTACAGCTAAATCCGGTGAGCCTGAAGGTTTTAAGCCTGCAGCAATTCCAGCTGCTTGATATCCCCTAGGCGCTGTGACACCACCAGGAATTTCCTTCCAGTCTGCCATGATGCTTTGCCCCAACTATCTTATTGTTCGATCGCGGATTATATCAATATATTAGTTACTAGTTCGCAGTTAGTTTTTAGTTATTAACTATTTGTGAATTTTTAAAGCCTAAAACTTAAAGCCCAAAATTTTGATAATTATAGAAATGTAGCAGTACGCTCTCTCTGCAAGATGAGAATTTATGAAATGCTAGAGGATAACACAAACAGAAAATCTTTAAAAACTGAACTTATAGGACAGGTAGAAGCTTTATCATTTGAGGAAGCAATATTTCCAGAAGCAGAACCAGTAATCGATAAAATTGTCGAACAGCTCGAGGAAGCTAACCCAATTGTTCGACCCTTAAGCGTTGAGAATCAATTAAAAATGTTTGGAATTTGGGAGCTTATATATGCTTCTCGAGGAACTGTAGTTACTCGTAAAGTTGCGAAAATTCCTGATTGGACGGGAATAAAAATTAAGCGAGTATGGCAAAATTTGACTGCGGACGACACTGAAAAGATTAATACTTCAAACTGTGCCCAAATCGAATTACCTTTTTTGGGAGAATGGAAAGTACAAGCTGATGGAGTGTGGAAACGGAATGAAGATCGAAAAACAGCCCTAGTAAGCTTTAATGCATTTACATTTGGACTTCAAAAACCTTTTACTTTACCTGAATTGAAAATTCCAGTGTTGGAAGCTCTCCGTGATGAAGCTGTGTGGATAACATCTTATCTGGATGAAGAAATCAGAATAGGACGGGGTAAAACAGGTAATTTATTTGTGTTTTGTCGAAAATGAAGGTTTAACGGTTTCAAAATATTCAGAAAGTTTTGAAGAAAATTTTCCAATCCTTCCGAAATCTCTTGTACCAATTGGGTAGTAATTATCAGATGGTCAAAGATAAATCACTCTATCAATAAAATTATAAAAATTCAGGGGAATATAGCCCCAGCAAGACCCAGCCAAAACGGTTGGGTTTTAGCATAAAAATTTCTGTTGTGGTTCCTTATACTTGCCTGTATCTGTTGTATACATAACCCAACTACAAACCCAATAAACTAAGCAAGCTCAGTCATTTATAATGCTACTCTATGTTTTGTCAACCTGCGTATGGATAACCTAACAACAGTAATTTTTGTTTTAGTTTAGACTGTAATATTTCGTAGAATAAATACACATTACGTTTTGTAAATTTTGTTCGTCAAACTATGCATTATTTATACAAAAGTCTGTACAATACGAGAGATGTAAAGGATATATGTCTGAAAGCTTTGTTTAGTATAGGTTTTAGTTTGTAGAGGTGATAGTATACTAAAGTTAAGATATTAAAAAACTGTATCCCTCATAAAATATTATCGGGTTACTTTGTAGAAAAAAGAAAGTATTTGAAATTTTAGTTTCTTATCTACTTCTTACAAAAGTTTCAATTCCTGTTAGTACCAGATATTCTTCCTTTTATCCCATAAAGTCTATCTAATACTCGTTTAACAGAAACAGGTTGCCATTGCTTTCCTCGTTTAGTTTTGTATCCCTTTAGGTTAAGCCAATTAGCGATTTGGGGGAGAGATTTTCCAGATTTATGATGGCGGCGAATTAATTCAATAATTTGTTGTTCTTGAGAGTTTTCCACCAGTTCGCCATTTACAGATTTTTGCCCGAAAGGGGGCGAACCATATCCCGCATAACCACCTTTTGCCGCTTTAGCTTGCCTTGCTTGGTTAAGTTTTTCCCATAAGTAATTATCATTTTCCTTGTTGGCTGCCATTATTCTGTTTGCGTACTTGTCTTATGAAGACATATTACATCAGGTCAAAACAATTCAACTTTATCAATTAAGAAGAAGTTTTATTTGAAGTCCTGTAAATAATAATACTTGTATATTTGATTCAAGCAAGGAGAATCATATGAATACGGTTGAATATATCAAAGAGACTGAATTCGATACACTTTCTAGCAGCGATGGTGTATTTGTTTTTGACTTTACTGCAACTTGGTGCGGACCTTGTAAGATGATTGCTCCGATGATGGACAGATTAGCTCAAGAATATGAGGAGCATGTGAGGGTTGCTAAAGTAGATCTTGACGAAAATCCGAGTCTCGCCAAAAGATTGGGGATTCGCAGTATACCGGTAGTCATGATTTATAAAGACGGAAGCTGCATAGAAAAAGTTGTTGGAGTAGTTCCCTATGAAAAGTTCAAAACGATCGTGACTGAATTACTTTAAGACACCATAACAAACAGGAATTTACTATGCGGAGAACGCAAATAATCCGATGTCCGAATTGTGGTAGTCTGGCAAGTCGTCAATTTACGAAAGATGACTTATAAAAGATGACTTATAAAAGATGAACTTATAAAAGATGAAAAATTACCTCATCGCAAGTATTTGTACAGAAAAGTTAGCAGACAAATTATCAGAACTAAATGCCCGGTTTGTGACTATCTAATAATAATACACCCTATAAATGGGAGTGTATTAGAAGCCTATGCACCGGGGATATCTACTGCTCGGATTCGAAATAATGGCACTAAAAAAAACTGTTGTGCTTACGCCCCGAATCCCTGCTAGAAGGGAAGTGTGGGGAGAGGGGGGATTGTTATTCATGCAGGTTATTGCATAAGGCTACCTCCCAGACCTCCGACACTCTTTATTCATTCAAGGTTTGAGTCTTAACTTAGCGCCATTCTGCTCAGAGTCAAAAATTTGAATTGAATTGAATTGAATTGAATTCTTCTATGAAGAGTCAATTATTAGAGGGTGAAGAGATAACAGATGCTTATAATTCGTTTGTTTTCTCATCTGTGATCAAGTGCTAGTTATCTGTTAATTGACCCTTGAATCAAAAAGATAGTTATTGCTTTACGAATGAAAGTAAAAGAAAGAAAGATTATGAAAGCAGAAGACATAATGACTAAAGAAGTTGTGACCATTGCTGGTTCTGCAACTGTCGCCAAAGCTGTAAAACTAATGAAAGAAAAAGGACTTCGTTCTTTAGTTGTGGAACTTCGTAATGAAAATGACCCCTATGGTATGGTGACTGAAACCGATATTGTTTACAAAGTTGCTGCACATGGTAAAGATCCCAAACAAATACGGGTTTATGAAATCATGAGTAAGCCTTGTATTGTGGTTAACCCTGAATTGGCTGTGGAATATGTGGCAAGATTGTTTGCAAATACTCGTATCCGTCGCGCTCCAGTAATTAAAGGTAAATTATTGGGGGTAATATCAATTACAGATATTTTGAGTAAAAGTGATTTTGTAGAGAAACCAAAAAGTAATTTTGAGCTTTACTGTGAGGAGTATCCTGATGCTCCTGAAGCCAGAATATATGAAGATTAAGTTGCAATCGCAGAATTAAATTCTGTCAGCAACTATGGTTGCGAGGCTGAAATTATTTAGTTAAATTATTTTCACAAAAGAGGATTCCTAAAAGGAAAATCTCAATAAAAGAAAAATTATCACTTTAACTCCCAGGATTATGATGAAAGCAGAAGAAATAATGACCAAAGAAGTTGTTACCATTCGTGGTTCCGCAACTGTTGCAGAAGCTGTCAGACTAATGAAAGATAAAAGTTTGCGAGCTTTGATTGTAGAACCTCGAACACAAGACGACCCCTATGGAATGGTAACTGAGACAGATATTATTTATAAAGTTGCTGCATATGGCAAAGACCCCAAGCAAATACGGGTATATGAAATCATGACTAAACCCTGTATTGTGGTTAATCCCGAGCTAGGTGTCGAATATGTAGCGAGGTTGTTTGCAAATACTCGTATCCGTCGCGCTCCGGTAATTAAAGGTGGTTTGCTGGGCATTATTTCAATTAGTGATATTCTCAATAAGAGTGATTTTGTTGAAAAGCCTAAAGATATGTTTCTTGAGGATCGCATCGAAGCAGCGCGTGAGGATGCTCGGGCTATCTGTGCGGAAAAAGGCGATACTTCTCGGGAGTGTGCTGCAGCATGGGATGTAGTGGAAGAATTACAAGCAGAATCATCACGTCAGCGATCGCAGAAAAAGCTTAGCTCTTTCCAAGCATATTGCGAAGAGAATCCGGGAGCCGAAGAATGTAGGATTTATGAAGATTAAACAATATGTAGATATACTTATGTCTCTTTGCCAATAGTTTGCCATTACTTCCTGGGTACAGTTTAAATACAAACCAGTTAAACGCAAACAAATTAAACGCAAACAAAATAGGGAATTCATGCGTTCTTAATGATTATGGTTACTATTTGAGATTAGATTTCAATCTCAGGTGGTTCATAATCATTACGAACGCAAACTTTATAGACGCTAACGCAAACTTTATAGACGCTGATGATAATTACTGTATTTAATTTTTCCAAATGAATTTGTGCTTAAATTTGCCTGTTTAGCTAAAATCAGGACTCAAAATCTGTGATATTGCTTTTCTAAACTGCGTTTTGGTCATAATGACAAATCTATGTCCTACCTACGGATCTGCTACGATCCGCTTTGTTACGTAAGTCCTGAAAATATAGAATGATTTAAAACAATATATCCCATCTTCCGCACTCTAACTGTCACAATCGGTAATTACTTAAATAAATCAATAATAAAAGAGTAAAAAAGTACTTTTTACCACT
>NZ_LMTZ01000026.1 GCF_001456025.1 Mastigocoleus testarum BC008
ACCCAATGGTTATAATTCATTCCCCAATATTCACAATATTCCAGTAAGGTTGCATCTGGGTATTTTTCAACCATTGCAGCTATTTGAACTTCACATCCATCTAACTCACCCTTCATTAACCCACCTTGTGGTTTGGGTTTTACGTGACCTTCATTCTTCTTCATCAAGAGCAGTTTTTGTACAAAACTTTTGGCTACACCGAACCTGGAAGCCACTTTCCTAACAGAGGTATCACCTTGCTCATAAGCTTGTACTATTTTTTCTCGTAAGTCTATGGAGTAAGCTTTCATTTTACTCGTTGACGCACCAGAGCTAGTGTACCTCATTTACCTGCAATCTGCTGTATTATTTATTACTTGTTACTTGTTACTTGTTACTTATTACTTGTTACTTAATTATGGCTAATTAACACAAATAGTATCTTCGCCTTTTTCTTGACATTCCTTAAAGCTGATTTTATTGGCAATAATTGCTGATTTTATATCCAGTACTTGTTCTTTAATATTTGCTGGAACTGTATTACTAAACTTCCCTAAAGTTAAAATTTCTGCTTTTTCTAAACCAATTCTATAAACTTCGCCTTTAAGTAAATTTTGTTTCCCAAGTTCTGCTAAATAAGCAATTGCTAAATCTATTCTTTTCACCGCGCTAGTTAAAACTGCTTTGGGAGCTATATCTAATTGATCGTTGGTATTACCAAAAGCATAAATACCCCTTTCATTAGCAGTTTTTAAAACAGTCGCAGAAGCATTATCTAGCCATTGATATATAACATCTGCACCAGTAGAAATTAACGCTAAAGTTGCTTCTTTTGCTTTTGCTACGTCATTCCAATCGCCAGTAAAAGTAGAAGTAACTTGTATCTCTGGCTTAATGGATTTTGCTCCTAATTCTAATCCACGGAATTCTTCTTGAGTCGCAGCAAATTTTTGCCCGCCAATATAAGCTATCTTATTATTCTTGGTCATCAATGCGGCAATAATTCCACAAAGATAACTTGCTTGTAAATGTTCTATGCGTAGTGAACCAAAGTTAGCTCCAGAAACTGCGCCGTTTACTCCAACAAAAAAAGTCTGAGGAAATTGTGGTGCGACCTGCTGAATCGCAGCATCAAATTGTCCCCCGTGAGCAAACACCAAGTTATAATTACGACGAGCAAAATCAGAAAGTACTTCCGTTTGATCTGGTTGGGATACTTTCTCTAAGTGCGTTACTTCTGCACCTAATTTTTGTTTTGCTAACTGTATACCTTTATAACCTGATTCGTTCCAAGTCTTATCCGTAATAGGTCCAGGAAGGGCGATCGCAATTTTATATGCGTTATTTGTGTTGGATGCAGTGGGAGAATTTCCATTACAAGCTTTAAGTAGTAAACTTGTACCTACTGCAGTTCCACCATAAATCAAAAATTGACGTCTGTTGATATATTTAGACATTTCGATCTGGATTTATAAACCCTAGATAAATCTAGACTTTAACGTATTAAGTGAAGATTGTATTTAATAATTTACAATTAATTTAATTTTCAAATCAATAAAATTACTACTCAATAAAATTACTATGGTCGCTCTTTAAATATCTTAATCGTCGTTTAATCTTAATTCACTCTGCGGACTGTTGATAAATTTATTAATGAAATTTACTTCATAAGCACAAGAGTAAGGAGAATCATATAAAAATAGGCATTGACCCGATTTCAATTTCAGGCTCACAATATAGAAATAGGGTTTACCCATTTTTTGTTTACCTGTCTGACTTCTGGAAAGAATTTTATCAGTTGGTTGTAATACTTCCAATTTTTGAATTTTTTTGATTCGATCTTTGGAAATTTTGTCTTCGATAAGATGTTCAACTCTAGATAGAGGATATGTGATTTTCTGTTCCTTGCCGATTCTACGATTAATTATAGTAGTTCTGCCAGTAGATTTATCAAATAAAATATAGGAAGAAACACTTAAATTAACAACCAATAATGTTAGCGAAATCATAACTAGCAGAATCGCAAAAAGACCAATAATTCTGAGTAATGTTGGTTCTTTTTTTAGTTCGACTTCTAAAGATTGTTGTGTAATGTCACCAATAAAAGCGTTAATTCTATTGATTTTTTTGCTTGTCTCATTTAATGAAAAACCTACATCATCATTGGTTAGAAATGGAGTACTTAAATTTTGGTGGATGAGGATAATCCCATGACTTTTGACATTTTCATTTTCTAAGTTAGTTAGAGAAGCTGTTAATTTTGCTTCTTTAAGGTTTTCAATTTTTACTGCACTTTTATCAGAGCGAAAATAATTTGTTTGTAATTGGCTGAGTTCGCAAATTATTTTTTGACGAGAACTGCGATCGCATTCAAGCTTTGCTTGTACTGTTATAGGCTTGGAAAAAAACATAAAACCACCAAACAACAAAGGTATCGATTGGATAACAGCCAGTACTATTATTAAAAGGGAAGAGGCGCTCCTAAGATTGGATCGAGATAGCCTAACGGTTGTAGGTGTATACTTTGTGATGTGCAGGTGATTGGTCATAAGACTAATAATTTCAGAAGAGATCTCGTCTACCTGCTAGCCGCGAAAGCATTACATCCTAAGGTTGAATAAGGGGATAATACCCCCAAACCTAAATGAGGATACAGGGTAAGTCCCATTTTACACATAGTAAAAGTTTTATGTCCTATAGATAAAAGTAAATTCATAACCTTTTGAAATATGTGCAAGTTGCTATTTTTAATTACTTCGTATAGTCATTTTTCACTTGGAAATTGAAGTATTCTGTCCAAAACTTCCATTAATAAATCGACTTCAGGTAAAGTAATGAGTTTAGTATCTACCAAATAAGAGGATTTTAATTGCAATGATAGGAACTCAGAAAGGGCGCATGCTACTATCCCACAACTTTGATATTTTGGATGAAGTCATACCCCAACTTAGTCGAGAAGAGTTTGTCAGTACATTTGTTAATGGACTCAAGTTTTATAGTGATATTAGCTGTTCTGGGATTAGTAACCCCCATTGGATGGTAGAAGTTTTGTTTGACCCACATCAGCGATCGCCCCATGAAGTTGGGGAACTTTGTGCTGAAGCTTTGGGGAAAAAGCGTCAAACTCAGAAAAAGCCTAACTCTTCTCCATTAAGTATTTTGGCATTGGGAGGACTGAAGACAACTCCTCCCCTCAGCACTTCTCCAACTTCCCTTCAACCCGGAGAATGGGGAGTAGACGTTGTGGAAACAGCTTCAGCAGAGCATTTTCTCCAAGAAATTGACTGGGAAGTTAAAACTGCTTCTAAACCTCCTGAAAAAATTTTCAAAGTTGAATTAGAAGTTTGAATTGTTAGAATTTTAATTAATTTTTAGCAGCTTAGTTCTTGGAAGTTTAAATTGATATATATTCGTGTCGATTAGGGGATCAAGAGTAAAGTCAACGATACCTTTACCAGTTACGAGATCTGTACTAATCCGAAAATATTATGAGTGGGATGAGTTTAGATGATTTTATTGGTAATGATTCTTATACTTAGCCCACAATATTTCCGATATCTTACCGTTCTCTACGTACAGTTTGCTAAACAAAATGATATTTTTCCTATTTTCTCTCAAGCATACGATAATTCCTCAAAAATATAACTTTCTAGTAAATCTATCTTAGACTGCAAATCATTTGTATCTAATAATGCAATCTCCGGACACTTCTGTTAATTTGCCATTATTTTTCTTGTCAAACAAAATATATCCATCAGAATTTGGTTCGGAAAACACTTTACCATCAGATTCGCCTTCGAAAATTATCTTACCTCCTGAATAGCAAGTGACCGTAGCATCCCGATTAGACCAGTCAGATACGTTCCTTGATATTCCGGTTCTCCAGGAAGAGCAACCGCTAATACCCAGCGCAAATAAAATCAAAAATCCCGGAGAAAAAAACTTATTTCTGAGCATTTTACATATTTCCTCAGAATATCGCTGGTTGTCCTACCTAAATAATAAATCTAAAACAGAATAGCTAAAATTATTATTAGGGAGAGTAAAACTGCTTATTTTTCTCCTCCCGTAGAAGCTTTGAAAAAATAACACTACATTTTTTTCATCTTCACTTGATCTTGACGTTACGGCATCCCCTATGGTGATGAATATTTAGAAAAAATCAAACAAAAACATCATGTACAGCATTGGGGAATTTTCTCGGATCGCTCAAGTATCCAAGCGTTTACTACGTTACTACAATGAAATTGGGTTGTTTCAACCCATCAAAGTTGAGCCTGCGAGTGGTCATCGTTACTATAGCGCAAGCCAATTACCCACACTCAATCGTATTCTCGCACTCAAAGAATTGGGTTTGTCCTTGGATCAAATCCGGCGATTCATCAAAGATGATATCTCCTTAGAAGAAATTCAGGGTATGTTAATGATGAAAAAAGCCGAGCTAGAGCAACAAGTATTAGACGAACTCAAACGTATTCGCACAATTGAATCGCGCTTGAAGCAAATTAAAGATCGAGCGACCTATGTGCGTGATGTGGTAGTAAAACAAGTTCCCCAACAAAAGTTGATTGGGATACGCAAAGCCTTATCAACTTCTGAGTCGGGAGATAATTTATTTTGGTCTGTTATGGATGCTCTTCCTAGGGAGAATGATTCCACCTATGGAGATCTGACAATTGTCCTGCACGAGGATGGAGTAAGCAGCGACCGCACTGATATCGAACTTGGACGCTTGCTCAAAACAACCTCCCATGCTCCCCTTACTACCTATGATGGTATGACCCTTGCAGAGCGATCGCTTCCAGAAGAAACCATGGCTACTTTCATTCCCCCTACAGCCTCTTGTGCAAAACTGCTGGGGTACAACGCTATCGGTGAATGGGTCGAAGCCAATCAGTATACCTTCGCTGGTCCTGTGCGATTGGTCTTTTTAGAACTACCTAAACAACCAGGTGATTCGGACTTCGTTACAGAAATTCAGTTTCCCGTCCGCAAGCGTAGTGTCGAACTGGACTTGTTATCAATCAACTAGCTATAGCACAGAAATACTAACAGCAATCTAATGAAATTGAGCTATATCTTTAAAAGACAGGAGTATAAGAATGTTTTACCAAAACAAACAAAGCGTTGGAACGGATATAAAAGCTTTGCTTTCAACATTACGGATATTTGTACTCTTTAACATTATTTTTCGGGATATTCACGACCAGGACTTCTAGAGGAAATGATGACAGGAATCGTAAATGGTAATCGAGTAACTGAGGAAGGATTATTGCTAGGGGGATTGATGATAGAGATTCCCAATTTCCATGCTTCTCTTGTCTCAGGTATTGAAATATAACTTAAATCGCTGGGCAAACATCATCATAGGTGCAATAGGTATTACGTTTTTGACATACTCATATTATGTCCGCTTAATTACTTATGAAAAAATATGTTTGTAGTAGCGCTTTAGCGCCAATATTTGTCTATCGCGCTAAAGCGCTACTACTAACCTTATTACAAGTGTTTTACCGGACATGATATCACTGATACCAAGGATATGGATGATATATTTTTTGCAACTATAGAAGTTTTGTCTCTATCACTAATTGTTTGGTGTGCCTGGAAATGGCATAAACCGAAAGTATCAATCGATTAAATCTTTAAACACAACCTTTAACATTATCGAATCCAAGACAATCAAAGACAATCACAGCAAAAAAATCACACCAAATTAATAGAAGTGGCGATTTTAACATCATGTCTATAAATAGATATTCAAAGAAATGAATTAGTCGATCAATTAAATAATAGGAGATTACAATGAACCGTTCAGCTAAATTTTGGGACAAAATTGCACAACGTTATTCGGAACAACCCATTGCTGATGAAGCAGCTTACCAGAAGAAATTACAGGTCACCCAGGAATACCTTCAGCCAAATATGGAGGTGTTAGAGTTTGGCTGTGGTACAGGATCCACCGCCATCATCCACGCACCTTATGTTAAACATATTCGCGCAATAGATATCTCATCAAAAATGATTGAAATTGCTCGAGGTAAAGCTGAAGCGCAAAACATCACGAATATCACGTTTGAACAATTGGGTATTGATGAATTAAGTGTACCTGATGGAACCTTCGATGTAGTGTTAGGGCTTAGCATTTTGCACTTACTGGAAAATAAAGAACAGGTCATCGCCAAGGTTTATAAAATACTCAAACCAGGTGGATTTTTCGTCACTAGCACCACATGTCTTGGGGATACTATGAATGCGTTTAAGTTTATCGCGCCAATTGGAAAATTTTTGGGTTTGATGCCATTGGTCAAGGTTTTTACGGTACAAGAATTAGAAGAAAGTTTGACCGATAACGGTTTTGCAATTAACTATAATTGGCAACCTAGTAAAGACAAAGCTGTATTTATTATAGGAAAGAAGATTAATTAATGGCTGAGTAGGATTATTTTTACTTGCACGTACCACTATCAGAATTTTTTACTTCATGATGTTTTTCATTGCTGAGAGGATTTTCGATAAATAAAAATACCCCAAACCCTTACTTGAATTTGGATTTAGAGTATTTTCATTTTGAAGTTAAATTGCCTAGCCTTTGCGCTAAGCTAAAAGCATATCTCAGTTCAGACAAGTGACTCCCGAGCTTCCCTGGCTCGGGATTTTTTTGGCTATTGCTATGTAATATACATATACGTTTTGATAGCCGTAACTAATAATAATAACAAAAAAATAGTTGTGGTGCAATTCTACCGTTTAAGCTAAAAGCCAAAAGCCAGAGCTTTAACTAAAGTCTAAGCAGTACACAGTCTTTACATTTTCCGTCACTGACCAACTATGGTGGGTATTGGCAAGAAAACTCAGCACTGAGTCAGATATCTCACCTACTTATTAATATGTTTTTTAAGTATATTCGATCCCCAAATAGCAAGTACCTGGGGATTTGTATCTAAAATACAGGAAAGATTATCTTTCTATTCGCCGTCCTTTCAGCTTCTGGGAGGACGCTTTTGTCTTTCTAATTCCTCCGTCTCTTCGATCCATTGTTCGACGAGTTCAGCAACGACTGAACTCATCGAACGGTTCTTTTTGACACAAAGTATTTTAAGACGCATGTGGATGTCGGCATCTAAATAAACGCGTAAATCCTTGAGTTGTGGGTTTTCTGGCATCTCCTTTTAAGTAAAATCTCATCCGAGACATTATCCCATAACACGTATACGGCGCTACAAATAAAAGTATTTACTCATATACGGCATTAAGCACTTATGATAATTTTGCAGTGTTTTGATTTGGTTAGTGTAATGTTTAACAAGAAGTGGGTTGCCAAACGACTAACTGTAAATTTGGCAGCACAGGAAGCCAGGAAGCTGGAAAATTATTGTGCAGCGACAGGAAGACCAATGACTGATGTGCTGCGTCAACTGATTAGAGATAAGCTTTGACAAGTTAACTACTTTTGATAAGTTAACTGCTTTTGATAAATTAACTGATAATTTACGATCTGTAAGGGCGCACGTTTTTGAGGTGCGCCCTTTAAATTACTGCTGTATATTTTTTTGGAATTCCCCAAATGACCTATTGTAAAATCCCGATCGCATGTAATAGTCCGTGACCAGTAAGAAGTTCAATCAGTAAACCAATGAAACCAATCATTGCAATCCGACCATTCCACACCTCAGCAGAAGTGGTGATACCCCACTCCCAACGCTCTGGGGGATAAATTTTGACCTTTTTCTTCATCTGGTTGACTTGTGCTAAGGTCAGACTGGGATTTTCCAAAGCATCAACAGTTAAATCTGCTAACGCCTTCACAAATACTGGATGAGTATTTAGGGCTGGTACGCGACGGAAATTACTAATTCCACAATCTTCGGCGATTTCTCGGTACTCAATATCAATTTCTTCCAATGTCTCAATATGTTCCGAGACGAAGCTAATTGGTACCACCACCAAATCTTTAATTCCCTTTTCCCCAAGCTCCTCAATTGCATCTTCGGTATAAGGTTGCAACCATTCAACAGGACCTACCCGACTTTGATAAGCTAATGTATATTCATTCGCCCGATTGAGGGTTTGCATGATCAAATAAGTGCACTCCTCAATTTCTTGTTGATAGGGGTCCCCAGCTTCTTCTACATAGCTTTTGGGAACGCCATGGGCGCTAAAGAAAATATGAGCATTATCGGGATTGGGTAACTGATCGAGTTCTTGAGCGATCAATTCAGCCATTGCTTCCAAATAGCCCTTCTCCTTATACCAAGATGGAATAACAGTGTATTCAACTTCTTGAAGTTTCGGATTTTCTTGCCAAATTTTCTCGAGAAGCCGGAAGCTAGAACCGCTGGTGCTGATTGAAAACTGGGGATAAAGAGGTAAAATTACCACACGCTCAATACCATCGTCGATTAATCTGGCCATCGCTTCCTCTGTAAAAGGATGCCAGTAACGCATAGCAATATAAATTTCAGCATCTAGCCCTGAGCCTTGTAATTGCTCCCTAAGGGCTTCTCCTTGAGCTTCTGTAATTTGACGTAGAGGTGAACCTCCACCAATCTTACGATAGTTTTCCTGAGATGTTTTAGTTCGTCGAGTGGCGATAAACCAAGCTAGGGGTTTCTGCAACCACCGAAACGGTAGGCGGATAATCTCCGGATCGGAGAATAAATTGTACAAAAATGGCCCGACATCTTCTAATTTATCTGGCCCACCGAGGTTTAGTAATAATACGCCTACACGACCCATGGCAGTTTTTATCCCCCAAATTTTTTCAGCTTTTTTACTAATGTTAACAATATATCTTTATTAAAGATATAAGTTAACAGAAAGGTAAGCACCAGTGGCTACATTTTTAAGAACATTAAGCTATCGTTACCAATGGTTATATGATGGGATCTCCCGCATCGCAGCCTTGAGTGTTGGCGGAGAAAATAAGTTTCGTCAACTAGCTTTGCAAGGCTTAACAATTAACTCAGATAGCAGAATTTTAGATTTATGCTGTGGAAGCGGTCAAGCCACACAAATCTTAACTAAAATATCAAGAAATGTGACTGGATTAGACGCTTCTCCTCTTTCCCTGCAACGAGCAAAAGAAAATGTTCCTCAAGCGAATTATGTGGAAGCATTTGCAGAAAATATACCTTTTGCCGAAAATAAATTCGATCTTGTCCACACAAGTGCAGCATTACACGAAATGCAGCCGGAACAATTGCAAAAGATTCTCAAGGAAGTATATCGTATATTGCAACCAGGAGGTGTATTTGCTGTTGTAGATTTTCATCAACCGACAAATCCCTTATTTGTACCCGGTTTATGGGTGTTCTTTTGGTTATTTGAAACAGAAACGGCTTGGAAGTTGTTAAAAAGCGATTTACCTGAGTTGCTTAGAAATGTGGGATTCAAGGTTGAAGAGCCGAAGTTATATGCGGGTGGTAGTTTGCAAGTAATTCAAGCGAGAAAGTGATTTAACAAAATCAGCAGGACTTACGCATGTGCATCGATTTACGTCATTACGACGTTAGGAAGTAATCCCAAAAGCTTATTTTTGCGCAGTTAGTGCGTAATAAAAAATAAAGTGTAAGTGCGTTGCTAGTCTCGCATGCTGTAGGTCTTGCGCAGCAGCAATCATATCTGAGATAATAAAAATCTTAAAATTCTCCACCTAATTTTGGGGTATCTAAGGGGCCGTAATATAACTGTAAAAGTTGACATTTCTATTACAAGTCTTGGCGTGAAAGAAGAAATAACCCATTTTTGCAAGAATCAAACCACCCATCCCATAATTCCCAGCCCCTACCCATCCATATACCTAACGGTAGATAAGCCTGAGGTGAATTTTGCAAGAATGTGCTTTCGTTGTAATTAAGCCATTTTTTGTCTAGCCACATTCCTCGACGCCAACCTACACTAACACCTAAATTTTTGTAGTTTCTTCCAACCTCTTCCCAAATCCGCTTTTGCACACTGAATCCAAAGTGTCCATAACTATATTTTACCCAAAGCTGATCGATGCTACGTAAATCTGTTCCAGGAAAGTTTTCGATCGAGTCGCTATCTAACCAAAATTCTTTTTCTCTGTCAGCAGCTTTCAGCATCACTTTAAGAGTTTCTTGATCGGCTTCTTTCCACTTTCCAGCTTTCAGTAAATCCTGTAGTCGTTTGTAATTAATTCCTCGATCAGAACTGAGGTCATCTTCTTCTATTTTCAGTTGGTTTGAATTTTTTAAATATGGCTTTTGCTGACTAATTCCCCAATCTAGACTATTCACAGATACCAGTGTACGAGAATGTGAGTTAGGTTTACTGCAAATTTTTTCCTCAAAAATTTGTAACTCTAAATTTCCAGGATTGGAAAAACGTGCAGCATGCAATAAATCTTGTACTTTTCCTTTCGTTTCAGCCCATCTAATTAACTCAAATACTATGTCTGAATGATTTTCTCCTGTCGCGATCGCATCCAGATTTTTATTTAACTCAAAGCTAAGCATCTGTCTGAGTTGCGATGTGGAAGGAAATGCACTTAAAAGCGATTTGTGAAAACTTTTACGCTGTCCACCATTGAGCTGCATAGTTTTTGAACGTAGTATGGGAAATATTTAGGAAATTTATATTAGTGGTACAAAATATTGTACGTAATTATCCTAGTATAATTATTTTTCTATAAATTTCAGGAGGATGTAAAACATCCTTTGGATCTATCAAAAATAAATCAAGATTCTTATATCGAATCAATTTTTCTTTTATTTTTTCTATTATTCGTGTGATACTAACCCACAATACAAGCTGCTAGTACGCGTTACTCTAAATAAGTTTTTCCAACATATTTTAGCTATGGGGTGAAGCTAAACCGAAGGTCATTGCTAAAAATTTGTGTTCGCTTAGCGCATGCTTTGGCTTATCACAATATGATTTTGACTTTGATTTTGATTATGATGCGTACTCAGGCCATACTATACGGTTAGCTTTGATTTCTTGTATGTAGTATTAGTTTTCAATTACAGTTTTCAATTACTTTCATATTCATGAGCACTAAAGTAGATTTATATAGCCAAACCCGGAAACATTGTCACACTGCAAAAATGCATCTAGAACGTGCGATCGCATATTGCAATTGTAGTTCAGAGATGGATAAACCCCTAGATTGGGCGCTGGATGCAGCATTTAACGAAATCCTTTCTGCAAACCAAAGTCATCTCAAATCTCAAAAATCGAATCCAGAGCGATCGCTTAAATACATCAAACAAACTCAGAATGAAATTGAACAGCTAATTGGTTCTGTAAATGAAAAACATGTTTTAGTTCAAATGATTAAATCCTGTTCAAAACGCTTAGAAGAAATAAGCTGAGTGAAAGACAATATATTAGATTATTCGTAGTTATTGTTTTTGATTAAGTTTAAATAATAAATATTTACTCCCTCAGGATTTGGACGAATTGAGTCGCTACTTATTTGTAATTTCTTCTAAATCCAAGGGAGTATTGCAGTTATATAGCATTAAATTGGTTTGTGTATCGACAGGTAAAGGTTGTACGCAAATATGAGAAAACCATTTTTGAAACGATCGCCCACCTGTTTGTAAAAAACCTTGTAATTCCGCGAGCACCTCTCGGCGATAAAAAGCACACATCGGTTCCCAAATGTCTGAGCGCTGAGGTACTAAAGCATCTATTGATAGTGGTAGTTCTGAAAGTTGATTTATCCAACCTTGCAAAATTTCTACCTTGAGTAAAGGTAAGTCGCAAGCTAACAATAAAATCCAATCATTAGGAATTTGACTTAAACCTTCCGCAAAACCAAATAAAGGTCCCCTTCCAGGTTGGGATTCGATCAGATATTTGCACTCGGGCGGTAAAATTTGCTGATAGCGTTCATTCCAAGGGCTTAAAACATAGACATTTTCAGTACAAGCTGCAGCGACTTGATAAACGTGTTGCAATATCGGTACGTCATTGTAGCTGATTAATGCTTTATCCTCACCCATACGGAAACTTTGACCGCCAGCTAAAATCAGTGCAGCTAAATTTGTAACTTTGTGGAATGTAGCTGCCATAATAATTATTTCAACTAAAAAGCACGACTGAAGAAGTTTAGGAAAGCAACAAGCAAAAAAAACTTACAGACTGACAACTGTTAACTATAGCCCGTAAGGGCGTGGCGCTAGCCATAAACTGTTAGCAAAGTGTGCGCTCTAGCGCATTAACTGTTAATTGATTAAACCGAATTCCTTTAGGGCGGGATAAAAATTCTTATTTTCATGACTGGGACGACTCAGCTTAATTAAAGCAAAGCGTTGTAGTGGTGTCAAATTTTTCCACTGCTCAACACCAATAGTTACACCACATTCAGCCGCTTTATTTTCAGTTGTGGGGGGAATTTCTTGGTCATTCGTCCAAGCAGGATGAGGATCTATCTCTAGCTCCCCTGCTTTGTGACCTGTTTTTTCTACAATTAAGCCTTGCAAATATTCGCTGTAACCTTGACTTTCTTGAGTAGTGTTACAAGGCATTTCTACTAAAGTTTTACGTTCGTAATCATCAAGTTGATGCCAGTGAGATAGCTTGAGTTTAACACCGCAAGTATCAAGCTTTAAACGTACCTGCATGGGTATACAACGCAGTGTATCAACAAAGTCTGCTTCAAATTGGAAAAAGGTCATTGGTAATTGGTAATGGGTAATTGATAATTGGTAATTGGTAATTGGTAATTGGTAATGGGTAATCCAAGATTGCTCTTAGTAAATAAAAATAAAATAAATAAAAATAAAAAACCTATGTAATCTGTGTTAGGCGCGCAAGATAATGTCTTTTCTTCGGTCATTGCTATCATTACGCCGTAATGCACCGCTATATAGGATTAATAGACATCAATGTATCGTCAGATTTAAAAGGCGTATATTTGCATGTTTTTTGACTCCAAAAAGAATCATGACTACAAGCAAACTATCACAACTTGTACCCGTGGTATGAATCATTTCCTGAGTTTCTCCATCCTCTGAGGAAACAAATTCTTAGATATGCAGCATTGTAACTACTAAAACACAGTCGCAATCAGCTGATTTGCGTAATCGTTATTTTTCTAGAATATTCTGTTACATCGGTTACTTTTTATTAAAAAAATTAGTATATTTAATTACTTTTTTCGTAATTTTTTTATAATCAAATCATTGAATTCTTTGCTTGGGCAAAGTTTGTTGCCATGAAAACTAACGACTTAAATCACTCTAATAATTTTGATTTGGTGTCGAGAGAAGTCTCGGTTAGCCAATACAAACAATCTTCCACCCAAGTAGTTGTTGGGGTCGTTTTGACTTCTTTCGTATTGGCTTTAATCCCGATTGTTTATGGCTTTAGTTTGACATCTTCATCAACTCAGAAGACTGTAATAGTTCCTGGTGAGGCAACTCTGTGGTCTCCTCTGGGAGAGCGCTAACGGCTAAGATTTGGACGGCGCAAGCTTTTAACTCAGGCTGCAAAGAGGTCGGACAAGCCTCATGGTGGGTCAGCAGGTTAGCTTCAGCATCATTAGACCATAAAGCACCCCAGTGCATGGGGACAAAAACAGTGTGAGGAGCAATTGCTTTAGTTATTTTTGCTGGAAAACGAGCTTTTCCTCGACGCGATCGCAATTCAACTAAATCTCCTTCTGCAATTTTTAATTTGGCAGCATCGCGGGGATGAATTTCCATAAAAGGATGGGGATGCATCTTAACTATTTTCTCTATCCTTCCCGTGCGGGTTTGGGTATGCCAATGACCGTAAAGACGCCCAACTGTAAGCACGAAAGGATACTCGTTATTTGGTGGTTCGGCCAAGCCTTTAGAGTGATAAGCTGCGAAAATAGCCCTTCCATCATTAGTCTTAAAACGTAGGTTTGTATATAGACGTTTTCCTATATGTGTGATATTTTTATCTTTATCTCGATGACTGAAGAGAAATGAGAAGATTCCCATTCTGGATGTAGACTCATCTTCTTGTAGCAAAGCAGTATCTGGGCAAGGCCATTGTATTGGACCAAATTCGGCCAATTTTTCATGACTGATTCCGGTCATGTCACATAAACGCCCACGAGTTATCTGTGTAAACTCGGTGTGAACTGCAGTAGCATTAGCAAAGTTAAATTCTCTGGTAAAACCGAGACGACGTCCTACTTCGGCAAATATTTCCCAATCTGGACGAGCTTCCCCTGGAGGGGACCGAAACTGGGGACAAAAAGTCACTACTCGTTCTGAGTTGGTCATAGTGCCAGTTTTTTCACCCCACTGAGCAGCAGGTAGGAGAATATGGGCGTATGCGGAAGTTTCTGTGGGATAATAGGCGTCTTGATAAACCGTGAAGGGAGATTTTAATAAAGCTGCTTTGGTTCTTACTAGATCTGGCATACTAACAGCAGGATTTGTTGCAGCAATCCATAACAAACCAACTTCACCCGTTTCCAAACCAACTATTTGGTTCCAAGCATCTCGACCGGGAATCGGGGAAATTTGTCCTGGATTTAATCCCCAAAATTGCTCGATTTCTGCTCGGTGTTGGGGATTTTTTACCGTTCGGTATCCAGGAAGAATATGAGCCAAACCGCCAGCTTCCCTTCCTCCCATGGCGTTTGGTTGACCGGTTAAAGAAAAAGGTCCGGTACCGGGTTTACCAACATTTCCAGTCATTAAATGCAAGTTAATTAAAGTTCTTACCTTTGCTGTCCCCTCGGAAGATTGATTCATTCCCATAGACCATAAAGATAATACTCGCTCCGAATCAGCCCAATAACGAGCAGCTTGTTCAAGATGATCGATTCGGATCCCACATCGACGAGCAACTGTTTCCGGTGGATAGTGGCGAATAACTTCTGCGTAGGCAGGAAAACCTTTGGTACACTCATCCATGAATAAGGTATCGATCGCATTCCATCGCATCAATAAATGGGCAATACCATTGAGTAGATCGATATCTGTACCGGGTTTGATTGCTAAATGTAAATCTGCAACTTCGGCTGTTTTTGTACATCGGGGATCGACCACAATCATTTTCACATGCTGATGCTTTTTGTGATACTTCCGCAAGCGGTTAAAAACAATTGGATGACATTCAGCGGTGTTAGTACCAATTAAAAAAGCACAATCAGTTAATTCTAAATCTTCATAGCAACAGGGTGGTCCATCAGAACCAAAACTTTGCATATATCCCGCAACAGCTGAAGACATGCACAGACGGGAATTTGCATCAAAATTATTTATTCCAAGACAGCCTTTAAGGAGTTTTTGAGCAATGTAGTAATCCTCAGTTTGGAACTGACCGGAACCATACATGCAGATTCCATCCGCACCATAGTTTTGACGTACGAACTGAATGCGATCAACAATTTTATTAAATGCTTCATCCCAGCTTACCCTACGAAAAGGTTCTGATAAAGAATCCCTGATCATTGGGTATTTGAGACGACTTTTATCTATAGATTCGGTAATAGTTGCACCCTTAACACAAACCATCCCCTGACTAGAAGGATGGCTTTTATCTCCGATTGTTTTCCAAATTGGGTTCCCTTCACCATCTCTATGGGTCGAACGACCTGTTCCAGCAGGAGGAGAAACTGTTAAACCACAGCCAACACCACAGTAAGGACAAACGGTTTTAATAGACTCGGACATAATGTCAATTATCTTTGATATTAAAGATTTGTATTAACTTGCGATTATTTATGTGCTTAGTTATTTTTGCCTTAATGTATTAAATGCTATTATGTTATTTTTTATATCAGAAAATGTAGAATGATTCTCAACTATATGCTTTTATCGAAAGGCAATATCAAAATATTTATCTGCAATAAACCCGGCTATTGAAATAACCGGGTCTACTGACTGCGATTTAGATAATATCGTTGGGGTTCATGCCTACGGGAATTTCAGATCCTTGATTTAAACCAGACTCATCTTCTTCACCTTCATGGTGTTCAGCAAAAGAGCCTTTGGGTTCTTTGAGTAAGAACCAGCACATGAAAGCAACTATTAGAGCTGCAACTCCCATCATTTGAAAAAAGACCGTATTGGACTGAGCAATAACTGCTGCGGTTTGCTCACCACCACCGCTCAACCATTCCGGTAATAAGCTAAAGATAGTTAGATAAGCCACGGCACCAACGTTACCATAAGCACCAACATTACCAGCTATTTGCCCAGTAACCCGACGCTTGACCAATGGAACAATAGCAAAAGTAGAACCTTCTCCAGCTTGCACAAAGAAGGAACAAGCCATGGTCAGCAAAATAGCTAGTGGTAACCACCAACCATCATTAACTCCTCCCATCATTAAATAACCTATACCCATCCCAGCCGTTAGGATAGCCATAGTATTTTTGCGGCTACCCAACCTGTCAGAAATAAAACCGCCACCAGGACGAGACGCTAAGTTCATGAATGCATAGCTAGCAGCAATCATTCCCGCCAAAGCCTTGTTTAAAGCAAATGTTCCCTCATAAAATGCTGGGAGCATAGAAACTACAGCTAATTCCGAACCAAAGTTCACAACATAAGTTAACTCGAGAATTGCCACTTGAGAAAAACTATAACGGTCTTTGGGGGGATATTTTTTCCTACCCGAGAGCAAGTCTTTGTTAACAACCAAACAGTTATAAGCTTGGAACAAATATAAGGCAGCTAGTCCAGCCCAGACAAGGTAGAGAGTATTATCACCGTATAAACCAACCTTTTTCAAGCGCCAAGCAAGAACTCCCAAAATTCCTGATAAGGGTAGGTTCATTAACATCAAGAACCAGAAATCACCAACACTGGTAACTTCTAAACCTCGGGCGCTTTTGGGTTTTTGGTAAACTTTTCCAGGAGGATGATCTTGGACATTAAAGAAATAAAGAATACCGTAGAGGGCTGCAACTACACCACTTCCCGCAATACATAACCGCCAGTTAAGTAAAGCCTCTCCTGTTTGTGGGTTAAGAGCTCCAAAAGCTAACCACGCACCAATTGTAGGTAAAGTTAATGCGGCACCTGCAGAACCAAAATTACCCCAACCTCCGTATATTCCCTCAGCTAAACCAATCTCTTTTGGAGGAAACCATTCTGCAACCATGCGGATACCAATTACAAAACCCGCACCTACAATACTTAATGCTAAACGGCTAATTACTAACTGGGTAAAGTTTTGGGCGCTAGCAAAAGTAATACAAGGAATTGCTGCATAAATTAGCAATAGGGAGTAGGTAATTCTCGGACCGAATCTATCCAATAACATCCCGATGATAATTCGGGCTGGAACTGTCAAAGCAACGTTACAAATAGCTAAGGTTCTAATCTGACTAACTTCTAAACCAAAGTCTGCTTTTACCTGTGTTGCTAAGGGTGCAAGGTTAAACCAAACAAAGAACGAGAGAAAAAAGGCAAACCAAGTCATGTGCAGGATTTTATACCTGCCACGGAAAGATAAAAGTTCTGTAAGCATCTCTATTTTTGTATTTCTCTAGCTAAAACAACGCTGTTAAAAAAAAACCAAACGCAAGTGAATCTACACTGAATATTGAGAGAAAACTGGCTTTCTGAGTTTTTGAGCTTTTGAATTTATGAGAAAAATTTCTAGTAAAAATGGTAAATATAAGCACCCGTAGTAGTTAAGCCCTCTGGAAGATTAGATTTAAGAAGACCAAATCTAGGAAGATTAAATTTGATTTTCTTAAATTCGAGACTCTTAAACTTGAGAAGACTAATTCTGTTTTGGTTGAGCACCAAAATCCTTTGTCAAGATATTTCGTAATACTGGTAGTAAATCTTCGCAGGGGATACCTTTTTGGACGCAAGTTCCTAAACGAGCATCTTTACCTACTTTACCCCCCATATATAGGTCTACCCCTTCAACGGTTTTCCCGTCTTTACGGACTTTGGTTCCCATCAGACCAATATCTGCTACCTGGGGTTGACCGCAGGAATTAGGACAACCAGTCCAGTGAATTCTCACATCTTCAGGTATGTCTAATTCTCTATCTAATTCTTTAGCGATAGCTAAAGCTCGGCTTTTGGTCTCAACCAAGGCAAATTTACAAAACTGTGCCCCGGTGCAGGATACTAATTTTCTTTCCAAAGGTTTGGGATTGATAGTAAACTTTTGCAGCAGTGGTTCGCTGAGGAAAAGATCCAGGTTCTCTTGAGAAATGTTGGGAATAATAGCATTCTGTTCTACTGTCAAACGAATTTCTCCGCTACCATAAACCTCCGCCAGACGCGCCAAGTCAAACATACTTTGAGCGTCGAGTCTTCCCACAGGAATGTGTAAACCAGCATAGTTCAAGTTAGGTTGCTTTTGCACGAACACGCCGATACAATCACGCTTTTCCCAATCAATTTCATCTTTTTCTGCAGCGGTAGCGAGAGAACGAGCCATTTTCTCCTCAACTGTTTCTCGAAACTTTTCGATCCCCAACTCATCAATTAACCACATCAATCGTGATTTTTGTCGGTTAGCGCGCAAGCCGAGATCGCGGTAAACACTTAATATTGCCCAACATAGATCTACAACATCCTCATTGGGAGGAACCCACACATCTAAAGGTACAGCCGCAGCGCAACGCTTGGCGGAAAAGAAACCACCAACCAAAACGTTAAAACCTAAATTTCCTTCCTTATAAGCCGGAACAAATGCTATGTCATTAATTTCAGCATGGACAGAGTTATCTCTTCCCCCCTCTATTGCAATATTAAATTTACGTGGCAAATTGGTAAATGCATAATTACCTTCACCTTTGTTGGTAATCATATCTTGTACTCGCTGAACTAAATCGCGAGTATCAATTAATTCGTCCCCATCCAATCCAGCGACTGGAGATCCAGTTATATTCCGTACGTTATCCATTCCAGACTGCATAGATGTCATCCCTACAGCTTTGAGACGACGGAAAATATCTGGTATATCTTCGAGACGAATACCCCTTAATTGAATATTTTGCCTTGTAGTTATATCAGCACTACCATCAGCACCATAACGCTGAACGATTGTTGCAAGGCTCTTTAACTGCGAACTCGTAAGAATACCGTTTGGTGTTCGCATTCGTAACATAAATTTACCAGGAGTCACAGGGCGGTAGAAAATACCTACCCACTTCAAACGATGCTCCAGATCGCCTTTGTCCATCGCCTCCCAACCGATTTGGGCAAAATGTTCTAGTTCATCTTTAACTGCAAGCCCATCTTTCTCAGCTTTGATTTTTTCAAACTTGTTGAGAGTAGCTGCTGCTTTTTCTGGTTTAGTAGAAGGCACTTGTGACTCCTTAAAAAATTTTTATTTATGTTACAATTAAAACCCTTACAAAAAATAATTTAAATAGCAGAAATATTTCTTGTATCAACCTAATTGCTTGATGTCTCAACCTTTATCAAGTTAAATTGATATATTTTGAAATAAAACAAATACTTGTTACAACATTTTTATTTAGTTTTAATTTTTACTTTATTTCAATTATTTAACCGGTTATCATGTCTTGATTTTGTGTATTTAGTTACCGTTTTTTATTTTTATTGAAAGAAAATGTCCCAAAAGGTAGATGTAAATGTTGTAATCTTAAAATATACGGAAGATTTTTTATATTTGTAAACTGTATTACCAAATATCAAAAATTTAGTTATATCTCGTCAAGTAAATGCTGTAAATTTGGTGATTGTAATTTAGAAATCGTAAATTTAGCGATTAATTTGATTGGCTTATCATTACTTGGAATGCAGTATCGAGGTAGGAATTATTCCTGGATATAATATGCACGAAACCTTAAAAAGTTTACATACTGCCGCGACGGAAGCAAATTGGTCGTTAGTTAATCGATATTTGCAACGAATTGTGTCGAGTTACAAAGGTAGTAATCGGCAAACTAACAAGGATAACCTGGGGCATGAGCTAGAATTCGAACAGATATTGGATTTCGCATTGCAAGTTTTGCGCTTTGGAGATTTTCAGGAACGTTGGGAAGTTGCAAAAATATTTCCTGTATTCGGTGATAGAGTAGTTCCTTGCCTACTAAATATTCTCGAAAATGAAGGAGAAGATTTAGAAAGTCGTTGGTTTGCAATTAGGATTTTAGGAAAATTCGATCAACCTGCAGTCATTATATCCTTAGCAAAGGTCCTCAGGGATACTGAAGAAGAAGATTTATGTGCAATTGCGGCGACAGCATTAGCAAATATTGGTACTCCTGCGATCAAAGTATTAAGTGAATTACTTCAAGATGAAAAAGCGCGATTATTAGCAGTTCAATCCCTAGCAATCATTCGCCGTGTAGAAATTATTGATCCCTTAAGAAGTGTAGTTACGGATGGAAATCCAGAAGTCCGCGCCACAAGTCTGGAAGCACTTGGTAGTTTTCACAATCTAGAACTTATTCCCCTATTTATTGCAGGATTAAAAGATGTGTCTGCATTAGTTCGTAAAGAAGCGGTAGTTGCTTTGGGTATGTGTAGTGAATTCAAAGCAGATTTTGATATTGTCAGCTATCTTCAACCTTTACTTCACGACCTCGATCCCCAAGTATGTCAGCAAGCAGTTTTAGCTTTGGGACGTATGGAAGATGAACAAGCCACTGAAGCATTATTTTTAGTTTTGATGTCTGCGCTTACTCCTACTTGGCTACAAGAAGAAGTTGTTCGAGTTTTAAACTGGGGAAATCGACCTCAGTCTTTAGCTTATTTAGAAAAAGCTCTTTACTCCAGTCAGGCTAGTCTCTGTAAGGAAATTATTACAGTTTTAGGACGTCAAGATTCATCAGAGAAGTGCTCTGAAGCAACTCAGATTTTAATTGATTTTTTTAATTCAAAACAAGATTTAGTAAGTCAATCTCCAATCAAACAAGCAATTGCAGTATCTTTAGGAGAGTTAGGAAATCCTAGCGCTATCAGTATTTTACAAACACTCACTTCAGATAAGGATTCTCGGGTAAAATTACATGCGATCGCATCTTTGAAAAAAATACCCCAAAATTAACTGAATGTTTATGTACTAGTTTTTACGAGTTATTTACACATAAGAATTGCTAATCTCGATACCACTATTTTTGAAAAACGCACAATTTGTCTGGGAAATGAATAATGAAGAGATTTTTTGTCAAATTTGAAGAATTATTATCTTTTCAGCTTCTCAGTGATGATTCATTTTATGATTTTCGGAGTGTATAATCATTCACATTAATAATGATGAAAAGATTGAGCGTAGGTTTAGCTTTGGGTGTCATAATTCTACCTAGCTTGGTCCTATTTGCACAGAGTCCTGCAATAGCTCAGTCCCGATCTGACAGGGAGTACTATTGTGATAGTCGGGCTCGCGATCGTGCTCGTCGTAAAACTCGTGGCGGTACATTAAAAGGTGCTGCTCGAGGTGCTGCGGCTGGTGCTGTCATCGGTTTGATTGCAGGTAAGCGTAAGGTAGGAAGAGGAGCCGCAATCGGGGGAGTTGTTGGAGCGATTGGTGGTACTATTGGTCGTGACAAAAAACGAAGACGGATTTACAGGCGCGAGTATGATAGGTGCATGCGCCTCGAACGATAAGTCAGTGGATACCTCCCTGTAATTATCGGTAGTTATAATTGGGTCATACAAATTTTGACTTCGAGCAGTTAGGTAATTAATATTAATTTTCTTGAGAATATATTTAGAATAGGTAAAATCATGAAAAGATTTATCTGGATACTTCTATTTGGGGTAATTGCCTTTGGTAACCTCAGTATACCTGCTCAGGCACAATCTTCGCCAAATACAAATAAACTGGCACAATCCTCACCAAACGCAAATGAAGATGATTCTGTCGATTTAAAAGCACTCACTTGCAGACAACTACTTTTGACTGATGGTGAAGAAAGATCGAACCTAATGATTTTCATGCATGGTTTTATGAGTGGTAAAAAAAATAATCTGACGATCGATGCTCCAGCACTTACGAAGGTAACAGATAAGATTGTTAATTCCTGTATTGATAGTCCTAACAGCAAATTGCTTGGAGTTTTTGAAAAGAATCGTTAATCGTTAGTTGTTACTTTATTGCTAGTGGTTTGTCCCATTAGTTTTGATTGGTTGTAGAGACGTACCAAAGCCTTCGGTTCAGCGTCGGCGGATCTGTAGGTGACGTAGTCATAGTCTCTGGTAAGTCTCTATGGGGATTTTGACACAAACCAACCTGTCATATTTAATGGGACAGACCACTAGTGCTATGGCGTTTCTATAAATATCCTAAAATTAGCGATGTCATTGATGTTTTATTTAGCAGCAGTATCACCACAATTACAATCATTCTCAGCCCCAAACTCTTGTAACTCCACTAAAATATCTTCAAGACGAGCTGTAGATGTTTTCACAATCCCTTTATCTTGAAAATTCTTAGCAGTTCTCACCAAGTTCAGTCCTTCAACGATGACTCTTTGTGTGGGATAATTTTGTAAAAATTCTAAAATCGAAATTTTGTTATCATCTGCAGCAGATAATATTAAGGCAGAACGTAATGCTTGAATATTTGCCTGTCTGGAAGGAGTATGAATTACTTGACCCACCTGAAATAAAATATACTCACCGATTAGGTTGTTTAAGATACCGTCGAGAAATTTCATACTCACTGTCGATTCCGTTGTCAGGATATCGCGAAAATCTTCAGGTTTTAATCGAAGAAGACTAAAGTATGTATTCCAGCCTCTAGGAATTTCTCCAGTTTGAGCAAAACTTGTCAAATCGCGAATATCAAGGGATTCTTGCATTAGACCAAGAGCGAAGACAACTTTCTTTCCTGTTTGTGGTCTGTTTTGAGCCAAATTATATTGATTTTTATCTTCTGATATTGGATTTTGTGATATTTGAGCTTCTGACTTGACTCCTATGTTAGGGATTGTCTGATATTGGTCAACTGCTGAAGCTAATATCAAGTTATTCTCTGACTTTTGTTTGGAGCAACTATCAGGGTATATCTGCAATTGTTTGTTATTTTGATTAACAAAGTTTTCAGAAAAGCTTTCAGATACAGGTTGTAGGGTTTGAGAATCTTTTATTTGCGATCGTGTGGTGGGATTATCGCAATTACAAATTAATTCCTGTCGCAATGGACCAAATGCTGTCAAAAACGTATCCAATCGCTCCATAAATAACTTGACATCACGGTGAACTACATTCAAGTTTTTGAGGTTAACTCTTACTTGTCGTTCAGGATAGCGTTTAGCTAGTTCTATAAATGACATATCATTATCTAAATATGCCTCATATAAAGCTCTTGCTAAAGGTCCAGCAAGTCCTTTATCTTCTCTACCTAATGGGTCACCCACAAGTTTATTTACTTGGAGCAAAAGAAATTCAATCTCTTGTTGACTCAGTTTTACCCCGGTATCGGGAATTGAGCCCGCCAGTAAAGTTGATACTTCGTTCCCAGTGAGAGGAATATTTTGGAAAAATCTCTCTAACTGTTGGGAAGTTTTACCGGTCTTGGAAAATTTCTCCAGTTGCCTATAAGGTACCACAGTGCGCTTAGTGTCATATTCCAAAATTACGCTTTTAGCAGCGTATGCGGATTCTACTGGAGCTAATACAAAAAAACTAACGCACAGACTCAGTGACAGAATCCGAGTAAAAAACTTGAGCTTGGGACATTTTTCATTGAATGTAGCAAGAAAATTCCCAAATTTTAATTTGAATGCCATTTTATTTAAGAGTTTCTTTAAGAATTAACGGTTAACAGTAAACAGCTAACTCTTTTGAGAGCTAACTGTTTGCTGATTTAGTTAAGATATTGAAGAAGCAGGACAAGATTGAGCATTAGGTAAACCAAGCATTTCGCCCAAAGAAAAACAAGTAAATGGATTATCAGGAATGGGAACTTTACCCGCTGCAATCCAAAATAGTAAACGTTCTGGGTCGAAAACTGCTTGTCGCAATGAACCATTACCACCAATACTTGCATTGTCATCAAATAAAGATTTGGGACTTGGTTCTTTTGTTTGGGGATTGGTGCGATCGCGCAGGACTTGCTTAACTATTACTTGTGGATTAAGTTTGCCATAAAGTGATTCTGGGCTATCTTTATCTAACAATTGCTCAAATCGCTGATATCGTAATAGGGTTGAATCTGTCGGTGGTGTATCTTTACCCTTTGCTTCTGGTGAAAGGAAATGGTTGGTCATATAGATTGCACCATTTTTTTCCATTTCACGCACGCCCATATCCTCATAGAGTAATTCAAATACCCCAGCTTTACGAGATTTACCATCTGTAATAATGATTAAGTTTGCCATCAGACGATTTTGGCTAGCCATGATGTCACGAGCTTCTTGGTAGTTATGGGCTCTTTTCATCACTTGAGACATTAGCTGTACGTTACTTCTACCATCTGTGGGCATTTCCTCAATATCTTTTGGATGTGCTGTATCCAACGAAATGGAAATACCTTCAGCATTTAAACCCGAATTTGGCCAAACCATCCCCGGAACTGAAATAATGGCATGGGGGATACCTTTATTCGGCTGTCGTATAAAAACTGTAGTGTTATCTACCCAGTATTTAATCGGTTCTTTTTGATTGTCTAGGGTACGACCATGATAAAGATGACCGTCAGTAGTTCCATCACCTGCAACAGCAAAGTTCGCGCAGCCTTCATGAAATAATATTTTTGGCAGATTATAACCAAATATTTCCTTGTATACGTCACCGAAGGCTAGAACCATGCAAGCATCCATGGTCATCCCAATATCACTAGTTGCATCAACTAAACCCTGACATTCTTGGTAAATTCCAGGAAAAGAATTGCGTCTAGCCAGTTTTGACATTAACATCAGTTTGCCGAAGAAACTTAATGTATTAAAAATTTCCCGACCACCAAGGGAAGCAATTTCTTTATGTAATAATTGTCCGTGCTGATAGCCCATTTCGTAGGGTGTACCTTGCAACCAGACGACTTTGATTGGACCTCTGTCTTCCCGGTGAGGTGCGACTGGTTTCCATTCTCCCTCAGATGGTTGCCATTCTGTTATTTGAGGTAGCCCTTCAAGAGACGGAAGTGGTTGAATATTTTGATTTTGAGTTGGAGTCGATTGAGGAAAAACTGGCGAAGCCTGCCAATTCAAAACTATGACTAAACACAAAGTAAAGATTAGTATTAATCCATTTTTCAACCAGTTGTACATTCCTAATCCTCATATATAAATTCCACACAAAAATACAGTCAATTTGATCTCTTTGGGTTATTTGTGATAAAAAAGCTGAATATCAAATTAAAAAAATTTCTAATCATTAAATAAAATAATGTGTTTGGATTTTATATATGTTTAACAGTTTTATTAATTATGCTTAAATCAAACAAAGAACTTCATCAAGTAAACAAGAGTATAAAAATGTACAAAATCAGTGGTTTAGCAATAAGATAAATCCTGTATGTAGTCAAATGAATAATCATATAAAATTTAATATCTTATTTACAAATTTATATTCTCAAAAATACATCTTAAATAAGATTAAGATTTTGTCTCCGAGTATTTAAACTTAATTAAAAGTAGGTTTTAATTCATTATTTTAACTTTTAATTTACCATTAATGAAGTATTTTTATTGCAATCTAATTGTTTTTTCTAGTTATAATAATCCAATTTACTATTTATAGGTAAATAATTATGACTTTTGAAACATCCTCTTAAGATTTCCTAAATTTACTTGTAAATTGGAAAATCCAATTTTATTTTCCTCTTTTCAAGGAGGTTTGGAGTATCAAAAACCAATTTTTTTTAATTAGTAACTAAAATTAATAGTTATTTTGTATTCTTAATCTTATTTAATAAAGATTATTTTTCAAATAGTATTTTTTAAATTAAACTTGAGAATCAAATACTAACTTGTAACTTTTTAAGTTTAATTGTAGCAAAATTAAAAACATAAAAAATAATTAATATATTTGTGTATTTTTGCAATAGTTAATATATATTCACTGTAATTAATGATTCTCAATATTGACGCGGTGTATTATCCTTGAATAAACAAAAATAAAACATTACGTTTGCCGCTATACAAGCATTAATTAGTGTTTTAGTATTGGCTATGAAACCTGTTTTAAATTTTAAGGAATCATCCCAGAAAAAGTACACTCAACTGTTGGTTATATTAATTGCTAATTTTGTACTTGCCCCTTTTTTGAATGGCGTAATTGGTGAATTCTTCTCTTCCGCGCTTTTACTATATGCCATTATTATCATTGTGAGAACTTTTTCCCTTCATAAAAAAATCTTCCTGCTCTATCTTATTATCGCAGTATTAGCATTTGCCTTAGAGAATGCTGCTAATTTTGGCTTATATAGTTCTAAAACAACTTTTTTTCTAATTTTAATTCAAGGTATCTATACACTTTACTTGGGTATAGCAGCATACTTAATATTACGAGATATTTTACTACGTAGTGAAGTTACAAAAGATACTATTTATGGAGGTATTTGTGTTTATCTTTTGATTGGTTTTGTTTGGGCTTTATTTTACGGTATTGTTTTGAGTTTAGAACCTCAGGCTTTTTCTCATATAAATATTGAAGCAGGACTTTACGATAAATTAATTTATTTTAGTTTTACTACTTTAACTACCCTTGGTTATGGAGATATTATTCCTGTAACTCACGTGGCTAAAATGCTGACTAATATGGAAGCCATAATCGGACAATTATACCCCTCAATTCTAATTGCGATCTTGGTCAGTGGTTATACTTCTAGAAAAAACTGAGTAGGGGATAATTAAACGGTAGTATTTTGACCTTCTGCACTCGTTTATGCAGCTTCATATCAAATGAATTTGGCACAAAAGAGTATAAGAAAATACTCTTTAGGTAGATTTACAATATTTATTAATCAAGGTAGATTTGGTATAAAAAGTTCATCATTGACAACAAATATATAAAATTACCCACGTGATTTTGTTTTTGAATTTATGGAATTTATGAAAGACAAATTGATGAAAGGTGGGCTTTTTAGCCTTTGTGTATTTTATTTATATCCAGGATTAGAGCAAATTCACATTCCTTATGGTATCAAGCAGTCACTGTTTTTATTGCTACTGAGTAGCATCGGAATGTTTCTTTCGGGTAATTTTATTGAGGGTGAAGCGAAACTTCTATTTCAAAATAAATCATTTCTTACAATAGCCTTGACTATAGGATCCTCTGGACCAGAAATCATGACCTGTATTATTTCTGGTCTTAAAAATGAAAGTCATATTGGTTTGGGTATGGTTATAGGATCGGCATCTGTTAATGCAGCTTATGCCTTCACTATGCTAATTATTGCATGGAATGTATTGAGAAAAAAAGACGAAAAGCTCTTTATCGATCCAAGTCAACAATCAGTACAATCTCGCCTGTATCTTTGCTTATTCATGCTGGGATTGGCGCTAACAACTTTCTTAACATTATTTGCAATCGAAAAAAATAACTGGTTAATTTTTCTGCTAATAACTATTAGTGAGCTTTTTCTGGTTTATAGAATATATAATTGGAGTTCTTTACCTCCCATAAATAAATATGGGGATGATGCTTTACTGGATGAAGATGATGAAAATATGAATCAATCATTGAGGTATTTTTCCCCTCAATGGTTTTTTTCTTTAACGATTTTTTGTACAGCTTTTGTGTTACTCATCTTGAGTTCAGAAAGCATGGTAGAAAACTTAAAGTTTTTTGCTATTGCGATAAAAGTTCCTGAATTCTTAGTGTCATATATCCTTGGTGCTTTTGGTAGTAGTGTTCCAGAATTTATCTTAGGGTGGATTATTGTGAGAGAAGCAATTACTAACATTCAAGAGTTTCCAAAAAAAGGGAGTGCACAACTGCGAATAGCCATTTACGGAATTTTTGTTTTATCCTTTGGTTCCAATGCCGTGGACCTATCAGCCGCATTAGCTGTGCAAACCATATCTACAACTATTCAAACATTTAGCAGTACAATTATTATGAATGTAGATATTATTTTAGGTTGTGTAGTTGCAAGCATCCTGACTATAATTGCGGCGGTAGTTTTAAGCATTCCAAAAAAAGAAAAATTAATTGTTGTTCTTTCTTCTTCTGCAGTCAGCTTGTATATTATCTCTTCATTTTTTAGCTTTTTTTAGTTTGAAATATTTTTTCAGATACCTCCGTAGGCTTGTGGAACACAGTGGAAGTAATTCCGATATACTGTTGCGTTAGCAGTTAGGGAACACAGCATATTGTGATACCAATTTGGAAAAATAATGGGACAGATAGATTTTGTAGAGACCTTGCAGAGCCTGCGGCGTCGGCGTTAGCCTCTGCAATGTCTCTACCGGAGAATCTGTTGCAATGATTTATTGAATTGGTATAAGTATTGCGTGTCTGATAGAAAACATATGCTTCCCTACGATCGCAATGACGGTCATTTAAACGTATATGGTATACGTTCTAAAAATTTTAATTTTTGATTATTATAAGTTCGGTTAAACTATATTTTTTTCTCCATCAAAACTACACAAGAGCGCGCCGTAACTGGATAAAAATTTTCTTCGCAAATTTTTACAGCCGCTTCCAAATCAGAAAAATCATCTGGTGTAGATAAAGCAGTATCAACAATTCGATGCCAATAGTTTCCTAACTCTAAAGGAGGTAATTCAAAATTAAGCGATTCCCAATAAGCATTGAGCATAATATGGAGGTGTTCACCCATTCCTGGGTGATTTAGGGAAAAAGCAAGAGTATGAGAATCCTCTCCCCGATCAGGTTGACCTAAATATACTCCATGCCAAACTAGATGTGGTTCAAGGCTTGCATGGGTAACTTCTAAAAACTTTTCTTGACGAAAAATTGCTAGTCCTTGGATGAAGTGAATTAACTTTTTTACAAAACTTAGCAAATCATGGTGTTTGCTTACTAAACTCCAGTCAAACCAGCTTAATTGATTATCCTGACAGTAAGCATTGTTGTTTCCTAGTTGGGTACGCCTCACCTCATCTCCCATCAGAAGCATAGGAGTTCCCTGAGAGATAAACAAAATAGTAAAGAAATTTTTAATTTGCTGCGATCGCAATTGTTCTATTTCCAGGTCTTCGGTTACTCCTTCTAGCCCACAATTCCAACTAAAGTTATCATTAGTACCATCACAATTTTCTTCTCCGTTAGCTAGATTATGTTTACGATTGTAGGAAACTAGGTCGTTAAGAGTAAAACCATCGTGACAAGTGATAAAGTTAACGCTACGATTAATATCGGTATCTAAGCGCGAGTAGATATCGGGACTTGCTAAAATTCTAGCTGCTAAAGCATTAATCGAGGCGCGATCGCTTTTAACAAAACGGCGGACATCGTCCCGGAATGGACCATTCCACTCAGCAAACCAATCAGCCAATTCGACAAATTTACCGACGCCATATAATCCCGCTGCATCCCAAGCTTCAGCAATTAATTTTGTTCCAGCTAAAATCGGATCGGATTCAATTGCAGAGATAATATTTGTGGTTCCTGCTTCTTCCTTTATCGGTTCTCCAAAAATATTTCTTCCCAAAACTGTAGCTAGATCGAAACGAAAGCCATCGACGTGCATCTCTGAAACCCAGTAGCGCAAAGAATCCAGAATCAATCTACTGACGATGGGATGATTACCTTTAAAAGTATTGCCGCAACCGCTATAGTTTTTGTAATGAGCTGGATTTTCATCCAAAATGTAGTAAGTTTGATTATCTAAGCCTCGAAATGAAAGAGTTGGACCTTGCTCATTACCTTCTGCAGTATGGTTGAAGACAACATCCAAAATTACCTCAATTCCTTCGCGATGTAAGGCTTTAACCAAATCCCGGAACTCATCTACAGCGCCAAGAGAATCGCGCCGCGAACTATAACCTCTATGGGGAGCAAAAAAGTTAATTGTGCTGTAACCCCAGTAGTTTTTTAATCCGGGAGGTACATCCTGAGCATCAAACTGATGGATCGGTAGTAATTCTACCGCGGTAATTCCCAATTCTTTGAGATAGGGGATTTTTTCAATTAAGCCAGCATAGGTTCCTCGTTTAGACTCCGATACACCAGAGTTAGGATGGCGAGTAAAACCGCCCACATGTAACTCATAAATTACACTGCAGGCGTAGGGAATTCTCGGATGTAGATCGCCTTCCCAGTTATAGGTACTGGGGTCTAATACCACTCCTTTGAGGGCTTGAGCACAGTTATCTCCTGAACGAATCGCAGCTTGGCGATTGTAAACCTCCTCTCCCACAATTGTCCGCGCGTAAGGATCTAATAAAACCTTAGTGTTATCAAAGCGATATCCTCTTTCTGGAGCAAACTGTCCACAAGCTCGATAAGCGTATATCTGTCCAGATTTAATTCCTGGAATAAATACGTGCCAATAGTAATAAGTCTTATTCAGTATGGGGTCAAGCTTAATTGTTTGAGTTGGTTGAGCAGCGCTAGCAGCATCAAATAACAGCAACTCTATAGCAGAAGCATTTTGGGAAAAGATGCAGAAATTTACCCCATGAGGATAAACAGTAGCCCCCAAAGGGAAACTTTTTCCAGGGAAGGTTTTTAGATTTTCTGCCATTTTAGTTCTATTCCCAATAAGATAAACTTATCTAGTAAGCTTAACTTGATAATACCTTTAATAACAGGCTTTCCCACTGCACAATCTCCTCATTGACACTCCCACCCCTGTCTAAACCGCGCTATCGCTTGGTTTATTCAAAAAGAGGTGGGATTCTCGGTTCAATGTCGCAACTTGCTCAACCAGGTTTTCACCAAGTAGAGTAGTGGTCGCAACTCCCCGAGCGTTACTTTGGGGATGCCCTCCCCTAGCTTGTTTGCGCCCAGTATTCCCATCCGCATTGCGTTCGTCGCAGACGCGTCTCGGTTTAAGCGCAATACCCGTGAATGAAATGCTCAAGCTGCCTTTGGAACAATAATTTCTAAATCTTTTTTCAAATCTCTAATTTCCGATTTATGA
>NZ_LMTZ01000027.1 GCF_001456025.1 Mastigocoleus testarum BC008
AATTAGAGATTTGAAAAAAGATTTAGAAATTATTGTTCCAAAGGCAGCTTGAGCATTTCATTCACGGGTATTGCGCTTAAACCGAGACGCGTCTGCGACGAACGCAATGCGGATGGGAATACTGGGCGCAAACAAGCTAGGGGAGGGCATCCCCAAAGTAACGCTCGGGGAGTTGCGACCACTACTCTACTTGGTGAAAACCTGGTTGAGCAAGTTGCGACATTGAACCGAGAATCCCACCTCTTTTTGAATAAACCAAGCGATAGCGCGGTTTAGACAGGGGTGGGAGTGTCAATGAGGAGATTGTGCAGTGGGAAAGCCTGTTATTAAAGGTATTATCAAGTTAAGCTTACTAGATAAGTTTATCTTATTGGGAATAGAACTAAAATGGCAGAAAATCTAAAAACCTTCCCTGGAAAAAGTTTCCCTTTGGGGGCTACTGTTTATCCTCATGGGGTAAATTTCTGCATCTTTTCCCAAAATGCTTCTGCTATAGAGTTGCTGTTATTTGATGCTGCTAGCGCTGCTCAACCAACTCAAACAATTAAGCTTGACCCCATACTGAATAAGACTTATTACTATTGGCACGTATTTATTCCAGGAATTAAATCTGGACAGATATACGCTTATCGAGCTTGTGGACAGTTTGCTCCAGAAAGAGGATATCGCTTTGATAACACTAAGGTTTTATTAGATCCTTACGCGCGGACAATTGTGGGAGAGGAGGTTTACAATCGCCAAGCTGCGATTCGTTCAGGAGATAACTGTGCTCAAGCCCTCAAAGGAGTGGTATTAGACCCCAGTACCTATAACTGGGAAGGCGATCTACATCCGAGAATTCCCTACGCCTGCAGTGTAATTTATGAGTTACATGTGGGCGGTTTTACTCGCCATCCTAACTCTGGTGTATCGGAGTCTAAACGAGGAACCTATGCTGGCTTAATTGAAAAAATCCCCTATCTCAAAGAATTGGGAATTACCGCGGTAGAATTACTACCGATCCATCAGTTTGATGCTCAGGATGTACCTCCCGGATTAAAAAACTACTGGGGTTACAGCACAATTAACTTTTTTGCTCCCCATAGAGGTTATAGTTCGCGGCGCGATTCTCTTGGCGCTGTAGATGAGTTCCGGGATTTGGTTAAAGCCTTACATCGCGAAGGAATTGAGGTAATTTTGGATGTTGTCTTCAACCATACTGCAGAAGGTAATGAGCAAGGTCCAACTCTTTCATTTCGAGGCTTAGATAATCAAACTTACTACATTTTGGATGAAAATCCAGCTCATTACAAAAACTATAGCGGTTGCGGCAATACTTTTAAAGGTAATCATCCCATCGTCAGTAGATTGATTCTGGATTCTTTGCGCTACTGGGTTTCAGAGATGCACGTCGATGGCTTTCGTTTCGATCTAGCTACAGTTTTGGGAAGAAATATTTTTGGAGAACCGATAAAGGAAGAAGCAGGAACCACAAATATTATCTCTGCAATTGAATCCGATCCGATTTTAGCTGGAACAAAATTAATTGCTGAAGCTTGGGATGCAGCGGGATTATATGGCGTCGGTAAATTTGTCGAATTGGCTGATTGGTTTGCTGAGTGGAATGGTCCATTCCGGGACGATGTCCGCCGTTTTGTTAAAAGCGATCGCGCCTCGATTAATGCTTTAGCAGCTAGAATTTTAGCAAGTCCCGATATCTACTCGCGCTTAGATACCGATATTAATCGTAGCGTTAACTTTATCACTTGTCACGATGGTTTTACTCTTAACGACCTAGTTTCCTACAATCGTAAACATAATCTAGCTAACGGAGAAGAAAATTGTGATGGTACTAATGATAACTTTAGTTGGAATTGTGGGCTAGAAGGAGTAACCGAAGACCTGGAAATAGAACAATTGCGATCGCAGCAAATTAAAAATTTCTTTACTATTTTGTTTATCTCTCAGGGAACTCCTATGCTTCTGATGGGAGATGAGGTGAGGCGTACCCAACTAGGAAACAACAATGCTTACTGTCAGGATAATCAATTAAGCTGGTTTGACTGGAGTTTAGTAAGCAAACACCATGATTTGCTAAGTTTTGTAAAAAAGTTAATTCACTTCATCCAAGGACTAGCAATTTTTCGTCAAGAAAAGTTTTTAGAAGTTACCCATGCAAGCCTTGAACCACATCTAGTTTGGCATGGAGTATATTTAGGTCAACCTGATCGGGGAGAGGATTCTCATACTCTTGCTTTTTCCCTAAATCACCCAGGAATGGGTGAACACCTCCATATTATGCTCAATGCTTATTGGGAATCGCTTAATTTTGAATTACCTCCTTTAGAGTTAGGAAACTATTGGCATCGAATTGTTGATACTGCTTTATCTACACCAGATGATTTTTCTGATTTGGAAGCGGCTGTAAAAATTTGCGAAGAAAATTTTTATCCAGTTACGGCGCGCTCTTGTGTAGTTTTGATGGAGAAAAAAATATAGTTTAACCGAACTTATAATAATCAAAAATTAAAATTTTTAGAACGTATACCATATACGTTTAAATGACCGTCATTGCGATCGTAGGGAAGCATATGTTTTCTATCAGACACGCAATACTTATACCAATTCAATAAATCATTGCAACAGATTCTCCGGTAGAGACATTGCAGAGGCTAACGCCGACGCCGCAGGCTCTGCAAGGTCTCTACAAAATCTATCTGTCCCATTATTTTTCCAAATTGGTATCACAATATGCTGTGTTCCCTAACTGCTAACGCAACAGTATATCGGAATTACTTCCACTGTGTTCCACAAGCCTACGGAGGTATCTGAAAAAATATTTCAAACTAAAAAAAGCTAAAAAATGAAGAGATAATATACAAGCTGACTGCAGAAGAAGAAAGAACAACAATTAATTTTTCTTTTTTTGGAATGCTTAAAACTACCGCCGCAATTATAGTCAGGATGCTTGCAACTACACAACCTAAAATAATATCTACATTCATAATAATTGTACTGCTAAATGTTTGAATAGTTGTAGATATGGTTTGCACAGCTAATGCGGCTGATAGGTCCACGGCATTGGAACCAAAGGATAAAACAAAAATTCCGTAAATGGCTATTCGCAGTTGTGCACTCCCTTTTTTTGGAAACTCTTGAATGTTAGTAATTGCTTCTCTCACAATAATCCACCCTAAGATAAATTCTGGAACACTACTACCAAAAGCACCAAGGATATATGACACTAAGAATTCAGGAACTTTTATCGCAATAGCAAAAAACTTTAAGTTTTCTACCATGCTTTCTGAACTCAAGATGAGTAACACAAAAGCTGTACAAAAAATCGTTAAAGAAAAAAACCATTGAGGGGAAAAATACCTCAATGATTGATTCATATTTTCATCATCTTCATCCAGTAAAGCATCATCCCCATATTTATTTATGGGAGGTAAAGAACTCCAATTATATATTCTATAAACCAGAAAAAGCTCACTAATAGTTATTAGCAGAAAAATTAACCAGTTATTTTTTTCGATTGCAAATAATGTTAAGAAAGTTGTTAGCGCCAATCCCAGCATGAATAAGCAAAGATACAGGCGAGATTGTACTGATTGTTGACTTGGATCGATAAAGAGCTTTTCGTCTTTTTTTCTCAATACATTCCATGCAATAATTAGCATAGTGAAGGCATAAGCTGCATTAACAGATGCCGATCCTATAACCATACCCAAACCAATATGACTTTCATTTTTAAGACCAGAAATAATACAGGTCATGATTTCTGGTCCAGAGGATCCTATAGTCAAGGCTATTGTAAGAAATGATTTATTTTGAAATAGAAGTTTCGCTTCACCCTCAATAAAATTACCCGAAAGAAACATTCCGATGCTACTCAGTAGCAATAAAAACAGTGACTGCTTGATACCATAAGGAATGTGAATTTGCTCTAATCCTGGATATAAATAAAATACACAAAGGCTAAAAAGCCCACCTTTCATCAATTTGTCTTTCATAAATTCCATAAATTCAAAAACAAAATCACGTGGGTAATTTTATATATTTGTTGTCAATGATGAACTTTTTATACCAAATCTACCTTGATTAATAAATATTGTAAATCTACCTAAAGAGTATTTTCTTATACTCTTTTGTGCCAAATTCATTTGATATGAAGCTGCATAAACGAGTGCAGAAGGTCAAAATACTACCGTTTAATTATCCCCTACTCAGTTTTTTCTAGAAGTATAACCACTGACCAAGATCGCAATTAGAATTGAGGGGTATAATTGTCCGATTATGGCTTCCATATTAGTCAGCATTTTAGCCACGTGAGTTACAGGAATAATATCTCCATAACCAAGGGTAGTTAAAGTAGTAAAACTAAAATAAATTAATTTATCGTAAAGTCCTGCTTCAATATTTATATGAGAAAAAGCCTGAGGTTCTAAACTCAAAACAATACCGTAAAATAAAGCCCAAACAAAACCAATCAAAAGATAAACACAAATACCTCCATAAATAGTATCTTTTGTAACTTCACTACGTAGTAAAATATCTCGTAATATTAAGTATGCTGCTATACCCAAGTAAAGTGTATAGATACCTTGAATTAAAATTAGAAAAAAAGTTGTTTTAGAACTATATAAGCCAAAATTAGCAGCATTCTCTAAGGCAAATGCTAATACTGCGATAATAAGATAGAGCAGGAAGATTTTTTTATGAAGGGAAAAAGTTCTCACAATGATAATAATGGCATATAGTAAAAGCGCGGAAGAGAAGAATTCACCAATTACGCCATTCAAAAAAGGGGCAAGTACAAAATTAGCAATTAATATAACCAACAGTTGAGTGTACTTTTTCTGGGATGATTCCTTAAAATTTAAAACAGGTTTCATAGCCAATACTAAAACACTAATTAATGCTTGTATAGCGGCAAACGTAATGTTTTATTTTTGTTTATTCAAGGATAATACACCGCGTCAATATTGAGAATCATTAATTACAGTGAATATATATTAACTATTGCAAAAATACACAAATATATTAATTATTTTTTATGTTTTTAATTTTGCTACAATTAAACTTAAAAAGTTACAAGTTAGTATTTGATTCTCAAGTTTAATTTAAAAAATACTATTTGAAAAATAATCTTTATTAAATAAGATTAAGAATACAAAATAACTATTAATTTTAGTTACTAATTAAAAAAAATTGGTTTTTGATACTCCAAACCTCCTTGAAAAGAGGAAAATAAAATTGGATTTTCCAATTTACAAGTAAATTTAGGAAATCTTAAGAGGATGTTTCAAAAGTCATAATTATTTACCTATAAATAGTAAATTGGATTATTATAACTAGAAAAAACAATTAGATTGCAATAAAAATACTTCATTAATGGTAAATTAAAAGTTAAAATAATGAATTAAAACCTACTTTTAATTAAGTTTAAATACTCGGAGACAAAATCTTAATCTTATTTAAGATGTATTTTTGAGAATATAAATTTGTAAATAAGATATTAAATTTTATATGATTATTCATTTGACTACATACAGGATTTATCTTATTGCTAAACCACTGATTTTGTACATTTTTATACTCTTGTTTACTTGATGAAGTTCTTTGTTTGATTTAAGCATAATTAATAAAACTGTTAAACATATATAAAATCCAAACACATTATTTTATTTAATGATTAGAAATTTTTTTAATTTGATATTCAGCTTTTTTATCACAAATAACCCAAAGAGATCAAATTGACTGTATTTTTGTGTGGAATTTATATATGAGGATTAGGAATGTACAACTGGTTGAAAAATGGATTAATACTAATCTTTACTTTGTGTTTAGTCATAGTTTTGAATTGGCAGGCTTCGCCAGTTTTTCCTCAATCGACTCCAACTCAAAATCAAAATATTCAACCACTTCCGTCTCTTGAAGGGCTACCTCAAATAACAGAATGGCAACCATCTGAGGGAGAATGGAAACCAGTCGCACCTCACCGGGAAGACAGAGGTCCAATCAAAGTCGTCTGGTTGCAAGGTACACCCTACGAAATGGGCTATCAGCACGGACAATTATTACATAAAGAAATTGCTTCCCTTGGTGGTCGGGAAATTTTTAATACATTAAGTTTCTTCGGCAAACTGATGTTAATGTCAAAACTGGCTAGACGCAATTCTTTTCCTGGAATTTACCAAGAATGTCAGGGTTTAGTTGATGCAACTAGTGATATTGGGATGACCATGGATGCTTGCATGGTTCTAGCCTTCGGTGACGTATACAAGGAAATATTTGGTTATAATCTGCCAAAAATATTATTTCATGAAGGCTGCGCGAACTTTGCTGTTGCAGGTGATGGAACTACTGACGGTCATCTTTATCATGGTCGTACCCTAGACAATCAAAAAGAACCGATTAAATACTGGGTAGATAACACTACAGTTTTTATACGACAGCCGAATAAAGGTATCCCCCATGCCATTATTTCAGTTCCGGGGATGGTTTGGCCAAATTCGGGTTTAAATGCTGAAGGTATTTCCATTTCGTTGGATACAGCACATCCAAAAGATATTGAGGAAATGCCCACAGATGGTAGAAGTAACGTACAGCTAATGTCTCAAGTGATGAAAAGAGCCCATAACTACCAAGAAGCTCGTGACATCATGGCTAGCCAAAATCGTCTGATGGCAAACTTAATCATTATTACAGATGGTAAATCTCGTAAAGCTGGGGTATTTGAATTACTCTATGAGGATATGGGCGTGCGTGAAATGGAAAAAAATGGTGCAATCTATATGACCAACCATTTCCTTTCACCAGAAGCAAAGGGTAAAGATACACCACCGACAGATTCAACCCTATTACGATATCAGCGATTTGAGCAATTGTTAGATAAAGATAGCCCAGAATCACTTTATGGCAAACTTAATCCACAAGTAATAGTTAAGCAAGTCCTGCGCGATCGCACCAATCCCCAAACAAAAGAACCAAGTCCCAAATCTTTATTTGATGACAATGCAAGTATTGGTGGTAATGGTTCATTGCGACAAGCAGTTTTCGACCCAGAACGTTTACTATTTTGGATTGCAGCGGGTAAAGTTCCCATTCCTGATAATCCATTTACTTGTTTTTCTTTGGGCGAAATGCTTGGTTTACCTAATGCTCAATCTTGTCCTGCTTCTTCAATATCTTAACTAAATCAGCAAACAGTTAGCTCTCAAAAGAGTTAGCTGTTTACTGTTAACCGTTAATTCTTAAAGAAACTCTTAAATAAAATGGCATTCAAATTAAAATTTGGGAATTTTCTTGCTACATTCAATGAAAAATGTCCCAAGCTCAAGTTTTTTACTCGGATTCTGTCACTGAGTCTGTGCGTTAGTTTTTTTGTATTAGCTCCAGTAGAATCCGCATACGCTGCTAAAAGCGTAATTTTGGAATATGACACTAAGCGCACTGTGGTACCTTATAGGCAACTGGAGAAATTTTCCAAGACCGGTAAAACTTCCCAACAGTTAGAGAGATTTTTCCAAAATATTCCTCTCACTGGGAACGAAGTATCAACTTTACTGGCGGGCTCAATTCCCGATACCGGGGTAAAACTGAGTCAACAAGAGATTGAATTTCTTTTGCTCCAAGTAAATAAACTTGTGGGTGACCCATTAGGTAGAGAAGATAAAGGACTTGCTGGACCTTTAGCAAGAGCTTTATATGAGGCATATTTAGATAATGATATGTCATTTATAGAACTAGCTAAACGCTATCCTGAACGACAAGTAAGAGTTAACCTCAAAAACTTGAATGTAGTTCACCGTGATGTCAAGTTATTTATGGAGCGATTGGATACGTTTTTGACAGCATTTGGTCCATTGCGACAGGAATTAATTTGTAATTGCGATAATCCCACCACACGATCGCAAATAAAAGATTCTCAAACCCTACAACCTGTATCTGAAAGCTTTTCTGAAAACTTTGTTAATCAAAATAACAAACAATTGCAGATATACCCTGATAGTTGCTCCAAACAAAAGTCAGAGAATAACTTGATATTAGCTTCAGCAGTTGACCAATATCAGACAATCCCTAACATAGGAGTCAAGTCAGAAGCTCAAATATCACAAAATCCAATATCAGAAGATAAAAATCAATATAATTTGGCTCAAAACAGACCACAAACAGGAAAGAAAGTTGTCTTCGCTCTTGGTCTAATGCAAGAATCCCTTGATATTCGCGATTTGACAAGTTTTGCTCAAACTGGAGAAATTCCTAGAGGCTGGAATACATACTTTAGTCTTCTTCGATTAAAACCTGAAGATTTTCGCGATATCCTGACAACGGAATCGACAGTGAGTATGAAATTTCTCGACGGTATCTTAAACAACCTAATCGGTGAGTATATTTTATTTCAGGTGGGTCAAGTAATTCATACTCCTTCCAGACAGGCAAATATTCAAGCATTACGTTCTGCCTTAATATTATCTGCTGCAGATGATAACAAAATTTCGATTTTAGAATTTTTACAAAATTATCCCACACAAAGAGTCATCGTTGAAGGACTGAACTTGGTGAGAACTGCTAAGAATTTTCAAGATAAAGGGATTGTGAAAACATCTACAGCTCGTCTTGAAGATATTTTAGTGGAGTTACAAGAGTTTGGGGCTGAGAATGATTGTAATTGTGGTGATACTGCTGCTAAATAAAACATCAATGACATCGCTAATTTTAGGATATTTATAGAAACGCCATAGCACTAGTGGTCTGTCCCATTAAATATGACAGGTTGGTTTGTGTCAAAATCCCCATAGAGACTTACCAGAGACTATGACTACGTCACCTACAGATCCGCCGACGCTGAACCGAAGGCTTTGGTACGTCTCTACAACCAATCAAAACTAATGGGACAAACCACTAGCAATAAAGTAACAACTAACGATTAACGATTCTTTTCAAAAACTCCAAGCAATTTGCTGTTAGGACTATCAATACAGGAATTAACAATCTTATCTGTTACCTTCGTAAGTGCTGGAGCATCGATCGTCAGATTATTTTTTTTACCACTCATAAAACCATGCATGAAAATCATTAGGTTCGATCTTTCTTCACCATCAGTCAAAAGTAGTTGTCTGCAAGTGAGTGCTTTTAAATCGACAGAATCATCTTCATTTGCGTTTGGTGAGGATTGTGCCAGTTTATTTGTATTTGGCGAAGATTGTGCCTGAGCAGGTATACTGAGGTTACCAAAGGCAATTACCCCAAATAGAAGTATCCAGATAAATCTTTTCATGATTTTACCTATTCTAAATATATTCTCAAGAAAATTAATATTAATTACCTAACTGCTCGAAGTCAAAATTTGTATGACCCAATTATAACTACCGATAATTACAGGGAGGTATCCACTGACTTATCGTTCGAGGCGCATGCACCTATCATACTCGCGCCTGTAAATCCGTCTTCGTTTTTTGTCACGACCAATAGTACCACCAATCGCTCCAACAACTCCCCCGATTGCGGCTCCTCTTCCTACCTTACGCTTACCTGCAATCAAACCGATGACAGCACCAGCCGCAGCACCTCGAGCAGCACCTTTTAATGTACCGCCACGAGTTTTACGACGAGCACGATCGCGAGCCCGACTATCACAATAGTACTCCCTGTCAGATCGGGACTGAGCTATTGCAGGACTCTGTGCAAATAGGACCAAGCTAGGTAGAATTATGACACCCAAAGCTAAACCTACGCTCAATCTTTTCATCATTATTAATGTGAATGATTATACACTCCGAAAATCATAAAATGAATCATCACTGAGAAGCTGAAAAGATAATAATTCTTCAAATTTGACAAAAAATCTCTTCATTATTCATTTCCCAGACAAATTGTGCGTTTTTCAAAAATAGTGGTATCGAGATTAGCAATTCTTATGTGTAAATAACTCGTAAAAACTAGTACATAAACATTCAGTTAATTTTGGGGTATTTTTTTCAAAGATGCGATCGCATGTAATTTTACCCGAGAATCCTTATCTGAAGTGAGTGTTTGTAAAATACTGATAGCGCTAGGATTTCCTAACTCTCCTAAAGATACTGCAATTGCTTGTTTGATTGGAGATTGACTTACTAAATCTTGTTTTGAATTAAAAAAATCAATTAAAATCTGAGTTGCTTCAGAGCACTTCTCTGATGAATCTTGACGTCCTAAAACTGTAATAATTTCCTTACAGAGACTAGCCTGACTGGAGTAAAGAGCTTTTTCTAAATAAGCTAAAGACTGAGGTCGATTTCCCCAGTTTAAAACTCGAACAACTTCTTCTTGTAGCCAAGTAGGAGTAAGCGCAGACATCAAAACTAAAAATAATGCTTCAGTGGCTTGTTCATCTTCCATACGTCCCAAAGCTAAAACTGCTTGCTGACATACTTGGGGATCGAGGTCGTGAAGTAAAGGTTGAAGATAGCTGACAATATCAAAATCTGCTTTGAATTCACTACACATACCCAAAGCAACTACCGCTTCTTTACGAACTAATGCAGACACATCTTTTAATCCTGCAATAAATAGGGGAATAAGTTCTAGATTGTGAAAACTACCAAGTGCTTCCAGACTTGTGGCGCGGACTTCTGGATTTCCATCCGTAACTACACTTCTTAAGGGATCAATAATTTCTACACGGCGAATGATTGCTAGGGATTGAACTGCTAATAATCGCGCTTTTTCATCTTGAAGTAATTCACTTAATACTTTGATCGCAGGAGTACCAATATTTGCTAATGCTGTCGCCGCAATTGCACATAAATCTTCTTCTTCAGTATCCCTGAGGACCTTTGCTAAGGATATAATGACTGCAGGTTGATCGAATTTTCCTAAAATCCTAATTGCAAACCAACGACTTTCTAAATCTTCTCCTTCATTTTCGAGAATATTTAGTAGGCAAGGAACTACTCTATCACCGAATACAGGAAATATTTTTGCAACTTCCCAACGTTCCTGAAAATCTCCAAAGCGCAAAACTTGCAATGCGAAATCCAATATCTGTTCGAATTCTAGCTCATGCCCCAGGTTATCCTTGTTAGTTTGCCGATTACTACCTTTGTAACTCGACACAATTCGTTGCAAATATCGATTAACTAACGACCAATTTGCTTCCGTCGCGGCAGTATGTAAACTTTTTAAGGTTTCGTGCATATTATATCCAGGAATAATTCCTACCTCGATACTGCATTCCAAGTAATGATAAGCCAATCAAATTAATCGCTAAATTTACGATTTCTAAATTACAATCACCAAATTTACAGCATTTACTTGACGAGATATAACTAAATTTTTGATATTTGGTAATACAGTTTACAAATATAAAAAATCTTCCGTATATTTTAAGATTACAACATTTACATCTACCTTTTGGGACATTTTCTTTCAATAAAAATAAAAAACGGTAACTAAATACACAAAATCAAGACATGATAACCGGTTAAATAATTGAAATAAAGTAAAAATTAAAACTAAATAAAAATGTTGTAACAAGTATTTGTTTTATTTCAAAATATATCAATTTAACTTGATAAAGGTTGAGACATCAAGCAATTAGGTTGATACAAGAAATATTTCTGCTATTTAAATTATTTTTTGTAAGGGTTTTAATTGTAACATAAATAAAAATTTTTTAAGGAGTCACAAGTGCCTTCTACTAAACCAGAAAAAGCAGCAGCTACTCTCAACAAGTTTGAAAAAATCAAAGCTGAGAAAGATGGGCTTGCAGTTAAAGATGAACTAGAACATTTTGCCCAAATCGGTTGGGAGGCGATGGACAAAGGCGATCTGGAGCATCGTTTGAAGTGGGTAGGTATTTTCTACCGCCCTGTGACTCCTGGTAAATTTATGTTACGAATGCGAACACCAAACGGTATTCTTACGAGTTCGCAGTTAAAGAGCCTTGCAACAATCGTTCAGCGTTATGGTGCTGATGGTAGTGCTGATATAACTACAAGGCAAAATATTCAATTAAGGGGTATTCGTCTCGAAGATATACCAGATATTTTCCGTCGTCTCAAAGCTGTAGGGATGACATCTATGCAGTCTGGAATGGATAACGTACGGAATATAACTGGATCTCCAGTCGCTGGATTGGATGGGGACGAATTAATTGATACTCGCGATTTAGTTCAGCGAGTACAAGATATGATTACCAACAAAGGTGAAGGTAATTATGCATTTACCAATTTGCCACGTAAATTTAATATTGCAATAGAGGGGGGAAGAGATAACTCTGTCCATGCTGAAATTAATGACATAGCATTTGTTCCGGCTTATAAGGAAGGAAATTTAGGTTTTAACGTTTTGGTTGGTGGTTTCTTTTCCGCCAAGCGTTGCGCTGCGGCTGTACCTTTAGATGTGTGGGTTCCTCCCAATGAGGATGTTGTAGATCTATGTTGGGCAATATTAAGTGTTTACCGCGATCTCGGCTTGCGCGCTAACCGACAAAAATCACGATTGATGTGGTTAATTGATGAGTTGGGGATCGAAAAGTTTCGAGAAACAGTTGAGGAGAAAATGGCTCGTTCTCTCGCTACCGCTGCAGAAAAAGATGAAATTGATTGGGAAAAGCGTGATTGTATCGGCGTGTTCGTGCAAAAGCAACCTAACTTGAACTATGCTGGTTTACACATTCCTGTGGGAAGACTCGACGCTCAAAGTATGTTTGACTTGGCGCGTCTGGCGGAGGTTTATGGTAGCGGAGAAATTCGTTTGACAGTAGAACAGAATGCTATTATTCCCAACATTTCTCAAGAGAACCTGGATCTTTTCCTCAGCGAACCACTGCTGCAAAAGTTTACTATCAATCCCAAACCTTTGGAAAGAAAATTAGTATCCTGCACCGGGGCACAGTTTTGTAAATTTGCCTTGGTTGAGACCAAAAGCCGAGCTTTAGCTATCGCTAAAGAATTAGATAGAGAATTAGACATACCTGAAGATGTGAGAATTCACTGGACTGGTTGTCCTAATTCCTGCGGTCAACCCCAGGTAGCAGATATTGGTCTGATGGGAACCAAAGTCCGTAAAGACGGGAAAACCGTTGAAGGGGTAGACCTATATATGGGGGGTAAAGTAGGTAAAGATGCTCGTTTAGGAACTTGCGTCCAAAAAGGTATCCCCTGCGAAGATTTACTACCAGTATTACGAAATATCTTGACAAAGGATTTTGGTGCTCAACCAAAACAGAATTAGTCTTCTCAAGTTTAAGAGTCTCGAATTTAAGAAAATCAAATTTAATCTTCCTAGATTTGGTCTTCTTAAATCTAATCTTCCAGAGGGCTTAACTACTACGGGTGCTTATATTTACCATTTTTACTAGAAATTTTTCTCATAAATTCAAAAGCTCAAAAACTCAGAAAGCCAGTTTTCTCTCAATATTCAGTGTAGATTCACTTGCGTTTGGTTTTTTTTTAACAGCGTTGTTTTAGCTAGAGAAATACAAAAATAGAGATGCTTACAGAACTTTTATCTTTCCGTGGCAGGTATAAAATCCTGCACATGACTTGGTTTGCCTTTTTTCTCTCGTTCTTTGTTTGGTTTAACCTTGCACCCTTAGCAACACAGGTAAAAGCAGACTTTGGTTTAGAAGTTAGTCAGATTAGAACCTTAGCTATTTGTAACGTTGCTTTGACAGTTCCAGCCCGAATTATCATCGGGATGTTATTGGATAGATTCGGTCCGAGAATTACCTACTCCCTATTGCTAATTTATGCAGCAATTCCTTGTATTACTTTTGCTAGCGCCCAAAACTTTACCCAGTTAGTAATTAGCCGTTTAGCATTAAGTATTGTAGGTGCGGGTTTTGTAATTGGTATCCGCATGGTTGCAGAATGGTTTCCTCCAAAAGAGATTGGTTTAGCTGAGGGAATATACGGAGGTTGGGGTAATTTTGGTTCTGCAGGTGCCGCATTAACTTTACCTACAATTGGTGCGTGGTTAGCTTTTGGAGCTCTTAACCCACAAACAGGAGAGGCTTTACTTAACTGGCGGTTATGTATTGCGGGAAGTGGTGTAGTTGCAGCCCTCTACGGTATTCTTTATTTCTTTAATGTCCAAGATCATCCTCCTGGAAAAGTTTACCAAAAACCCAAAAGCGCCCGAGGTTTAGAAGTTACCAGTGTTGGTGATTTCTGGTTCTTGATGTTAATGAACCTACCCTTATCAGGAATTTTGGGAGTTCTTGCTTGGCGCTTGAAAAAGGTTGGTTTATACGGTGATAATACTCTCTACCTTGTCTGGGCTGGACTAGCTGCCTTATATTTGTTCCAAGCTTATAACTGTTTGGTTGTTAACAAAGACTTGCTCTCGGGTAGGAAAAAATATCCCCCCAAAGACCGTTATAGTTTTTCTCAAGTGGCAATTCTCGAGTTAACTTATGTTGTGAACTTTGGTTCGGAATTAGCTGTAGTTTCTATGCTCCCAGCATTTTATGAGGGAACATTTGCTTTAAACAAGGCTTTGGCGGGAATGATTGCTGCTAGCTATGCATTCATGAACTTAGCGTCTCGTCCTGGTGGCGGTTTTATTTCTGACAGGTTGGGTAGCCGCAAAAATACTATGGCTATCCTAACGGCTGGGATGGGTATAGGTTATTTAATGATGGGAGGAGTTAATGATGGTTGGTGGTTACCACTAGCTATTTTGCTGACCATGGCTTGTTCCTTCTTTGTGCAAGCTGGAGAAGGTTCTACTTTTGCTATTGTTCCATTGGTCAAGCGTCGGGTTACTGGGCAAATAGCTGGTAATGTTGGTGCTTATGGTAACGTTGGTGCCGTGGCTTATCTAACTATCTTTAGCTTATTACCGGAATGGTTGAGCGGTGGTGGTGAGCAAACCGCAGCAGTTATTGCTCAGTCCAATACGGTCTTTTTTCAAATGATGGGAGTTGCAGCTCTAATAGTTGCTTTCATGTGCTGGTTCTTACTCAAAGAACCCAAAGGCTCTTTTGCTGAACACCATGAAGGTGAAGAAGATGAGTCTGGTTTAAATCAAGGATCTGAAATTCCCGTAGGCATGAACCCCAACGATATTATCTAAATCGCAGTCAGTAGACCCGGTTATTTCAATAGCCGGGTTTATTGCAGATAAATATTTTGATATTGCCTTTCGATAAAAGCATATAGTTGAGAATCATTCTACATTTTCTGATATAAAAAATAACATAATAGCATTTAATACATTAAGGCAAAAATAACTAAGCACATAAATAATCGCAAGTTAATACAAATCTTTAATATCAAAGATAATTGACATTATGTCCGAGTCTATTAAAACCGTTTGTCCTTACTGTGGTGTTGGCTGTGGTTTAACAGTTTCTCCTCCTGCTGGAACAGGTCGTTCGACCCATAGAGATGGTGAAGGGAACCCAATTTGGAAAACAATCGGAGATAAAAGCCATCCTTCTAGTCAGGGGATGGTTTGTGTTAAGGGTGCAACTATTACCGAATCTATAGATAAAAGTCGTCTCAAATACCCAATGATCAGGGATTCTTTATCAGAACCTTTTCGTAGGGTAAGCTGGGATGAAGCATTTAATAAAATTGTTGATCGCATTCAGTTCGTACGTCAAAACTATGGTGCGGATGGAATCTGCATGTATGGTTCCGGTCAGTTCCAAACTGAGGATTACTACATTGCTCAAAAACTCCTTAAAGGCTGTCTTGGAATAAATAATTTTGATGCAAATTCCCGTCTGTGCATGTCTTCAGCTGTTGCGGGATATATGCAAAGTTTTGGTTCTGATGGACCACCCTGTTGCTATGAAGATTTAGAATTAACTGATTGTGCTTTTTTAATTGGTACTAACACCGCTGAATGTCATCCAATTGTTTTTAACCGCTTGCGGAAGTATCACAAAAAGCATCAGCATGTGAAAATGATTGTGGTCGATCCCCGATGTACAAAAACAGCCGAAGTTGCAGATTTACATTTAGCAATCAAACCCGGTACAGATATCGATCTACTCAATGGTATTGCCCATTTATTGATGCGATGGAATGCGATCGATACCTTATTCATGGATGAGTGTACCAAAGGTTTTCCTGCCTACGCAGAAGTTATTCGCCACTATCCACCGGAAACAGTTGCTCGTCGATGTGGGATCCGAATCGATCATCTTGAACAAGCTGCTCGTTATTGGGCTGATTCGGAGCGAGTATTATCTTTATGGTCTATGGGAATGAATCAATCTTCCGAGGGGACAGCAAAGGTAAGAACTTTAATTAACTTGCATTTAATGACTGGAAATGTTGGTAAACCCGGTACCGGACCTTTTTCTTTAACCGGTCAACCAAACGCCATGGGAGGAAGGGAAGCTGGCGGTTTGGCTCATATTCTTCCTGGATACCGAACGGTAAAAAATCCCCAACACCGAGCAGAAATCGAGCAATTTTGGGGATTAAATCCAGGACAAATTTCCCCGATTCCCGGTCGAGATGCTTGGAACCAAATAGTTGGTTTGGAAACGGGTGAAGTTGGTTTGTTATGGATTGCTGCAACAAATCCTGCTGTTAGTATGCCAGATCTAGTAAGAACCAAAGCAGCTTTATTAAAATCTCCCTTCACGGTTTATCAAGACGCCTATTATCCCACAGAAACTTCCGCATACGCCCATATTCTCCTACCTGCTGCTCAGTGGGGTGAAAAAACTGGCACTATGACCAACTCAGAACGAGTAGTGACTTTTTGTCCCCAGTTTCGGTCCCCTCCAGGGGAAGCTCGTCCAGATTGGGAAATATTTGCCGAAGTAGGACGTCGTCTCGGTTTTACCAGAGAATTTAACTTTGCTAATGCTACTGCAGTTCACACCGAGTTTACACAGATAACTCGTGGGCGTTTATGTGACATGACCGGAATCAGTCATGAAAAATTGGCCGAATTTGGTCCAATACAATGGCCTTGCCCAGATACTGCTTTGCTACAAGAAGATGAGTCTACATCCAGAATGGGAATCTTCTCATTTCTCTTCAGTCATCGAGATAAAGATAAAAATATCACACATATAGGAAAACGTCTATATACAAACCTACGTTTTAAGACTAATGATGGAAGGGCTATTTTCGCAGCTTATCACTCTAAAGGCTTGGCCGAACCACCAAATAACGAGTATCCTTTCGTGCTTACAGTTGGGCGTCTTTACGGTCATTGGCATACCCAAACCCGCACGGGAAGGATAGAGAAAATAGTTAAGATGCATCCCCATCCTTTTATGGAAATTCATCCCCGCGATGCTGCCAAATTAAAAATTGCAGAAGGAGATTTAGTTGAATTGCGATCGCGTCGAGGAAAAGCTCGTTTTCCAGCAAAAATAACTAAAGCAATTGCTCCTCACACTGTTTTTGTCCCCATGCACTGGGGTGCTTTATGGTCTAATGATGCTGAAGCTAACCTGCTGACCCACCATGAGGCTTGTCCGACCTCTTTGCAGCCTGAGTTAAAAGCTTGCGCCGTCCAAATCTTAGCCGTTAGCGCTCTCCCAGAGGAGACCACAGAGTTGCCTCACCAGGAACTATTACAGTCTTCTGAGTTGATGAAGATGTCAAACTAAAGCCATAAACAATCGGGATTAAAGCCAATACGAAAGAAGTCAAAACGACCCCAACAACTACTTGGGTGGAAGATTGTTTGTATTGGCTAACCGAGACTTCTCTCGACACCAAATCAAAATTATTAGAGTGATTTAAGTCGTTAGTTTTCATGGCAACAAACTTTGCCCAAGCAAAGAATTCAATGATTTGATTATAAAAAAATTACGAAAAAAGTAATTAAATATACTAATTTTTTTAATAAAAAGTAACCGATGTAACAGAATATTCTAGAAAAATAACGATTACGCAAATCAGCTGATTGCGACTGTGTTTTAGTAGTTACAATGCTGCATATCTAAGAATTTGTTTCCTCAGAGGATGGAGAAACTCAGGAAATGATTCATACCACGGGTACAAGTTGTGATAGTTTGCTTGTAGTCATGATTCTTTTTGGAGTCAAAAAACATGCAAATATACGCCTTTTAAATCTGACGATACATTGATGTCTATTAATCCTATATAGCGGTGCATTACGGCGTAATGATAGCAATGACCGAAGAAAAGACATTATCTTGCGCGCCTAACACAGATTACATAGGTTTTTTATTTTTATTTATTTTATTTTTATTTACTAAGAGCAATCTTGGATTACCCATTACCAATTACCAATTACCAATTACCAATTATCAATTACCCATTACCAATTACCAATGACCTTTTTCCAATTTGAAGCAGACTTTGTTGATACACTGCGTTGTATACCCATGCAGGTACGTTTAAAGCTTGATACTTGCGGTGTTAAACTCAAGCTATCTCACTGGCATCAACTTGATGATTACGAACGTAAAACTTTAGTAGAAATGCCTTGTAACACTACTCAAGAAAGTCAAGGTTACAGCGAATATTTGCAAGGCTTAATTGTAGAAAAAACAGGTCACAAAGCAGGGGAGCTAGAGATAGATCCTCATCCTGCTTGGACGAATGACCAAGAAATTCCCCCCACAACTGAAAATAAAGCGGCTGAATGTGGTGTAACTATTGGTGTTGAGCAGTGGAAAAATTTGACACCACTACAACGCTTTGCTTTAATTAAGCTGAGTCGTCCCAGTCATGAAAATAAGAATTTTTATCCCGCCCTAAAGGAATTCGGTTTAATCAATTAACAGTTAATGCGCTAGAGCGCACACTTTGCTAACAGTTTATGGCTAGCGCCACGCCCTTACGGGCTATAGTTAACAGTTGTCAGTCTGTAAGTTTTTTTTGCTTGTTGCTTTCCTAAACTTCTTCAGTCGTGCTTTTTAGTTGAAATAATTATTATGGCAGCTACATTCCACAAAGTTACAAATTTAGCTGCACTGATTTTAGCTGGCGGTCAAAGTTTCCGTATGGGTGAGGATAAAGCATTAATCAGCTACAATGACGTACCGATATTGCAACACGTTTATCAAGTCGCTGCAGCTTGTACTGAAAATGTCTATGTTTTAAGCCCTTGGAATGAACGCTATCAGCAAATTTTACCGCCCGAGTGCAAATATCTGATCGAATCCCAACCTGGAAGGGGACCTTTATTTGGTTTTGCGGAAGGTTTAAGTCAAATTCCTAATGATTGGATTTTATTGTTAGCTTGCGACTTACCTTTACTCAAGGTAGAAATTTTGCAAGGTTGGATAAATCAACTTTCAGAACTACCACTATCAATAGATGCTTTAGTACCTCAGCGCTCAGACATTTGGGAACCGATGTGTGCTTTTTATCGCCGAGAGGTGCTCGCGGAATTACAAGGTTTTTTACAAACAGGTGGGCGATCGTTTCAAAAATGGTTTTCTCATATTTGCGTACAACCTTTACCTGTCGATACACAAACCAATTTAATGCTATATAACTGCAATACTCCCTTGGATTTAGAAGAAATTACAAATAAGTAGCGACTCAATTCGTCCAAATCCTGAGGGAGTAAATATTTATTATTTAAACTTAATCAAAAACAATAACTACGAATAATCTAATATATTGTCTTTCACTCAGCTTATTTCTTCTAAGCGTTTTGAACAGGATTTAATCATTTGAACTAAAACATGTTTTTCATTTACAGAACCAATTAGCTGTTCAATTTCATTCTGAGTTTGTTTGATGTATTTAAGCGATCGCTCTGGATTCGATTTTTGAGATTTGAGATGACTTTGGTTTGCAGAAAGGATTTCGTTAAATGCTGCATCCAGCGCCCAATCTAGGGGTTTATCCATCTCTGAACTACAATTGCAATATGCGATCGCACGTTCTAGATGCATTTTTGCAGTGTGACAATGTTTCCGGGTTTGGCTATATAAATCTACTTTAGTGCTCATGAATATGAAAGTAATTGAAAACTGTAATTGAAAACTAATACTACATACAAGAAATCAAAGCTAACCGTATAGTATGGCCTGAGTACGCATCATAATCAAAATCAAAGTCAAAATCATATTGTGATAAGCCAAAGCATGCGCTAAGCGAACACAAATTTTTAGCAATGACCTTCGGTTTAGCTTCACCCCATAGCTAAAATATGTTGGAAAAACTTATTTAGAGTAACGCGTACTAGCAGCTTGTATTGTGGGTTAGTATCACACGAATAATAGAAAAAATAAAAGAAAAATTGATTCGATATAAGAATCTTGATTTATTTTTGATAGATCCAAAGGATGTTTTACATCCTCCTGAAATTTATAGAAAAATAATTATACTAGGATAATTACGTACAATATTTTGTACCACTAATATAAATTTCCTAAATATTTCCCATACTACGTTCAAAAACTATGCAGCTCAATGGTGGACAGCGTAAAAGTTTTCACAAATCGCTTTTAAGTGCATTTCCTTCCACATCGCAACTCAGACAGATGCTTAGCTTTGAGTTAAATAAAAATCTGGATGCGATCGCGACAGGAGAAAATCATTCAGACATAGTATTTGAGTTAATTAGATGGGCTGAAACGAAAGGAAAAGTACAAGATTTATTGCATGCTGCACGTTTTTCCAATCCTGGAAATTTAGAGTTACAAATTTTTGAGGAAAAAATTTGCAGTAAACCTAACTCACATTCTCGTACACTGGTATCTGTGAATAGTCTAGATTGGGGAATTAGTCAGCAAAAGCCATATTTAAAAAATTCAAACCAACTGAAAATAGAAGAAGATGACCTCAGTTCTGATCGAGGAATTAATTACAAACGACTACAGGATTTACTGAAAGCTGGAAAGTGGAAAGAAGCCGATCAAGAAACTCTTAAAGTGATGCTGAAAGCTGCTGACAGAGAAAAAGAATTTTGGTTAGATAGCGACTCGATCGAAAACTTTCCTGGAACAGATTTACGTAGCATCGATCAGCTTTGGGTAAAATATAGTTATGGACACTTTGGATTCAGTGTGCAAAAGCGGATTTGGGAAGAGGTTGGAAGAAACTACAAAAATTTAGGTGTTAGTGTAGGTTGGCGTCGAGGAATGTGGCTAGACAAAAAATGGCTTAATTACAACGAAAGCACATTCTTGCAAAATTCACCTCAGGCTTATCTACCGTTAGGTATATGGATGGGTAGGGGCTGGGAATTATGGGATGGGTGGTTTGATTCTTGCAAAAATGGGTTATTTCTTCTTTCACGCCAAGACTTGTAATAGAAATGTCAACTTTTACAGTTATATTACGGCCCCTTAGATACCCCAAAATTAGGTGGAGAATTTTAAGATTTTTATTATCTCAGATATGATTGCTGCTGCGCAAGACCTACAGCATGCGAGACTAGCAACGCACTTACACTTTATTTTTTATTACGCACTAACTGCGCAAAAATAAGCTTTTGGGATTACTTCCTAACGTCGTAATGACGTAAATCGATGCACATGCGTAAGTCCTGCTGATTTTGTTAAATCACTTTCTCGCTTGAATTACTTGCAAACTACCACCCGCATATAACTTCGGCTCTTCAACCTTGAATCCCACATTTCTAAGCAACTCAGGTAAATCGCTTTTTAACAACTTCCAAGCCGTTTCTGTTTCAAATAACCAAAAGAACACCCATAAACCGGGTACAAATAAGGGATTTGTCGGTTGATGAAAATCTACAACAGCAAATACACCTCCTGGTTGCAATATACGATATACTTCCTTGAGAATCTTTTGCAATTGTTCCGGCTGCATTTCGTGTAATGCTGCACTTGTGTGGACAAGATCGAATTTATTTTCGGCAAAAGGTATATTTTCTGCAAATGCTTCCACATAATTCGCTTGAGGAACATTTTCTTTTGCTCGTTGCAGGGAAAGAGGAGAAGCGTCTAATCCAGTCACATTTCTTGATATTTTAGTTAAGATTTGTGTGGCTTGACCGCTTCCACAGCATAAATCTAAAATTCTGCTATCTGAGTTAATTGTTAAGCCTTGCAAAGCTAGTTGACGAAACTTATTTTCTCCGCCAACACTCAAGGCTGCGATGCGGGAGATCCCATCATATAACCATTGGTAACGATAGCTTAATGTTCTTAAAAATGTAGCCACTGGTGCTTACCTTTCTGTTAACTTATATCTTTAATAAAGATATATTGTTAACATTAGTAAAAAAGCTGAAAAAATTTGGGGGATAAAAACTGCCATGGGTCGTGTAGGCGTATTATTACTAAACCTCGGTGGGCCAGATAAATTAGAAGATGTCGGGCCATTTTTGTACAATTTATTCTCCGATCCGGAGATTATCCGCCTACCGTTTCGGTGGTTGCAGAAACCCCTAGCTTGGTTTATCGCCACTCGACGAACTAAAACATCTCAGGAAAACTATCGTAAGATTGGTGGAGGTTCACCTCTACGTCAAATTACAGAAGCTCAAGGAGAAGCCCTTAGGGAGCAATTACAAGGCTCAGGGCTAGATGCTGAAATTTATATTGCTATGCGTTACTGGCATCCTTTTACAGAGGAAGCGATGGCCAGATTAATCGACGATGGTATTGAGCGTGTGGTAATTTTACCTCTTTATCCCCAGTTTTCAATCAGCACCAGCGGTTCTAGCTTCCGGCTTCTCGAGAAAATTTGGCAAGAAAATCCGAAACTTCAAGAAGTTGAATACACTGTTATTCCATCTTGGTATAAGGAGAAGGGCTATTTGGAAGCAATGGCTGAATTGATCGCTCAAGAACTCGATCAGTTACCCAATCCCGATAATGCTCATATTTTCTTTAGCGCCCATGGCGTTCCCAAAAGCTATGTAGAAGAAGCTGGGGACCCCTATCAACAAGAAATTGAGGAGTGCACTTATTTGATCATGCAAACCCTCAATCGGGCGAATGAATATACATTAGCTTATCAAAGTCGGGTAGGTCCTGTTGAATGGTTGCAACCTTATACCGAAGATGCAATTGAGGAGCTTGGGGAAAAGGGAATTAAAGATTTGGTGGTGGTACCAATTAGCTTCGTCTCGGAACATATTGAGACATTGGAAGAAATTGATATTGAGTACCGAGAAATCGCCGAAGATTGTGGAATTAGTAATTTCCGTCGCGTACCAGCCCTAAATACTCATCCAGTATTTGTGAAGGCGTTAGCAGATTTAACTGTTGATGCTTTGGAAAATCCCAGTCTGACCTTAGCACAAGTCAACCAGATGAAGAAAAAGGTCAAAATTTATCCCCCAGAGCGTTGGGAGTGGGGTATCACCACTTCTGCTGAGGTGTGGAATGGTCGGATTGCAATGATTGGTTTCATTGGTTTACTGATTGAACTTCTTACTGGTCACGGACTATTACATGCGATCGGGATTTTACAATAGGTCATTTGGGGAATTCCAAAAAAATATACAGCAGTAATTTAAAGGGCGCACCTCAAAAACGTGCGCCCTTACAGATCGTAAATTATCAGTTAATTTATCAAAAGCAGTTAACTTATCAAAAGTAGTTAACTTGTCAAAGCTTATCTCTAATCAGTTGACGCAGCACATCAGTCATTGGTCTTCCTGTCGCTGCACAATAATTTTCCAGCTTCCTGGCTTCCTGTGCTGCCAAATTTACAGTTAGTCGTTTGGCAACCCACTTCTTGTTAAACATTACACTAACCAAATCAAAACACTGCAAAATTATCATAAGTGCTTAATGCCGTATATGAGTAAATACTTTTATTTGTAGCGCCGTATACGTGTTATGGGATAATGTCTCGGATGAGATTTTACTTAAAAGGAGATGCCAGAAAACCCACAACTCAAGGATTTACGCGTTTATTTAGATGCCGACATCCACATGCGTCTTAAAATACTTTGTGTCAAAAAGAACCGTTCGATGAGTTCAGTCGTTGCTGAACTCGTCGAACAATGGATCGAAGAGACGGAGGAATTAGAAAGACAAAAGCGTCCTCCCAGAAGCTGAAAGGACGGCGAATAGAAAGATAATCTTTCCTGTATTTTAGATACAAATCCCCAGGTACTTGCTATTTGGGGATCGAATATACTTAAAAAACATATTAATAAGTAGGTGAGATATCTGACTCAGTGCTGAGTTTTCTTGCCAATACCCACCATAGTTGGTCAGTGACGGAAAATGTAAAGACTGTGTACTGCTTAGACTTTAGTTAAAGCTCTGGCTTTTGGCTTTTAGCTTAAACGGTAGAATTGCACCACAACTATTTTTTTGTTATTATTATTAGTTACGGCTATCAAAACGTATATGTATATTACATAGCAATAGCCAAAAAAATCCCGAGCCAGGGAAGCTCGGGAGTCACTTGTCTGAACTGAGATATGCTTTTAGCTTAGCGCAAAGGCTAGGCAATTTAACTTCAAAATGAAAATACTCTAAATCCAAATTCAAGTAAGGGTTTGGGGTATTTTTATTTATCGAAAATCCTCTCAGCAATGAAAAACATCATGAAGTAAAAAATTCTGATAGTGGTACGTGCAAGTAAAAATAATCCTACTCAGCCATTAATTAATCTTCTTTCCTATAATAAATACAGCTTTGTCTTTACTAGGTTGCCAATTATAGTTAATTGCAAAACCGTTATCGGTCAAACTTTCTTCTAATTCTTGTACCGTAAAAACCTTGACCAATGGCATCAAACCCAAAAATTTTCCAATTGGCGCGATAAACTTAAACGCATTCATAGTATCCCCAAGACATGTGGTGCTAGTGACGAAAAATCCACCTGGTTTGAGTATTTTATAAACCTTGGCGATGACCTGTTCTTTATTTTCCAGTAAGTGCAAAATGCTAAGCCCTAACACTACATCGAAGGTTCCATCAGGTACACTTAATTCATCAATACCCAATTGTTCAAACGTGATATTCGTGATGTTTTGCGCTTCAGCTTTACCTCGAGCAATTTCAATCATTTTTGATGAGATATCTATTGCGCGAATATGTTTAACATAAGGTGCGTGGATGATGGCGGTGGATCCTGTACCACAGCCAAACTCTAACACCTCCATATTTGGCTGAAGGTATTCCTGGGTGACCTGTAATTTCTTCTGGTAAGCTGCTTCATCAGCAATGGGTTGTTCCGAATAACGTTGTGCAATTTTGTCCCAAAATTTAGCTGAACGGTTCATTGTAATCTCCTATTATTTAATTGATCGACTAATTCATTTCTTTGAATATCTATTTATAGACATGATGTTAAAATCGCCACTTCTATTAATTTGGTGTGATTTTTTTGCTGTGATTGTCTTTGATTGTCTTGGATTCGATAATGTTAAAGGTTGTGTTTAAAGATTTAATCGATTGATACTTTCGGTTTATGCCATTTCCAGGCACACCAAACAATTAGTGATAGAGACAAAACTTCTATAGTTGCAAAAAATATATCATCCATATCCTTGGTATCAGTGATATNTTAGTAGTAGCGCTTTAGCGCGATAGACAAATATTGGCGCTAAAGCGCTACTACAAACATATTTTTTCATAAGTAATTAAGCGGACATAATATGAGTATGTCAAAAACGTAATACCTATTGCACCTATGATGATGTTTGCCCAGCGATTTAAGTTATATTTCAATACCTGAGACAAGAGAAGCATGGAAATTGGGAATCTCTATCATCAATCCCCCTAGCAATAATCCTTCCTCAGTTACTCGATTACCATTTACGATTCCTGTCATCATTTCCTCTAGAAGTCCTGGTCGTGAATATCCCGAAAAATAATGTTAAAGAGTACAAATATCCGTAATGTTGAAAGCAAAGCTTTTATATCCGTTCCAACGCTTTGTTTGTTTTGGTAAAACATTCTTATACTCCTGTCTTTTAAAGATATAGCTCAATTTCATTAGATTGCTGTTAGTATTTCTGTGCTATAGCTAGTTGATTGATAACAAGTCCAGTTCGACACTACGCTTGCGGACGGGAAACTGAATTTCTGTAACGAAGTCCGAATCACCTGGTTGTTTAGGTAGTTCTAAAAAGACCAATCGCACAGGACCAGCGAAGGTATACTGATTGGCTTCGACCCATTCACCGATAGCGTTGTACCCCAGCAGTTTTGCACAAGAGGCTGTAGGGGGAATGAAAGTAGCCATGGTTTCTTCTGGAAGCGATCGCTCTGCAAGGGTCATACCATCATAGGTAGTAAGGGGAGCATGGGAGGTTGTTTTGAGCAAGCGTCCAAGTTCGATATCAGTGCGGTCGCTGCTTACTCCATCCTCGTGCAGGACAATTGTCAGATCTCCATAGGTGGAATCATTCTCCCTAGGAAGAGCATCCATAACAGACCAAAATAAATTATCTCCCGACTCAGAAGTTGATAAGGCTTTGCGTATCCCAATCAACTTTTGTTGGGGAACTTGTTTTACTACCACATCACGCACATAGGTCGCTCGATCTTTAATTTGCTTCAAGCGCGATTCAATTGTGCGAATACGTTTGAGTTCGTCTAATACTTGTTGCTCTAGCTCGGCTTTTTTCATCATTAACATACCCTGAATTTCTTCTAAGGAGATATCATCTTTGATGAATCGCCGGATTTGATCCAAGGACAAACCCAATTCTTTGAGTGCGAGAATACGATTGAGTGTGGGTAATTGGCTTGCGCTATAGTAACGATGACCACTCGCAGGCTCAACTTTGATGGGTTGAAACAACCCAATTTCATTGTAGTAACGTAGTAAACGCTTGGATACTTGAGCGATCCGAGAAAATTCCCCAATGCTGTACATGATGTTTTTGTTTGATTTTTTCTAAATATTCATCACCATAGGGGATGCCGTAACGTCAAGATCAAGTGAAGATGAAAAAAATGTAGTGTTATTTTTTCAAAGCTTCTACGGGAGGAGAAAAATAAGCAGTTTTACTCTCCCTAATAATAATTTTAGCTATTCTGTTTTAGATTTATTATTTAGGTAGGACAACCAGCGATATTCTGAGGAAATATGTAAAATGCTCAGAAATAAGTTTTTTTCTCCGGGATTTTTGATTTTATTTGCGCTGGGTATTAGCGGTTGCTCTTCCTGGAGAACCGGAATATCAAGGAACGTATCTGACTGGTCTAATCGGGATGCTACGGTCACTTGCTATTCAGGAGGTAAGATAATTTTCGAAGGCGAATCTGATGGTAAAGTGTTTTCCGAACCAAATTCTGATGGATATATTTTGTTTGACAAGAAAAATAATGGCAAATTAACAGAAGTGTCCGGAGATTGCATTATTAGATACAAATGATTTGCAGTCTAAGATAGATTTACTAGAAAGTTATATTTTTGAGGAATTATCGTATGCTTGAGAGAAAATAGGAAAAATATCATTTTGTTTAGCAAACTGTACGTAGAGAACGGTAAGATATCGGAAATATTGTGGGCTAAGTATAAGAATCATTACCAATAAAATCATCTAAACTCATCCCACTCATAATATTTTCGGATTAGTACAGATCTCGTAACTGGTAAAGGTATCGTTGACTTTACTCTTGATCCCCTAATCGACACGAATATATATCAATTTAAACTTCCAAGAACTAAGCTGCTAAAAATTAATTAAAATTCTAACAATTCAAACTTCTAATTCAACTTTGAAAATTTTTTCAGGAGGTTTAGAAGCAGTTTTAACTTCCCAGTCAATTTCTTGGAGAAAATGCTCTGCTGAAGCTGTTTCCACAACGTCTACTCCCCATTCTCCGGGTTGAAGGGAAGTTGGAGAAGTGCTGAGGGGAGGAGTTGTCTTCAGTCCTCCCAATGCCAAAATACTTAATGGAGAAGAGTTAGGCTTTTTCTGAGTTTGACGCTTTTTCCCCAAAGCTTCAGCACAAAGTTCCCCAACTTCATGGGGCGATCGCTGATGTGGGTCAAACAAAACTTCTACCATCCAATGGGGGTTACTAATCCCAGAACAGCTAATATCACTATAAAACTTGAGTCCATTAACAAATGTACTGACAAACTCTTCTCGACTAAGTTGGGGTATGACTTCATCCAAAATATCAAAGTTGTGGGATAGTAGCATGCGCCCTTTCTGAGTTCCTATCATTGCAATTAAAATCCTCTTATTTGGTAGATACTAAACTCATTACTTTACCTGAAGTCGATTTATTAATGGAAGTTTTGGACAGAATACTTCAATTTCCAAGTGAAAAATGACTATACGAAGTAATTAAAAATAGCAACTTGCACATATTTCAAAAGGTTATGAATTTACTTTTATCTATAGGACATAAAACTTTTACTATGTGTAAAATGGGACTTACCCTGTATCCTCATTTAGGTTTGGGGGTATTATCCCCTTATTCAACCTTAGGATGTAATGCTTTCGCGGCTAGCAGGTAGACGAGATCTCTTCTGAAATTATTAGTCTTATGACCAATCACCTGCACATCACAAAGTATACACCTACAACCGTTAGGCTATCTCGATCCAATCTTAGGAGCGCCTCTTCCCTTTTAATAATAGTACTGGCTGTTATCCAATCGATACCTTTGTTGTTTGGTGGTTTTATGTTTTTTTCCAAGCCTATAACAGTACAAGCAAAGCTTGAATGCGATCGCAGTTCTCGTCAAAAAATAATTTGCGAACTCAGCCAATTACAAACAAATTATTTTCGCTCTGATAAAAGTGCAGTAAAAATTGAAAACCTTAAAGAAGCAAAATTAACAGCTTCTCTAACTAACTTAGAAAATGAAAATGTCAAAAGTCATGGGATTATCCTCATCCACCAAAATTTAAGTACTCCATTTCTAACCAATGATGATGTAGGTTTTTCATTAAATGAGACAAGCAAAAAAATCAATAGAATTAACGCTTTTATTGGTGACATTACACAACAATCTTTAGAAGTCGAACTAAAAAAAGAACCAACATTACTCAGAATTATTGGTCTTTTTGCGATTCTGCTAGTTATGATTTCGCTAACATTATTGGTTGTTAATTTAAGTGTTTCTTCCTATATTTTATTTGATAAATCTACTGGCAGAACTACTATAATTAATCGTAGAATCGGCAAGGAACAGAAAATCACATATCCTCTATCTAGAGTTGAACATCTTATCGAAGACAAAATTTCCAAAGATCGAATCAAAAAAATTCAAAAATTGGAAGTATTACAACCAACTGATAAAATTCTTTCCAGAAGTCAGACAGGTAAACAAAAAATGGGTAAACCCTATTTCTATATTGTGAGCCTGAAATTGAAATCGGGTCAATGCCTATTTTTATATGATTCTCCTTACTCTTGTGCTTATGAAGTAAATTTCATTAATAAATTTATCAACAGTCCGCAGAGTGAATTAAGATTAAACGACGATTAAGATATTTAAAGAGCGACCATAGTAATTTTATTGAGTAGTAATTTTATTGATTTGAAAATTAAATTAATTGTAAATTATTAAATACAATCTTCACTTAATACGTTAAAGTCTAGATTTATCTAGGGTTTATAAATCCAGATCGAAATGTCTAAATATATCAACAGACGTCAATTTTTGATTTATGGTGGAACTGCAGTAGGTACAAGTTTACTACTTAAAGCTTGTAATGGAAATTCTCCCACTGCATCCAACACAAATAACGCATATAAAATTGCGATCGCCCTTCCTGGACCTATTACGGATAAGACTTGGAACGAATCAGGTTATAAAGGTATACAGTTAGCAAAACAAAAATTAGGTGCAGAAGTAACGCACTTAGAGAAAGTATCCCAACCAGATCAAACGGAAGTACTTTCTGATTTTGCTCGTCGTAATTATAACTTGGTGTTTGCTCACGGGGGACAATTTGATGCTGCGATTCAGCAGGTCGCACCACAATTTCCTCAGACTTTTTTTGTTGGAGTAAACGGCGCAGTTTCTGGAGCTAACTTTGGTTCACTACGCATAGAACATTTACAAGCAAGTTATCTTTGTGGAATTATTGCCGCATTGATGACCAAGAATAATAAGATAGCTTATATTGGCGGGCAAAAATTTGCTGCGACTCAAGAAGAATTCCGTGGATTAGAATTAGGAGCAAAATCCATTAAGCCAGAGATACAAGTTACTTCTACTTTTACTGGCGATTGGAATGACGTAGCAAAAGCAAAAGAAGCAACTTTAGCGTTAATTTCTACTGGTGCAGATGTTATATATCAATGGCTAGATAATGCTTCTGCGACTGTTTTAAAAACTGCTAATGAAAGGGGTATTTATGCTTTTGGTAATACCAACGATCAATTAGATATAGCTCCCAAAGCAGTTTTAACTAGCGCGGTGAAAAGAATAGATTTAGCAATTGCTTATTTAGCAGAACTTGGGAAACAAAATTTACTTAAAGGCGAAGTTTATAGAATTGGTTTAGAAAAAGCAGAAATTTTAACTTTAGGGAAGTTTAGTAATACAGTTCCAGCAAATATTAAAGAACAAGTACTGGATATAAAATCAGCAATTATTGCCAATAAAATCAGCTTTAAGGAATGTCAAGAAAAAGGCGAAGATACTATTTGTGTTAATTAGCCATAATTAAGTAACAAGTAATAAGTAACAAGTAACAAGTAACAAGTAATAAATAATACAGCAGATTGCAGGTAAATGAGGTACACTAGCTCTGGTGCGTCAACGAGTAAAATGAAAGCTTACTCCAT
>NZ_LMTZ01000028.1 GCF_001456025.1 Mastigocoleus testarum BC008
GGGACGCCCCATTGTTCGCTTTTGCTTCTTTTATTTCTTCATTCTTTATTCTACAGTTATATGCAACTTCACATAGAGTTGGTATTACATAAATAGGATTTCTAAAACTGGTATCAACTTTTTGCGTGAGTTCTCCTTTTTCAACTTTAACCAAGTTGTTCCTGGTGTTAGCGATGGTGATATATAGATCAATTCCATAATCGATCGCTCCCATTGCTAAGGAGGTACACATGGTTTTGGTTCCCCCTGTGTAGTCTGCGAGAATTTCAGCGTCGGGGTTTTCTTGTTTTAATTTGCGAATGCATTCTGTAACGCGGATATAGCATTCCGATAATAGATCTGGGTTGGAGATGGAGATTAGATCGCGTTCGGGTTGGAATTTATCTCCTAAACCAACTTGGGTGGGAATATTTGGTAATTTTTCAATAATTTCATGTCCCCGTCGCACTTCGCAGGGATATCCTTCACCAATTACTTGGGATTTACTACCTCTTTCTCCATCGGAAGCGATAAATATAACTCTGTCTGGTTGTAAGCTGCGGATTGAGGTGACGATGGGTTGGAATGAACCACCAACTGTGACTAACAGGATTTTGGACATAGGGGGAAATACAAGAGCGAACAGTTATTTATGTTATACCCCTAGTAATTATAGATATCCATCTTTCTTGCGATCGCGCTGTGGGTAAAGCTATTGGTTTGATAAGGGATGGTCGTATTAGCAAGGGATGGAAGATTAGCAACGGATGAGATTACTCGAAACGATAAAAGTATTTTAATAACTTGCAATAACCTCATATAGACCAAAATTCCACCTTGAAATAAATGATGCTGTTGGCGAATAGAAAGGGGGTTTAACCCATCAGTCCTAAACTGTATTAATTTCCTGGGTTTGAGTACCTTGAAATGAATTTAGAATTTTAGCCCACAATTTATTGCGGGGTATAAAAGCAACGCAAAATTAAGGCTTTGAGGACAAGGGGTTTAACCTTGTGCTAATTGACCAACAGCATCATTTATTCCAAGGCGGATCGTTGGGTTATTAGTTGAGTTGGAGGTGTAATTTATCAGTTGTTTCGCTATGGAATTTCTCTTGAGGTTTTCATCCCCGTTGAGGGGAAGTGGTTTGGAAAGAGTTCACTCTTGGAAGCTTTGCTGTGAGCGGGTTTGAGATACCCTAATCGACACCAGTCTGAGAAATGAGAAAAATTTCCCAAAAATTAGTCGATTTTGCAGCCTGGAAACCTTGCTCCATAAGGCAGATGTCGCAGTAGCGACACGCTTCGCTAACGACACCAGTCAACGAGATTATAGGGTTTTCAAGGTTTTGGGGAGTGCTGTCGACGACGCTCAACACGCTGCCATTAAAGTACACTACACATGACAAATTATCAAGAATAAAATATAAAAATAAACATTTAGTAACGGATGGAAGATTAGCAACGGATGGGATTATTCAAACGAGTAAAAGTATTGATAACGGATGGAACAGATAGATAATCCGTTTTTGCAATATTCACCACACGAGTAAACCCATCCGTTGCTAGTTACCCACTAGTTCTCTTAACCTAATGTTCCTGTTTGAAATATCTTTTTGGCTTCTCTTTGATAATTTTTAGCTTGATTAATAGCATCGGAATCCCTTGTTACTTTTTTCCCTTCTTCTAAAAGTGCATGGGCAATACTATTTCTAACTGGATTTACTTTAAAATATAATTGAGCGAGTTTACTACTTTTATTTTCCAATTGCGTTAGAAATTGTTTCATTTCGCTTCGTTCGTTTTTATCCCTGATATCTCTATCATTGATTTCGCAAACATAGGTAACGATCGCTTCTGCTAGGGTGATATATCCTGTAGCATAACGTTTGTTTTCAAAATACCATCCGGCTAAGTTAAGTTGATATTCTGATTCCGGGACAGATGAAGAACGGGTAAATTGATTGACAAATTTTTCGAGAGTATTTTTCAGATATTTGAAGGGTCCAGTAATAATTGAATTTTGTAAGGAATTTTTTAAAGTAGAACTTTTTTGTTGAATCGCACTAACATAATTTATATTGATTGCATTAGAGAGTTGTTCGATTTGAGTTGCTAATTGTTGTTCGTTCTGAGATTTGAGCAATTGAGCAATTAAACTTCCATCTCCATAACTCTGTAAACTATATGCACCTTTAATCCAGGAAGTCATATCAAATAAAGGTTTTAAGTCTACTACAGGTGTGTATTTCAACTCAGATGTCACATCTAACATTCCGTAGTAGACTCCTGCAATTTTGATGTTTTTCTCTGATGCTAAGTCTCTGAGAAATGTAACGGTTAGAAATAGAAACAATGATAGCGAGCGAAATGAATGGGTGATATCGAGATAAATTTCATCACCTGGTTTGAGGAAACTGACAATTTCCAAAATCTTGTCAAAGTTTAACCATAATTCTTGTTCGTCAAGTCCATATTTGATGGAAATGCATTTCGAATGTTCTCCTAATAATGTTTCGAGAGGTGATAGGTCGAGAGAGGTTAGTTCGCTTTCATGGGTTACGGTATCAATCGTTGAGGCTAGTTTGTACCAGTAATCATCATCTTGTGGAACAGAATTTTTTTTACAAAAGAAGCTATATACTTCCTCCCACATGGATTTGACTGTACCTATGAATATAATGCCATCCAAATCAAAGTGCTCGTAAAGTACAGAAGCCATAAATGTACTTTTAGGATATGATTTATTTTCTATTTGATAGCAAGTTGTTCTGTATTCTCTGTCAGGTTTGTCCTGATTCTTAAATCTTCCTCCTACTCCCAAAGACGAAATTAGAATTTTAGCCATAGTAAATAGGTTCCTTAAGTCGCAATTTAATTAACAAAAAATTACTCATACTATTGTTGATTCGTAGGGGCGCACCGACGTGCGCCCTGTGATGGTATATTGTTTTGGTTAGAATATTTTTGATTAGAATTTGGTTGGAATTTGGTTTAAATATTTTTGGGTTGGACAAATGTTTCTTTGAAAATGCATTGTCATTGATTTGCGATCGCTGCAGATTTCATCCTTGTCTGTCCCATTCCCAAACGAGTTTTCATCCCGGTACCAGCAAATTCACTATAGTGAACTAATAAGTTTGCGACATTTGCAAGTAATTCATCAGCACTGTTGAAGACTTGTAAAGAAACATCTCCGATAAACCCACTGACGTAACCTTTATGTAATTGCAAACTTCTGGTTTGAATTTTGTGATGTTTAAGGATTACAGCTTGGTTTAAATAGGCGATTAATTCATTACTTCCTAGATAGACGGGTGCAAAATCATTCCAACGATCTAACCAACTGCGAAACATGGAACTTGGTATGGGAAGGGGTAAACTTGCTTTTCCCTGTGCGAATCCTGTGGGTGTAATAAATTTGAGGTCAAATCGTCGGACCGGTTCTGGTTCGTTTGCGACTAAGGTTGTATATAGTTCTTCGTAGCTAGTGATGTTATCTTCGCGGTTAATGACGTTGAATTTTGCCCCGAGAAATTCTAGAGTTGGTGATAATTCCAGAGATGAAATAGCTTTGGCTTGACTTTCGCTCTCCCTGTTGATAGAAAGCTTTTGCTAGTGCTTCCGAATCGGGAAGATATATTTTTCTGGATGTTTGTACGTATTCAAAGGGGTTAAGTCGGGAAACTGATGAACCAATAGACCTGTCCATAAATTAAATTTGCAGAAAGATAGAATGTAAAATTTTATATTTTATAGAAAAAAGCCTATGGAATATAACTTTGAAATCTTTTACAACATAAGAAATAATATCCATGCTTAAAATTTGAAAATCCTATCTTTTTTCTCTAAACTATCATCAACTATCTTAAACCCTAATTCCTACGTTGATTGAATACATATGAATAATCTTTGAAATGCTTGTACAGCATGGATTATAAATTTATGGACGAGTCTAATATGTAATATGGGTGCAGTTAAACGGATGCTTTTGGATTCGTATACCTTGGGTTTGGGGATTGGGTTTGCGTTAGTCAACGCTACTTGCGTTATCGCTGAATTGAGAGAATTAGTCATATTAGTGAAACCATAAGAATATTGATATTGAAGGTATTACATTATTCCAAAATCTTTGTAGAGACGTAGCATGCTACGTCTCTACACCCGAATTCATATGTCATTGAGCAATATCTTTAATTTTTATTGGTAATGTCAAACTAATCCCACTACGATAAACGGGGTGAAATTTATATTTTCCACCATCTATTAATTGTGATGGGGTGACATCTACAAGTTTTCCTTGCGGTTGCTCTGAGAAAACCGAACCTTCTGTAAACATGCGCACCATTTTACGTCGCAGATTAACATCACCGATCCAACCACCACGTTCTTGGATCTCATAAGCTGCATTTTCGATAAAATTTTCGGTGATGGGAGAATCCCAGAATAAACTAATGAGGGTGTTGTGAGTTCCTGGAGATTTTATTACCTTGTCCCAGGGTTCAGGAAGTCGATCTAACCATTCGATTGTAAATCTTCCCGCACCACTGGAACGTTCTCCACCTAATCCTTCTTCTCCTAGTAGTTCTAAAGCTGCTTTGAGTTCTTTTTCTAATTTTTCATCTTTTTGGGGGAAGTTAAGGAGAAAATATAAACCAGAAATTTCATTTTCCCATTGGAATTGCACTAAACCTGTATGGAAAAAATTGGTTGCTGCGGTTATCCGATCTACTGCAATTTTCGGATGTTTATTAATCTCATAGGTTTTACCATAATCAAACATTCCGGATTTATTTAAATTACCATCAGTCTGCTTGTTTTTGGTTTTCTCTGTTAATTCATCCTTATCTTTACTTGTAAATCCTTCACCTTGGTACCATCTTCGCCAAATTTCCAAGGGTAGATATTTTTGTTTTTTGTAGGTTTTAAAAAAATCTAAGTCGTTTTCTGGATAATTGATGGGAAATTCCATCGGACGGGGAAGATAATAAGTTGTTTTTGGTTCTGTTGTTTTTCCTTCTGTTTGACGATAGATAAAGGTTGAACTGATTTTTACTGCTGGAGATTCTTGATTTGAATTTTTTGCATATTTTGAATATTTGGGAAACCTTTCTAGTAATTCTTCAACTTTAGCTTTACCAAATAAACGTGCATAGTTACTAACCCAAGCACTAAATAAAGTATCCGATTGTACTCTTTCAGCAGTTTCTTCCATACCGATTCCCAACCGACCAAAGTGAACTGGGTTACGTCCAAAGTTGAGCTTAACTAGTTTCCAACTACTCATGATTTACTCCTCATTTGTAGATGGTAAACGTTTATTGATTTCGCTGCTTAGGTTACCGAAGTTATCTAGCAAAGCTGTTGTATCACCAGCGGTTTGAATTGGTTTGTTGAAATCCGAACCGCTTTGTGTAATATCTTGATATTGTTTTAGATTGCGATAGAACAAACCAAAGTTCTGAAATCTGATTTTTCCGTAACCTCGGGAACCATGTCCCCCCAACGCGTCATCTTCTAAAATTGCTAGTGCGATCGCAATATTTTTCAGATCTTCAACTGCTTGGTTTTTATCTTCGACGGTGTAAACCAATTCAAAGTTAAATACAGAACCTGCTGGAACCCGTTCTAATTGTCTAGGGTTTGCTGCTGCTGTTACTCTATCGATACCGTTTTCAAACTTCCACTCGGTCATATAAAGACCTGTGTCAATTTCTTTGAGTTTTTTTGCAGATTCTTCGACTAAGTGACAATCTCGCACTATTAAACGCGCTGTTGCATTGCGTCCCCGATCTACTAAGATATATTCTTGATTTTCGATAGTTTTTCTGGGAATTTTATTTTTTTCTTCTTCTTGTGCATCATCTTTTACCAATCCTTGTGCGATCGCGACATCTGTTTTCATCCAAAATTTAGAACCACCGGTAGAACCAAATAAACGACTGACCTGACAGGTTCGCGCACCTTCGTAGGGAATTAATAACCCATCTATATTTGTATATCCGTCTTCTAAATCGTCACTTTCATAACGGTAAGTTCCACTTCCACCGGTTCGATTGAGAGGTTTATTTAATAATCTTTCTAAAGTCGAACGTAATTTACCTTTAATAGAAGAACCTGGTAAATAAGGATATTTAGTAATTGGGTCGCGAATTACCGGTTTATCAATTCCACCGATATCTAAAGTTTCTCCACCACCACCAATATGTAAACCTGTTTCAACATTAATATTGCTGGTAATGCGAATTTTACCAAGTAATGGTTTTTGTGTTAATGATGCTGGCAAAATTTATTTTCCTCCTTCTGCTTTGTGATAAGCAATGATTGATTCAATTAATTGCACTAATCGTTCAAAATCTTCTTTGTCACGAACCACATCGATCGCAACTGACATGACATCATTTAAAGGTTTTGCAGCTCTTTGTCTTGCAGCAGCGTATGCTAGTTTTGGTTTTAATAAAACTACTTCTGTTTCAATTTTGGAAAAATCTCCAGTTTCAGCTAGCTCTGCTTTCAAACGATTAATTGCGTCCAAAAATTTACGAATCTGGTTGGTTTCTAATCTTTGTAGTTTCAGGTAAGGACCAAATTTTTCCGCGTGTTCTACTAATTCACGAATCGGATAAGTTTTTAAACCCTCTTTCAAACTTTCAATTTTACTTTTAATTAACTTGACGATATTTTCATCCTGCTGGCTATTATGTTGAGAATCAGATTTTCTCTGACTTGTATTAACTGATTGATTTATTTTTTTTGCTGATTCTCGCGATACAGATGGTGGATTTGGTTTAATTGGTTTCGACATAGTTAAGAACGGTTAAGTAATTCAATCCAAGTTGCGATCGCGCGAAAGTAAGGTGCATTATAGGGACTTTTCAAAGATGTCCGAAAGTCTTCGTTACTCAAAACATTATTAGGTAACCTCGCAAGGGTATAAGCTACTTTAGGTAGGTGTAGAAAATAACGAGTTCCCATAATTTCTTCATTTATTTGTTTTTCATTTATTTTTTCTGCTTTTTTCTTACTTTCTATTTTGCGATTTTCAATTTTCTTTAAAGCTTCCTCTTGAACTTGAGCAGTAATTAGTAGATTTCTCACAAAGTTACGGGAATAGTTAAGTCCTATTTCCTGCTGCTCTAATATCTCTACAAATGGTAAAATACCTAGCAAACTTGGTTTAGTTTTTGAATTCAGATAATCTTTAGTATCAGTTTCAATCGTAGTAATATCTACTATCCCCAGCCATTCGCTCCACTTGAAAGTTTGACCAAACAAACCTAAACTATCTTTACCATTACCTTTTGCTGCTTCTTCTGCATGACCTGAGGTTTTTGCAGCTTGATAAAGGGGAAACTTCGCATCAGCAATACTGATTCCCCCCGACAAAGTGATATCTGGATTATTTCCGGTGTAAGCGCGGAAGCATTGGTAAACGTCAAAACCAAATTCCACAACTTCATTCCAAGCACCACTGACAAATAAGTCATCTCCTCCAGCGTAGATAAACAGTAGATTTAAACGGTTATCTTGCGGGGTCAATTGTTTAAAGTTTTTTGGGGGTATATTTGTATTTCTGAATTCCGCTAAGCTGTTGAGATACACTTTGAAAAAGTAACTCATCTGACGTGAAAGTCCAGCTATTCTAGCTAAAGTTTTCTTTTGACCCAAACCCTCAGCAAAGATTAGTCCCAAATTATCGACATCCATGCGCAGGTATCCAACTCGATCAATACCTTTAGCTTTTTCTGTCATTTCGTTAGCACGCATGATAGAACCTTTCTCCTCATCACTTTCTTGGGAATAGTTTCCCAACAACAAAGGAGTAGGTTTTCGTAGAGGAGTAAATTTATAATGCTCTATATTCCAATCATTTACTAGTAAAGCTGTGTCATTATCTGGAACTATTTGTCTCCACCTGCGAAATAGATGGTAATAGACATTTTTTGCACAGCGTTTGTCAGTCGCGGGAAGTTCAAAAGCAAGCGTGTCGAACTTATCTTTTAGATTTTTACTTTGGGAGCGCACTATTGCTTCAAGCTTTAATAATTGTCCTCCCAACTGAAACATTTCGCGACAAATACCGCAAGCAAGCACCGAATCGGGTTCGTTTTTGTTGAGGGGTTTTAAGTTTTCCACATCATCTCGATGACAAACCTTACAAGGTTCGTGACTATCGCTTACTTGAATAAAATCAGTAATATTTTCTGCAAACTTGCGAGATTTTTGTTCTGCTAATTGTTTGGTAATATCTGACCAATGCTGAGCAAATTTTTCAGTTTTAATATCACTTTGGGGAAATTCTAAGCGATCGAGTGCGAGAAAAACTTTACCTTGGAATCGACTTAAAAGCCATTTATTAAATTGCTGACGTATTTCTTCTATATCATTTTTAACTGAATCAATAGCAGGAGCTAATATATATATGTTTCCCCCACCTGCATAAATTACATTGGTTCGGGGTAGTTTTAACTTTTCTAAAATCTGCTGGACAACTTGTTCTGTAACTAGTTCTAAATAAAAGCTACGAGCGCGCAAAGACTTTAAAGCACCGTCAGAAGATATAGTATAGATAAAATTTTGAATACCTGATAAATCACCTGCAATTAAACATAGTTCTTTAGGATCGGGATTATTCACTAAAGCAGCAGCAACAGCAGCTTTACTTTTAGCAATATCTACCAACGCGACATCATCCGAGTCACCAAAGCTGATGAAAGAACCATATTTTTCTAAAATCAAAGTCAACAAAGACAGATTATTTAAATCTTTGTCATCTAACCCATCTAAAGTTTGTTTAATTTCATTCTGTAACTTCCTCAAGTCATCAGACGAAGGTTTTGTTTCGGTCGGATAAGGAATTCGAGGATTTACATCTGCAATAAAATCTGGTTTCCAATAAAATTGTTTTTTACCTTCATTTTTCGACAGCGTCACTGAGTCAAATAGCGATCGCAACACTTCTGGTTTTTTACCAGTATTCCAAGGTTCTTTTAGATCTGATGTTTTTTTTGGTTTTTTCTCTTTTAATTTCGAGTTCGTCCATTCCGCTAAAACCCAAATAGCTTGTTGGATGACTTCCAAAGCTTTTTGTTCAGCATTTGGTTCAGCATTTGTACTTGATTGATTCATACACTTTAAACAGCGATTTAAATCTATATATGATTATGCAATGCTGATGGAAAAGGCTATTTCCTATTTAATTAAAGATTATTTTATTCGTATTTTTTTGAAAAAATAGCTTATCAAATTGATATTACTTACCTATTATACGCACACATTTTTATATTTTAGGAGAGAAGAAAATTGATATCTTAGCTTTTTTTTGTATAAAAATATGATTTTTTGATTATTTACCCTTTGCGTTAGCATAGCGTCATAACGTGTCCGCAGGACATATACATCGCTATCGCTTTTCCAAAAGGAAACGCAATACCTACGGTACGCTTCCGCTAAGCGCTAACGTAATGACGCAATTATGCTAATTTTGCGTAAGTCCTAAATGTTTTACTTATTTAGTTTCATCCTCGGACTAAAGCTCTGGGGTTTTCTCCATAACTTTTATAAACTCAATTTACTAAAGTAAATCTACCAAGGTAAACGACTACCATCCCAAGAGAAAAACTCCCCACTATCTTCCTTACCCAAATTATTAATCACCGCAAATAATTGATTTACCGTCCGCTCCACTGAAAAAAGCTTTTCTGGTGGAACATTTCTTTGAAACGGTTCGGAAAGACGCGTATCAGTCGTCCCTGGATGTAAAGTAACAACTATAGTATTAGGGCTTTTACGTCCATATTCGATCGCAACGGTACGCATAAACATATTAAGCGCAGCTTTAGAAGCCCGGTAACCATACCAACCACCCAATCTATTGTCGCCAATACTACCAATTTTAGCCGAGATACAAGCAAATATACTTTGGGAATCGTGGCGAAATAAAGGTAAAAGATGTTTTGCAAGTAAAGCCGAACTAATACTATTTACTTGAAAGTAACGCAACAAGTTTTCTGAGTTAAGTTGTCTGAGACTTTTTTCTGGTTGTAACTTTCCGTCATGGAGTAAACCGACACAGTTAACAACTAAATGTAATTTATCAGTTGACTCGCTAATAAATTTGATACCTTCAGTAATCTGTTGTTCGTCCGTAACATCCATCGACAGACAAATTAACCGTTGGGGATATTTTTCTGCAAAAGCAATTAGTTCGGAAGCAGAATTGCGGTCGCGATAGGTAGCGTAAATTTTTCCATACTCTTGATTTTCAAGTAATTTACTCACAAAACCAAAGCCAATACCTCTATTTGCACCAACAATTAAGGTATTGGCATTATTGATATTATTGATTACGGACATTATGGGGGATTAGAAATTTGCTATTCAGGTAAATGTGAGTAACAGCGGTAATTATAAGTCTGAAGAATTATAAATTTTGAGAATTACAAATTTGGAAAATTAAAAATGTGGGATATTATCCATTAATTTATCCAAACCGCCGATAGTTGCAATGATACCGCAAAATATGGCCAATAACGAGCTACCAATTATTCCTTGAACCAAAGAAATTGGAACATGAAAATAAGCCGAATAAGACCAAGCGATCGCAGCTAAGAAAAGTCCCACAGCTAAACCAGATAAAAAGCGTTTCATAGAATTTATCTTCCTTGTGTTTTAAGTTTGAAGACCCTAATTGGAACTTGTTGTTTCCTTGCAAATATATAATTCAGTTATAGTTGCTAAATTAACCTTCAAACTCAAACAACTACTTTACGCATTCTTCACCCCAAATTCCTCCCAATGCTGACGCAAAGACTTACGTCGAGCACGCGCATACGGCGAACACTACGTTAACGCTTCCGCTAACGGGGGAGGTTAGGAGAGGGTTCCTCCCTCGGGGGAGGTTAGGAGGGGGTTTATATCTCGGGGGAGGTTAGGAGGGGGTTTATATCTTGGCGTTATGAAAGAGATTGGAATTGAAAACTATTCCCAATCCCCATATGCCGCTTGCGGCGGCACGCAGTGCTTATGGCTAACGCCACGCTTCCGCTAACGCAAATCCCTAATCCCTAATCCTGTACATTAACCAACAAAGCAACAGGAAACTTTTGCAAAATATCCCGGATCCACAAAGTATCTTCACCCTCGACCGTCTGTCCAGTAATAATATCTCGCCAGACGGGAGTAGAATCTGCAGGTGGTATAATGCGAGTTTCTTGCCAAACCTGTTCCCCGAACGGATATTCACCTTCTCCAATTAAGGATGATAGTAATCGAGGTGCGATCGCAATTATTTTTTGTTCTGGTAATTCCCTTGCAAAACCGACAATATGGGTTTTCAAACTTCCTGCGACGGTGAGTTTTTCGTATCCTCCCCTTTGGAATACATCCAAATATTCTTTTCTCGCTTGCAGGAGTTTGTAAATTAGAAACAGTTTGATTTTCCCATTTTCAGGGTTTTGTAACAATTCGGCAATTAAACCGTCCGAGTCAGACTCGCTTCTGGTTTTGATTTCTTCTAAATATTTTTGTCTACTCTGGAAATCTACCGGACGTCGGTTATCTGGATCTACTAAACTCAGATCCCAAAGCTCCGTTCCTTGGTAAAAATCAGGTAATCCGGGAACTGTTACTTTCAGCAATGTTTGGGAAAGAGAGTTCAAAATCCCATAATGTTGAATTTTTCGCTGAAACGGAAGAAAAGCTTGGAGAAAGGGATTATCTTCCGTATCTTTTAGAACTCTTTGAGCAAATTGAGTAAATGCATCTTCATAGACGCTATCGGGTTTCAACCACGCTGTATGAACCTTTGCTTCGCGAATTGCTTTGATAACATACTCCTTAATCCGTTCCACAAAAGTTGGATATTCATCCTTTTCAAAGGGAAATGCACCAATTAGGGTTTGGTAGAAAAAGTATTCATCGTTAGGTGTAGGTACATCCCTTCCACTAACACATTCTTTTTCACCTGCATTAATCTCGCGCCATTCTTTCAGATGCTTTTCCCATTCTTGAGGGATTTCAGACAGCACATTTATTCTTGCTCTCACATCTTCGCCGCGTTTGGTGTCGTGAGTTGCAGTAGCATTCATGACATGGGGCCATTGGCCAGAACGCTCTTGGTTATAATGATGAAAATCTTCCAAGGAGATCCCAAAGTGCTCGGGATGGGAACCTACCTCGTTAAGGGAAAGTAAGCGATTATAAATGTAAAGAACAGTATCTTCTACTCCCTTCGCCATTAGAGGTCCGGTAAACTGTTGCAAGCGCATTAAAAAATGCAACCACTGATTTTGGTCTTCTTCTGTTAGGTTTTCGTCAAACTCCAGAAGTAAGAATTTTTCGATAAAAGCTAGTTCGTTTAAAAAGTTGGGAATATTTTTTTTCGCTTGGTTTATCACTTGTCCCATATATTCCCGGTCTGACGAACTTGCACCATTACTATCGATGTAAGTCCGATAAACGGGAAATAATGCCATAATTTCTACCAATGCGGCTTTTAAACCGTACATGGTAAAGTCACTAGCATAGCGATAGCGGTAGGAAATCTGCTTCAATAAATGTGCTAAATTATCAATATCTCCAGCTAAATGTTTCCCAATAATTAATCTTTTGTTTTCGTCAATTAATTGTTGGGGAGAAACGGCTTTTTTGATAAATGCTTGATAAATAGCATTAAATTCGTCTTCAGAAGACTGCTGACAGAAAATATTATTCACTTGATTGAGAAAATCATATCCTGTTGTCCCTTGAATCGGCCAGTTTAATGGTAATTCTTCTTGAGGTTCTAAGATTTTCTCTACTACCAAGTATACCTCTGGTACTTTTTCCCTCAAACGATTGAGATATTGAGCTGGATCATAAAGACCATCAATATGATCAATTCTCAAACCGGTAACTTTTTTCTCTTCAACCAGCTGAAATATTAGCGCGTGGGTAGTATCAAAAACTTTTTCTTCTTCTATCCTTAGTGATATTAAATCATTAACCGTAAAGAAACGTCGATAATTTAATTCTTCGTTACCTACTTTCCAATAAGATAGTCGGAAAAATTGTTCTCCCAACAAGCTTTCTAAAAGATTAAAACTTTCCGGATTTCCTGATTCGCCATTAAATACTTTAATATTTTCTTCAATAAATTGCTTGACATCTGGAGAATCATTCCACAGTTCCCACAGCATCCGTTTTACAAAGCTAATTTGATTGTAACGTTCTCTAGCTTCGTCTCCAGATGCAACGTATTTTAAAGCATAAAGTACGCCTAATAATTTTATATAAGCGGGATGCTCCCTTCCTAATTTTTTCCGCAAACGTTCTAAATCGTAGGTAAAAACCTGACTGTAAGATTCAATGCGGATTGGATACTTGAGACCGTAATAGTTAATCGTTAAACCACTTTGCTCGTACTGTAGTTGTAGCTCTCCGGATTCAAGACAATCACCATAAAATTTACCTAAGAAAGGTGCTAGAACTCTACCTCGAATATCTTCATAGGGATGATTCCAATCAATATCGAAAAAACCATGGTACTGGGAGTCAGAACCATTTTCTAAAACATCCACAAGTATATGATTTTGACAATCAAATGCCATATGATTGGGAACTATATCTTGCACCCAGCCAATATTATGCAACTGTAATTCTTCGATTAGTTTCTCAAAGCTTTCCATTCCTCCCAATTCTGGATTTATACTGTTGGTATCGACAGTATCATAACCATGAGTACTACCTTTTCTCGGTGTTAAAATTGGTGAGGCGTAGACCTCGGAAATTCCCAAAGCAGCTAAATAAGAAGCTATATCATTGGTTTGCGCAAAACCAAATTCAGGGTTAAATTGTATCCGATAAGTCGCAACAGGTATTTGCATCATAGCAATTTAAAACCACAAGGATAAGTTATTTTTTCTTGGTAATTTGTAATTAGGTAATTGGTGATTAGGTAATTGTTAATCGGTAATAGGTAATTAGGTAATTGGTAATTAGGTAATTGGTAATTAATAACTTATTACTCCTTATTTGTTATTTATTTTGTTTCCGATTTATTTTCGTCCACTTACTAATTCCTAATCTTCAATTCCTAATCTTCAATTACTAATCTCCAATTCCTAATCTTCTAATTTGTGTAAACTACGACGCTATGAGGATTTAATGAAATTTTCTGATTTTTCACTTGTTTGTCTTGTTTATTCAACTTTTGTGGAATATTAGAACCCTCCCCACCCCACTTGGATTCAGCCGAATCTAACAATTTTTCCCAATTACCTTCGGGTAAATTAGTAGAAATTTCTGTAACAGAACTATCAAAATTAATCCAACAGACAACTTGATTTTCGCCTTCCCAGCGTCGCAAACACAACACCTTTTCCGGTTCTACAATCGATACTTCTAATTGTTTGCAATCAAGTTTCGCAAGTGCAGGATTTTGTCTGCGCAGCTGTAGTAATTTCTGGTAAAACTGCCATAATATTTTGTGTTTACCTTGACGATGTAAATCCCAATTCAGACGTGATCGCTTGAAAGTTTCTTCCGCTTGGGGATCTGGTGCTTCTCCTTCAGCATGAAAGGCTGCAAACTCATTTTTCCGACCCTCCCGTACAGCTTCAATTAAGCCCGGATCCCCATGACTGACAAAGTAAAGAAATGGTGCAGTCTCACCATATTCCTCACCCATAAACAACATGGGAACAAAAGGAGAAAGTAAAACAACAGCAGCTGCAATTTTCTGGGCTTCAAAGGAAATTAAACCTGTTAAGCGATCACCCAACATTCGATTTCCTACTTGATCGTGATTTTGAGCGCAAACGACGAATTGTGAAGCCTTACAGTCACTGGGAACGTTACCGTGGTATCTTTGGCGGAATTCAGAATAATCCCACGTATAAACATAGCCACAACAATAGATTTTGGCTAATTGCTCTAATTTGCCGAAGTCTGCATAATACCCCTGATTTTCCTTTGTTAATAGGGTGTGTAAAATATGGTGGAAGTCATCACTCCATTGAGCATCAACACCGTAACCTCCAACCTCTTGAGAGCGAATAATTCTAGGATCGTTAAGATCGCTTTCGGCGATCAAATAATATTTGCGTCCCTGGTCCTGAGAGTATTTTGTAACAGCTTCAGCCATTTCTTGCAAGATATGCTTAGCCCCACAGTCGTAAATTGCATGAACCGCGTCTAAGCGTAAAGCATCAATATGATAATCGTTAAGCCAGTACAGAACATTCTCTACAAAATAATTACGAACTCCGTCACTATGAGCATCATCATAATTGATGGCACTACCCCAAGGAGTTTTGTATTTATCGGTAAAGTAAGTTTGCAATCCCCACAAATAATTACCTTCCGGCCCAAGATGATTGTAAACTACATCAAGAATTACTGCTATTCCTTGTTGGTGGCAAGCATCAACTAATTGCTTTAAGCCGTTAACACCACCATAGGAATTTTGGACCGCGTAGGGGAAAACGCCATCATATCCCCAATTACGTTCTCCTGGGAACTGTGCAACAGGCATAATTTCAATTGCATTGACACCCAGTTCCCGGAGATAGGAAAGTTTTTCAATAATCGCAGTAAAGGTACCTTCTGAAGTAAAGGTTCCCACATGTAATTCGTAAATTACCATTTCTTTAACGGGAATGCCTTTCCAGTCTCGGTCATTCCAAGTGAAAGCATTGCTATCTAATACTTCAGAAGGTCCATGAACACCTTTTGGTTGAGAGTTAGAAGCTGGATCGGCTCGGTCTTCACCATCAATTTGGTAAAAGTAAAGAGTTCCTGGTTCAACACCTGCGACTTCACCTTCCCAATAACCCCTTTCTGTTCGCTCCAAAGAAACTATTTTTTCTTGTGGGGTAAGTAAGTGAACTGCAACTTCTTTAAAAAGTGGTGCCCACAGAGTAAATTTACAAATATTATTGCCTAAGTATTGAGAACCGATACGCATATAAAAAGTGTTTGTAAGGGTGTTTACTAGATATTATTCCCTGAATTGGGGTAAATAAATTTTGAGTGTAAGGTTATATATTTGTCTTACTTTTCCTTCTATATTATCGACTATTTGTGCTACTAACTTGTAAATAGTAATTTGTAAGTGGTGGTGGTAGAATTCATCTAAGTATAGTTTAGAACTAAAATCGAATTTATTATTAACTAAATTTATCTCCACTGACTTCTATCTCAAGATCTAAACATTTAGATTATTGCTGGTAATATGGCTCTAGTCTAGAAATATTAGTAATAAATGTGATGCATAATTAAATAACATTTTCAGAGATATGGCTTGCAGATGCAGCTATAATTTTGATTAGTGACAAGTCCATTCTGTAGAAAAATTCCCAAACCCAGTGATGCAAGATAAAACTATTAGAGAATTTTTACTTCTATAAATTATTTGTGATTGCGATCTACCCCTTCAGATTAGCTATTTGGAAATTATGGGCTCCCCCTCGAGAAAGAAATTACAGCTAAACAAAGACACAAATATGAAACGATCTAAAAAATTAGCTTTTAGAAAACTGGCTTAATTTATAGTTCTTTATATGATGCAGATACAATTATTCTTAAAATGAAGCAATCCTTGAAATCAAGGAATAAGGAATAGTGAAAAGATACTTGAGTAGATAAAGATATTACAACAACAAAATTTTAATTACTCACCCTAAATTATTTCTTCAATTACACATAATTACGAAAAAATTACACTTCATGCTTTCATTTCATAATCTTATAAAACCTCTATGGTTTACTAATAATATTAGTAGTTTTTATCACAATGACTTTAAACTTATTAGTTTATTGGCTTAATATAATCTTTACTTATTTTATTGATTTATTTTTATCATATTATTGTTTTGAATCTTGGCTTTACTTAATCCAAGATATTAATGTGGTTCTATGCTTTACCTACTCATAAAGCTGAGTTCTTAAAGCTATAAATGATTTAAGAAGAAAAAAGCAAACAAACAATCTGAAAAACAATAAATACCTAACTTGCTCTTAAAAACTTCTTAAACTTTTTAAGCCCCTTCTAAATATTTTGTCCAAATTTTGGATACTGTTTTGGAGATAACATTATTTTTATTCGAAAACAAATAAAAAAATTAAACTTCAAGCTTAGACATAGATTTCATTCTGTCATCCGTCCTAGGAAGTAAAAATTCATACGAGACAATTTTGTTGATTATTTTAAAAATATTTTCTTGATAAGCTCAAATATAAAGCAAATAGTAAAAATCGTAAGAATACTTACAATAGCTAATATGTACAAATTATTAGATTTAATTTAACAGCAAATCACTCTCCGCACAGAAACGGATGTAATATTTATAACCTATACATCAAGATTATTTTAAATTGACTACAACGTTCGAGATCACTGTTAACTACCCCATGTTTGGGATAACATTTTTTCAAGCTATGAATCGAATCGTTTTTATGCCTCGGTTAACCGCCGGGGTTTTATTTCTTAAAATCCTATTACGAAGTAAAATTAAAAAAAAGATCGAATTTAGCAAAAATATTTTTCTCGATCCTAAATTATAATCAGCAAAGCTTATTAATAGTTATTAGTGCCTACCGGTTAGGTATTTGTAAAAATTTAATCGGGTATTATTAATCACATTTATCTGTTTTCCTCAATTGTAATCATCAGAGGTATTAAGTAAATAAGTAATGAGTAAGTAAGTAAGCAGGTAAGAAGCTTACTCTGTTTACTCACTACTAAAATGTTCCGAGTTCAAAGAGGAATAAAACAGTAGTATAGGTACAAGTAATACTTTTTATCCATTTCCTTAAAACTCATCAATAAATCTACCTAATCTCTTCAAGATAATCAACGATCGTGGTTCTACACTAACCGGTTTATCATCAATGTAACGTTTTCCACGCCTGACAAATCGCTGTTTAGTGGTATCGACAATAGTCACCCATTCCCATTCTTGTAACCACTTGGGAATATTAAATTCCAGCATTTCATAATGGGCGTTAAAACATATAAGAAAATGTTCATCAATGATACGTTCGCCGCGAGGACCAGGGGAAGCTATTTCCTCTCCGTTAAGATAAATTGCGATCGCTTTAGCAAAACCACTATTCCATTGTTCTTGGGTCATTTCACCCCCATCGGGGTTGTACCAACCAATATCGCGAACTGATGAACCGCGAATAGCTCGACCCAAAAACCATTTCCGACGTCGAAATACTGGATGTCGGCGACGAAAATCAATCAGTTGTCTAGTAAAATCTAAGAGTGCTTCATTTTCTTCTTGTAAATCCCAATCCAGCCAAGAAATTTCGTTGTCTTGACAATAGGGATTGTTGTTTCCCTTTTGGGTCCGACCCATTTCATCTCCCATTAGTAACATGGGTACTCCCTGGGAAAGCATTAAACTTGTGAGAAAATTACGCCGTTGCTTCTTGCGTAAATTTAATATTTCTGGCTTATCTGTCTCACCTTCAGCACCACAATTCCACGAACGGTTATGGCTTTCACCATCTCGGTTGTCTTCACCGTTAGCATTGTTATGTTTTTCGTTATAACTGACTAGGTCATTGAGGGTAAAACCATCATGAGCCGTAATAAAGTTAATACTCGCGCTCGGACTACGTCCATTTAATTGATATAAATCGGAGCTACCCGTAAATCTGTAAGCAAATTCAGCTAAACTACTATCTTCACCCCGCCAAAAGTCACGTACGGTGTCCCGGTACTTACCATTCCACTCCGACCATAGCAAAGGAAATTCACCAACTTGATAGCCGCCTTCACCTACATCCCAAGGCTCAGCAATTAACTTCACATCTGCTAAAACTGGATCCTGGTGAATGATATCAAAGAATGCTGCTAACTTGTCTACAGCATATAATTCCCGCGCCAAAGCCGAAGCTAAATCAAACCGGAAACCATCTACGTGCATTTCCAATACCCAATAACGCAAGCTATCCATAATTAACTTGAGTACTTGGGGGTCGCGGACGTTAAGAGAATTACCACAACCGGTAAAATCCATATAGTAACGGCGATCGCCATCTACCAAACGGTAATAAGAAGCATTATCAATACCACGCAGGGATACAGTCGGTCCCATGTGGTTACCTTCACCGGTATGGTTATAGACCACATCCAAAATTACTTCAATTCCGGCTTTGTGCAGCGCCTTAACCATCTGCTTAAATTCTTTGACCTGTTGTCCCAAAGAACTACTTGCACTGTAACCAGAATAGGGGGCAAAATAACACATCGAGTCATAGCCCCAGTAATTTTTTAAGCCCTTATCAATTAAATGCCCTGGATAGGATAGAAAATGATGAATAGGCATTAATTCCACCGCCGTCACACCTAAGGACTGGAGATGGGAAATCGCCGCTGGGTGTGCTAATCCTGCATAGGTACCCCGTAACCTCGGGGGAATTTCCGGATGCAATTTAGTAAAACCTTTAACATGCATCTCGTAGATAATTGTTTCGTATTCGGGGGTTTGTAAGAGTTTATCTCCTTCCCAGTCAAAAGACTCGTCTACGACTACTCCTTTCGGGATTAAATGAGCATCATTAAGATCGGAAAATCCTAAATCTTCATTAGGGTCATCCCAGCGATAACCAAAAATTTCTTCACCAAATTGGATATCCCCATCAACAGCCCTCGCATAGGGGTCAATTAGTAGTTTGTTGGGATTAAAGCGATGTCCTTCGTGGGGCGCAAACGGACCGTGAACTCGAAATCCATAACGCTGTCCCGGACCAATTGAAGGTACATAAGCGTGCCAAACAAAGTTACTGACTTCCCTTAATGCTAACCTGCTTTCTCTTCCTTGTTTGTCGAACAAGCATAATTCTACAGCTGTTGCATGTTCGGAAAAGAGGGCAAAGTTTGTGCCTTGACCATCCCAAGTTGCACCTAAAGGATAAGGCTTTCCAGGCCAAAGTGATAAAAACATCTGAAAAATACTCGAAATATGAGATTTAGTTGAAATCTAGAAACTAAAAACTTTAGAAACCAAGGACTTTAGAGAACAAGAATTTTAGGAACCAAGAACTTTAGAAACTAAAAACTTTAGAAACCAAGAACTTTAAAACTAAATCGCAGTAAAATTTCATTACAAAAATTCACCTTTACATCAATCACTTATCATATCAGGGCTGTTATCCCAAAGCCCATAAATTTAACATTGAATGACACGAATTACCTAAAACTACACTCAAATTTTAATAAAATATTTTCCTGATGTCCGTCAGAATTGACACTAATACTGCCTCAACAAGCAAAAATATGATTAATAAATTGATTATTTAAGTTTGTAGTTGCGCTTTAGCGCTCTTTAGAAAAAATTATTAGATAAAAATCTAACGAACGACAAAATCATTTGCGGAATTTGTAGTTGCACTTTTTATTTGAAAAAACATTGTAGAGACGTAGCAATGCTACGTCTCTACCAACCAATTCAGGTATCTTGCCTTATGGAGTAATACACCAACAGATACTATGCAATCAGTTTTCTTGATTCTTCTTGATGGGAAGAACCATTCCAAAATGGTTTGGAATTGACTATAACCGGAATATCTGCAGTTATGCGAACTTCTTCACCTTGGTGATAAATAACTAGTTCTGAACCTTGCTCCAGCAAATAACTTGCCGAATTTTCCTCCATATGGATCCGTAAAACTCGATCACCCACCTTCAGAGAAAAACGTAGGTTCTTCATATCTTGGGGTAACCTGGGATTAAAAGATAAAGTACCATTATCATCTCGCATTCCAGCGATACCATAAATCATCAACATCCAAGAACCACCCATCGCAGCCATATGGCAACCATCTTTCACGTTACCACCAAGATCGTTGAGATCCATGAACATTCCACGGTAAAAATATTGCCAAGCTTTTTCTAAATATCCCATTTCAAAAGCCATGACACCTTGAATTGAAGCAGAAAGGGAAGAGTCACCGGTGGTTAACGGGTCGTAGTAATCGAAATTACTTTTTTTCAATTCTGGAGAAAATTCCGAACCCAATAAAAACATCGCTAACACTAGATCGGCTTGCTTAATTACTTGATGGCGGTAAATAACTAAAGGATGATAATGCAGCAATAAAGGATATTTATGAGCGGGAGTATTTTCAAAATCCCAAACTTTCTTATTGAGGAAATCATCATCTTGGGGATTAATACCCATCTCCTCAGCAAAAGGAATGTACATTTTAGCTGCTGCTTGTTTCCATTCCTCAACCTCAGACATATCCAAGTTGGTGCTATCCAATAAAGATGCGAAGCGATCAGGATAATCTTGAAATATTGATTCGATGGTTTGAGCTGCATACTGCAAATTTTGCCGCGCCATCATATTAGTGTAGATATTATTATTGACGACAGCAGTATACTCATCTGGTCCAGTTACACCATGAATGTGGAAAGAATCACCTTCAAAAAATCCTAGATCAACCCACATTCTGGCGGTTTCCACCAACATTTCCGCACCTTCGCGATACAGGAAGCTCTCATCTCCTGTTACTTCAACATATTTCTTCAGAGCATAGATAATATCAGCATTGATGTGGTACTGGGCTGTTCCAGCTGGGTAATAAGCTGATGCTTCCTCGCCGTTAATAGTTCTCCAAGGAAATAATGCACCTTTAAGATTTAAGTCTCGAGCGCGTTTTCTTGCTTCATCCAACATTGAATAGCGGAACTTGAGCAAGTTTTTCGCAGAACGCGGTGCAGTATAGATTAAAAATGGTAGTAAATATATTTCAGTATCCCAAAAATATTGTCCTTCGTACGCCTGACCGCTTAGACCCTTCGCAGGAATACCAGTTCCTTCTGCTCTTGCTGAAGCTTGAAGAACATGAAATAAGTTAAAGCGAATTGCTTGCTGTAGTTCTGTTGTTCGTTGATAAGCTTCTACAGAGTCCGAGCTACCCTCTATTAAAATATCACTCTGATGCCAGAAATCGTCTAAATATTGCTTTTGAGTCGATAAAATACTAGACCAACCAAGGAATACTGCTCTATTCAAAGTTCTTTCGACTCGAGAGCATAACTCATTAGGAATATCGCTATCAGAAGTATGGTAACTAATATATTTTATAACCTTAATTGGTACCCCTGCCCGAGCATCAACAGAAATAGAAACCTTACCAAAATCTTGAGCGCATTCGCTGTTGTATTCGTAGGGACAATCCGTCTCAATGTCATGTTCTATCCCACAAGCAAGGTTAATTTTACTGTTGCGGGTCGTGTGGCTGAGGACGATTCTACGGTCTTTAGAATAATAAATTTGTGGAATTAAAACTTGACCTTTAAAACCCTTTGCTCTGCGGGGGTCACCATCATTTGATTGGTTGCAAGGGTCATTACGCATTTCCGAACAAATAACCACAGAGGCGTTTGCGTTCAGAACTTTTACTTCGTAAGCAATTGTCGCTAAATGCTTGTACTTATATGAAACCAATCTAGTTGATTTAATTGAAACCTGCTTCCCGGATGCTGTTTCCCAGAGTAATTCCCGTTCGAAAGTACCGGTTTTCATGTCCAAGCTACGTTGGAAAGCAAGCAAATTAGCTACAGGTAAATAAAAGCATTCATCATCCACATACAGCTTAATGATTTTGCTATCTGTAACATTAACGATAGTCTGTCCGGTTTTGGCAAAACCATAAGCTTCTTCACCGTAAACTATAGGCCATTTTTCATAGAACCCATTGATAAAAGTACCATTTTCAAATACAGGTTTCCCTTCTTCGCTAACCCCTCGCATACCCAAATAGCCATTACTAACGGAAAACATAGTTTCCATCTGAGCAAGAAAACGAGGATAGTATTGCTTCTCTACTATCCGCCAAGGATCGACAGGATAGACATGCTTGGGAAGATTAACAGGTTCTCGTCGGGACATATATAAATCTCTAACCTCTATAGCGTCAACATTTTTTATTTTTAGACAGTCTTAACAAGCAAAAATGATACCTACTTAATTTTGTTGGAGAAGTCGTTTGAAAAGTATTCACAGCAAGCAAATCTCTGCCAACCTAATTTGAATATCAAGTGGATTTCAAGTTCAAAGCTCAAAACTCAAAATTTCAAACCCAAAGACTAAAACCTGAAAAAACTAGGCTCTTACGTAGTAGACATAGATTTATAACTTTAAAGCAATAACTCCCCATCAAACCCTTACATTCCCGTAATTGCTAAAACTTACAAACTGATTTGCCGTGCAGTAATTTATCAGAAAACTACTAAGAACAAAGTCAAAAGAACTGCGTCACAAATCAGAATTTGGACTGACACGCATCAGTCCAAAACAGCAATTTGAGCAAAGTTGTCCGACAAAAACCTAGGGGGTTAAGCAAGACGAATAACTATCGTGTATCTTGCATTAAATTAGAATAACACCCATAAACTTTAAATACAGCAGTATCAGTAAAAATACCTGTTTAAAATTATTTATAACTTAATTATTTAACTTTCACAATTGCCACAACTAAATTTTCATACATTACTTCTGGAAAATCATCCTATTTTTAATACAAATTAGTAACAGAAAACCGTGAAGAGATTGAAAAGTCAATGTAAATTCTATTTGTTGTATTATTTTTAACTTATTATAAGAATCGTTAACAAATGCTTCTGAAGTATAAAAAGATCAAAGAAAACAACGATTTATAACCAGAAGTACAAAAAGAACAAAGTGACTTTTACCTTTGCAAATCCTCTGGTTGCGGATATTTCTTTAAAAACATCTAAATAATTTATGTAAATTTTATGTAAGATTGTTAGCACTAAGTTTTATGTTATTTGTAGAAAATCAATCTACGTAGTTATTTCTGAGTTTTAATAGTTAATTGATGGTGAATTGGTAATGTAATGGAGAACTAGTAATTGCTTTTAAGACTCAGCGCAATGATAGGCGTAGGTTATTGTATTGTGTAAGCAATTGCGTAAGCGGTAATTAGGCTTTTGGTAATTGTTAACGGGAAATCGCTGGCAACTGAATAGTAAATAGATGAGTTATTGGGTATTTAATTATTTCGCTATTAGCATTATTGAACGAGCAATGATGCTTGACAAGATTTGCCCAAAAATCGTTTAAATCTCGTTACAGAATGTTGCTTTGTTTCAGAAAACTGGGACTTATATACATAAAATGCTTTATTTTCAGTTGAGGACTTAAAATTTCATGCTCTATGTACAAGCCTTTCCTGGAATTTTTAGAAGCGGAGCTTTTCAGGCAATTTGATTTGCAAAGCCGCTCTATTCCCCCTGGTCTGGAGCTTAATGTTAGCGAACGCGGCAGGCATCCGGCGACTATTCGCAGTTGGTGTTATCAATGTAGGGATTTAAGAAAAATCCGCTACACGTACATTGATGCGGGAAAAAGTGCCCAGATTTTTAATAGCGTAATTTATCCGAGTCATTGCTATGACTTACCGCTACTGGGAATAGATTTTTTATCTTTTGGCAGCGTAAAAAATCTAATTGTGTTGGACTTCCAACCTTTGTTTCAGGATGAAGTTTATCAGCAGAAATATATAGAGCCATTAAAACAGCTACATGAGAGATATCCCGATCTGTCACAGGATTTGGAAATGAAGTTTTATGATGCCAATCAATACTTCTCTAAGTTCCTGTTGTTTGCCAAAACAGATGCAGAAACTGTCGCAACAAGAGTTTTTACTGCTTTCCAGGATTATCTAAGCTTATACTGGAAAATGCTTGCCCAAGCTGAGCCCCTCACAGACCAGAAAGATATTGAGCGAATAATAAAGGCTCAAAAAGATTACGACCAATACAGCGCTGAACGCGACCCAGCTTCCGGTTTATTTAGCAGCTACTTTGGACATGAGTGGTCAGAACGCTTTCTTTATGAGTTCTTGTTTGAAGATGCTGTTCCTTTAGCGGTTGGTGCGGTGAAAGGATGACATTATATCAACCGTTTCTCGATTATGCGATCGACTACATGAAATCGCGATCGCAGTTGGATAGCTATCCAATTCCCCCAGGATTTGAATCTAAAGAAGCTATAACGGGTAAGGGTAAAAATCAGGTAACCGTTACGACTACAAGTTATGGCTTTCAAACTGCCAAATTAAGGCAAATTCGAGCAGCCCACGTTCAAGGTGGAAAAGCGCTACAGGTACTTAACTTCGTAATTTTCCCCCACTTGAATTATGATTTACCTTTTTTTGGGGCTGACTTAGTAACTTTACCTGGGGGACACTTAATCGCTCTAGATATGCAGCCCTTATTTAGAGATGAGGCAAAATATCAAGCAAAATATACCGAGCCGATTTTGCCAATTTTCCAAAGTTACGAGAAAGATTTACCTTGGGGTGGGGATTTCCCCGAAGAAGCAAGTCAATTCTTCTCCCCCGCTTTTCTCTGGACTCGTCCTTCTGATACGGCGATCGTAGAAAATCAGGTATTTGCAGCTTTTAAAGATTACCTCAAGGCTTATTTTGATTTTGTGGAATCAGCCGAACCTGTAGAAGATCCTCAACATCTAGAAGCCATCGAGCAAGCCCAACTACGATATTTACGTTATCGAGCGGAGAAAGACCCAGCAAGGGGAATGTTTAAGCGGTTCTACGGCGAAGAATGGACTGAGGAATATATCCACGGTTTTCTGTTTAATCTCGAAAGAGAATTGCTCAGCATTCATTAAATCTTTATTTGTTAAATCTTTATTAAGCCAATTAAATCGAATATCACGCTCATTCAAGCCCTTCTGACATTTTGCAGGAGGGCTTGTGTGGCGCTGGGCGCTACGCGCAAGTCATTAGCGCAAGCGCGTAAGCGTACCGGATCCGCAGGTAGCGCAGCTATAGGTTATGACGCTGTAGACACTGAAGTGTCTCACTTTATGAACGCGTCACACTGCGTTAATGCGTGTCCGTAGGACATAAGTCAAAATTCAAAAATATAGTGCTACGCACAAGTCAAAAGCTTATATGGCGGTTTCCATTTGAATCAAATACATTTTTGTAGAGACTTTGCATACAACGTCTCTACAAGATGTCATGCACTCAACCGAAAACCGATATCAATCATTACTTTGCTGGATTTCAATGTCAGAACTTATTGCATAGCGCTGTAAATGTTAAGAACTTATTTCTTAGCGCTCCTGCTAACATTCCTCTAATAGGTCGATATGATGCAGTCACAAGATCAGACAAGCGTCATTCTGGGAAAAGTTAATAGCTACAAGATATGAAGTTAGACACTAACAAAATTAAAACTTTATCTGGGAGTTAATAAGGGAAAGGGGAAACAAGAAAACAGAACTAAGAAAAACAGGTTTTAATTACCTCTACTTATACTCCTGAAAACCTAAACAGACATAATACTGAAGATACGCATGAAGTTTTGTAAATATTTACGATGGCGATGAAAATAAATCGTAATAAATAATGAACCAACACCATTGTATAAAGGTGAATTGTAGGGGTAAAGGTTGGTAAAAGCCTGGATTATTCAAGTTTTTCAGCAATACTAAACAAGATGAAGTTTTGTGAAAAAAAAACTCATCTGTCACCCTGGAAAGCTTAGACTTATACATTGATGTCTGTTGTTAGTTTGTAACTACTCAGGCAGCCTAGGACGAAAGTTCGACTTTTGGAAACAAAACAAATCTTAAGGAAGCAGTTAGGAGATAAAGGCAATGTTAGATGCATTCGCAAAAGTAGTTTCCCAAGCTGATGCAAGAGGTGAGTATCTAAGTAATGCTCAATTGGATGCTTTAAGCGCAATGGTTGCTGATGGCAACAAACGGATGGATGTAGTGAACCGCATTACCAGCAATGCGTCCACTATCGTTGCTAACGCAGCTCGTGCATTATTTGCTGAACAGCCCCAGTTAATTGCTCCTGGTGGTAACGCTTATACCAGTCGTCGTATGGCTGCTTGCTTGCGCGATATGGAAATCATCTTGCGTTATGTAACCTACGCAATCTTTTCTGGTGATGCTAGCGTATTAGACGATCGCTGCCTCAATGGTTTGCGTGAGACCTACCAAGCTTTAGGAACCCCTGGTTCTTCCGTAGCAGTTGGCGTTCAAAAAATGAAAGACGCAGCAGTTGCAATTGCAGGCGATCCCAGCGGTATCACCCAAGGTGATTGCAGCGCAATTATGTCAGAAGTTGCAAGCTACTTCGACCGTGCGGCTTCAGCTGTAGCATAAGTCTCCAAGGCTTTCAAGAAAGCCTTAAGGGGCTACTTGATTGCTGTCACTTGGACAAAAAAATAAGTTTCAAGTTTCAAATCAAAATTTTGTAAAAAGGGAGATACCAAACCAATGAAAACCCCCCTAACTGAAGCGGTAGCAGCCGCAGATTCTCAAGGTCGTTTTCTCAGCAGCACAGAAGTTCAAACAGCTTTTGGTCGTTTTCGCCAAGCTTCTGCAAGCTTACAAGCTGCAAAGAGTTTGACCTCTAATGCTTCACGTTTGGCAGAGGGCGCTGCACAAGCAGTTTATAATAAATTCCCCTACACCACCCAAATGCAGGGTCCTAACTATGCTTCCAGTCAAACTGGTAAAGCAAAGTGTGTACGTGACATCGGTTATTACTTGCGGATGATCACCTACTGCTTGGTTGTAGGTGGTACTGGTCCCATGGATGATTACCTAATCAGCGGTTTGGCAGAAATCAACAAGACTTTTGAACTGTCTCCCAGTTGGTATGTTGAAGCTCTCAAGTACATCAAGTCTAACCACGGTTTAAGTGGAGATCCTGCTGTAGAAGCTAACTCTTACATTGACTATGCTATCAATGTTCTGAGCTAGATTTAGATCTAACTCTAGCCCGGAAAAGTAAGCAGTTCTTGTGGTTTTTGATCTGAGAGTTGTTTACTTTTCCGGGCACTTTTGTTTTTATTGGTGGGTGGAATTGGTAATTGGTAATTGGTAATGGGTAATGGGTAAAAGCCCGCGCCTTACGGCGTTAGCATTAGCGAAGCATTAGCGAAGCGTGACGTTAGTCATAGCGTGACACGACAGTGTCATTGTGGTGATTGGTATTTAATTAACGAGCGCTGTGGTTGTACCCTCTAAGCTTATTGCTTGCTTTTGCTCTTTGAACTTATGCACTACCCAATAAAATTAGGACATTGGTAAATCCTGTTTTTCGTAGACGCGCTAAAAGCTATGAGTTATAAGATTTTTGTCGCCCTAAGGGCGCGGTCTGTTTTTACTTGCGCGTAGCGCCATACTAGTGTGGAATATTTTATGGCTATATTTAATAAATCTAAATTTTATTTTAAAAACCAAAAAACTAACAACGTATTAATAACTTGATAATTAATGAGTTATTGCTCTTAAAAACATGAAGATTTGAATCAAAAATTTAATAAGTTTGAAGATTTAAAAACAGATTTTTACCTTAATTACGAAGAAATGTGAAATAAATCTCATTCCTAACTTCTTGCTCCTTACTCATTACTTATTACTTCTTACTTCTAAAACAATGTCCTATTCAACCGAGGAAAATTCAAACTCTATATCAGCAACAAGTGAAACAATCCAAGGAGAATCTTTGACGGTCGAGCAAGCGATCGCAAATTTAAAAGGTTCAGATTTAGGATTGCGTTTTTATGCTGCTTGGTGGTTGGGAAGATTTAGGGTAAATGAAGGGGAAGCTGTAACAAGATTAATTACAGCATTAGAAGATGAGGACGATCGCACCCCAGAAGGTGGATATCCTTTACGTCGTAACGCAGCGCGAGCGTTGGGTAAAATTGGTGACGAGCAAGCTGTTAATCCTTTAATTGAGTCTTTGAAGTGTTCGGATTTTTATGTTAGGGAAGCAGCTGCTCAATCCTTGGAAATGTTAGGCGATCCAAATTCCGTTCCTCCTTTAGTGGAGTTATTAGAAAAAGGTTTAGAAAACAGTTCAACACAAGAGAACTTACACATAACAGATAACCTAAATGCAGTCATTGCGACGCCAGGAAGCAATCCCAACCCATTAGAAAGTCACAATGAGTTCATAAAGTCACCAGAAAAAAAATTAATTTCCGAACCAGATTTTAAAGAACCCTACGACGCCATCATCGAAGCCTTGGGAACTTTAGGTGCAACTCAGAAAATACCACTAATTAAACCGTTTTTAGAACATCCCATTCCCAGAATCCAATATGCTACCGCCCGAGCGATGTATCAATTAACGGGTGAAACAAGCTATGGAGAAATTTTAGTACGAGCTTTGGAAGTAGATGATTTGCAATTACGCCGAACTGCTTTGTCAGATCTAGGAGCAATTGGATATATGGGAGCAGCGGAAGCGATTTCCGAGACTTTGGCTGAGAACAGCTTAAAATTAATTTCTCTCAAAGGATTGTTAGAACGTGAAATTAAAGAAAATAGTACAGAAAAACTATCGGAGGATGCGATCGGAGTTATGAATTTGATGGATTCTCTACTTTAATGAGACGCCCCATTCCTCCCTTGGAAGAGGTTAGGAGGGGTTAGGTCGTTTCTACAAATCCTAAACACTAACGGGATAAAACACTAGTAATTAATTCTGACTTTTTACTTTTTACTTTTGAATTTTGAATTTTGACTTTTGACTTATTCTCCCATGCCCAATCCCCAATCCCCAGTCGCCAATCCCCAATCCCTAATCCGCGCTGTCGAAGAAGCAGATTCTTCGAGTAAGTTATTAGATGCGGTTGAAGAGTTATCAGCAGCTTGTTTACCTGAAGCAATTCCGATCTTGATTGCTGCTTTAGGTTACAACAACCCAGGTGCAGCAGTTGCAGCGGTTGATGGGTTAGTACAATTAGGAGAACCTGCAGTTAGACCATTACTGCAATTAATTGATGACCATAACTATACAGCAAGGGCGTGGGCAATTCGCGCATTGGCTGGAATTGGCGACCCTCGGGGACTTGATACTTTGTTAGATGCGGCAAAAAATGATTTTGCTTTGAGCGTGCGACGGGCTGCTGCTAGGGGTTTAGGTACGGTGAAGTGGGAGGAAATGGCGTCAGAAAAGTTAGTTTCGGCTCAAGAGTCGGCGTTGGAAGCGTTGTTAATTGTTTGTCAAGATCCGGAGTGGGTAGTGCGTTATGCTGCGGTGACGGGTTTGGAGAATTTAGCGAAAGCTGTAACGGAGACTGAGAATGGTTTTTATTCGAAGATTCTTGTGAAATTGGAGGAAATGGCTACAAAGGATGAGGAGATTGCTGTTTGTAGTCGGGTAAACTTGGCGAGGGAAAGAATTAGTCCTACAGACACGCTTCGCTAACAGTGGGTTTAAACTCAATACCCGTGAATGAAATGCTCAAGCTGCCTTTGGAACAATAATTTCTAAATCTTTTTTCAAATCTCTAATTTCCGATTTATGA
>NZ_LMTZ01000029.1 GCF_001456025.1 Mastigocoleus testarum BC008
AGTTGCCTTAATATGTTCAAAACTTATTTTTTGTTTTTCCTCGAATAACGAATCAATCTGTATCTTACTTTTTCAGCAAGCCCTAGGTAATTTGACTAAAAGTCGTTTGATTTATTCCGTTAACACTTTTTCAGTATAAGTATTAAATGAACGCCATATATTTATACTTTTAATCTTACATATATCTACTAAAAGATTGAAGTTTCATGAATACAATTCAAAACAAAAAACTATCAATTTAAGATTGGTATAAATGGTTTTATGATTTTTGTTAAATATACTTAAGTAATTTTATAAATGCTTGGAATACTGAGCAGTATTGGATTTTTGCTGCTGAATTGTAGTGTTTTTGTTGGTTTACTAAAAACTCATATTTGATCGCAGAAAATTAACTCATCTATCCCGCTTTTGTCACATTTGAAAAGTAAGAATCCATGTACTTGCGCAAATTAAAGTATATTTTTATTTACTTGAATAAAATCAGGTAAACATTGTATTGGGAAAAATCGTATTTAAGTTCGTTCAAATTTTTGTTTTTCAAATTCTTATCTAAATCAGTGGTAGTGGGGAAGTATGGCTGCGACCGAGGAAAAATCACAAACTAATACTTTAGTGGGTACCACCCTCAAGGATATCTTGAAAGGTTCTGGTGATGATGATTTACTCCAAGGTCTTGACGGTAACGATCTACTTATAGGTGATGACGGAGATGATACCCTCGAAGGTGGTAGTGGTAATGATGCCATTTTTGCAGGTGGTGGTGATGATTCCCTCGACGGTGGTGAAGGTGATGATAGCTTAAGTGGTGATGATGGAGGCGATATCCTCAAGGGTGGTAGCGGTGATGATGTTATTGTCGCTGGGGATGATGGCGATTTACTTATTGGATCTGAAGGTGCAGATCTCCTAAGTGGAGGTAAAGATGAAGATACTGCTAGCTATGAAAGTTCGAAATTAGGAGTTAGGGTTGATTTATCTACCGGTTTAGGAAGTGGAGGTGATGGCGAAGGCGATAAACTAAGTGGAATTGAAAACCTCATTGGCTCCGAACGAGAAGATACCCTCATAGGCGATCGCGATGATAATGTCCTTGAAGGTGGTAGAGGTGCTGACTTCATCAATGGTGGTTCGGGTAGTGATACGGCTAGCTATAAAAGCTCCGATTCTGGGGTTTCCATCAATCTCAAAATAATGACGAGTGCTGGTGGTGATGCACAGGGGGATAATTTAGCTGGGATTGAAAACCTGATTGGTTCGAGCCAAGCGGATAATTTAGTTGGGGATGATGGCGATAACATCCTTGAAGGTGGAGGTGGTGCTGATTCACTCGTAGGTGGTGAGGGTATCGATAGCGCTAGTTATAAGAGTTCTGAATCTGGGGTGTCCATCGACCTGGAGAAAATGACATTCGCTGGTGGTGATGCACAAGGTGATAATGCAGAAGGTGACAATTTAGTTGGGATTGAAAACCTCATCGGCTCGGGTAAAGAAGATAACCTGGTAGGCGATCGCGGTAATAATGCTTTGTTTGGTGAAGATGGGGATGATTCCATCTTTGGTGGATTGGGTGTAGATACCCTAGATGGTGGGGATGATGATGATTCACTTGTTGGTGGGGCAGGTAATGACGAACTAGACGGTGGTGATGATGACGATCTGCTGATTGGTGGAGTGGGAGAAGATACCATCGTTGGTGGTGATGGTGAAGATACAGCTAGTTATAAAGGTTCTAATTCAAGTGTAAAAGTTAACTTGTTAGCTGGAACTGGAAGCGGTGGTGATGCAAAAGGTGATGTCCTCAGTGAAATTGAGAATCTCCAAGGTTCGCAACAAGGTGATACTTTGGTCGGAAATGACAGCGAAAACATTATTGAAGGTGGAGCAGGTGGAGATACCTTAGATGGTGGTGCGGATGAAGATACAGCCAGTTACGAGCATTCAACCACTGGAGTTAAGGTTAACCTGGCTTTAGGGAGTGGAAGTGACGGAGACGCAGCAGGAGATAAGCTGTCAAATATTGAGAATCTCAAGGGTTCAAGTAACAGCGATATATTAATTGGCGATCGCGATCGCAATGTCATTGAGGGTGGAGATGGTGCTGACACAGTTGATGGTGGTGCTGGCGACGATATTCTTAAAGGTGGAGATGGTGCTGACTATCTTGTAGGTAGTGAAGGTAATGATACAGCGAGCTACGAAGATTCCAGCGCTGGAGTAACTGTTAATCTCTCTACCGGAATTGGAAATGATGGCGATGCTGAGGGTGACAACTTAAAAGAAGTTGAGAACCTAGTTGGTTCAGAGCAAGACGACCGTTTAATTGGTAATGATGACGCCAATATCTTTGCAGGTGGTGTTGGTGCAGATTTTCTGGATGGAGGTTTAGGTACTGATACCGCGACCTATGAAAATTCCGAGGATGGTGTTGAGGTAGACCTAACCGCAGAAGTGGGAAATCAAGGGGATGCACAAGGCGATAGATTAACAAACATCGAAAATATCATTGGCTCTGAAGATGAAGATAAACTGATTGGTAATGATGGTGATAATTCCTTCTTTGGTCGGGATGAAGAAGATGAATTACGCGGTAACGGTGGTGATGATTACTTAAGTGGTGGTAAAGATGACGATACATTATTTGGTGGTAGTGGCAAAGATACTCTCAAAGGTGATAGCGGTTCGGACACTTTGGAAGGTGGTAGTGACGGGGATGTAATTGACGGTGGTGCTGGAATTGATACGGTAAGTTATCGGGATTCCCAAAGCGTTAACATTAATCTTGCCACGGGTGTTGTTAGTGGTGGCGACGCTAATGGCGATAGCTTACTAAATATTGAAAATATCATTGGTTCTGGTGGGGAAGATATCCTCCGAGGCGATAGTCGTAATAATGTCCTTGAAGGTGGTGCAGGTGGCGATTTTTTAGATGGGGGTATTGGTAGTGATACAGCTAGTTACAAGAATTCGCAAGTTGGGGTAAATCTCAATCTTTCTGCTAATCGCTTTAGTGGAGGTGACGCTCAAGGCGATCATCGCTTGGTAAATATTGAAAATTTAAGTGGTTCGGAACAAGACGATATCATCGTAGGTGACGAGCATAAAAATACTCTGAGAGGTCTTGATGGTGCTGACCAGTTGCAAGGTAAAGGTGGTGATGACAAGATCTATGCCGGTGAGGGCAATGATACCTTAGAAGGTGGTAGTGGTAATGATGTCCTGGAAGGAAACGAAGATGACGATAAACTTTTTGGGAATGAGGGTAATGATGCTTTAGAAGGTGGTACCGGGAATGACACCATCGAAGGTGGCGTTGGTTTTGACTTATTGAGTGGAGAAGATGGAGACGATTTTCTAAAAGGTGGAGCAAGTAATGATACTCTCAAGGGCGGGAGTAAGAACGATAAATTATTTGGTGAAGCTGGAGCAGATCGTTTAAATGGGGGCTCAGAAAACGATTTTCTTGATGGCGGTTCTGGCAATGATTTACTTGTAGGTAATACTGGTGATGATACCATTGAAGGTGGTAGTGGTAATGATACTTTGGTTGGGGGAATCGACACCGATATCCTAACTGGCGGTGCAGATGCAGATATATTCCAATTCAAACAACGTAAGAACTCTAGCCTTGATCGGGGATTTGATCGCATCACCGACCTCCAAATCGGAATTGATACAATTGATGGACCCCAAGCAGTGTCAGCATCGGAAATAACGCAGTTGGGAAATGCGAACAGCTTAGATGCATCGGATATCAAAGCAGTTTTAACCAAAGATATATTTACTGAAAACAAAGCAGCAATTTTTACTTTGGGAAATCGGACATTCTTAGCTTTCAATGATGGTAATGCTGGATTTTCCGAAATAAATGATGGTGTAATTGAAATTACCGGCTATAAAGGCAAACTTTCAGAATTAGAAATTACTGATAGTAACACATCAAAATCAGAACCAGCGAAAGTAACCCGATCCAAACCAACAGCTTTCCCTCAAACTAACAAAAATATCAATCGAAGCAACTATTCCATTGACTTCACCAAATCAAAACCCAAAAGAATTTTGATTGATAATGCAAATGAAATTGATGATGCGATTGTGAAAGCAAAACCCGGTGATTCCCTGGTACTAAAAGATGGTATATATCGAGATTTAAGCGTCCATCTCAACCAACCTGGAATCGAATTTCGGGCTGAAACACCCGGAGGAGTAACCATAACTGGTAGCTCGGATATATATATTGAAGCTGACCATGTAAGTGTCTCCGGCTTTAAATTTGATCGAATTACAGATGACATGGCAGTCGTGCAATTTAGCGGCGCTCGTTACAGTAGACTGAGTAATAACGCTTTCTATGATTCTGGTAATGGCGTTAAGGATCATATTATCGATCTAGGCTCATCTTCCCAATATAACCGGGTAGATCGTAATTTGATGGTAGGGAATAAGTCTATCGGTATTGCTGTTGGGGGTACTCGAAAAATCAGTTCAAAAAGGGATAACATCGAGCAGTTGAATAATTGGTACAACCGCATCGAACGCAACTATCTCAAAGATGTCCCCTATCCCGGTGGTAGGGTTAATGGTAGAGAAGGAATTCAACTCGGTCAACTCAAAAATAGTGCTGATGCAGGTATCACGGGACGAACCATAGTAGAGTATAACCTGTTGGAAAATGTTGATTATGACCCTGAAGTTATTTCTGTTAAGACCAATGACAACATAATTCGATTTAACACCATCCGCGGTAGTAAAAATGGTGGATTAGTTGTTCGCGCTGGCGATGATAATTTGGTTGAAGGAAATTTTATCTTCGATGCTAAAGAAGGAATCCGGATTAATGGTACCAATACGAAAGTTATTAATAACCACATAGAAGGAACGAAAAGAGGTATTCGTTTTCGCTACGAACCCAGTAACGCCACAGTTGGGAATAATATCATTATCAATACTAGAAATGTTGGGATTACAGCAGAAATAGAACCAGATTTCCCTTGGAGTGCAAATATTTATAATAATATTTTACAAAGCGATAAGGGCATTTTATTTGATGGCTCCCTCAACCTAGGTGAAGTCTCTACCATTGGTAATATTATCCGTCCACAAGGTACAGCAAAATTAGGTTTATTACCGGGTAGATCGCCAGGGAGAAACATTTTTCAAAATAATTCCAAGCTCTTCAAATCCAACGAACTCGACCAGCACCATTCCAAAATATCTGCAATCGATGGAAGTATTTTTCAAGATTCAGATAATAATCAGACTCGAATTAATAATCGAAGCATATCCCCCATCCTCGTAGATAATAAACCACTTACTTCTAATAATGTGGGAGCATTTTGGACAACTGGTACGGGAGGTCAAAAACTATCTACCAACACAAGTAAATTTTTGTACGGAACTAGTAATAACGATTTTCTGAATGCTGCGCAAAGTAAGAGAAGGAATATTCTTTATGGTAAGGATGGAAATGATGACATCATTGTTGGTACTAACAACTTTGCTTTTGGCGGAAATGGAAACGACCTTTTAGAAGCACAGTTTGGTAGTGGGAGAAATCTACTCTTTGGTGGTAACGGGAACGACCAGATTACGGTGAGAAATCACGATCGTGCTTATGGAGGAGATGGAGACGACTTATTTAATGCCCAATATAGCATTGGTGGTAACTACATCCACGGCGGAAATGGAAATGACGAATTTCTCCTTGGTACTGGCGATCGGGTATTAGGTGGACGTGGAAGGGATCGCTTTTTTGCTTACTCCGGTGGTAATAATACTATTTCTGGCGGCGAAGGTGCTGATGAATTCTGGCTTGCGAATGGGGATATACCAGATTCACCAAACACAATTACTGATTTTCAAGTAGGAGTTGATGTATTAGTCAGCAGTGGATTAGGTCTAACCTTTAAGGATCTCAAATTTTTCCAGGAAAAGGGAAATACAACAATTGCGACCGAGAACACCAAGTTAATAATTTTGCAGGAAGTTGAAGCCCATACCCTAACTGAAAGTCATTTCATCTTCATGTAAGTAATTTTTCGTAAATCATCATTGCTAAAACAGAAATCCAGTGATTTTATATACTTGCATCGATTTACTTCTATATTTTTTTCTAGAATAAATAAATTCAGGAAAACGTATGTGAACTCAAAAGCTACCCATGTCACAAAATCTTTACTTAAACTAAATAAACAAAAATTTAGATTGAGTTTAAAGATTTATACGATAAATCAAAATTTTAATAAGAAGCTTACTCAAACCAATATCAACCAAAACACTTTGAAGTTTTTATTTTTGAAAACACTTTATTCATTTCATTAAGATTTATTTTTATTGTCAGTAGAAAAACATTTTTTATCTTAGAAAGGTGAAAATATTATACGTTAAGTGATAATTACTATTTGCATATAAAAGTCAGGAAATCCTGATATTTTCAGCAAAATAAACGCTAATTTTACAAAAAAAATGCTGATTTAATGCACCGATGTAGATAAAAAACAGTATCTAAATTTACAGAATATCTGCTGTCCGTAATGCAAATATCAATTGTTACCATTAGTATTTATTTGGTAATGAAAATGACTAAATAAGCTTGATTTGTCGTTCAAAGACGATTTTTAAAGAATTAGTTAAGGAGACTTAAAAGTTGTCAAAGTTACATAATAATAAATTTTTAAGATTTCTAGTGAAGTAACGTGATTCTATTGACTACTTAGTGGATTATTTGATTTTCTAACTTTAAAGAGTCTTTCGAACAAGCATCTGATAAACAACCGGGATCGAAAGCTAAATTTGTTGCCGCGTAACTTATGTTACTTAATTTCAAGTTGAAGTAAATATAACTAGCTGACTTGTATATACAATCTAGACAAGTTAGTAATCTAGATAGATTGAGTTAGCTATTTTGCTTCAAGTTTTTCTAAAAATAGAAAACTTCGGAGGATAAATGTTAAAAAAGACATCAAGAATCAGGTTGAATGGCAGAGATAAGCGATTGTTCCAGGGTATAAAGCGTTTATCTCCTGGTTGGCAAGCTTGTATCCCAATCGCTACAGTCATTGTATTGACATGGGGTTACGCAGCATCAGCCCAAACACCAGCAGGAGAAGCTGTAAGCCAAGAAGAATTTGCTAGCCTAAGAGTTGCAGTTGACACTCTTTGGGTAGCCCTGGCGGCGTTTTTAGTGTTCTTTATGAACGCAGGTTTTGGGATGTTAGAAACCGGTTTTTGCCGCCAAAAGAATGCTGTTAACATCCTCTCCAAAAACCTGATTGTATTTGCGCTTGCAACCATTGCTTTTTGGACGGTTGGTTTTGCCTTCATGTTTGGTGATGGGAATACTTTTATTGGTTTAAATGGCTTTTTATTGCAAGGTGCAGATAACAGCCCTTTGACTGGAGAAGCTTATAAAGGTGTATTTAGCGCTTTAAACTGGACAGGAATTCCTTTAGCGGCGAAATTCTTATTCCAACTAGCTTTTGCTGCAACCGCAGCAACTATCGTCTCTGGAGCAGTTGCGGAACGGATTAAGTTCGTTGACTTCTTAATTTTCAGTGTTTTGTTAGTTGGTGTTTCCTACGCTATCACCGGACATTGGGTCTGGGGTGGTGGTTGGTTATCTGGTTTGGGTTTTTGGGATTTTGCTGGTTCCACAGTCGTCCACTCAGTTGGTGGTTGGGCTGCTTTAATGGGTGCGATATTTCTTGGACCCCGGATCGGTAAGTTTCAGAATGGTAGACCCAGTGCGATCCCCGGTCATAATATGAGTATCGCGACTTTGGGTTGCTTAATTTTGTGGCTAGGTTGGTTTGGTTTTAACCCTGGTTCCACAATGGCTGCTGACGGTGCAGCAATTTCTCACATCGCTTTAACAACCAACATGGCTGCAGCAGCAGGTGGAGTAGCAGCAACAGCAACAGCTTGGTTTAGATCTGGTAAGCCAGACCTATCAATGATTATCAACGGTATTTTGGCTGGCTTAGTGGGAGTTACAGCTCCTTGTGCTTTCGTTAACTTAGGTGGTGCTTTCGCTATCGGGATCATCGCAGGTATTCTGGTAGTGTTTGCTGTTAGCTTCTTTGATAGCGTTAAGGTTGATGACCCCGTAGGTGCGATTTCCGTTCACTTAGTATGCGGTATTTGGGGTACCTTAGCGGTAGGTTTATTTGCAGTAGGTCCTGAAGTCTACTCTTGGTATGGTGATGGTGCTGGTCCTGCAGCAGGTTTATTTTACGGTGGTGGAGTTACCGCTCTGATTCCACAAATTATTGGTATTGCGGCTGTAGGTGCGTTCACTGTTGCTTTTAGTGCAGTTGTATGGGCTATCCTCAAAGCAACTTTAGGTATCCGCGTTACAGAAAAAGAAGAATTGGAAGGCTTGGATATCGGCGAACATGGGATGGAAGCTTACAGTGGATTCCTCAAAGAAACTATCCCAACTGGATTCTCTGATTCTGGTCGCCATGATGGTATGTCACAACCCGGAGAACCAAGCAGCCTGTAATTTTCTCAAAATAGCCTTGAATTGTTAGTTTCTTGAATTTTAATCTGAATTCGAATTCGAATTTCAACTAATATTAAGCCTCCTTTAGGGGGCATTTTTTATTGGTAATTTTGCGGAATACTACTGATATGATGTTATGTCTGCAAAAATTACCATTAATTTTAAAGCGGTGCGCTATATTTATGTTGAGTAAATTAATCATAAAAAAATTTTGTTTGTAATTGCGCTTTAGCACCAGCATGTCTATTAAGACACAGCACAATTACAAACCCTATCATAGGTATCCTACCGAAAATGATATTATGGCGTAGTGATAAAGATAATTTGGAAAAAATATTCTCTCGCACGCCATCGATCTGCTGGTGCGCTACAAAGTGGTGATAAAAATAGTCTAAAAAAACGCTCTTTTGCGGACCTAACAGACGTCACTTCAAATTCTACCTGTAAACATTTTCGTAGTGTTTGTGAGAATTTCTCCAAGCGTGAGGGGTTGTTCCATGGTGTTGACGAAACTGGCGAAAGAAATGAACGGTACAGTTATAGCCGACTTGAATTGCAATATCTTCAACTTTTAAATCAGTTTCTAAAAGTAAAGAACGTGCAGCAATCATACGACGTAAAATAATCCACCTTTGCACCGTTTGTCCGGTCAGATTTCGTACCAAATGAGTCAAGTAAGTCGGAGTATAACCAACTTCAACAGCTACATCGTTCAAAGTGATTGATTGATTATAATTAGCCTCAATGAACTCAAATACTTTACTTACTTGAGGAACTGAAGGAAAAATAGATTTCTGGGTAAGCTGTTTAGTCTTGGTATCTCTATCAAGTGACGAGTCTGTCAATACTTTGAACTTCTCGGTATAGAAGTTTTTGAGGACAGTTTGTCTCTCTAGACGAATAGCGATCGCCTTGAGCAAAGTCTCTAAAGTACAAGGTTTAATTAAATAGTCATCTGCTCCTAATTCCATCGCTTTACGGATGTCAGCCTTGCTGATGCTATTAGTGAGAAAAATGAATGGAATATGAAGGGTGGCAGATTTTTGACGCAGTATAGTTAAAATATTATAACCATCTATTTGAGGTATATTGATTTCACTAATAATTATATCGGGTAACTCTTCTTGTGCTTTTTGAATCGCAATAATACCATCTTTTGCACCTATGGGATAAAAACCCTTATCCTTGAGCTTCTTAACAAAAAGGTTTCTACTTAAGGTTTTATTGTCAATCACTAAAATTTTCTTCACTGTTTTACCCTTTAATAACAACCCCGATAAATCGAAAATTTCAAAGCATCACTTTGAGAAACAACAAATTGGGAACACAGCAAATTAATTTACAAAAAAATATGTACAGTGCAATGACTCTGATATGTATGTCTGAATAATTCTAATGTTGGTAAATAGACCAAATTCAATTGAGAAAAATCTAATGCACCAATTTAGGTATATTTAAAAATACCTGTGGGCAAATTATTTCATATTTTAGACAATTAGAATTAATGACCTAAATTAGTCATCAGCCATATTTGATGGAAAAGTAACCATGCATAAATTACAGTTTTGATAACTTAAGATTGTTCTTTAATTTGGTTTGCTAGAAAATAGTTTATTGGGAACTTAATATTAGTCATCAGCTTAAAATCAGTTTTTTACAGAAAACGAATAATATTATTTACATTTGTTAACAATATAAATTCAGGTTAATTTAGGAACTAAGATAAATAATTAAGTTGACTATTTTTTCAGTTTTTAGATTATCAAGATTTTGTTGTTTTTCACTATCATTCAATCTTTTATTTAGTTGTGATTTAATATTTTATCTCCCAGTGATTTGAATCACATATTAATGAAATCAAACTTTTCAAGACGTTGATGTAAATTTTAGCTTGGATTGTTTATTATCTAAATATAAACCTGGGAGTTAATTCCCAGGTTTAAAACAAATAACTAGTTAACTTGATAGGTATTAGCCATTTTTAAGCTTATCAATATTCTCTATATTATTCATAACGATTAGATCTTATATTTTCTCTTTGATAAGAAGTATTTGGTAGCTCCTCAGAAGATCTATCCGTACAAGATTCAGGATTAGTTGATTTTACAACAAAGTTTCTTGTGTCACGTTGTAAATCTTCAACCTTGATTTTTTGAGCTTTATCTTTATCTATTATTATCTTACCTACACTAAAATTTGAATCTACCTCAGTTAGTAGAATATCGCCAACCTTTTCTGTTTTTATATAGAGGATTCTTTCGGTCGCAGGATCCTCAATTAAGTTACCTTTACGTCCGATAGATAGTTTCAAGTTTTTGCAATATCCATGTATTTTTCCTTTATTAAGGATAACTTGACCTTTCTCTGCATCAGCAACGAGGGTTGGTTTTCTCAATAAGCAAGCTAGCTTGTTTGAATTGTTATTTAATTTATCAACAATCTGATTAATAGCATCTCCAGTTGCTAAAGCTGTTAACTTATTTGTAATACCATTAATATTTGAGTTAATAATATTCTCTGTTGTATCGCCACTAAGATTCATTCTTAATGTGATTGAATCTTGTTTTGTGCTATTCCAAGAATTGTCAGGATTGTTGTCATCGAAGTTATTGGTATTCTGTTTACTGATATCTACACTTATCTTAGGTATTGTGGTCTCACTAGTGTACGATTTACTGCTGTTACTACTACCTTCTACAGTAAAAATTACTTCACCAGTTGTCGTATCAATTACTCGAAAGTTCAATTTGATATAAACCTCATTTGTATCAGTTCTTTTTCCAAATCCTAAAAATTGTCTTTTGCTGTCTCCAGTAATATTAAACTTATTGATAGTTCCTATTAATACTGCTTCTATGCCATGTTTGTTGCGAATATCACGTAATTTGTCTAAAGTAACTACTTTTTGAGTTCCATTACTTATCCCTTGTCCCCCTTGAGGGAATACCTGAAAAGGTTTTACCTGACCCCAACTTACTACAGCAAAATTGTTGTCTTTAACTAACTCGCCTGCTAAAATATCGCTGTATCCTTGGAAAGGATATGTCTGTTTTCCTTGTTTAGTAGTAAAAGTAATATTATTTTCAAGATCAAAAATAGCAATTCTAACTTTGCGCTCAGCTCCTAAATTGAGATGAAATAAGTCTTTATTACTATCGCAAAATTTCAATCTTTTTGTTTCTTTCGCTTCAGCCGATCTAACACTACAAATACTAAAACCCAACGCAAAAACTGAAGCGATAATAGACGAAGTCACGCGACGAAACAGATGAGCATTCTTAACTGAATCGCTGAAAAAAATCATCTATTTTTCCTTATCAGGTTAAATATAGGTCAAGATCGCAAATTCTGAACTGAAACCCCAAAGCAAAATCTTGACTTAATACAGCAAAATAAATCACATAAGTGAACTCTTATTAAATGGTACACCATTTAATCAGTATATTCCCGATAAATCACTAAATTAGGTATAAAAAATCAAGTTATCAAACAAGTATATTTAAGAAAGCTAAACTACTGCTTAAAACAAAATACTTATTATCGATTCAGAAAATATTTGCGATTCCTTAGTTCCACTCGTTCGCAGCAAAGCTGCGAGCGATCACTTTGTTAATGCAATATTACCAATCACCAATTGACAATTAGCCATTACCCATTACCAACCGACACAAAAAACCATAAATTTACAACTCGATCGCATAGCAGGCACAATACAATTAAATGACTGAGCGGAGTTTTGTAAATCTTGAGTGTCCTATCTTCTGAATTTCCGGTAATTAACGCCCTGAAAAAACCTACAAGTGATGCGTGGGTAGAACAAGCAATATCCAACCTAGATATAATACTTCTCGATCACTCTCAATGCGAACGTAAAGCAGCAGGATCTGCATTGAATCTGATGTTTCGCTATCCTTCCAATGCAAAAATGGTAAGGGAGTTAACCAAAATAGCTAAAGAGGAGTTGGAACACTTCGAACAGGTCAATCAATGGTTAGATCGTCGAAATATTCCTCTACGTCATTTGACACCACCACCCTACGGTGCAGCTTTAAAAGCTAATCTTCGTCCCCAAGAACCCAACCGATTTTTAGACGCTTTACTTGCTAGCGGTTTAATTGAAGCTCGTTCCCACGAACGTTTGGGGCTATTAGCAACCCATTGTCCGGAACCAGAATTAGCCAAATTTTATCGCGGTTTAATGGCGTCAGAAGCACGACATTTTGGAACTTTTTGGGTCTTAGCAGATACTTATTTTGACCGTGAAGTTGTCATGGAGCGATTGGATGAATTGGCTGAAATAGAAAGCGAGTTACTAGTCAATTTGTATCCAGAACCGAGAATTCATAGTTAGATTTTTATTTATGGGTAATTGGTAATTGGTAATTGGTAATTGGTAATGGTTAATTGGTAATGGGTGTTAGTAATTAAAATAAATATTGTAGAGATGTTGTAGAATCTACGGCGTTGACGTTAGCTTCTGTAACATCTTTACAGGACTAATCCATTCATAAATCAAAATAAAATTACTATATTGTTCTGCAAATTAATTTTAAAATCGAAATATAGCACTACGTAACAACGTTAGGACATTACTAAATCCTATTTATCGTAGATACGCTAAAAGCTTTGAATTGTAAGCTTTTTGTCGCCCTAAGGGCGCGGTCTGTTTTTACTTGCGCGTAGCGCTATATCTACCCGATTTCTAATATATTGGGTTCTTTATTGGGGATTGGGGAAATGACAATTAAAAGTCAATACAAAGATTTTTTAATTAGAGATTGGCAAATAAAAGACCGGACTGTTGCAGCGGAACTCATACACTCTGTATTGTCTGAGTATGGTTTGGGTTGGGAACCCAAGGGTGCAGATAGAGACGTATTGCAAGTGGAAGAGTGTTACTTGCACAATGGAGGCGAATTTTGGGTAATCGAACACCAAAAAGAATTAGTTGGTACTGCAGCATATTACCCGATAAAGCGCGGCAAAAATAGTGTTGAAATTCGCAAAATGTATCTTTTGCCACAAGCAAGGGGCTGTGGATTAGGAAAATATTTGTTACAACAGTTAGAAGCTGCAATTATTAGCCGTGGCTTTGAAGAAATTTGGATTGAAACTGCTAGCATTCTAGCAGAAGCTGTCAAATTGTACGAAGGTTATGGCTATAAACCTGCAGCTGGAGTAGAAACAGAAAGATGCGATCGCGTTTACCTTAAATCATTTAATTCGATTTATTAAAATAAATCCCGAATTTATTTAAAGTTACATATTTAGTTTCGTAGAGTGCTTTATGCGTAAATCATAATGGATAATAATCGCGTTCAATAATACAAGATAACTTATTTATCAAGGTTAATTTATTTAATTTCTTTTTAAGAAATAACAGATAAATTTTAATATTTTGAATTTAAAAATATTTGAATCAAATGCAAGCTTTTAAAAATTATCTCAAAGCCTTACTAAATTCTTTTTTAGAATCTAATTGCCCTTTATGTGAGCGCCCAAGCTCAAATTTATTATGTAAATACTGTACGAGACAATTAGATAAATGTGCCATTCCCGAACCAAGTTCTTTATGGCAAAAACCTGTACCAGTATTTGCTTGGGGGAGATATGGTGGTGTATTAAAGCGAGCGATCGCAACGATGAAATACAACGATCATCCAGAAATCGCAATTCTTTTGGGTCAACTATTAGGAGAAGCATGGTTGTTGAATACTCCATCACCAGAATATAAACCTATTCTTGTTCCAATTCCTCTACATCCATACAAACAAAAACAAAGAGGTTTTAATCAAGCGGCTCTAATTGCAAAAGGTTTCTGTGAAATAACTGGACTCAAAGTAAAAGCAAAAGGTTTAAAAAGAGTAAGAGAAACTGAGGCACAACATAGCTTATCAAGTTCAGACAGGAGTGAAAATCTAGCTGAAGCTTTCTCTATTGGACAGGATTTATATAAGCCTCCACGACAGCCGGTATTGTTAGTAGATGATATATATACCACAGGTGCAACTGCTAAATCTGCAATCCAAACACTTAGAAACTCCCAAATTTCTGTTTTGGGAATAGCAGCTTGTGCTGCGGCTCTGAAGACTAGTTAGCTATAGGTTTCAAGATATAGGTTTCAATTAAAATTTAGTTAAAAGTTAAATGTAAATTTAAATTTAGGTTTAGATTTAACTTTATGTTCAGATTTCCTAGGCAGGAGATACCAATAAAAACTATAATTAACCAGATTATCTTATACATATTTGATATTTCTGTGGAAAAACTGTTTGGGGTAAAAAGTGAGGCTTTGGGGATGGGTATTCAGAAAGTTGCATTCATCCCAGCTGTACTGACAATAATTGTAACGAGTATAACTTCAGCTTCCGCTCAGCAAGTTAAGTTGTATAATCCAATTCCCTTGACTACCGGAAATCAAGTGTCTGATTCGCTCTCAGATAAAGATATTCCCACAGGTCAAGGTGGATTTGCTCGTGATTATTTAGTGCAACTAAGAAAAGGTGATAATCTGGCGATAGACCTTTCCTCCGATAGCTTTGACAGTATTATCACTTTACTCTCTCCCAACGGTTCTACGGTTGCAGAAAACGATGATGGACCTGATGGTAGTAGTAATTCCCTTTTATTTACCCGTATTACAAAAACCGGAACCTATATCGTTCGCGTTCGTTCTTTTGGTGAAACTGGAGGTGGAACTTATAAATTAAGGGTAACGCGATTAAAGCCCGTTAAGTAATTATATTTTATTCATTATTCATTAGTCATTAGCCATCGCCTATTAAGAATTACAACCAGTAAGTCAGAAAATATCCTAGAAAAATTAAGAACTAAGTAAAAATTGTCAACACAGATAATGTTAAAGCTTCTGTCCATTCGACAACTGCACCGTAAGTATCCCCGGTATGTCCGCCCAGTTTGCGATCGAACCAAGCGCTAACGAATGTGGCGATAGCACTTCCTGCAACAGTCATTACCAGCGCTAGGACTAAGCTTTCCTGTTCTAGAACAATTGATAAAAAACCTGTCATTGAAATGAGTACACATCCGGGAATTAAATCCCAATAGGATCCAAATGCTTCTTTATGAATAGCTCCCTTACCAGTTGGTTTCAGATAAGGATAAAATACAATGGCAATTTGTTGCCCCCATCTTCCCCAACCACAGGCTACCATTAAACACAACCAACGAAATTTTTGTATATCTATCAATGCAGACGTCTTAATTAGTATGATGACAATAGCAGCCATTGCCCCAAAAGCTCCAGTGGCACTATCCGCCATAACTTCCAAGCGTTTTTGTGGGTCTCCAACTGCTAATCCATCCGCCGTATCCATTACTCCGTCCAGATGCAAACCTCCAGTAACCGCGATCCATGCTGCTATGACCAAAGCACTCCGAGTAAACACTGGTACACCAACATGATTCATCCCTATGTCCAGTATTCCCAAAATTCCTCCAATTATTAATCCTATAACTGGAGCTATTTTTGCCACTCTGCTAAATTCCAAACCAGAAACATATGGCAAAGGGATAGAAGTGTAAAAAATAATTCCTGTGATCGCTTGAAATACTAGTGATTTCCACCACTGAACCTGGTCTTGCATTTTGGTAAGATTGATTAAATGTAAACACTGAATGAGATTTGAGATATAAAAAATGATGCTTCAAAGTCTGGCAAAATTACTAGTGTTATTTATTAAAGCTTTAAATAAGATTGACTAGTTACATAAATCCACTGAGAAAAACTTTGTTATGCTGGTTGCAGTGACATTAAACCTCAAGGTATAAAACAAAACTATTTTGTGCGCATTGGAGTGAAATATTTGGTAGTTAAATTAGTAAACATATATCAAGCGTGAATGGGAGTTTTTCATGTATCATCCTCCAGTAAAAGACTAATTTTATGTTTGCCGTATTACTGCTCTCCGAGATTGATTATTATTTAAATGCTACGAATTTTAATAAGGCTGTAAACTTTAATGTTGAGCTGTGTAATAATTCGCCAAAAGTTGATTCCCTATTTAATATTTAATATATGACTTACCATCTACCTGAAGCTAAGATGCCAGCTCCTTGCATAGTTAACACAGGCACCATTGTGAACAAACTTGACATGCAACGATTGCTTAATGATTTGGGTCACGTACGCTACGCGTATACCCGAGAAGGTACGCTGCAAAGCGAAGGTGAAGGCGATGTAATGGAAGTATTTGCAAATCCCCAACGTTCGACCCTAGTAGCTAACCATGCTTTATACCTTAATGTCCATAGTTTTGATCTTCTGGAATTAAAAGAGTCTCCAGAAAAAGAAACTTATTTTGATTTGGTACAGGAAGGAAGCTGCTTGCGTTTAATTCCCCTTTCTACACCCATGGAAGAAAGACGGGAACGTTCCCTCAACTCCAGTGCAATCGAAGTTGTCATGGAGCAGTTGCTATGTGCAAAATGGGATGCAGAGTTTGATGATGACAATTGCGATTTATTCTAATGTGCCTCAATAAGAATGTGCTTTAATAAGGTGAATTGTAAAACCGAAGAATTTTCAGTTTCCAAGATATTTTGAGCACAAACTTTTCTTTCGAGTACATTACTGGCTGTAGCCAGACGAAAGCTAGGGTAGGGGTCTTTCATACACCCCATGGAGCTGTTGAAACTCCAAGATTCATGCCTGTAGGAACTCTAGCAAATGTTAAGACGTTAACTCCGGCTCAATTAAGAGATACGGGCGCACAGATGATATTATCCAATACTTATCATCTACACTTACAGCCCGGTGAAGGGATTGTCGCTGGTGGTGGAGGTTTACATAAATTCATGGGCTGGGATGGTCCTATTCTTACCGACTCCGGTGGGTTTCAAGTGTTCAGTCTCAGCGAAATGCGAAAAATTAGCGAACGAGGTGTTAAGTTCCGCTCTCCCCATGATGGACAAATTATTGAACTAACGCCAGAACGTTCGATCGAGATTCAGAATACTTTAGGAGCTGACATCATTATGGCATTTGATGAGTGTCCTCCTTACCCTGTAAGTCGTGAAGAAGTTGAAACAGCGACGGAACGTACCTATCGCTGGTTATTACGTTGTATAGAAACTCACAAGCGACCCGAGCAAGCTTTATTTGGTATTGTACAGGGAGGAATCTATTCAGATTTACGTTCCCGAGCGGCTAATGCATTAACTGAGTTGGATTTACCTGGTTATGCAATTGGTGGAGTTAGTGTTGGAGAAGAACCTGAATTGATTCACGAAATTGTTCGGGTAACAGCTCCTTTATTACCTGTAAATAAGCCCCGTTATTTAATGGGTGTAGGAACCTATCGGGAAATTGCAATTGCGATCGCAGCAGGGATAGATTTATTTGATTGTGTTATTCCTACTCGATGGGCGCGACATGGTACTGCGATGGTGCGAGGGGAACGCTGGAATCTGAAAAATGCCAGATTTCGAGAAGATTTTCAACCTTTAGATGCAGATTGTCCTTGTTATACTTGCAAAAATTTTACACGCGCTTATATATCTCACCTAGTTAGATCGCAAGAGATTCTAGCTTATACATTGCTGAGCATACATAATATTACTGAAATTATTCACTTTACTCAAAAGATACGGCAAAGCATATTGCAGGGTTCTTTTGCTACAGATTTTGCTCGTTGGCTAAATACTGATAATTCTGTTGAACTGGAGCACGGGTAACTGGTAATTGGTAACTGGTAATTGGTAATTGGTAATTGGTAATTGGTAACTGGTAATTCTTCACTCATTACTTCTTACTCCTTACTTCTTCTTTCAGCTTCTTATACCTGATGGAGTCTAAAGCATGTTAAGATACATCTCAATTATGAATATGAAAATCCTGTTCAATTAGGTGGATATAAACAAAAATGGAAGCTGTACTATTTTTAGCAGACTTACCGGAAGCTTATCAAATTTTTGACCCATTGGTAGACGTTCTCCCAATTATTCCTGTATTCTTCTTACTTCTTGCTTTTGTATGGCAAGCTGCAGTGGGTTTTAGATAATTTAATTTCTTGTTTGATATCTTTCAGACAGGCAATGTGCCTGTCTTATTTTTTAGATTTTTTTGTTAAGAGATATTTTGTAACTCAGTTAATTTAAAATAATTTGATAATTATTAATACTTTGTAATAAATTACAATAATAATTTAGGTTGTTGATTTAGCAATCGACAAATATGAGCTTTACAAGGTAATTTACATTTCTAGAGGTATAAATTATGGGTGGTATAAGGTTCGTCAAAGAAGACAAAGAAGTAGTCGCTGCAACCGGAGCAAACTTACGCCTCAAAGCAATGGAAAACAGCGTTGACATATATAAGATGTGGGGCAAGATGATGAATTGCGGTGGATACGGTCAGTGTGGAACTTGTGCCGTAGAAATAGTTTCAGGAATGGAAAATCTTTCTCCACGCACTGATGCTGAGAATAAGCTATTGAAGAAAAAACCAGACAATTATCGCCTTGCTTGTCAAACTTTAGTTAATGGACCTGTTGAGGTCATTACTAAACCATAATGCCTACTATTTTTTGCTGAAAGTCCTTACATAGACCGAGAAGTCTTGTGTAATGGTATCCTAAAAATATTACGGTTTACTGGTAACTAGTAGCTGTTAGCAAAGCGTTAGCAAGGCTGGGCGTAAGCACAGACACATCAGTGTCTACAGCACATTAACTGTAGTCCGTAAGGGCATGGTGGTTAGAGCTAGCGTAACGTTAGTCTACGCCATTAACCGGTCTCTGATCGTTGCAACTGTTAAATAAAGGGTTTTAAGGTATGCAGACTAATGACTTGGGGTTTGTGGCTAGCATTTTATTTGTGCTAGTTCCATCTGTCTTTTTAATACTTCTTTACACTGTAACTGTTAGCCGTGAAGGTAACAAATAAAGTTAATACTTTTTTGATTTTTGTGCCTGATTTTTTAATTTAAATTTTGTTTCAAAATAAGGAATCCCTACACCATAGGTGTAGGGTTTTGTTTATCAACCGCTAAATATATATTGGCTTTAATCTGATGATGTACGTGCCAACAAAACAGGACAAGAAGCGTTAACGCGAACATAGTCAGACAAAGATGAACCAAAAAGTCTATCTAAGTCAACAAAGCTTTTTGCAATTGAAGGGCGTCTGTCTGGTGAACCCATAAGTAAGATATCGGCATTCCAGTCATTCGCTAACCGACAAATTTCTTGACCTAGTCTGCCAGTGCTAGTAAGGTACCCTTGCTGACCTTCGCTACCGCTACTAAGAATGCAACGAGGTTCTACACCGTATTTACGGGCGATCGCAGCAGCTTCAGCCAATGCTGGATTTGATTCTGGCTTGAGGTTTGGTACATCTTCACTTCTTTTACCAAGCCATTCAGTGTTTATGTTAACTAGAATTAATTCTATTGTGCTCTGAACATCTTTCAAAAAGAATAATGCCAAATTCAAGCAAGTTTTAGCAGCTTCAGATCCATCGATCGCCACCATAATCCTTTTAACTCTTTTAACATAGATGTCATCTTTTACCAATAGCATCGGACGAGATGACAGTTGAAACACATATTGGCTAACTGAATTTGCCAAAATTGATTCCAGTCGTTTTAGTCCTCTCGAACCCATAATTACTAGATCTGCATCAATTTCTTGGGCTACTTGACCGACAACATCTTTTGGTTCTCCTTGGCGAAGAACCGAGGAAATTAGTGTGGGATTGAGCCTCAGGGACTGAATGGTATTGGCAAGAATTTTGCCACCTTCTTCCCATTTTTGGGTCATGGTTTCAGCTGTTGTTTGGGGAGGAACAACGTGTAAAACCGTGATTTTTGTTCTTTGCAGTGATGGAAGTTCCATCAAGGTTTTGAGCATTTCTTCCGCATTTCCGGATCCGGAAACAGCCAGTAAAATGTTTTCTATCATTTTGAATCCCGCGATCTAAATTGCTTTGGTATTTGCCGATGGTGCACGAATCAGCTTTGGCTTTTACTGCCTTGCTCAAAACATAGAAAAGCTTTATGGTGCAATTAATTATGGTGCAAATTAATCTTCCACAAGCTTTATCGAGTATTTTTGAGCATAATTGACACGATTTATGCCCATTATCCTCTCAATTGCCTGTTTACACCTAATAATTGAAATTTTTCAATTTTAGCTTTGCTTACACCATCCAGCATACTCCAATTTTTTATTGAGTAAACTTCAAAAATTATGATTTAGGTGAGTATCATTAGTCTATGTTTATGTATCGAAAAATATACTTATTTAAACAAACAAAAAGAAGAGTGGAGAAAAAATTATTTTATTATTAATTACCTGAATTTCAGCAATTAGAAAAGATTATGAATTAAAAAAAATATGAGTTTTAGATTTCTAACTGAAAACTGAAAACTCATATTTTTAAATGTTTATATTTAAACAGAATTGTTCAAACTAAGTTGCTGAAATCAATGCATTAACCTACGCTTGCTAAACCGTTATGTCTGAGTAAAGGTTCAGTACTTGGTTGGCGTCCCCGGAAAGATTCAAATACTTCCATGGGGTGCTTGCTTCCACCGAGTGCTAATATGGTTTCGCGGTAACGCTTACCTGTAGTTTTTACGGAAACTTCATCATTTAAACCTGCTTCCTCAAATGCAGCAAATGCGTCAGCACTCAAGACTTCAGCCCATTTATAACTGTAGTATCCCGCCGCATATCCACCAGCAAATATATGACCGAATGCACATAAAAATGCATCTTCGGGTAAAGGTGGTAGAACAGTGGTGGTCTGAGCAACTCGAGAACGGACATCCCAAGGAGTTTCGTTACCACCTGGTTGATAGCGGTGATGTAGTTCAATATCCAGGATGCTGAAGTGAATTTGTCTGAGCATACCACTACCACTCATGTAGTTTTTGGCTGCTAATAGTTTTTGATAGTATTCTTCTGGCAGTACTTCACCTGTTTGGTAATGTTTCGCCATCCCCATCAAGGTTGGTCGGTCATAACACCAGTTTTCCATAAATTGACTGGGTAATTCTACTGCATCCCATTCAACGTTATTGATACCTGCAGCAGCAGAGTAATTTACCTTCGTCAACATATGTTGCAAGCCATGACCAAATTCATGGAATAAGGTTTCTACTTCATAGAAAGTCATTAAACTGGGTTTATCGTCAACTGGAGGGGTTTGGTTACATACCAAATATGCGACTGGTAATTGGATGTGATTATCCCCATCTTGGGCGATCTGGCGACGGTTAATACAGGTATCCATCCATGCACCACCACGTTTTTCTGCAGGACGACTATAGGGGTCCAAATAAAAGTAAGCGATCGCTGTACCTGTTTCATCAGAAATCTGGAAATAACGAACATCTTTGTGCCAAACTGGAGCTTTTCCATCTGCTGGAGTGACCGTAACCCCAAAGAGTCGTTTAACTAACCCAAACAAACCATCAAGAACTTGGGGGAGGGGAAAATAAGGACGTAGTTCTTCTTGGGTAAAAGCAAATTTTTCTTCCCTTTGTCGTTCCGACCAAAAACTGATATCCCAATGTTTTAAATCGTCAGCTTCTTCTGCTCCTTTGCTCGCTGCAAAAGCTTTAAGTTCTTGAAGTTCCTTAACTGCAGCATCGTAACTAGCACCGCGTAGCTCTTCTAAAAGTTTGTCTACAGCTTCCACATTAGGAGCCATTTTACTTGCCAGACTTACCGCAGCATAGGTTGGATAACCCAATAACTGTGCTAATTCCTGACGCAGCACTAAAATTTTATCAATTATGGGTTTATTATCTAACTCACCAACAGTTGCGCGACTAATAAAAGCTTTATAAGCTTTTTCCCGCAAATCGCGGCGTTTGCTGTGTTGGATGAAAGGACCATAGCTGGGTATATCTAAAGTTAAGCGCCAAGGTCCATTTTCTGGAGTAGCTGCAGTTTCTCCTGCATCTCGTGCTGCTTGTGCTCCTAAACTCAACCAACTAGGAGGTAAACCTTGTACCTTTTCTTTAGTGGTTAAAGTTAAACTAAAAGCCTTTGTCGCATCTAATACATGATTAGAAAATTTGGTGGATAATTCCGCCATTTCCATTTGAATCTGATTAAATCGCTGTCGCGCTTCACCTTGCAAACCGACACCGGAAAGTTCGGCGTCCCGGACTGCAGATTCCACAATCCGCTGTTGGGCTGGATCTAAAGTATTCCAGGTTTCACCGGTGCGAATTTGTTTAAAAGCATTGTAAATGGGTTGACTTTGACTCAGGCGGTTAGAAAACTGAATTACATGGGGTTGCACAGCTTCATAAGCTTGACGCAGTTCGGGGCTATTTTGCACGCCCATCAAATGACTAACAACACCCCAACTCCAAGTGAGACCTTCGGTAATTTCTTCAAGGGGCTCAACTAAAGCCTGCCAGTTTGGTTCAATGTTAGTTTCTAAAATATTAGTTTCTAGAGTTGTTAATTGTGTGTCTAGGTCTTTTAACAATATCTCAAGTGCAGGTTCAACCTGTTCGGGTTTAATTTCTGTAAATGGGGGCAAACCAGAACCTTTAAGTAAAGGATTATTAGAAATATTTGTATTTTCGGCCATTTGTGTGTGAGTAATAATTTTTGTGTGTGAGTAATAATTAAATTATTGAATAATAGCAAATTTAAGTTCTATTTTTAAAACTTATTTATTCCTTGATATTGAGACCAAATCGTCTCAGTTGTGTAGTTATTATGGTAGTCACTATGATATTTGGAATTTTTGGAGATGTTGTTCAAGATGTTACCGGTGTCGCAAGAGAAGTAGTCCCAATTACGGAGGAATTTCTTAACCAGACTGTTCGAGTTTTGAGGGGACAAAACATTAGTGAGAGTATTTATATAAGCCTGTCAAGATTAGATAAACGCAGCCCAGGTACAATTCAAACTGCAAGCAAAGTACTAGAAAGAACAAGTAAAGTACTGAATTCCGTACTTAAAACTACACCAAAAGGAACGCCTTTAAGGAAACAAACTATTAAAACGCTAAGTGCTTTTGCAAACTTAAATAAAGAATACAGACAATATTTAAATAATAAGGGTCTGTTCCGATTTATTGACGGTTTACAGGCAAGGAGTGCACTGAAAAAATTTAACAAGGAATTCGATATTTTATTAAAAGAAGCTGGTCTTCCCGTACCATTAATTCCTGGAAGTTAGATAAGATTCAAAATACATTAAGTATGCCAAATACCATAATACCAAGGTAAACTAAATAAACTCCATTGAGTGCAACTACTTCCCACAATTCAAAACTGTATTTTTGAGCACCCCAGTGAATTACGGCTGCGTAGATTATCCCCAGCAGAGCAACAAAAGTTAAGTTAAATGAATATAGTTGTAAATCTTTTACTGGCAGACTTACAAGTGCTAAAGGAAAGAAAGCAAGGGTCATTGTTGCCGTATTGTCAGCAATCACATTAGTAGTAGCAGCGGTTACCTGACCGCTACGGGCTACACTCCAGGTTGCGAAAACTTCTGGTGCAATACTCATGGTAGATGTAATAAAAAGTCCACCAACTAGTTGGGAAATTCCTAATAGAGAAACGATATTTTCTGTAGCTTTGACGGTCAAGTATGCACCTAAACAAAGTGATAAGATCCCAGCGATCGCAATTATGATTTCCTGTTTTTCCCATTCTACTGTTTGATGATTTTGCCTTTCCCGCATAACTGCTTGGGCTAAGTAAATAAAGTAAGCTACTAACATAATCCAACCATCAATAGGTTGTAGCCCGCGCCAAGGTTGAGGAAGAGTTAGTATGGCTGCTAGGGCAATAATTAATAAGTAGGGAATTGCTTGCACGGTTAATGCTTCTGGTTTTACTCGTAAGACATGTGTTTGAGGGTTATCTGACGACGAATTATTGGAATTACTTTGAGAAGTAACTTGAGAGTTATCTTTAGCATTAGCCATAGAAGCAATATAGGAAACAGTTACGATCGCCGGTACAGAAATAATATTCGAACCAAGCAAATTACCTAGTCCAATATCCTGAAGACCACCAACAGCACTAGCCACATTAGTACCAACTTCCGGACTCGCTGTAGCTAAAGCAACAAAAGCCGCAGCCGCAGCTTCTGATAAACCCCACCTTTTACGCAATTTTTGCAGTGGTTCTGCTAATTTATCTGCACCCCAATGAGCAGCTATTACAGCACCAAGTAAAACTAAAAACCATAAAAATAAATTCATTGTTTATATGTCATAAATTTTAGCTAATATGCAAATAAATATCTTGAAATAAGCCTATAGGCTAGGAAAATTTTAAAGGTTATGCAATAAAGTCATATTTTAATTTTCATTTTATTTTTCCATCGCTTTTGTCGCGGTAAGCACATAATTTGGGATATTATGTTTTACTTTAAAGGTAATAGAGGATGGGGTAAAAGAAATATTTAACCGGGAAACATCTGAGAAATACACAGCAATTATCCGCATATTTGTGAACGGATTAATCCTGTATAGAGGTTGCACGTAAACTCTCTACAAAATTGACTTTTATGAATGACTTAGGATTGCTATGGTTCTAGATTTATTTATCTAATTATTAAGATAGGAAATTAAAGGTAGAAATTATTTACCTTGTTCGACTGGGAAAAGTTACTTAAGTGCAGAAGAAATAGTATTAAGTAATATTTCTGTAGTAAAAGGCTTGGACAGAAATCCTTGAATTTGAAGGTTTTGATATTGAATCGTAGAACTATGAGCTACGAGCCCACTCATTGCCACAATTTTTACTTTTGGGTTAATGCGTTGCAGCTTAAGAATAGTGGAAGGTCCATCGATCCCTGGCATCATCATATCTATTAAAACTAAGCCGATGCTTTCCTTATGCTGGGCGTAAAGTGCAAGCGCTCCGATTCCATCACTGGCAGTTAAAACTTTGTAATTATGACTATTAAGAGTATTTTTAGTGATTTCACAAATCGTAGCTTCGTCATCAACTACTAAAATTAATTCTCCATTACCTTCTGGTAATTCTACATCTGCTGGAGTATCTGTTTCAATTATTTGACTGCTTGGTAAATACACATTAAAGTTACTTCCTTTCCCTACTTCGCTATACACGGTTACAAAACCACCATGACTTCTAATAATGCTCATTGCAGTAGAAAGTCCTAAGCCAGTTCCCTTACCCTGCTCTTTTGTCGTAAAAAAAGGATCGAAAATACGATCTAATATTTCAGGATAAATACCCATCCCAGTATCAGAAATCGCGATTGCAGCATAGGAGCCCACTGAAGCATCTACATGCATGCGAGCATATTCTTCTTCAACCCAAAAATTTTCAGCGCTAATACTCAGAGTACCCCCATCAGGCATCGCATCCCGAGCATTTACTACCAGGTTCATAAGTACTTGATGGAGTTGGGTCGGATCTCCAAATACTGTCCACAAATCGGGTGCAATATTAACTTGGGTGTCGATGAATTTTGGAAAAGTTTTTTTTGCTACCTGTGCTACATCTACAAGTAAGTGTCGCAGTTGGATCGTGGTACGAGTTCCTTCTACACCCCGGGTAAAAGAAAGGATTTGCTTAACTAAATCGGCTCCACGCTTGGCACTACCTTCTAATATGGCTAACAGTTGCTTGTTATTATCATCAAGATTGGGAAATTTGAAGGATAAAAGTTGAGCAACTGCTAAAATAGGGGTCAAAATATTATTAAAATCATGGGCAATACCACCAGCGAGAGCTCCCAAACTTTCCAGACGTTGGGCTCGAAGAAATTGCGCTTGTAATTGTTTTTTTTCAGTGATATCAGTACTAACTATTAGGATAGATTTAGGCTTATTTACTTCATCATATATAAGCGTCCAGCGACTTTCAACGACAATTTTTTTCCCGCCTTTGCTAACTTGCTCTAATTCGCCTTGCCACTTACCATCTTTAGCTAGTATTGCTTGTATTTTTCTACGTAATATTAAACTTTCTTCCGAGTTATACAAAATTTGTTCAGCATTTTTACCGATAGCTTCTTGTGACTTCCACTTATATAAACGTTCGGCACCTTTGTTCCAGAATAGTATTTGATTTTCCAGGTCACATACAGAAATTGCATCCGTTGATATATCCAAGAGTGCAGCTTGTTCGTATATCCTCTGTGCAGCTTGCTTTTGCTTTGTAATATCTTCAACTGTCCCTACATGACCGAGGAAATTCCCTTCTGTTGAGTACATGGGGCTAGCAAGAGCACGCACCCAGCGGATTTCACCTTGCTGAGTCAAAAGTCTGTGTTCGTGAACCCAAGACCCTTGTTTTGATGCTGTATGTTCCCAGGATTTAAGGACTCCTAAGCGTTCTTCCGGGTGAATTGCATCAGCCCAACCATACCCCAAACTTCTTTCCTCACTCAAACCAGAAATGTCATGCCACAAAGGATTATTGTAAGTGCGCCTTCCTTGACAGTCAGTTTGGAAAATTGCCAAGGGTGCTGAGTTGCAGAGGGTTTGAAATCGTTCTTCGCTTTCCTGTAATGCTTGTTCGGTGCTATGTCTTTTACGTCTTTCTCTCGCTTCCCGGACTTCCCTCTCCACTGCAGGTACTAAACGGGTAAGATTACTTTTGAGCAAGTAGTCATGAGCTCCGGCTTTCATTACCGCAACAGCAACATCTTCGCCAATTGTGCCAGATACTACAATAAATGGTAAATCTAAGTTATATCTCTGGAGGAGTTTTAGGGCTTCCAAGCCACTGAAAGCAGGCATGCTGAAATCTGCGATCGCAATATCCCACGTGCGTTCTTCCAGCGCCGCTTGCATTGCCGTCGGAGTATCTACTCGAACATAATCCAAGCTGTATCCACCCCGACGTAATTCCCGTAAGGTTAGAAGAGTATCATCTTCAGAATCCTCGATAATTAGTACATTTAGGTGACGGCTCATGTTGACTCATTTCCGTTATTTAGCCTTAGAAGGCGGCGGTTCGTTCATCAGTAGCCAGTACATTCCCAGTTGCCGGATTGCTTCCGAAAACTGAAGAAAATCTACAGGTTTGCGGACATAGCTATTGCATCCCAAGCTATAACTATTAAGCATATCGCGTTCTTCGTTAGAGGTGGTTAAAATCACCACAGGTAATAGCTTAGTCCGTTCATCTTCGCGCAAGCGACGTAAAACTTCAATACCATCAACCCGAGGAAGTTTTAAATCTAGCAAAATTACAGCAGGTTGAAGGCTAGTATTCCGTTGAGAGTAGATACCGGTACCAAATAAATAATCTAAAGCTTCAACGCCATCATGAGCTACTACAACTTCATTAATGATGTGATTGCGTTTGAGAGCTCGAATTGCCAAAGCTTCATCATCGGGGTTATCTTCCACCAGAAGAATGATTTTATCTCTGATGCTCATGCCCCGCCCACTCCCTCTGGTCTCAAAGTGAAGTAAAAAGTGGCTCCTTGCTCTACAGTAGCTTCTGCCCATACTCTACCACCATGCCGATGGACAACGCGCTGTACCGTAGCTAAACCAATACCATTACCTGGGAACTCATTCATATGATGTAACCGTTGGAACGGTGCAAATAACTTGTTAGCATATTTCATTTCAAAGCCCGCACCATTATCTCGGATAAAGTAAACTGGAATATCACTTTTGGGAGACATTTCGCCAAACTCGATTTGTGCTTTAATTCCCTTAGAGGTAAATTTCCAGGCATTATTAAGTAAGTTTTCCAGTAATACTTGTAGCAGACGAATATCCCCTTTGGCTACTAAATCTTTATGGATTTTAAACTCAACTTGTCGTTCTGATGCGTTTTCTTGTAATTCAGTACAAATCTTGTTAGCTAAAAAACTTAGATTCACTGACTCTACATGCATCTCACTACGGGTTACCCGCGATAGCTTGAGGAGATCGTCAATCAGTTGTCCCATTCGCTGAGTGGCTAATCTGATTCTTCGCAAGTAGTCTTGTCCAGTTAAGTCTAAGTTATCCGGGTAGTCTTCCAGCAAAGCCTGGCTGAAGCCATCAATACTGCGTAACGGCGCTCGTAGATCGTGAGATACTGAGTAACTAAAGGCTTCTAGTTCCTTATTTACCACTTCCAATTCAGTTACAGTTTTCTGTAATTCTTGATTTAAACCCTGAACTGCTTGTTGGGCTTGTTGTCTTTCCATCACTTCTGCTTGCAGTTCTGCTAAAAGTTTGCCATGTTGCAGAGCAATTCCTAAGTGACCGGCGATCTGGGTTACAAAATCGATTTCGGTTTCTTTCCATTCACGGGTTTCTTTGCACTGATGGATACAAAGTAATCCCCACAATTGTTTATCTTGTAATAATGGTACTGCTAGGTTTGCCCGTACCTGAAATTGAGACAGAACCTCAATGTGACAATCACTTAGTCCTGCATTGTAAATATCTGCAACTGCTTGAATTCGACCTTGTTGATAATAAATTGCAAATTGTTCTCCAAAACAGTGATCGTGAATTTTTTGCTCCATAGCCGAACTGAAAGCCGGATCTACGTCTTCTGAAACAAATTCACCATCGTCCCATCCCGAGTCTGGATAAAAACGAAACATACCCACTCGATCTGCTGCTAAAAGCTGACGAACTTCAACTGCTGTGGCTTTAAAAATTGTTTCGAGATCTAAGGGTTCTCGTAGGCGAGCAATAGCGCGCAGAAGTGCTTTCAGCTGCTCTAGCTCAAAATATGCTCGTTCCAGTTTGTATTCTAAGTTTTGGACTTCGTCTGCTATGATATACTTTATCTTTTCAAATGCCGCCTCATTTCGACATAAGTTCCGCAAACTTGCCAATTTCTCTGGTTTCATTATTCTTAGCCAGCTAGCTTAGCAGATACTTTAAAATTTAGGCAAAACCTTAGTTTAGCTTTGTTATTTATTTACTCCGAACTGTTATTGAACCTTTAATATATGTGCCTAGGTTAACACGCTCATTAGCTATCGATTGGGAAATATAACAAGTAGTTACATAAGTTATTTAACGGGGAAATAAGGTTAATTAACAGTATTCGGAAACAGGTAACAGAAATTGAACTGAGTTTATATCTAAAAAATTTTTCCAGCATCTGTGACAGATTTTATTCTGTTTGCTTTGGGGGACAGAAATTTAACAAATACTCAAGTTAATTATTGATTTTTTCTAATTCATGTGTGACGAATTTTATTCTGTCACTTTTTTTTAGCTAGAAATACGGAAGTGAAATCTTGTGATTTGAAGATATGTGTAGATAGGAAAACATATGAGCATAGCTAACAAGAGTCTCAAAATATGGTCAGTGAATTCGTTTCAGGAACAGCGACAGCTTTTGATGAGGTGGGTAAAATGAGCATTAATAATTTGCTCGACAAATGGTCCTCTCTTGATAAAAATGTATCTGAAAGTCAGTTAAATTTCCATTTTACAAATCATTTGTGGAATTTTTTAGGTTTTCCTGCGAAAAGACGCACTTATGGCGAACGCTGCGAAGTAAATCCCTCTATCGAAGGTGGATTACAACCCGATTTCATGATCTACGACCAATATAACAAACCGTTATTAGTAGTAGAAACTAAGAGAAGAGTAGCAAACATAGCAAAGAAAACTGACGGAAAATTTATATGTTCTTGTAAATCAAACAATCTTTATAGGGAAGCTGTAGGTTATGATGATTCCGCAGGTAATGGGATTAATACCAATTCTCTATGAAGATGCATATAATAATGCTTCATAAAATAGAGCTTCAAGGATAAAATCATAGCTTGTCAAAGAAGAGA
>NZ_LMTZ01000030.1 GCF_001456025.1 Mastigocoleus testarum BC008
AAATTAGAGATTTGAAAAAAGATTTAGAAATTATTGTTCCAAAGGCAGCTTGAGCATTTCATTCACGGGTATTGAGTTTAAACCCACTGTTAGCGAAGCGTGTCTGTAGGACTAATTCTTTCCCTCGCCAAGTTTACCCGACTACAAACAGCAATCTCCTCATCCTTTGTAGCCATTTCCTCCAATTTCACAAGAATCTTCGAATAAAAACCATTCTCAGTCTCCGTTACAGCTTTCGCTAAATTCTCCAAACCCGTCACCGCAGCATAACGCACTACCCACTCCGGATCTTGACAAACAATTAACAACGCTTCCAACGCCGACTCTTGAGCCGAAACTAACTTTTCTGACGCCATTTCCTCCCACTTCACCGTACCTAAACCCCTAGCAGCAGCCCGTCGCACGCTCAAAGCAAAATCATTTTTTGCCGCATCTAACAAAGTATCAAGTCCCCGAGGGTCGCCAATTCCAGCCAATGCGCGAATTGCCCACGCCCTTGCTGTATAGTTATGGTCATCAATTAATTGCAGTAATGGTCTAACTGCAGGTTCTCCTAATTGTACTAACCCATCAACCGCTGCAACTGCTGCACCTGGGTTGTTGTAACCTAAAGCAGCAATCAAGATCGGAATTGCTTCAGGTAAACAAGCTGCTGATAACTCTTCAACCGCATCTAATAACTTACTCGAAGAATCTGCTTCTTCGACAGCGCGGATTAGGGATTGGGGATTGGCGACTGGGGATTGGGGATTGGGCATGGGAGAATAAGTCAAAAGTCAAAATTCAAAATTCAAAAGTAAAAAGTAAAAAGTCAGAATTAATTACTAGTGTTTTATCCCGTTAGTGTTTAGGATTTGTAGAAACGACCTAACCCCTCCTAACCTCTTCCAAGGGAGGAATGGGGCGTCTCATTAAAGTAGAGAATCCATCAAATTCATAACTCCGATCGCATCCTCCGATAGTTTTTCTGTACTATTTTCTTTAATTTCACGTTCTAACAATCCTTTGAGAGAAATTAATTTTAAGCTGTTCTCAGCCAAAGTCTCGGAAATCGCTTCCGCTGCTCCCATATATCCAATTGCTCCTAGATCTGACAAAGCAGTTCGGCGTAATTGCAAATCATCTACTTCCAAAGCTCGTACTAAAATTTCTCCATAGCTTGTTTCACCCGTTAATTGATACATCGCTCGGGCGGTAGCATATTGGATTCTGGGAATGGGATGTTCTAAAAACGGTTTAATTAGTGGTATTTTCTGAGTTGCACCTAAAGTTCCCAAGGCTTCGATGATGGCGTCGTAGGGTTCTTTAAAATCTGGTTCGGAAATTAATTTTTTTTCTGGTGACTTTATGAACTCATTGTGACTTTCTAATGGGTTGGGATTGCTTCCTGGCGTCGCAATGACTGCATTTAGGTTATCTGTTATGTGTAAGTTCTCTTGTGTTGAACTGTTTTCTAAACCTTTTTCTAATAACTCCACTAAAGGAGGAACGGAATTTGGATCGCCTAACATTTCCAAGGATTGAGCAGCTGCTTCCCTAACATAAAAATCCGAACACTTCAAAGACTCAATTAAAGGATTAACAGCTTGCTCGTCACCAATTTTACCCAACGCTCGCGCTGCGTTACGACGTAAAGGATATCCACCTTCTGGGGTGCGATCGTCCTCATCTTCTAATGCTGTAATTAATCTTGTTACAGCTTCCCCTTCATTTACCCTAAATCTTCCCAACCACCAAGCAGCATAAAAACGCAATCCTAAATCTGAACCTTTTAAATTTGCGATCGCTTGCTCGACCGTCAAAGATTCTCCTTGGATTGTTTCACTTGTTGCTGATATAGAGTTTGAATTTTCCTCGGTTGAATAGGACATTGTTTTAGAAGTAAGAAGTAATAAGTAATGAGTAAGGAGCAAGAAGTTAGGAATGAGATTTATTTCACATTTCTTCGTAATTAAGGTAAAAATCTGTTTTTAAATCTTCAAACTTATTAAATTTTTGATTCAAATCTTCATGTTTTTAAGAGCAATAACTCATTAATTATCAAGTTATTAATACGTTGTTAGTTTTTTGGTTTTTAAAATAAAATTTAGATTTATTAAATATAGCCATAAAATATTCCACACTAGTATGGCGCTACGCGCAAGTAAAAACAGACCGCGCCCTTAGGGCGACAAAAATCTTATAACTCATAGCTTTTAGCGCGTCTACGAAAAACAGGATTTACCAATGTCCTAATTTTATTGGGTAGTGCATAAGTTCAAAGAGCAAAAGCAAGCAATAAGCTTAGAGGGTACAACCACAGCGCTCGTTAATTAAATACCAATCACCACAATGACACTGTCGTGTCACGCTATGACTAACGTCACGCTTCGCTAATGCTTCGCTAATGCTAACGCCGTAAGGCGCGGGCTTTTACCCATTACCCATTACCAATTACCAATTACCAATTCCACCCACCAATAAAAACAAAAGTGCCCGGAAAAGTAAACAACTCTCAGATCAAAAACCACAAGAACTGCTTACTTTTCCGGGCTAGAGTTAGATCTAAATCTAGCTCAGAACATTGATAGCATAGTCAATGTAAGAGTTAGCTTCTACAGCAGGATCTCCACTTAAACCGTGGTTAGACTTGATGTACTTGAGAGCTTCAACATACCAACTGGGAGACAGTTCAAAAGTCTTGTTGATTTCTGCCAAACCGCTGATTAGGTAATCATCCATGGGACCAGTACCACCTACAACCAAGCAGTAGGTGATCATCCGCAAGTAATAACCGATGTCACGTACACACTTTGCTTTACCAGTTTGACTGGAAGCATAGTTAGGACCCTGCATTTGGGTGGTGTAGGGGAATTTATTATAAACTGCTTGTGCAGCGCCCTCTGCCAAACGTGAAGCATTAGAGGTCAAACTCTTTGCAGCTTGTAAGCTTGCAGAAGCTTGGCGAAAACGACCAAAAGCTGTTTGAACTTCTGTGCTGCTGAGAAAACGACCTTGAGAATCTGCGGCTGCTACCGCTTCAGTTAGGGGGGTTTTCATTGGTTTGGTATCTCCCTTTTTACAAAATTTTGATTTGAAACTTGAAACTTATTTTTTTGTCCAAGTGACAGCAATCAAGTAGCCCCTTAAGGCTTTCTTGAAAGCCTTGGAGACTTATGCTACAGCTGAAGCCGCACGGTCGAAGTAGCTTGCAACTTCTGACATAATTGCGCTGCAATCACCTTGGGTGATACCGCTGGGATCGCCTGCAATTGCAACTGCTGCGTCTTTCATTTTTTGAACGCCAACTGCTACGGAAGAACCAGGGGTTCCTAAAGCTTGGTAGGTCTCACGCAAACCATTGAGGCAGCGATCGTCTAATACGCTAGCATCACCAGAAAAGATTGCGTAGGTTACATAACGCAAGATGATTTCCATATCGCGCAAGCAAGCAGCCATACGACGACTGGTATAAGCGTTACCACCAGGAGCAATTAACTGGGGCTGTTCAGCAAATAATGCACGAGCTGCGTTAGCAACGATAGTGGACGCATTGCTGGTAATGCGGTTCACTACATCCATCCGTTTGTTGCCATCAGCAACCATTGCGCTTAAAGCATCCAATTGAGCATTACTTAGATACTCACCTCTTGCATCAGCTTGGGAAACTACTTTTGCGAATGCATCTAACATTGCCTTTATCTCCTAACTGCTTCCTTAAGATTTGTTTTGTTTCCAAAAGTCGAACTTTCGTCCTAGGCTGCCTGAGTAGTTACAAACTAACAACAGACATCAATGTATAAGTCTAAGCTTTCCAGGGTGACAGATGAGTTTTTTTTTCACAAAACTTCATCTTGTTTAGTATTGCTGAAAAACTTGAATAATCCAGGCTTTTACCAACCTTTACCCCTACAATTCACCTTTATACAATGGTGTTGGTTCATTATTTATTACGATTTATTTTCATCGCCATCGTAAATATTTACAAAACTTCATGCGTATCTTCAGTATTATGTCTGTTTAGGTTTTCAGGAGTATAAGTAGAGGTAATTAAAACCTGTTTTTCTTAGTTCTGTTTTCTTGTTTCCCCTTTCCCTTATTAACTCCCAGATAAAGTTTTAATTTTGTTAGTGTCTAACTTCATATCTTGTAGCTATTAACTTTTCCCAGAATGACGCTTGTCTGATCTTGTGACTGCATCATATCGACCTATTAGAGGAATGTTAGCAGGAGCGCTAAGAAATAAGTTCTTAACATTTACAGCGCTATGCAATAAGTTCTGACATTGAAATCCAGCAAAGTAATGATTGATATCGGTTTTCGGTTGAGTGCATGACATCTTGTAGAGACGTTGTATGCAAAGTCTCTACAAAAATGTATTTGATTCAAATGGAAACCGCCATATAAGCTTTTGACTTGTGCGTAGCACTATATTTTTGAATTTTGACTTATGTCCTACGGACACGCATTAACGCAGTGTGACGCGTTCATAAAGTGAGACACTTCAGTGTCTACAGCGTCATAACCTATAGCTGCGCTACCTGCGGATCCGGTACGCTTACGCGCTTGCGCTAATGACTTGCGCGTAGCGCCCAGCGCCACACAAGCCCTCCTGCAAAATGTCAGAAGGGCTTGAATGAGCGTGATATTCGATTTAATTGGCTTAATAAAGATTTAACAAATAAAGATTTAATGAATGCTGAGCAATTCTCTTTCGAGATTAAACAGAAAACCGTGGATATATTCCTCAGTCCATTCTTCGCCGTAGAACCGCTTAAACATTCCCCTTGCTGGGTCTTTCTCCGCTCGATAACGTAAATATCGTAGTTGGGCTTGCTCGATGGCTTCTAGATGTTGAGGATCTTCTACAGGTTCGGCTGATTCCACAAAATCAAAATAAGCCTTGAGGTAATCTTTAAAAGCTGCAAATACCTGATTTTCTACGATCGCCGTATCAGAAGGACGAGTCCAGAGAAAAGCGGGGGAGAAGAATTGACTTGCTTCTTCGGGGAAATCCCCACCCCAAGGTAAATCTTTCTCGTAACTTTGGAAAATTGGCAAAATCGGCTCGGTATATTTTGCTTGATATTTTGCCTCATCTCTAAATAAGGGCTGCATATCTAGAGCGATTAAGTGTCCCCCAGGTAAAGTTACTAAGTCAGCCCCAAAAAAAGGTAAATCATAATTCAAGTGGGGGAAAATTACGAAGTTAAGTACCTGTAGCGCTTTTCCACCTTGAACGTGGGCTGCTCGAATTTGCCTTAATTTGGCAGTTTGAAAGCCATAACTTGTAGTCGTAACGGTTACCTGATTTTTACCCTTACCCGTTATAGCTTCTTTAGATTCAAATCCTGGGGGAATTGGATAGCTATCCAACTGCGATCGCGATTTCATGTAGTCGATCGCATAATCGAGAAACGGTTGATATAATGTCATCCTTTCACCGCACCAACCGCTAAAGGAACAGCATCTTCAAACAAGAACTCATAAAGAAAGCGTTCTGACCACTCATGTCCAAAGTAGCTGCTAAATAAACCGGAAGCTGGGTCGCGTTCAGCGCTGTATTGGTCGTAATCTTTTTGAGCCTTTATTATTCGCTCAATATCTTTCTGGTCTGTGAGGGGCTCAGCTTGGGCAAGCATTTTCCAGTATAAGCTTAGATAATCCTGGAAAGCAGTAAAAACTCTTGTTGCGACAGTTTCTGCATCTGTTTTGGCAAACAACAGGAACTTAGAGAAGTATTGATTGGCATCATAAAACTTCATTTCCAAATCCTGTGACAGATCGGGATATCTCTCATGTAGCTGTTTTAATGGCTCTATATATTTCTGCTGATAAACTTCATCCTGAAACAAAGGTTGGAAGTCCAACACAATTAGATTTTTTACGCTGCCAAAAGATAAAAAATCTATTCCCAGTAGCGGTAAGTCATAGCAATGACTCGGATAAATTACGCTATTAAAAATCTGGGCACTTTTTCCCGCATCAATGTACGTGTAGCGGATTTTTCTTAAATCCCTACATTGATAACACCAACTGCGAATAGTCGCCGGATGCCTGCCGCGTTCGCTAACATTAAGCTCCAGACCAGGGGGAATAGAGCGGCTTTGCAAATCAAATTGCCTGAAAAGCTCCGCTTCTAAAAATTCCAGGAAAGGCTTGTACATAGAGCATGAAATTTTAAGTCCTCAACTGAAAATAAAGCATTTTATGTATATAAGTCCCAGTTTTCTGAAACAAAGCAACATTCTGTAACGAGATTTAAACGATTTTTGGGCAAATCTTGTCAAGCATCATTGCTCGTTCAATAATGCTAATAGCGAAATAATTAAATACCCAATAACTCATCTATTTACTATTCAGTTGCCAGCGATTTCCCGTTAACAATTACCAAAAGCCTAATTACCGCTTACGCAATTGCTTACACAATACAATAACCTACGCCTATCATTGCGCTGAGTCTTAAAAGCAATTACTAGTTCTCCATTACATTACCAATTCACCATCAATTAACTATTAAAACTCAGAAATAACTACGTAGATTGATTTTCTACAAATAACATAAAACTTAGTGCTAACAATCTTACATAAAATTTACATAAATTATTTAGATGTTTTTAAAGAAATATCCGCAACCAGAGGATTTGCAAAGGTAAAAGTCACTTTGTTCTTTTTGTACTTCTGGTTATAAATCGTTGTTTTCTTTGATCTTTTTATACTTCAGAAGCATTTGTTAACGATTCTTATAATAAGTTAAAAATAATACAACAAATAGAATTTACATTGACTTTTCAATCTCTTCACGGTTTTCTGTTACTAATTTGTATTAAAAATAGGATGATTTTCCAGAAGTAATGTATGAAAATTTAGTTGTGGCAATTGTGAAAGTTAAATAATTAAGTTATAAATAATTTTAAACAGGTATTTTTACTGATACTGCTGTATTTAAAGTTTATGGGTGTTATTCTAATTTAATGCAAGATACACGATAGTTATTCGTCTTGCTTAACCCCCTAGGTTTTTGTCGGACAACTTTGCTCAAATTGCTGTTTTGGACTGATGCGTGTCAGTCCAAATTCTGATTTGTGACGCAGTTCTTTTGACTTTGTTCTTAGTAGTTTTCTGATAAATTACTGCACGGCAAATCAGTTTGTAAGTTTTAGCAATTACGGGAATGTAAGGGTTTGATGGGGAGTTATTGCTTTAAAGTTATAAATCTATGTCTACTACGTAAGAGCCTAGTTTTTTCAGGTTTTAGTCTTTGGGTTTGAAATTTTGAGTTTTGAGCTTTGAACTTGAAATCCACTTGATATTCAAATTAGGTTGGCAGAGATTTGCTTGCTGTGAATACTTTTCAAACGACTTCTCCAACAAAATTAAGTAGGTATCATTTTTGCTTGTTAAGACTGTCTAAAAATAAAAAATGTTGACGCTATAGAGGTTAGAGATTTATATATGTCCCGACGAGAACCTGTTAATCTTCCCAAGCATGTCTATCCTGTCGATCCTTGGCGGATAGTAGAGAAGCAATACTATCCTCGTTTTCTTGCTCAGATGGAAACTATGTTTTCCGTTAGTAATGGCTATTTGGGTATGCGAGGGGTTAGCGAAGAAGGGAAACCTGTATTTGAAAATGGTACTTTTATCAATGGGTTCTATGAAAAATGGCCTATAGTTTACGGTGAAGAAGCTTATGGTTTTGCCAAAACCGGACAGACTATCGTTAATGTTACAGATAGCAAAATCATTAAGCTGTATGTGGATGATGAATGCTTTTATTTACCTGTAGCTAATTTGCTTGCTTTCCAACGTAGCTTGGACATGAAAACCGGTACTTTCGAACGGGAATTACTCTGGGAAACAGCATCCGGGAAGCAGGTTTCAATTAAATCAACTAGATTGGTTTCATATAAGTACAAGCATTTAGCGACAATTGCTTACGAAGTAAAAGTTCTGAACGCAAACGCCTCTGTGGTTATTTGTTCGGAAATGCGTAATGACCCTTGCAACCAATCAAATGATGGTGACCCCCGCAGAGCAAAGGGTTTTAAAGGTCAAGTTTTAATTCCACAAATTTATTATTCTAAAGACCGTAGAATCGTCCTCAGCCACACGACCCGCAACAGTAAAATTAACCTTGCTTGTGGGATAGAACATGACATTGAGACGGATTGTCCCTACGAATACAACAGCGAATGCGCTCAAGATTTTGGTAAGGTTTCTATTTCTGTTGATGCTCGGGCAGGGGTACCAATTAAGGTTATAAAATATATTAGTTACCATACTTCTGATAGCGATATTCCTAATGAGTTATGCTCTCGAGTCGAAAGAACTTTGAATAGAGCAGTATTCCTTGGTTGGTCTAGTATTTTATCGACTCAAAAGCAATATTTAGACGATTTCTGGCATCAGAGTGATATTTTAATAGAGGGTAGCTCGGACTCTGTAGAAGCTTATCAACGAACAACAGAACTACAGCAAGCAATTCGCTTTAACTTATTTCATGTTCTTCAAGCTTCAGCAAGAGCAGAAGGAACTGGTATTCCTGCGAAGGGTCTAAGCGGTCAGGCGTACGAAGGACAATATTTTTGGGATACTGAAATATATTTACTACCATTTTTAATCTATACTGCACCGCGTTCTGCGAAAAACTTGCTCAAGTTCCGCTATTCAATGTTGGATGAAGCAAGAAAACGCGCTCGAGACTTAAATCTTAAAGGTGCATTATTTCCTTGGAGAACTATTAACGGCGAGGAAGCATCAGCTTATTACCCAGCTGGAACAGCCCAGTACCACATCAATGCTGATATTATCTATGCTCTGAAGAAATATGTTGAAGTAACAGGAGATGAGAGCTTCCTGTATCGCGAAGGTGCGGAAATGTTGGTGGAAACCGCCAGAATGTGGGTTGATCTAGGATTTTTTGAAGGTGATTCTTTCCACATTCATGGTGTAACTGGACCAGATGAGTATACTGCTGTCGTCAATAATAATATCTACACTAATATGATGGCGCGGCAAAATTTGCAGTATGCAGCTCAAACCATCGAATCAATATTTCAAGATTATCCTGATCGCTTCGCATCTTTATTGGATAGCACCAACTTGGATATGTCTGAGGTTGAGGAATGGAAACAAGCAGCAGCTAAAATGTACATTCCTTTTGCTGAGGAGATGGGTATTAATCCCCAAGATGATGATTTCCTCAATAAGAAAGTTTGGGATTTTGAAAATACTCCCGCTCATAAATATCCTTTATTGCTGCATTATCATCCTTTAGTTATTTACCGCCATCAAGTAATTAAGCAAGCCGATCTAGTGTTAGCGATGTTTTTATTGGGTTCGGAATTTTCTCCAGAATTGAAAAAAAGTAATTTCGATTACTACGACCCGTTAACCACCGGTGACTCTTCCCTTTCTGCTTCAATTCAAGGTGTCATGGCTTTTGAAATGGGATATTTAGAAAAAGCTTGGCAATATTTTTACCGTGGAATGTTCATGGATCTCAACGATCTTGGTGGTAACGTGAAAGATGGTTGCCATATGGCTGCGATGGGTGGTTCTTGGATGTTGATGATTTATGGTATCGCTGGAATGCGAGATGATAATGGTACTTTATCTTTTAATCCCAGGTTACCCCAAGATATGAAGAACCTACGTTTTTCTCTGAAGGTGGGTGATCGAGTTTTACGGATCCATATGGAGGAAAATTCGGCAAGTTATTTGCTGGAGCAAGGTTCAGAACTAGTTATTTATCACCAAGGTGAAGAAGTTCGCATAACTGCAGATATTCCGGTTATAGTCAATTCCAAACCATTTTGGAATGGTTCTTCCCATCAAGAAGAATCAAGAAAACTGATTGCATAGTATCTGTTGGTGTATTACTCCATAAGGCAAGATACCTGAATTGGTTGGTAGAGACGTAGCATTGCTACGTCTCTACAATGTTTTTTCAAATAAAAAGTGCAACTACAAATTCCGCAAATGATTTTGTCGTTCGTTAGATTTTTATCTAATAATTTTTTCTAAAGAGCGCTAAAGCGCAACTACAAACTTAAATAATCAATTTATTAATCATATTTTTGCTTGTTGAGGCAGTATTAGTGTCAATTCTGACGGACATCAGGAAAATATTTTATTAAAATTTGAGTGTAGTTTTAGGTAATTCGTGTCATTCAATGTTAAATTTATGGGCTTTGGGATAACAGCCCTGATATGATAAGTGATTGATGTAAAGGTGAATTTTTGTAATGAAATTTTACTGCGATTTAGTTTTAAAGTTCTTGGTTTCTAAAGTTTTTAGTTTCTAAAGTTCTTGGTTCCTAAAATTCTTGTTCTCTAAAGTCCTTGGTTTCTAAAGTTTTTAGTTTCTAGATTTCAACTAAATCTCATATTTCGAGTATTTTTCAGATGTTTTTATCACTTTGGCCTGGAAAGCCTTATCCTTTAGGTGCAACTTGGGATGGTCAAGGCACAAACTTTGCCCTCTTTTCCGAACATGCAACAGCTGTAGAATTATGCTTGTTCGACAAACAAGGAAGAGAAAGCAGGTTAGCATTAAGGGAAGTCAGTAACTTTGTTTGGCACGCTTATGTACCTTCAATTGGTCCGGGACAGCGTTATGGATTTCGAGTTCACGGTCCGTTTGCGCCCCACGAAGGACATCGCTTTAATCCCAACAAACTACTAATTGACCCCTATGCGAGGGCTGTTGATGGGGATATCCAATTTGGTGAAGAAATTTTTGGTTATCGCTGGGATGACCCTAATGAAGATTTAGGATTTTCCGATCTTAATGATGCTCATTTAATCCCGAAAGGAGTAGTCGTAGACGAGTCTTTTGACTGGGAAGGAGATAAACTCTTACAAACCCCCGAATACGAAACAATTATCTACGAGATGCATGTTAAAGGTTTTACTAAATTGCATCCGGAAATTCCCCCGAGGTTACGGGGTACCTATGCAGGATTAGCACACCCAGCGGCGATTTCCCATCTCCAGTCCTTAGGTGTGACGGCGGTGGAATTAATGCCTATTCATCATTTTCTATCCTATCCAGGGCATTTAATTGATAAGGGCTTAAAAAATTACTGGGGCTATGACTCGATGTGTTATTTTGCCCCCTATTCTGGTTACAGTGCAAGTAGTTCTTTGGGACAACAGGTCAAAGAATTTAAGCAGATGGTTAAGGCGCTGCACAAAGCCGGAATTGAAGTAATTTTGGATGTGGTCTATAACCATACCGGTGAAGGTAACCACATGGGACCGACTGTATCCCTGCGTGGTATTGATAATGCTTCTTATTACCGTTTGGTAGATGGCGATCGCCGTTACTATATGGATTTTACCGGTTGTGGTAATTCTCTTAACGTCCGCGACCCCCAAGTACTCAAGTTAATTATGGATAGCTTGCGTTATTGGGTATTGGAAATGCACGTAGATGGTTTCCGGTTTGATTTAGCTTCGGCTTTGGCGCGGGAATTATATGCTGTAGACAAGTTAGCAGCATTCTTTGATATCATTCACCAGGATCCAGTTTTAGCAGATGTGAAGTTAATTGCTGAGCCTTGGGATGTAGGTGAAGGCGGCTATCAAGTTGGTGAATTTCCTTTGCTATGGTCGGAGTGGAATGGTAAGTACCGGGACACCGTACGTGACTTTTGGCGGGGTGAAGATAGTAGTTTAGCTGAATTTGCTTACAGATTTACGGGTAGCTCCGATTTATATCAATTAAATGGACGTAGTCCGAGCGCGAGTATTAACTTTATTACGGCTCATGATGGTTTTACCCTCAATGACCTAGTCAGTTATAACGAAAAACATAACAATGCTAACGGTGAAGACAACCGAGATGGTGAAAGCCATAACCGTTCGTGGAATTGTGGTGCTGAAGGTGAGACAGATAAGCCAGAAATATTAAATTTACGCAAGAAGCAACGGCGTAATTTTCTCACAAGTTTAATGCTTTCCCAGGGAGTACCCATGTTACTAATGGGAGATGAAATGGGTCGGACCCAAAAGGGAAACAACAATCCCTATTGTCAAGACAACGAAATTTCTTGGCTGGATTGGGATTTACAAGAAGAAAATGAAGCACTCTTAGATTTTACTAGACAACTGATTGATTTTCGTCGCCGACATCCAGTATTTCGACGTCGGAAATGGTTTTTGGGTCGAGCTATTCGCGGTTCATCAGTTCGCGATATTGGTTGGTACAACCCCGATGGGGGTGAAATGACCCAAGAACAATGGAATAGTGGTTTTGCTAAAGCGATCGCAATTTATCTTAACGGAGAGGAAATAGCTTCCCCTGGTCCTCGCGGCGAACGTATCATTGATGAACATTTTCTTATATGTTTTAACGCCCATTATGAAATGCTGGAATTTAATATTCCCAAGTGGTTACAAGAATGGGAATGGGTGACTATTGTCGATACCACTAAACAGCGATTTGTCAGGCGTGGAAAACGTTACATTGATGATAAACCGGTTAGTGTAGAACCACGATCGTTGATTATCTTGAAGAGATTAGGTAGATTTATTGATGAGTTTTAAGGAAATGGATAAAAAGTATTACTTGTACCTATACTACTGTTTTATTCCTCTTTGAACTCGGAACATTTTAGTAGTGAGTAAACAGAGTAAGCTTCTTACCTGCTTACTTACTTACTCATTACTTATTTACTTAATACCTCTGATGATTACAATTGAGGAAAACAGATAAATGTGATTAATAATACCCGATTAAATTTTTACAAATACCTAACCGGTAGGCACTAATAACTATTAATAAGCTTTGCTGATTATAATTTAGGATCGAGAAAAATATTTTTGCTAAATTCGATCTTTTTTTTAATTTTACTTCGTAATAGGATTTTAAGAAATAAAACCCCGGCGGTTAACCGAGGCATAAAAACGATTCGATTCATAGCTTGAAAAAATGTTATCCCAAACATGGGGTAGTTAACAGTGATCTCGAACGTTGTAGTCAATTTAAAATAATCTTGATGTATAGGTTATAAATATTACATCCGTTTCTGTGCGGAGAGTGATTTGCTGTTAAATTAAATCTAATAATTTGTACATATTAGCTATTGTAAGTATTCTTACGATTTTTACTATTTGCTTTATATTTGAGCTTATCAAGAAAATATTTTTAAAATAATCAACAAAATTGTCTCGTATGAATTTTTACTTCCTAGGACGGATGACAGAATGAAATCTATGTCTAAGCTTGAAGTTTAATTTTTTTATTTGTTTTCGAATAAAAATAATGTTATCTCCAAAACAGTATCCAAAATTTGGACAAAATATTTAGAAGGGGCTTAAAAAGTTTAAGAAGTTTTTAAGAGCAAGTTAGGTATTTATTGTTTTTCAGATTGTTTGTTTGCTTTTTTCTTCTTAAATCATTTATAGCTTTAAGAACTCAGCTTTATGAGTAGGTAAAGCATAGAACCACATTAATATCTTGGATTAAGTAAAGCCAAGATTCAAAACAATAATATGATAAAAATAAATCAATAAAATAAGTAAAGATTATATTAAGCCAATAAACTAATAAGTTTAAAGTCATTGTGATAAAAACTACTAATATTATTAGTAAACCATAGAGGTTTTATAAGATTATGAAATGAAAGCATGAAGTGTAATTTTTTCGTAATTATGTGTAATTGAAGAAATAATTTAGGGTGAGTAATTAAAATTTTGTTGTTGTAATATCTTTATCTACTCAAGTATCTTTTCACTATTCCTTATTCCTTGATTTCAAGGATTGCTTCATTTTAAGAATAATTGTATCTGCATCATATAAAGAACTATAAATTAAGCCAGTTTTCTAAAAGCTAATTTTTTAGATCGTTTCATATTTGTGTCTTTGTTTAGCTGTAATTTCTTTCTCGAGGGGGAGCCCATAATTTCCAAATAGCTAATCTGAAGGGGTAGATCGCAATCACAAATAATTTATAGAAGTAAAAATTCTCTAATAGTTTTATCTTGCATCACTGGGTTTGGGAATTTTTCTACAGAATGGACTTGTCACTAATCAAAATTATAGCTGCATCTGCAAGCCATATCTCTGAAAATGTTATTTAATTATGCATCACATTTATTACTAATATTTCTAGACTAGAGCCATATTACCAGCAATAATCTAAATGTTTAGATCTTGAGATAGAAGTCAGTGGAGATAAATTTAGTTAATAATAAATTCGATTTTAGTTCTAAACTATACTTAGATGAATTCTACCACCACCACTTACAAATTACTATTTACAAGTTAGTAGCACAAATAGTCGATAATATAGAAGGAAAAGTAAGACAAATATATAACCTTACACTCAAAATTTATTTACCCCAATTCAGGGAATAATATCTAGTAAACACCCTTACAAACACTTTTTATATGCGTATCGGTTCTCAATACTTAGGCAATAATATTTGTAAATTTACTCTGTGGGCACCACTTTTTAAAGAAGTTGCAGTTCACTTACTTACCCCACAAGAAAAAATAGTTTCTTTGGAGCGAACAGAAAGGGGTTATTGGGAAGGTGAAGTCGCAGGTGTTGAACCAGGAACTCTTTACTTTTACCAAATTGATGGTGAAGACCGAGCCGATCCAGCTTCTAACTCTCAACCAAAAGGTGTTCATGGACCTTCTGAAGTATTAGATAGCAATGCTTTCACTTGGAATGACCGAGACTGGAAAGGCATTCCCGTTAAAGAAATGGTAATTTACGAATTACATGTGGGAACCTTTACTTCAGAAGGTACCTTTACTGCGATTATTGAAAAACTTTCCTATCTCCGGGAACTGGGTGTCAATGCAATTGAAATTATGCCTGTTGCACAGTTCCCAGGAGAACGTAATTGGGGATATGATGGCGTTTTCCCCTACGCGGTCCAAAATTCCTATGGTGGTGTTAACGGCTTAAAGCAATTAGTTGATGCTTGCCACCAACAAGGAATAGCAGTAATTCTTGATGTAGTTTACAATCATCTTGGGCCGGAAGGTAATTATTTGTGGGGATTGCAAACTTACTTTACCGATAAATACAAAACTCCTTGGGGTAGTGCCATCAATTATGATGATGCTCATAGTGACGGAGTTCGTAATTATTTTGTAGAGAATGTTCTGTACTGGCTTAACGATTATCATATTGATGCTTTACGCTTAGACGCGGTTCATGCAATTTACGACTGTGGGGCTAAGCATATCTTGCAAGAAATGGCTGAAGCTGTTACAAAATACTCTCAGGACCAGGGACGCAAATATTATTTGATCGCCGAAAGCGATCTTAACGATCCTAGAATTATTCGCTCTCAAGAGGTTGGAGGTTACGGTGTTGATGCTCAATGGAGTGATGACTTCCACCATATTTTACACACCCTATTAACAAAGGAAAATCAGGGGTATTATGCAGACTTCGGCAAATTAGAGCAATTAGCCAAAATCTATTGTTGTGGCTATGTTTATACGTGGGATTATTCTGAATTCCGCCAAAGATACCACGGTAACGTTCCCAGTGACTGTAAGGCTTCACAATTCGTCGTTTGCGCTCAAAATCACGATCAAGTAGGAAATCGAATGTTGGGTGATCGCTTAACAGGTTTAATTTCCTTTGAAGCCCAGAAAATTGCAGCTGCTGTTGTTTTACTTTCTCCTTTTGTTCCCATGTTGTTTATGGGTGAGGAATATGGTGAGACTGCACCATTTCTTTACTTTGTCAGTCATGGGGATCCGGGCTTAATTGAAGCTGTACGGGAGGGTCGGAAAAATGAGTTTGCAGCCTTTCATGCTGAAGGAGAAGCACCAGATCCCCAAGCGGAAGAAACTTTCAAGCGATCACGTCTGAATTGGGATTTACATCGTCAAGGTAAACACAAAATATTATGGCAGTTTTACCAGAAATTACTACAGCTGCGCAGACAAAATCCTGCACTTGCGAAACTTGATTGCAAACAATTAGAAGTATCGATTGTAGAACCGGAAAAGGTGTTGTGTTTGCGACGCTGGGAAGGCGAAAATCAAGTTGTCTGTTGGATTAATTTTGATAGTTCTGTTACAGAAATTTCTACTAATTTACCCGAAGGTAATTGGGAAAAATTGTTAGATTCGGCTGAATCCAAGTGGGGTGGGGAGGGTTCTAATATTCCACAAAAGTTGAATAAACAAGACAAACAAGTGAAAAATCAGAAAATTTCATTAAATCCTCATAGCGTCGTAGTTTACACAAATTAGAAGATTAGGAATTGGAGATTAGTAATTGAAGATTAGGAATTGAAGATTAGGAATTAGTAAGTGGACGAAAATAAATCGGAAACAAAATAAATAACAAATAAGGAGTAATAAGTTATTAATTACCAATTACCTAATTACCAATTACCTAATTACCTATTACCGATTAACAATTACCTAATCACCAATTACCTAATTACAAATTACCAAGAAAAAATAACTTATCCTTGTGGTTTTAAATTGCTATGATGCAAATACCTGTTGCGACTTATCGGATACAATTTAACCCTGAATTTGGTTTTGCGCAAACCAATGATATAGCTTCTTATTTAGCTGCTTTGGGAATTTCCGAGGTCTACGCCTCACCAATTTTAACACCGAGAAAAGGTAGTACTCATGGTTATGATACTGTCGATACCAACAGTATAAATCCAGAATTGGGAGGAATGGAAAGCTTTGAGAAACTAATCGAAGAATTACAGTTGCATAATATTGGCTGGGTGCAAGATATAGTTCCCAATCATATGGCATTTGATTGTCAAAATCATATACTTGTGGATGTTTTAGAAAATGGTTCTGACTCCCAGTACCATGGTTTTTTCGATATTGATTGGAATCATCCCTATGAAGATATTCGAGGTAGAGTTCTAGCACCTTTCTTAGGTAAATTTTATGGTGATTGTCTTGAATCCGGAGAGCTACAACTACAGTACGAGCAAAGTGGTTTAACGATTAACTATTACGGTCTCAAGTATCCAATCCGCATTGAATCTTACAGTCAGGTTTTTACCTACGATTTAGAACGTTTGCGGAAAAAATTAGGAAGGGAGCATCCCGCTTATATAAAATTATTAGGCGTACTTTATGCTTTAAAATACGTTGCATCTGGAGACGAAGCTAGAGAACGTTACAATCAAATTAGCTTTGTAAAACGGATGCTGTGGGAACTGTGGAATGATTCTCCAGATGTCAAGCAATTTATTGAAGAAAATATTAAAGTATTTAATGGCGAATCAGGAAATCCGGAAAGTTTTAATCTTTTAGAAAGCTTGTTGGGAGAACAATTTTTCCGACTATCTTATTGGAAAGTAGGTAACGAAGAATTAAATTATCGACGTTTCTTTACGGTTAATGATTTAATATCACTAAGGATAGAAGAAGAAAAAGTTTTTGATACTACCCACGCGCTAATATTTCAGCTGGTTGAAGAGAAAAAAGTTACCGGTTTGAGAATTGATCATATTGATGGTCTTTATGATCCAGCTCAATATCTCAATCGTTTGAGGGAAAAAGTACCAGAGGTATACTTGGTAGTAGAGAAAATCTTAGAACCTCAAGAAGAATTACCATTAAACTGGCCGATTCAAGGGACAACAGGATATGATTTTCTCAATCAAGTGAATAATATTTTCTGTCAGCAGTCTTCTGAAGACGAATTTAATGCTATTTATCAAGCATTTATCAAAAAAGCCGTTTCTCCCCAACAATTAATTGACGAAAACAAAAGATTAATTATTGGGAAACATTTAGCTGGAGATATTGATAATTTAGCACATTTATTGAAGCAGATTTCCTACCGCTATCGCTATGCTAGTGACTTTACCATGTACGGTTTAAAAGCCGCATTGGTAGAAATTATGGCATTATTTCCCGTTTATCGGACTTACATCGATAGTAATGGTGCAAGTTCGTCAGACCGGGAATATATGGGACAAGTGATAAACCAAGCGAAAAAAAATATTCCCAACTTTTTAAACGAACTAGCTTTTATCGAAAAATTCTTACTTCTGGAGTTTGACGAAAACCTAACAGAAGAAGACCAAAATCAGTGGTTGCATTTTTTAATGCGCTTGCAACAGTTTACCGGACCTCTAATGGCGAAGGGAGTAGAAGATACTGTTCTTTACATTTATAATCGCTTACTTTCCCTTAACGAGGTAGGTTCCCATCCCGAGCACTTTGGGATCTCCTTGGAAGATTTTCATCATTATAACCAAGAGCGTTCTGGCCAATGGCCCCATGTCATGAATGCTACTGCAACTCACGACACCAAACGCGGCGAAGATGTGAGAGCAAGAATAAATGTGCTGTCTGAAATCCCTCAAGAATGGGAAAAGCATCTGAAAGAATGGCGCGAGATTAATGCAGGTGAAAAAGAATGTGTTAGTGGAAGGGATGTACCTACACCTAACGATGAATACTTTTTCTACCAAACCCTAATTGGTGCATTTCCCTTTGAAAAGGATGAATATCCAACTTTTGTGGAACGGATTAAGGAGTATGTTATCAAAGCAATTCGCGAAGCAAAGGTTCATACAGCGTGGTTGAAACCCGATAGCGTCTATGAAGATGCATTTACTCAATTTGCTCAAAGAGTTCTAAAAGATACGGAAGATAATCCCTTTCTCCAAGCTTTTCTTCCGTTTCAGCGAAAAATTCAACATTATGGGATTTTGAACTCTCTTTCCCAAACATTGCTGAAAGTAACAGTTCCCGGATTACCTGATTTTTACCAAGGAACGGAGCTTTGGGATCTGAGTTTAGTAGATCCAGATAACCGACGTCCGGTAGATTTCCAGAGTAGACAAAAATATTTAGAAGAAATCAAAACCAGAAGCGAGTCTGACTCGGACGGTTTAATTGCCGAATTGTTACAAAACCCTGAAAATGGGAAAATCAAACTGTTTCTAATTTACAAACTCCTGCAAGCGAGAAAAGAATATTTGGATGTATTCCAAAGGGGAGGATACGAAAAACTCACCGTCGCAGGAAGTTTGAAAACCCATATTGTCGGTTTTGCAAGGGAATTACCAGAACAAAAAATAATTGCGATCGCACCTCGATTACTATCATCCTTAATTGGAGAAGGTGAATATCCGTTCGGGGAACAGGTTTGGCAAGAAACTCGCATTATACCACCTGCAGATTCTACTCCCGTCTGGCGAGATATTATTACTGGACAGACGGTCGAGGGTGAAGATACTTTGTGGATCCGGGATATTTTGCAAAAGTTTCCTGTTGCTTTGTTGGTTAATGTACAGGATTAGGGATTAGGGATTTGCGTTAGCGGAAGCGTGGCGTTAGCCATAAGCACTGCGTGCCGCCGCAAGCGGCATATGGGGATTGGGAATAGTTTTCAATTCCAATCTCTTTCATAACGCCAAGATATAAACCCCCTCCTAACCTCCCCCGAGATATAAACCCCCTCCTAACCTCCCCCGAGGGAGGAACCCTCTCCTAACCTCCCCCGTTAGCGGAAGCGTTAACGTAGTGTTCGCCGTATGCGCGTGCTCGACGTAAGTCTTTGCGTCAGCATTGGGAGGAATTTGGGGTGAAGAATGCGTAAAGTAGTTGTTTGAGTTTGAAGGTTAATTTAGCAACTATAACTGAATTATATATTTGCAAGGAAACAACAAGTTCCAATTAGGGTCTTCAAACTTAAAACACAAGGAAGATAAATTCTATGAAACGCTTTTTATCTGGTTTAGCTGTGGGACTTTTCTTAGCTGCGATCGCTTGGTCTTATTCGGCTTATTTTCATGTTCCAATTTCTTTGGTTCAAGGAATAATTGGTAGCTCGTTATTGGCCATATTTTGCGGTATCATTGCAACTATCGGCGGTTTGGATAAATTAATGGATAATATCCCACATTTTTAATTTTCCAAATTTGTAATTCTCAAAATTTATAATTCTTCAGACTTATAATTACCGCTGTTACTCACATTTACCTGAATAGCAAATTTCTAATCCCCCATAATGTCCGTAATCAATAATATCAATAATGCCAATACCTTAATTGTTGGTGCAAATAGAGGTATTGGCTTTGGTTTTGTGAGTAAATTACTTGAAAATCAAGAGTATGGAAAAATTTACGCTACCTATCGCGACCGCAATTCTGCTTCCGAACTAATTGCTTTTGCAGAAAAATATCCCCAACGGTTAATTTGTCTGTCGATGGATGTTACGGACGAACAACAGATTACTGAAGGTATCAAATTTATTAGCGAGTCAACTGATAAATTACATTTAGTTGTTAACTGTGTCGGTTTACTCCATGACGGAAAGTTACAACCAGAAAAAAGTCTCAGACAACTTAACTCAGAAAACTTGTTGCGTTACTTTCAAGTAAATAGTATTAGTTCGGCTTTACTTGCAAAACATCTTTTACCTTTATTTCGCCACGATTCCCAAAGTATATTTGCTTGTATCTCGGCTAAAATTGGTAGTATTGGCGACAATAGATTGGGTGGTTGGTATGGTTACCGGGCTTCTAAAGCTGCGCTTAATATGTTTATGCGTACCGTTGCGATCGAATATGGACGTAAAAGCCCTAATACTATAGTTGTTACTTTACATCCAGGGACGACTGATACGCGTCTTTCCGAACCGTTTCAAAGAAATGTTCCACCAGAAAAGCTTTTTTCAGTGGAGCGGACGGTAAATCAATTATTTGCGGTGATTAATAATTTGGGTAAGGAAGATAGTGGGGAGTTTTTCTCTTGGGATGGTAGTCGTTTACCTTGGTAGATTTACTTTAGTAAATTGAGTTTATAAAAGTTATGGAGAAAACCCCAGAGCTTTAGTCCGAGGATGAAACTAAATAAGTAAAACATTTAGGACTTACGCAAAATTAGCATAATTGCGTCATTACGTTAGCGCTTAGCGGAAGCGTACCGTAGGTATTGCGTTTCCTTTTGGAAAAGCGATAGCGATGTATATGTCCTGCGGACACGTTATGACGCTATGCTAACGCAAAGGGTAAATAATCAAAAAATCATATTTTTATACAAAAAAAAGCTAAGATATCAATTTTCTTCTCTCCTAAAATATAAAAATGTGTGCGTATAATAGGTAAGTAATATCAATTTGATAAGCTATTTTTTCAAAAAAATACGAATAAAATAATCTTTAATTAAATAGGAAATAGCCTTTTCCATCAGCATTGCATAATCATATATAGATTTAAATCGCTGTTTAAAGTGTATGAATCAATCAAGTACAAATGCTGAACCAAATGCTGAACAAAAAGCTTTGGAAGTCATCCAACAAGCTATTTGGGTTTTAGCGGAATGGACGAACTCGAAATTAAAAGAGAAAAAACCAAAAAAAACATCAGATCTAAAAGAACCTTGGAATACTGGTAAAAAACCAGAAGTGTTGCGATCGCTATTTGACTCAGTGACGCTGTCGAAAAATGAAGGTAAAAAACAATTTTATTGGAAACCAGATTTTATTGCAGATGTAAATCCTCGAATTCCTTATCCGACCGAAACAAAACCTTCGTCTGATGACTTGAGGAAGTTACAGAATGAAATTAAACAAACTTTAGATGGGTTAGATGACAAAGATTTAAATAATCTGTCTTTGTTGACTTTGATTTTAGAAAAATATGGTTCTTTCATCAGCTTTGGTGACTCGGATGATGTCGCGTTGGTAGATATTGCTAAAAGTAAAGCTGCTGTTGCTGCTGCTTTAGTGAATAATCCCGATCCTAAAGAACTATGTTTAATTGCAGGTGATTTATCAGGTATTCAAAATTTTATCTATACTATATCTTCTGACGGTGCTTTAAAGTCTTTGCGCGCTCGTAGCTTTTATTTAGAACTAGTTACAGAACAAGTTGTCCAGCAGATTTTAGAAAAGTTAAAACTACCCCGAACCAATGTAATTTATGCAGGTGGGGGAAACATATATATATTAGCTCCTGCTATTGATTCAGTTAAAAATGATATAGAAGAAATACGTCAGCAATTTAATAAATGGCTTTTAAGTCGATTCCAAGGTAAAGTTTTTCTCGCACTCGATCGCTTAGAATTTCCCCAAAGTGATATTAAAACTGAAAAATTTGCTCAGCATTGGTCAGATATTACCAAACAATTAGCAGAACAAAAATCTCGCAAGTTTGCAGAAAATATTACTGATTTTATTCAAGTAAGCGATAGTCACGAACCTTGTAAGGTTTGTCATCGAGATGATGTGGAAAACTTAAAACCCCTCAACAAAAACGAACCCGATTCGGTGCTTGCTTGCGGTATTTGTCGCGAAATGTTTCAGTTGGGAGGACAATTATTAAAGCTTGAAGCAATAGTGCGCTCCCAAAGTAAAAATCTAAAAGATAAGTTCGACACGCTTGCTTTTGAACTTCCCGCGACTGACAAACGCTGTGCAAAAAATGTCTATTACCATCTATTTCGCAGGTGGAGACAAATAGTTCCAGATAATGACACAGCTTTACTAGTAAATGATTGGAATATAGAGCATTATAAATTTACTCCTCTACGAAAACCTACTCCTTTGTTGTTGGGAAACTATTCCCAAGAAAGTGATGAGGAGAAAGGTTCTATCATGCGTGCTAACGAAATGACAGAAAAAGCTAAAGGTATTGATCGAGTTGGATACCTGCGCATGGATGTCGATAATTTGGGACTAATCTTTGCTGAGGGTTTGGGTCAAAAGAAAACTTTAGCTAGAATAGCTGGACTTTCACGTCAGATGAGTTACTTTTTCAAAGTGTATCTCAACAGCTTAGCGGAATTCAGAAATACAAATATACCCCCAAAAAACTTTAAACAATTGACCCCGCAAGATAACCGTTTAAATCTACTGTTTATCTACGCTGGAGGAGATGACTTATTTGTCAGTGGTGCTTGGAATGAAGTTGTGGAATTTGGTTTTGACGTTTACCAATGCTTCCGCGCTTACACCGGAAATAATCCAGATATCACTTTGTCGGGGGGAATCAGTATTGCTGATGCGAAGTTTCCCCTTTATCAAGCTGCAAAAACCTCAGGTCATGCAGAAGAAGCAGCAAAAGGTAATGGTAAAGATAGTTTAGGTTTGTTTGGTCAAACTTTCAAGTGGAGCGAATGGCTGGGGATAGTAGATATTACTACGATTGAAACTGATACTAAAGATTATCTGAATTCAAAAACTAAACCAAGTTTGCTAGGTATTTTACCATTTGTAGAGATATTAGAGCAGCAGGAAATAGGACTTAACTATTCCCGTAACTTTGTGAGAAATCTACTAATTACTGCTCAAGTTCAAGAGGAAGCTTTAAAGAAAATTGAAAATCGCAAAATAGAAAGTAAGAAAAAAGCAGAAAAAATAAATGAAAAACAAATAAATGAAGAAATTATGGGAACTCGTTATTTTCTACACCTACCTAAAGTAGCTTATACCCTTGCGAGGTTACCTAATAATGTTTTGAGTAACGAAGACTTTCGGACATCTTTGAAAAGTCCCTATAATGCACCTTACTTTCGCGCGATCGCAACTTGGATTGAATTACTTAACCGTTCTTAACTATGTCGAAACCAATTAAACCAAATCCACCATCTGTATCGCGAGAATCAGCAAAAAAAATAAATCAATCAGTTAATACAAGTCAGAGAAAATCTGATTCTCAACATAATAGCCAGCAGGATGAAAATATCGTCAAGTTAATTAAAAGTAAAATTGAAAGTTTGAAAGAGGGTTTAAAAACTTATCCGATTCGTGAATTAGTAGAACACGCGGAAAAATTTGGTCCTTACCTGAAACTACAAAGATTAGAAACCAACCAGATTCGTAAATTTTTGGACGCAATTAATCGTTTGAAAGCAGAGCTAGCTGAAACTGGAGATTTTTCCAAAATTGAAACAGAAGTAGTTTTATTAAAACCAAAACTAGCATACGCTGCTGCAAGACAAAGAGCTGCAAAACCTTTAAATGATGTCATGTCAGTTGCGATCGATGTGGTTCGTGACAAAGAAGATTTTGAACGATTAGTGCAATTAATTGAATCAATCATTGCTTATCACAAAGCAGAAGGAGGAAAATAAATTTTGCCAGCATCATTAACACAAAAACCATTACTTGGTAAAATTCGCATTACCAGCAATATTAATGTTGAAACAGGTTTACATATTGGTGGTGGTGGAGAAACTTTAGATATCGGTGGAATTGATAAACCGGTAATTCGCGACCCAATTACTAAATATCCTTATTTACCAGGTTCTTCTATTAAAGGTAAATTACGTTCGACTTTAGAAAGATTATTAAATAAACCTCTCAATCGAACCGGTGGAAGTGGAACTTACCGTTATGAAAGTGACGATTTAGAAGACGGATATACAAATATAGATGGGTTATTAATTCCCTACGAAGGTGCGCGAACCTGTCAGGTCAGTCGTTTATTTGGTTCTACCGGTGGTTCTAAATTTTGGATGAAAACAGATGTCGCGATCGCACAAGGATTGGTAAAAGATGATGCACAAGAAGAAGAAAAAAATAAAATTCCCAGAAAAACTATCGAAAATCAAGAATATATCTTAGTAGATCGGGGACGCAATGCAACAGCGCGTTTAATAGTGCGAGATTGTCACTTAGTCGAAGAATCTGCAAAAAAACTCAAAGAAATTGACACAGGTCTTTATATGACCGAGTGGAAGTTTGAAAACGGTATCGATAGAGTAACAGCAGCAGCAAACCCTAGACAATTAGAACGGGTTCCAGCAGGTTCTGTATTTAACTTTGAATTGGTTTACACCGTCGAAGATAAAAACCAAGCAGTTGAAGATCTGAAAAATATTGCGATCGCACTAGCAATTTTAGAAGATGACGCGTTGGGGGGACATGGTTCCCGAGGTTACGGAAAAATCAGATTTCAGAACTTTGGTTTGTTCTATCGCAATCTAAAACAATATCAAGATATTACACAAAGCGGTTCGGATTTCAACAAACCAATTCAAACCGCTGGTGATACAACAGCTTTGCTAGATAACTTCGGTAACCTAAGCAGCGAAATCAATAAACGTTTACCATCTACAAATGAGGAGTAAATCATGAGTAGTTGGAAACTAGTTAAGCTCAACTTTGGACGTAACCCAGTTCACTTTGGTCGGTTGGGAATCGGTATGGAAGAAACTGCTGAAAGAGTACAATCGGATACTTTATTTAGTGCTTGGGTTAGTAACTATGCACGTTTATTTGGTAAAGCTAAAGTTGAAGAATTACTAGAAAGGTTTCCCAAATATTCAAAATATGCAAAAAATTCAAATCAAGAATCTCCAGCAGTAAAAATCAGTTCAACCTTTATCTATCGTCAAACAGAAGGAAAAACAACAGAACCAAAAACAACTTATTATCTTCCCCGTCCGATGGAATTTCCCATCAATTATCCAGAAAACGACTTAGATTTTTTTAAAACCTACAAAAAACAAAAATATCTACCCTTGGAAATTTGGCGAAGATGGTACCAAGGTGAAGGATTTACAAGTAAAGATAAGGATGAATTAACAGAGAAAACCAAAAACAAGCAGACTGATGGTAATTTAAATAAATCCGGAATGTTTGATTATGGTAAAACCTATGAGATTAATAAACATCCGAAAATTGCAGTAGATCGGATAACCGCAGCAACCAATTTTTTCCATACAGGTTTAGTGCAATTCCAATGGGAAAATGAAATTTCTGGTTTATATTTTCTCCTTAACTTCCCCCAAAAAGATGAAAAATTAGAAAAAGAACTCAAAGCAGCTTTAGAACTACTAGGAGAAGAAGGATTAGGTGGAGAACGTTCCAGTGGTGCGGGAAGATTTACAATCGAATGGTTAGATCGACTTCCTGAACCCTGGGACAAGGTAATAAAATCTCCAGGAACTCACAACACCCTCATTAGTTTATTCTGGGATTCTCCCATCACCGAAAATTTTATCGAAAATGCAGCTTATGAGATCCAAGAACGTGGTGGTTGGATCGGTGATGTTAATCTGCGACGTAAAATGGTGCGCATGTTTACAGAAGGTTCGGTTTTCTCAGAGCAACCGCAAGGAAAACTTGTAGATGTCACCCCATCACAATTAATAGATGGTGGAAAATATAAATTTCACCCCGTTTATCGTAGTGGGATTAGTTTGACATTACCAATAAAAATTAAAGATATTGCTCAATGACATATGAATTCGGGTGTAGAGACGTAGCATGCTACGTCTCTACAAAGATTTTGGAATAATGTAATACCTTCAATATCAATATTCTTATGGTTTCACTAATATGACTAATTCTCTCAATTCAGCGATAACGCAAGTAGCGTTGACTAACGCAAACCCAATCCCCAAACCCAAGGTATACGAATCCAAAAGCATCCGTTTAACTGCACCCATATTACNTGATGATAGTTTAGAGAAAAAAGATAGGATTTTCAAATTTTAAGCATGGATATTATTTCTTATGTTGTAAAAGATTTCAAAGTTATATTCCATAGGCTTTTTTCTATAAAATATAAAATTTTACATTCTATCTTTCTGCAAATTTAATTTATGGACAGGTCTATTGGTTCATCAGTTTCCCGACTTAACCCCTTTGAATACGTACAAACATCCAGAAAAATATATCTTCCCGATTCGGAAGCACTAGCAAAAGCTTTCTATCAACAGGGAGAGCGAAAGTCAAGCCAAAGCTATTTCATCTCTGGAATTATCACCAACTCTAGAATTTCTCGGGGCAAAATTCAACGTCATTAACCGCGAAGATAACATCACTAGCTACGAAGAACTATATACAACCTTAGTCGCAAACGAACCAGAACCGGTCCGACGATTTGACCTCAAATTTATTACACCCACAGGATTCGCACAGGGAAAAGCAAGTTTACCCCTTCCCATACCAAGTTCCATGTTTCGCAGTTGGTTAGATCGTTGGAATGATTTTGCACCCGTCTATCTAGGAAGTAATGAATTAATCGCCTATTTAAACCAAGCTGTAATCCTTAAACATCACAAAATTCAAACCAGAAGTTTGCAATTACATAAAGGTTACGTCAGTGGGTTTATCGGAGATGTTTCTTTACAAGTCTTCAACAGTGCTGATGAATTACTTGCAAATGTCGCAAACTTATTAGTTCACTATAGTGAATTTGCTGGTACCGGGATGAAAACTCGTTTGGGAATGGGACAGACAAGGATGAAATCTGCAGCGATCGCAAATCAATGACAATGCATTTTCAAAGAAACATTTGTCCAACCCAAAAATATTTAAACCAAATTCCAACCAAATTCTAATCAAAAATATTCTAACCAAAACAATATACCATCACAGGGCGCACGTCGGTGCGCCCCTACGAATCAACAATAGTATGAGTAATTTTTTGTTAATTAAATTGCGACTTAAGGAACCTATTTACTATGGCTAAAATTCTAATTTCGTCTTTGGGAGTAGGAGGAAGATTTAAGAATCAGGACAAACCTGACAGAGAATACAGAACAACTTGCTATCAAATAGAAAATAAATCATATCCTAAAAGTACATTTATGGCTTCTGTACTTTACGAGCACTTTGATTTGGATGGCATTATATTCATAGGTACAGTCAAATCCATGTGGGAGGAAGTATATAGCTTCTTTTGTAAAAAAAATTCTGTTCCACAAGATGATGATTACTGGTACAAACTAGCCTCAACGATTGATACCGTAACCCATGAAAGCGAACTAACCTCTCTCGACCTATCACCTCTCGAAACATTATTAGGAGAACATTCGAAATGCATTTCCATCAAATATGGACTTGACGAACAAGAATTATGGTTAAACTTTGACAAGATTTTGGAAATTGTCAGTTTCCTCAAACCAGGTGATGAAATTTATCTCGATATCACCCATTCATTTCGCTCGCTATCATTGTTTCTATTTCTAACCGTTACATTTCTCAGAGACTTAGCATCAGAGAAAAACATCAAAATTGCAGGAGTCTACTACGGAATGTTAGATGTGACATCTGAGTTGAAATACACACCTGTAGTAGACTTAAAACCTTTATTTGATATGACTTCCTGGATTAAAGGTGCATATAGTTTACAGAGTTATGGAGATGGAAGTTTAATTGCTCAATTGCTCAAATCTCAGAACGAACAACAATTAGCAACTCAAATCGAACAACTCTCTAATGCAATCAATATAAATTATGTTAGTGCGATTCAACAAAAAAGTTCTACTTTAAAAAATTCCTTACAAAATTCAATTATTACTGGACCCTTCAAATATCTGAAAAATACTCTCGAAAAATTTGTCAATCAATTTACCCGTTCTTCATCTGTCCCGGAATCAGAATATCAACTTAACTTAGCCGGATGGTATTTTGAAAACAAACGTTATGCTACAGGATATATCACCCTAGCAGAAGCGATCGTTACCTATGTTTGCGAAATCAATGATAGAGATATCAGGGATAAAAACGAACGAAGCGAAATGAAACAATTTCTAACGCAATTGGAAAATAAAAGTAGTAAACTCGCTCAATTATATTTTAAAGTAAATCCAGTTAGAAATAGTATTGCCCATGCACTTTTAGAAGAAGGGAAAAAAGTAACAAGGGATTCCGATGCTATTAATCAAGCTAAAAATTATCAAAGAGAAGCCAAAAAGATATTTCAAACAGGAACATTAGGTTAAGAGAACTAGTGGGTAACTAGCAACGGATGGGTTTACTCGTGTGGTGAATATTGCAAAAACGGATTATCTATCTGTTCCATCCGTTATCAATACTTTTACTCGTTTGAATAATCCCATCCGTTGCTAATCTTCCATCCGTTACTAAATGTTTATTTTTATATTTTATTCTTGATAATTTGTCATGTGTAGTGTACTTTAATGGCAGCGTGTTGAGCGTCGTCGACAGCACTCCCCAAAACCTTGAAAACCCTATAATCTCGTTGACTGGTGTCGTTAGCGAAGCGTGTCGCTACTGCGACATCTGCCTTATGGAGCAAGGTTTCCAGGCTGCAAAATCGACTAATTTTTGGGAAATTTTTCTCATTTCTCAGACTGGTGTCGATTAGGGTATCTCAAACCCGCTCACAGCAAAGCTTCCAAGAGTGAACTCTTTCCAAACCACTTCCCCTCAACGGGGATGAAAACCTCAAGAGAAATTCCATAGCGAAACAACTGATAAATTACACCTCCAACTCAACTAATAACCCAACGATCCGCCTTGGAATAAATGATGCTGTTGGTCAATTAGCACAAGGTTAAACCCCTTGTCCTCAAAGCCTTAATTTTGCGTTGCTTTTATACCCCGCAATAAATTGTGGGCTAAAATTCTAAATTCATTTCAAGGTACTCAAACCCAGGAAATTAATACAGTTTAGGACTGATGGGTTAAACCCCCTTTCTATTCGCCAACAGCATCATTTATTTCAAGGTGGAATTTTGGTCTATATGAGGTTATTGCAAGTTATTAAAATACTTTTATCGTTTCGAGTAATCTCATCCGTTGCTAATCTTCCATCCCTTGCTAATACGACCATCCCTTATCAAACCAATAGCTTTACCCACAGCGCGATCGCAAGAAAGATGGATATCTATAATTACTAGGGGTATAACATAAATAACTGTTCGCTCTTGTATTTCCCCCTATGTCCAAAATCCTGTTAGTCACAGTTGGTGGTTCATTCCAACCCATCGTCACCTCAATCCGCAGCTTACAACCAGACAGAGTTATATTTATCGCTTCCGATGGAGAAAGAGGTAGTAAATCCCAAGTAATTGGTGAAGGATATCCCTGCGAAGTGCGACGGGGACATGAAATTATTGAAAAATTACCAAATATTCCCACCCAAGTTGGTTTAGGAGATAAATTCCAACCCGAACGCGATCTAATCTCCATCTCCAACCCAGATCTATTATCGGAATGCTATATCCGCGTTACAGAATGCATTCGCAAATTAAAACAAGAAAACCCCGACGCTGAAATTCTCGCAGACTACACAGGGGGAACCAAAACCATGTGTACCTCCTTAGCAATGGGAGCGATCGATTATGGAATTGATCTATATATCACCATCGCTAACACCAGGAACAACTTGGTTAAAGTTGAAAAAGGAGAACTCACGCAAAAAGTTGATACCAGTTTTAGAAATCCTATTTATGTAATACCAACTCTATGTGAAGTTGCATATAACTGTAGAATAAAGAATGAAGAAATAAAAGAAGCAAAAGCGAA